>NZ_JBQFPA010000004.1:0-455101 GCF_056534105.1 Ruegeria sp. E5 | reverse complement strand
CCCAATCAAAAACCTCAGATGCCCCCAGTCTCTCCCGAGCGTCTCCGCAGCTTCCACCGCGTCCCAGCACCTCAGCAGCGCCGGTGAAGGGCGTTCTATGCCTTACGCATTCAACGCGCAAGTGGAAAATTCAAGAATATCGCAAAAAACTTCAAATTCATTTTTTAAGCAATAGTTTCAAAAAGTTAAGCGGCACTCACCTCATAGAAATCGGCGAAAATCATCCTTCAAGCACACCAGATATACCGCCTAGGTTTCAGTGCTTGTTGGTTCAAACCCAACATATAGTGAGAACACTACAGTCACCCACAAGACCATACCGACTCGACGGCAATCAGCGATTCATTTCCAATCCCGGAATCGCACCCGATATCGGCGCCGCCAGGCGCAATGCAAGTTGGCCTTACAGGGCCTTGCGCATTGTCTATGGATAGGCTCAGGTCTTTTCAAAGCAAACCCGATACGCCTGTGACCTTGATATGACGAATGACATTAAGTTTCCCTTGCTGCGAACCGTTGGGTTTGACGGTCTGTTGGTGACCTTTGCGCAAACCATGTCCGAGCCGTCGAACCGCGCCGCCCTGGCGTTTCGGGGCGCAGTCGAGGCGCAGCAGATTGATGGCGTGCTTGAGACTTCGGCCTCGCTGGCATCTGCATTTATAAGGTTTGATCCATTAAGCCTGTCGCATCATGACATCGAAGAGTTGCTGCGGGCTATGCTGGTCAGTCGCGATTGGTACGCTGCACCTTTGCCTGCGGGGCGACGATTCTGGAAAGTGCCGACGGTCTACGGTTCCGATCTTGCGCCACAGCTAGAAGACGCGGCATTGGCAGCAGGGTTGTCACCAGCGGACGCCATTGATCGTCTCAGCCAATCGCGTGTGCGGGTTTTAACCATCGGATTTGCGCCGGGCCAACCTTATCTCGGGCCACTCGGACCCGAATTCAACATTCCACGCCTGAAAGAGCTGACGCCGATGGTGCCTGAAGGGGCGTTGGTTTTGGCAATTTCTCAATTTGTCCTGTTCTCGGGGCCAACCCCAACCGGATGGCGTCATGTTGGACAAACCGCGTTTCGTTGCTTTCGTCCGGACATGGGGCGAAGTTTTGCCCTCAACCCCGGTGATGAGATGCAGTTCATCTCAGTCACGCGCGAAGAGCTTGAGGATATCCGTACAACCTGCACTGATGGCTCTGGTGGTGCGAGTTGCGAGGAGATCGCGACATGACGCTGATCGTCCACCGCATCGGCCCAGCTTGCACGGTTCAGGATCAAGGGCGCACCGGGTATCTGGATCAAGGCCTGTCGTGTTCGGGTGCCGCAGATATAGCGGCGCTTTATGAAGGGGCCGCGTTGCTTGGTAACACCCCAACGAGCGCCGCCCTCGAAATGGCGGGGATGGGTGGTGAGTTTGAGGCAACCGCACCAACCGCCATCGCGCTGACCGGCGCACCGATGCAGGCCAGTATCGATGGCAGCCCCGTCTTGTGGAATGCCTCGCATCAGATGGAGGCTGGGCAGCGGCTGGTAGTCGGGTCGGTGCTGCAGGGCAGTTACGGGTATCTGAATCTGGGTGGCGGGATCGGGACCGACATGACGCTGGGCTCACGCGCGGCCCATCTGACCGCAAGGATCGGGCGCGCTGTTCAAGCGGGTGATCACCTGCCAGCGACGGAAACCGGCAAGACCGGCCTGAAACTGCGTTCGGAGGATCGGTTTTCGGGTGGGACGTTGCGGGTTGTGGCCAGCTTTCAAACCGCACTGTTCGATGACGAGACGCTGGCACGGTTTACGCAAACGAAATTCCGCCGCGGTGCCCGAGCCAACCGGATGGGCATGCAGCTGGATAGCGACGGTAACGGCTTCGCGGCAAAGGGTCAGTTGAACATACTGTCCGAAGTCATAACTCCCGGCGATATACAGATGACCGGCACCGGTGCGCCCTTCATCCTACTGCCCGAGTGCCAGACCACCGGAGGTTACCCGCGCATCGCAACCGTTCTGCCCTGTGATCTGCCCCGCGCTGCACAGACCCCGGCGGGAGGCGAGGTGCGCTTCGAATTCGTAACACTGGAACAAGCCATCGCGCTGCAAGCCGCATTTAAGGCCGACCTTGCCCGCCTGCCCGCCCGTGTTGAACCATTGGTCCGCGATCCGCATGACATCCCGGACCTCCTGTCCTACCAACTGATCAGCGGAATGATCTCTGCCACCGAATAAGGAGTTATTGCGATGCCGAGCGTCGATCTGAATGCCGATATGGGCGAAAGCTTTGGCCCGTGGAAGATGGGTGACGATGAAAGCCTTCTGAAGATCATCACATCAGCCAATATCGCCTGTGGCTTTCATGCGGGTGACCCGGATGTGATGGCCAAGACCATGGCTCTGGCAGCCCAGAACGGTGTGGGCATCGGTGCGCATCCCGGTTTTCCTGACCTGCAGGGATTCGGGCGTCGAAACATGAAAGTGCCCCATGACAGTTTGCGCAATCTGGTGCGTTATCAGCTTGGATCGGCAATCGGTATGGCCAAGGCGTTGGGCACCGAAGTACGGCATCTGAAATTGCACGGGGCGCTGGCCAACATGTGTTCGGTCGATATCGATATGGCGCGGGCCTGTTATCAGGGTGCATTGGACTTGGACCCGGACATCATCATCATGGTGCTGGCGGTCACCAAACAAGAAGAAGCGGTGCGCGAGCTGGGCTGCAAATGGGTAGGCGAGATTTTTGCCGACCGTGCCTATAATGACGATGGCACCTTGGTGGATCGGTCACTGCCGGGAGCCGTGATCCACGACCCTGCACTGGCCGGACCACGTATTCTGGAAATGGTGAAGGAAGGTGCCATCATCACCGAATCCGGCAAACGCCTTGAGACCTCAATCGATACGATCTGCCTGCATGGTGATGGCCCGACGGCAGTTCAGATCGCGCACTCGGTGCGCGAGAACCTGATCGCGGGCGGAGTCGAGGTCACAAAATTCATCCGTTAGTTACAACAACGTAACTTTGGCACCCCATCTCCAAACTGTTGCCCATGCAGGCCTTAGCGCCTAGCATGCATGGCAAGTGCATGATCTGACTACCACAAATCCAAGCAACGCGCCGCAAGGAGGTTAGCCTATGTCTTTTGATCTGATGTCCTACCAGCCAAGGGGCGACAAGAAGAACTCGGACTTCTTCACCGAATATCTTCCCAGGATTTACGAGCGCCGCGTCAGCTCGGGCATTGCTGATCAGATCGGTGCGATGCGGGCCATTGTCATTCAGGTCGAGACAGATGCGCTGTTTGACACGCTGGTCGAGCTTTATGTGATGACCCCCTATCGCCACACCGCCAGCTATTTGGGACAGACACACAAGTTCTCGGTGATGCATTCACATGCCGATTATCCGGCGCTGATCCTGATGGCTCCGCTCAGCCCGACATTCGAGGATTTCATCCCGCGTATCAATCGTATGTACCCGCTGGCGCGCGGTAAGCCGCAGACGCGATATGTAGGTGAGATTTACGGTGCCACCGACCTGAAGGCGCTGACTGGAACGCTGGAGGATCAGAATATTCGGTTCGAATATTCTGGGGACACCGAAAATCCGTTCTACACGCTGGAAGGATACCGCTTTACGACGCCATCGGATTTCACGTGCAATCGCGTCGGCTATTCCACGCTGGATTTCAACGACACAGACAGTCTGGGACTGGGTGACCGTGTGCTGTTGAGTGATGCGGAACAGGTCAAGCTGGATCAGGCCGCCGCTTTTGGGACCGAAAGCAATATCTCACCACTGATGCTGGGGATCGACCATCTGGCGACACGCATTCTGGCCGGGGAACGTGAGGACGCAATCCTCGAATTTCTGACCATGGTGCCTTATTACTTCTGGGGGGCGTACAACATCTTCGACATGAACTCGTCGACCAATGTGAATCGCAATGCCAATGTGGATGACGACAAGAAATCCCCTGCCAAAGTCTTTACTGCAAACAACACGCCTTCATTCGTGAACTCTTTCGAGCAATTGCCGATGCCAACCGAGGATTTCGTGCGTAATTTCGGACGACGCTTGCACCACATGGCGGTTGAAATCCAGGACGGCGACCATGGCGCGGGTGAGAAAAATGTCGATTTCGTGGTCAACACTCTTAAAGACAAGGGCGTTCCGTTCCTGGCCCATGTGGTCGGGGAATGCAAAGATGATCCGAACCTGAAACAGATCTTCTCAAAGCACTCGAAACACACGCTGCTGATCACCGAATACATCGAACGTTGTCATCACTACGACGGTTTCTTCACCAAGGATAACGTTGCAGCCTTAACTGCGGCGGCCGGGCAAGATGAACAGTACAAGCACGGCCACGTCTTCGATTGATTTACCATAAAAAATGGGCTGCGAGGTCATCGCAGCCCAGGCCCATCCAGGAGAGAATGCCGGGTCTTATGACGGCCCGATCATGAAACACGTGACATTGCGCGCCTGTAACCGACGACAGGCCAGATCAGCCTGTTCGCGGGTCATACCCTGAAATGTCGCGTCAAACCCACGCGAGCTTTGGTTCACCTTACGCAAAGTGCCTTCCAAAGTGGTCATTTCCGACAGCGCAGTTTTCAACAGAACCTTCTCGGCCTCATACCGTGTGGTGTAGCGGCCAACATTGACGCCCCAAAGGTGACCGCCGGAAGTGGACAAGCGGGTCACAACTTCGGGTTCAGGCTCGGGTTGTTTGGCCGGTTCGACCGAGGCCAGCACCACGTTTTCGGAAGGCTTGGCGCCATCCGACGGTGCTATGTCTGCTGCTGCAATCGCAGCAGCGATACCGTCCTGAATCCGGGTGTTGTCTTTTTCAGCCGTTGCGGCGACCGACCCCGCGACCTGAACCGTTTCGCTCGCCACCGGGCGCAACACCGGGCGCAGGCTCTTTTTCGGCGGGCCCGCTTGGGCGACCACTTGTGCACTACCCAGACCTGCATTCCCTGCATAGGCCGGGCGGGCGGGCTTACGGATTGGCGCACGCGAGGGGGCACGGCGGAAACCCATATCCAAAAGCTCGGCCACCCGGGCGTTGCGCGATGCACCTGATTTGCCACCGAAGACGGTCGCGATGATACGTTCATCTTTGCGCTTGGCCGAAGCAACCAGATTAAACCCTGCAGCGCGGGTATAGCCGGTCTTGATCCCATCGGCGCCCCGATAGGCTGCCAAAAGGCGGCGGTTGGTGTTCGGTACAGTCTTGATCCCGGCATTCGTCGATTGGCGCGAGAACAAGTTGTAGTACTGCGGGTAATCGTACAGCAGGTGACGGCCCAGCGTGGTCATATCCCGCGCGGTCGACAAATGCCCCGACTCGGTCAGACCATGGGCATTCTTGAAGGTGGTCCGGCTCATCCCCATCGCCTTGGCGGTGCGGGTCATGCGACGAGCAAACGCCGCCTCGGACCCGCTGAGGGCGATGCCGATCGCGGTTGCCGCGTCGTTGGCGGATTTCACCGCCGCCGCCCGGATCAGATAGCGAAACGCGATTCGCTGCCCAGTGCGCAAACCCAGCTTCGAGGGCGGCTCAGCCGCTGCCGCCTTGGTGATGCGCACCTGAGTGTCCAACGTGATCTCACCATTCCGCACGGCCTCAAACGCAATATACAGCGTCATCATCTTGGTCAGAGATGCCGGATGCAACCGCGTGTCGGCATTGCGGGAATGCAGCACTTCTCCGGTGCGTGCGTCGATCACCATGGCCGCGTAAGGGGCCGCCATGCCCTGAAGTGGTGCAAATGAAAGCAGCCACAGAAATGCTATAAGTAATAAGCCCATTCGGGCCGGAACTGTCCGCCGAATCTGCACGATCTTTGCCTCTGTCTGCCTCGCGCCGCCGGGTTTTCCCGGTCAGCAATTTTTATTTTGATATTCTTTAGGCTAACACAGGGACGGGTTTAAAGAAACTGAAAGCTGCGTTTGAGTGGATCATATACACGATCAGATTCACGCTACATATGGTGTTTCATGCGCGCCCGAACACCATACCGGCGATTGTGCCGAATTTCAGGCAAGCCGTGTCATCGAATTTTTTGTGACTGATGTCAAACGGCAACAGGTCAGGAAATCTGATCAATCAAAGCTGAAAGATCACCCAAATCCTTCAACTCGCGGAACCGTGGGTTGGAAGTTGGGACCTCGGCCTGCTCGACCTCCCATACCAACCCGTGCGGGACATGCACGCCCCAGCACCCGGCTTCGATTGGGGCCACCACGTCAGAACGCATCGAGTTTCCGATCATCATCGAAGCGTCGGGGCCATCACCGTACTGGTCAAAAATCATCGCATAGGTCGCCGCCGTTTTTTCGCTCACGATCTCGACGCCATCGAACAGCTCACCCAATCCGGATTGCGCCAGCTTACGCTCCTGGTCGATCAGGTCGCCCTTGGTGATCAGCAGAACCTTATGCGTCTCGGCCACCGCCTCGATGGCCTCGCGCGCATGGGGGAGCAGTTCGATGGGTTGTGCCAGCATCTCCTGCCCCGCTTCAACAAGTTGGCGGATGACGCGCGCCGGTACGCGATCTTCCGTCACCTCAATCGCTGTCTCGATCATCGACAGGGTAAAGCCCTTGATGCCATACCCATAGTGCTGGATGTTGCGCTTTTCGGCGGCAAGTAGACGTTCCATCAGGTGATCGTGATCGGCGTGATCGGCCAGCAATTCGGCAAAATATGCCTGAGTCAGCTGGAAGAAACGCTCGTTATGCCAAAGGGTATCGTCTGCATCGAACCCGATTGTTGTCAGCTTGTCCCGCATCGCATTTCCGTCCGGTTGCTCTTTTCTCTGGCCACCGTGACGTTATATAAGCCGGGAAACAATTCGTAGTGTTAATCGAGATTCTCTTACAGCAATGCGCAAACACCAGTGGATCATGTCTGAAAAGGACGACGAAGACGACGACACGTCGGTCCTGGTGCAAACGCGCCCCAAGACCAAGCGGCCGCCGCTGTATAAGGTGCTGTTGCTGAATGACGATTATACACCGATGGAGTTCGTAGTGCATGTGCTGGAACGGTTCTTCGGCATGACCCATGCGCAAGCGTTTGAAATAATGCTGACCGTCCACAAGAAAGGTGTCGCCGTGGTTGGCGTGTTCAGCCATGAGATTGCCGAGACCAAGGTCGGGCAAGTCATGGATTTTGCGCGCAGGCATCAGCACCCGCTGCAATGCACCATGGAACGCGAAGAATAACGCACGGCCATGTCCTCTCGCCTTGATCTAGCCCTGAACAGCGGGCTCAGCCTGTCGCAACCGCTGACTGTCTTGGCGCCCACCCCGGACCACGATTTGTCGGACCTTCCGCGCGAGGCGCAGATGGTGCAACCGTTCAAACCATTCCACGATCACTTTGCCACGCAGGGCTTTGTCGCAACGCCCAATAGTGACGCGCCTTGCCAGGATGCGGTCGTGTTTCTACCGCGCGCCAAGGCGCTGGCCCGGGCGCTGATCCATCAGGCCTGCAGCCGCGCCAGCGGGGTCATCGTGGTAGACGGGGCCAAAACCGATGGCGTCGACAGTTTGCTGAAAGACATCCGCAAGCGGGTCGCGATCGAGGGCCCAATCTCGAAGGCACATGGCAAGATTTTCTGGTTTCAGTCTGATGCGGACGCCTTTGCCGACTGGGCTGCGCCTGAAAACCAAATGGTTGACGGCTTCCATACCGCGCCCGGTGTGTTTTCCGCCGATGGTATCGATCCTGCCTCGGCCCTGCTGCTGAAGTCTCTGCCAACCAAGCGCGGCACGCGCATCGCTGATCTGGGTGCAGGTTGGGGCTTTCTGTCCGCAAGGCTGATCGACGACACCTTGCGCAGCCTGCATCTGGTTGAGGCCGAACACACCGCCCTTACTTGCGCCCGCGCCAACGTCACCGACCCCCGTGCGCAGTTCCACTGGGCCGACGCCACCAAATGGAGCACGCCCGAGCCGCTGGACATGGTGATCATGAATCCGCCCTTTCATACTTCGCGCAGCGCCGACCCGACATTGGGCCAGGGCTTTATCACCAGTGCTGCATGCAACCTCACCCGCAACGGTCAACTCTGGATGGTTGCAAATCGCCACCTTCCTTACGAGGCCACGCTGGCCGAGGCTTTCGCCCGTGTTGACGAAGTGGCAGGAGACAACCGCTTCAAGGTTTTCCATGCCTCTCGCCCTCGGGGCTGAGGCCCGCTAACCTTCGCCAGAACTCAGGAGGATTCGCATGTCCTTTTCCATCGCGGGCAAGACCGCAATCGTCACCGGGGGTGCCAACGGCATCGGACTGGCCATCGGACGGCACTTTGCCGATGCAGGCGCCAATGTCATGTTCGCCGATATGGATGAAAAGCGCCTGTCCGATGAGCTGGGCGAACAGGCGGATGACAGCAACATCCGTTATTTCGCCGGTGACCTGCGTGAAAAGTTGACCATCGCCAATCTGCTTTCGGCCACGCTGGATGCGTTTGATCAGGTTGATATCCTGATCAATGGTGCGCGGCAGGTGATCCCGTCGGACCCGCTGGACACCGATGACGATTCCGTGCGCACATTGCTGAACCAGAACCTGATGCCCGCGCTGCGACTGAGCCAACTAGTGGCTAAGCGATTTATCAAACAGGCTGATGGAGACGATGAGAACCCTGCCGGGTCGATCATAAACCTGTCCTCGATTGCCGCACGCCGCACCCATCCCGATCTGATGGCCTATTCCGTTTCGACCGCTGCGCTGGATCAGATGACCCGTTCGTTGGCGGTTGCACTTGCGCCCAGCCGCATTCGCGTAAACTCCATCGCACTAGGATCGGTCATGAGCGCTTCATTGCAGTCAACGCTGAAAGAAAACCGAGATTTCCGGGACGACATCGAAAAACATACTCCGCTTTCCCGGATTGCCGCTCCGAACGAACTGGTCGAAACCGCGCAATTTCTCGCGTCGGACGCTGCGGGCTTCATGACAGGCCAAATTCTAACCATTGACGGAGGCCGCACCCTGCTGGACCCTGTCGCAGCCCCGGCCCACTGATCCCAATGTTCGATAAAGAAAAAGCCACCGCCTCTGCCTGGTTCCGCCAGTTGCGAGATGACATCGTAACCGCCTTAGAAGCGTTGGAAGATAGCCACACCTCAGGCCCCTTCTCGGATTCTCAGCCGGGAAGGTTCGAAGTCAAAGAAACTAAACGGCAGTCTGACGATGGCTCCGACGCGGGCGGCGGGCTGATGTCGGTGATGCGCGGGGGCCGCGTGTTCGAGAAGGTGGGCGTCAATGTCTCAACCGTCTTTGGTACGCTGGGTGAGCGCGCGCAAAACGCGATGGCCGCGCGCAAGGGTATTCCGGGGATGAAGGACGACCCTCGGTTCTGGGCTTCGGGCATCAGCCTTGTGGCCCATATGCAGAACCCGCATGTGCCTGCGGTCCATATGAACACCCGGATGTTCTGGACCCCGCACGCCTGGTGGTTCGGCGGCGGCTCCGACCTGAATCCCTGCATCGAATATGACGACGACACCGCCCATTTCCACGCCACCCAAAAAGCGCATCTCGACCCGCACGGACCCGGCCACTACCCGCGCCTCAAAGATTGGGCTGACGAGTATTTTTATATCCCCCACCGAAAGCGCGCTCGGGGTGTCGGCGGGATCTTCATGGATGACTATTGCACCGGCGACTGGCAGGCGGATTTTGCGCTGACGCAGGACATCGGTCGCGCCTTCCTGCCCGCCTTTCTGCCTCTGGTCGAAAAACGCCGGGTGCAAAGCTTTGACGACGCGGACAAAAACACCCAGCTGGTGCATCGTGGGCTCTATGCCGAATACAATCTGGTCTATGACCGGGGCACCAAGTTTGGTCTGGAAACCGGGCACGACCCCGATGCTGTTCTGATGAGTCTGCCGCCCTTGGCCAAGTGGGTCTGACCGCTAAAACCCCATATCGATGGAATTATCAAAGCAGTAGTTTTGCGCCGAAGCGGCGGAAAGGTTCTCACCCACCCTGTTGACGGTCAAAGAATATCCCGGATTGGTATCCGCGCCGGGCGGTGGAGTTAGCGAAAACTGCACTGTGCGAACACCTTTCTCGTAAGCTTTGAAAACATAAATCCGCTGCGAGTTTGAAACTCCCAAAGTGCGAACTGCATAATCACCAATTCCACACCAATAGGTGACCGCGGCCGAGGATCCACCGACAGGCTTCACTTCGTAGGTTCCATCCTTAAGCGGCGTGATCTGGGTTCTGAACTGCGGTCTTAGTTTATAGCCAAAACCAACGCCCTGAGACTGCGCAATGGTGGGGGCCAGTATGATGGCTGTCAAAGAGAGGCATGTAAGAAAACGCATATAAAACACCCTATGAAAAACGCGATCACGGCTGAGACGACGTGGGACCAACCAGCCTATACGAATCAATATAGTCAAACCGGGCCTCAGGTCTAACTCAACCCGTAACACATCAGCTTGAGTGAAAATTCTTTCTTTGAATATGTGGTGCGCTATGATCTCTGCATCAGCAGTTTCCAGAGTGGCCCGTGGAAAAGTCATTTCCCAAAGACTGGTTCGATCTTTCCGGTGAAAAATACGCCGACTTCGGTGCGTTATTTTATCTGGCTGCCCTGACCAAAACGCATCGTAACCGCAGTTTGGCGCAGGTTCTCTATGCGTTCGAAACGCCGCTGAGATTGGGCCAGTATCACATCTTCCGCCAAAACGGCTTTCCGCGCGGATTCGTGACATTTGCCGGTCTCAGCCCTGAAGCCGAATATCGCTATGCGGTGAAGGAAGAGCCGCTGAGAGATGTCGATTTCGCCAGTGGCTCATCCTTCTGGATCATCGATATGGTGGCACCCTTCGGCCAAACTCGTCAGATCGTCGACATGCTGAAACGGGACATCCCGCACCCACGCGTGCGCACCAATCGTCTCAGCAGCGACCTATCCACAAAACGTATCGTCGAATGGACACGCGATGACCAGCAACAGGTGCATATGCGCCTTTACCGCGATGCCGAATTTGCCAGAACGCTCGAGCAGGAAAACGGATGACTTCGGTTGTAACCATATCGGGCGATATCACGGGCGACGTGACCGGCTTTCCTCCGAATGTCGCCTCGGGTGACCTCGATGTCACCGCAACATCGGATTTCGGGACCTTCACCGGGGCCACCTGGGCAATCTCCGATCAACCGGATTTCGGCACCGCCTCAATCGATGCGAACGGTACGTGGACCTATACCGTCGACCCGGCCTTCTTCGATAGCCTCGATGACGGAGAAATCCAATTGGACTCGTTCGAGGTGACGGTCACCGCCAATTTCGCCAATGGTTTCTTCACCTTCAGTGGAACCCAGACCCAGATCATTGATATCACTATCGAAGGCGTTTGCTTTACCGCAGGCACTCTGATTGAAACGGCGGAAGGCCAGCGCGCCATTGAGACCCTGCGCGTGGATGACGACGTGTTAACTGCCGATCACGGAATACAGCCGATCCGCTGGATCGAAAGCAGCACCATGTCGCCCGAGCGGTTGCGCGCAAATCCTGCGATGCGCCCGGTGCGTGTGACCGCAGGCAGTCTGGGAACCGGTGTTCCATCCCGCGATTTGCTGGTGTCTCAACAGCATCGCCTCCTGATCCGTGGCCCCAAGGTCGAGATGCTGTTCGGCGCGCCCGAAGTGTTGGTCGCCGCCAAACATCTGTGCTCGTGGCCGGGAATAGATATTGATACCGGTGATGAGCCGGTCGAATACCTGCATATCCTGCTGGACAGGCACGAGATTTTAATTGCCGAAGGGGCTCAGGCCGAAAGCCTGTTTCTGGGTGAAGAAACACTCCACACGCTGTCTTCTGACGCGCTGCAGGAACTCGCCGAGATATTCCCCGAGCGCGCCTCGGACGAACATATCGGCTTCGGCCTTGCTGCGCGGCTGATCCTGCGCGAACATGAGGCGCGTGCGCTTGCCTAGGTCCTAGACAACCCGCCCCCCGACATCCTGCGGAGCCAGCGCGACGGTCTTGATCACCGCATAGCATGTACTGCCCTGCTGCAAACCCAGCGCCGCGACCGAGCGTCGGGTCACGCGCGCCAGCACAACACCCGCAGTTGTTTTGACCGACACGATTGCACCGGGCCCCTCGCCTGCCCGGATCGCCTCGACCTGCCCCGACAACACATTCAAGGCTGAAAGGCCCTCGGGTGGTTTATTGGACAGGATCACCTCTTGCGCCGGAATACGAATACGCAGCTCTTCGCCGATTTGATGGGCAATCCGAGGCAGGTAAAGACGTGCGCCGCCGGCATCAAGTTCGGACAGGCCATCGTCGTGATGCGCCGTAACACGGACCCGCAAAACGGCCCCCACCGCGCGCACGCCTGCAGGGGCCACAGATGGGTCCGACAGAACATCGGACGCGGGACCATGCCGCACGACACGCCCGTCCTGCAGCGCAACCACGGACGTTGCAAGCCGGGCAACCTCGGCCGCCGAATGGGTCACATAGAGTATCGGGACTGATACCTCGTCCCGCAACCGTTCGAAATAGGGCAGGATTTCGGCCTTTCGCGCGTCGTCGAGCGCGGCCAAAGGTTCATCCGCCAGAATCAGTCGCGGGCTGGCCAGCAGGGCGCGGCCAATGGCGACGCGCTGTTTCTCACCCCCCGATAGCATCGCTGGGCGGCGGTCCAGCAAATGGCCAACACCCAACATCTCGATCACCCGGTCCGGGTTTTCGCGTCGTGCCCCGCGCGGTGCAAACCAGCGACCATAATTCAGGTTCTGGCGCACGGTCATATGCGGGAACAGACGGCCTTCCTGAAAGATATAGCCCAGACGCCGCCGATGCGGCGGCAGCCATGCCCCACGACCCGTGTCGAACAACACCCAATCGCCGACCGCGACCCGCCCGGCCTCGGGTCTCAGTAGCCCAGCGACTGCATTCACTACCGTCGTCTTTCCCGAACCAGAACGCCCAAACAGAACCGTTACACCGGAAGGTGCGTCGAAATCGAGGTCCAGCTTCATCCCGGGCAGCTGGTGTTGCAGGCGGACGGACAGGCTCATGATCCGGCCACGCGTTTGGCCACACGACGGCCCACATATTCTGACAGCAAAAGCGCGCCCATGGCGATGATGATCGAGATGATCACCAGCCGCGTCGCCGCCGCCTCACCCCCTGGAACCTGCAAAAACGCATAGACTGCCGAGGGCAGCGTCTGCGTCTGACCGGGTATGTTCGAAACAAAGGTAATCGTGGCCCCGAACTCTCCCATCGCCTTGGCAAACGCCAGAATCGCGCCCGCAATGACCCCAGGCAGGATCATCGGCAGCGTCACCGTTCCAAAGACCAGCAGACGCGAGGCCCCCAAAGTGGCGCCTGCCTGTTCCAGTTTTGGGTCTACCACCTCGATCGACAGCCGGATCGCGCGCACCATCAGCGGAAAAGCCATGATCCCGGCAGCCAGCGCAGCGCCAGTCCATCGGAATGCAAAAACGATCCCAAGCTCGGCCAAAGGCGCGCCCAACGGCCCCTGAATCCCAAAGGTCAGCAGCAGCAGATAGCCGGTTACCACCGGCGGCAGTATCAGAGGCAGGTGAACCAGACCATTCAGCAACTGGCGCCCCGGAAACCGCCAGCGCGCAAGCGCATAGGCAATGAAAATCCCAAAGGGCAACGTGATCAGCGTTGCCCAGAACGATACGCGCAGCGACAGGCGCAATGCCTCCATCTCTGCCGGGCCCAACCATCCCATCGTATTATCCTTCGGGCAGGGAGAACCCCTGCCTCACAAATTCGGCCCGTGCGGAATTGCCTTGCAAATAGGTCAAAAGCGCGTGCGCCGTAGGTTCTGCAGTAGAAGTCAGGGCTGCTGGATACACAATTTTCGGGTGGATATCTGCCGGGATGACACCGATGACACCGACCCGCTCATCAGCCACAGCGTCCGAGCGATAGACAATGCCCAAAGGCGCCGCCCCCGTCGCAACCAGCGCCAGCGCGGCGCGTACATTGTCCGTCTGGGCGATCTGGTCCCGAACATCGCCCCAAAGTCCCAGACCCTGTAACGCGGCCTTGCCATAGATGCCCGCAGGCACCGCATCGACCAAAGCCATGGCCAGATACCCACTGCCTAGACGGGTGCTCAGGTCAAACCCCGCCTCTATCTCGGCCGTTTCAGCCCCCGGCGCACCAACCAAAACCAGCCCGTTACCCAGCAACTCAATACGTGAAGCGGTATCGATCAGGCCCTGATCCTGCAGCACGTCCATCCAATCCTCGTTGGCGGAAATGAACAGATCGGCGGGCGCCCCCGCTTGTATCTGCCGTGCCAGCACCGAGGAGGCCGCGTAAGACACCGTCACCTCTTGCCCGGTCTCAGCCTCATAACTTCTGGCAATCACGTCCAGTGCGGTCTTGAGGCTGGCGGCGGCAAAAACCAGCACGCCCTCGGCCCGAACCGGGGCAGCGAGTATCGCGCAGAAGGCCAAAGCTGCGATCAGACAGCGACAGGCGCCCGTCATTCTTTGCCTCCGGATCAGAGGGTTGCAATCCCTCTGGGCATATCGGAGGCAACACGTGGCAGGCAAGGCCCTTTGGCCTTACAACCAAAGCTACGGCCCATATTGAACTCAGAATTCGGTGGAAAACGAGAATCGCCCAACCCAAGATCAATATGCTGTCACGCTTCTCTAAAACCGAAAACTCCCGAGGTAGAGCGCTCAATCGCTAAACAACGTGTCTGATCCGCCTCGTCTGAACAGCGATATTCGCATTTCGCTATTCAACCACGATATGACACACGAGTTTGCTCGATTGGTAACCGCGCCCAGTTGCCTAAACGCTGATCTGAAACCTTGCGCAATTTTGCAAAAGAAATTGTGCCATACCCTCTTGCACCCACGCACGGGCTTAGCTACATGAGCCCTCACGGGTGATTAGCTCAGTTGGTAGAGCGCTTCGTTTACACCGAAGATGTCGGGAGTTCGAGTCTCTCATCACCCACCATCCTTTCCCCACAATGGATCAAGGTCTTACGCGAAAAACACTTGCTGCTGTGCTGCTCGGGAAACTGTGTCCGCCGCACTTAAACGGAAAAGATGTCTCCAACACAGGAGATATGGGCCATGGCAACAATCGTAAAACAGCCTCAGCCCAAATGCCATATCCGTATTGATGGACCTGCCAAGCAGAGACGACCGGTGTTTGCCCCTGTCTGGTAACTCTGTGCGATTAGTCTTTGAACGTCTCAGGCAAGGGGCAGGTGTGGTTGACCTGACATTTCATGATCTTCGGCACGAGGCGGTGTCACGCTTTATGGAAAGTGGATCGTCGCTGGCGCAGGTCCAAATGATCAGCGGGCATCGGGATTTGCGGATGTTGATGCGTTATACCCACCTACAGACCGATGACATCATGGCAAAGCTGGCCGCCGTAGAACTTGCTTAGATCGCCTTGATACAATGTAGGGTGGTCGCAGTCTCCAGATGCGCTAGCTCGAACGGTACGTCAGCAATCGCCAATGCGTGCAGTTTAATGCCGAAAAAACAGTAGAGCGGGATCGGAGATGTCGGGCAACCGTTCCGTCGTACCGAATGTTTAGGTCGGCGCTATATCGGTCGGGACAAGTTCCAAAGGGTTGAGCGAAACCGACCAATTCGGTTGGCTGCTCCAAGGACACATTAACACGGCACATAGACTTCCAGTTTTTGGATGGCATGACATGGGATCGGTATGGTCAATGCGAGGTCGACCACATTACCCCTCTTTCGGCTGCTCGGTCTTTGGAGCACCTCATCGAACTTTGCGGTTACAGCAACCTGCAACCTCTTTGGAAGCGGGACATCCTAGCAAAGGGCGGGGCGTAAGGCTCGCCCGTGCGGGCTAGAATCTGTCTTCTTTGCACAAGGCTGGTTGCGAATTTGCTCAACCCGCACCGTTATCGAGTATTCAAGGAAGAAGGCAAAGCCGATATTCCCTTAGCTTATGCCGAACGTCAGTCCTGCGGACTTTCCTGCTCTTCGTGATGGCCGTTTAAACGTCCGCTTTGTAGTGCTTTAGGAACATCGCGACACAATCGTCCAGTACGTCTTTCGGCGTTGGGTTCTCGCCAAGGAAGAACTCTGGCCAGAAGAAGAAGTTTTTTACAAGCGCCAGAAGTTGGTTGGTCGCAAGAACCGGATCAGCCTTTCGGATCACGCCTGCATCCATGGCTTCGCTGATCAGCCTCGTTATTGGGTAATCATGTGTTGCTGTTTCAGTGAAGAATTGCCGGGAACGGTCAAGGTCACGGATCAATTCTGAGATGACCATCCGGTTCAATCCGATGGCGGTCTCATCGGTGATCACCCCAATGTAGCGCCACAAGGCGTTCTTCAGTTGCTCAACGAATTCTCGATCCGGATCATAAGGCACTGGCTCCATGCTCCGGTTCTGCTCCAGCATGATCTGTGAGATCGCCTCAAAGAGAGCCTCCTTGCTCTCGAAGTGATTGTAGAGCGTGCGACTCGATACGTTCGCTTTTTTGGCGATTGAAGTGGTCTTTGCCCCCAGAAACCCCTGCTCTTTGAACTCATCGATGGCCGCATCGATGATATCTTTTCGTTTTTTTTCAGTACGTTTCAAGATTTCTACCTCAAAAAGTAAAAAGAAGTGTTTACAAAAACACTTGCCTCACCATAAGTAAACTCAACGATTTACTTTAGCAAGGCGCAATGCTACCTGATCCCGAAAGGACCAAGACCATGACAACTCAAAATCTCACAGCGGGCAAAAACGAAGTCACCTTCAAATCCTTTGGCGTGGATTTGGCGGGCGATCTCTACCTGCCCGAAGGCTTTGATGAGACCAAGACCTACAAGGCCATCGTGGGGGCCAGCCCGTTCCCGCAGGTCAAAGATCAGATCCCGGCTACTTACGGGCCGGAAATGGCCGCGCGGGGTTTCATCTACCTCGGTTTCGATTACCTCGGCATGGGCTCGTCCCCTGCGCTGCCCGGAGAGTACAAGCAATCCCGCTACATGTTCCGGCTGATCGAAAACACCTGGGACGCCGTGTCTTACCTCGGCACTCTACCGTTCGTTGACGAGATTTACGGTCTGGGTGTTTGCCAACGCGGCTCGATCATCGCATCCGCCGCCGTGACCGATCATCGCATCAAGAAGATCGCCATGGTGTCGGGCATGATGGCGGCTGATGGTTTTCAATGGACCGACCGCGATATGGTCAATCAGCAAATCGCGGCCTCGAACGCCTCGATGCAGAAGATGTATGAAACCGGCGAGCCGGATTATGTCGAACCATTTGGGCTAAATGATGAGCAAACCCGAGAAGAATTTGTTGGATCGGGTGTCAACCCGATGGCCGGAGAATCCTATGACTACTACGGACGCGATGGAGTCAAAGGCCCGGTTGCGGTTCCGACCTATACCAACATGCATATCGGCGATCAGGGCATGCAGTCTCTGATTTCCATTGGAGAGGCTTATGCCGATAAGATCGTGCAGCCGTCCCTAACCATCTACAGCAGCACGGCCTTTACAGCGCCGTGCTCCACGCAGTTTGTCGCGAAGCTGACGAATGAACATGAGGAGTTGGCGTTTGATGAGTTCTCTCATGTGGACTTCTACTACAAGCCCGAGGCAGTAAAGGCGTCGACGGACGCTGTAGCAGAGTTCTTCAATAGATGAAGTGATGAGGCAGAGGTCATACAGTGGTCTCTGCCTCCTTGCCGACAAGCGGAAGTTAGATCGAGGTTCTGCAATGGCCGCTTAGGGCTCAAAGCAGACATCAGGCTAAGACGCAGCATTGTCTGTTAAAGGCAGAAAAGCGGTCTTTCGCAGCGAAATGAGCCTACGTCGGCTAGTCGCAGTGTTTTGGCAGCTGCTATACTCTTCAAGCCAACCTTGGTTAGCTAGATGCACCTAAGCAGGGACAGCAAAAACTAGGCCAACTTTACACATTTCGAAAGTTGTCAGAAATGGCCAATTTGAGCCCGCGCACTCACGCAGTCAGGCCGCATGATTTTGATCCGAAAACCCTCAAGACTCTCACTTGTGATGCGCTCAGAGCCTAACGCGTTTGTGCACACAGCCTTATATTTTGTACACTCCTAGGAATAACCTTTCAGGATTGACATGAATTTACATCGAAGCAACCGGGTCAAGGCACTAGTGCTGGCAAGCTTTGCAAGTATGGCGTTCGGGATTGGCGCTGCGGCCTCTGAGCGGCTACCGGCGCTACGCGTCGTACAATCAGGTCATAGCCTCACCGATGGCGTCATCGGTCCGCTTGAGATCATGGTACGTGTAACCAGTATGCGTGGCGGCAAACTGGACAAGGCTACAATTCCGGGCAGTCCGATGGAGTGGCGATGGGAAAATGCGAGTAACCCGGATATCCGTCAGCCTGAGGTGATGGCCCGTTACGACGTTCTAGCAATCACCGAACGTGTCGCACTGACAAACACAATGGACCATCATGACAGCAAACACTGGGCTTTGCATTGGGCGAGCCATGCGTGGGAGCATGGCGCGAATGGTGATGGCGCTCGGTCTGTGCTCTATGCAAGCTGGGTCGATATCGAAAGCGGTTCGGGTTTTGAAAATCGCCACAACGACCCTGAAGGTCATTTGACATTTCGCGAACGACTGCCGCTGGAGATGGTGCGGTGGCAAAGCATTCTTGATCACGTCAACGCAAACCGGCCCGATGGGATGCCTGAAATGGACATGATCCCTGGCCCTCTGATTATGGCTCGCGCTTATGACGAAATTGCATCAGGCACAGCCCCGGGGCTCAATGATATTCACGACCTTTTTTCAGATAGCATTCACCCCAACAAGATGGGTAACTATCTCATCGCACTGGCACATTTCGCGGTGATCTACGACGGCGATCCGCGTGGCTTGCCGCCAACGATGCTGACGCAGGGCGGGCCGGACAAGGTGCAGGCGGCATGGATGCAAGAAATTGTCTGGGACGTGCTTAACGAATACGCAGAAACATCAGGCGGCCCCTAATGAGCCCTGTGTAGGTCGGCTTACGCCGTTCACGCGCATCTTGGTCCGGTTTGGGCCTTCGCTCCTGCTGGGTCCAAAACAGCGAATGGCAGCAATTGTCCGCAAAGTGGACGTACAAGCAAGTCGCCGAAAACGACCGCAATTCGGACAACCCCATCTCCAACTTTGCGGACGGAATGTCTGCTTCTGTTATTTTGTCTGGAAGTCAGGCGATTTAGCCAACCGCTATTCAACTATAGACTGAGCTACTAGACCGCTCGAGCTCCACACTGTTAACTCCGATATTACCCATGTGGAGAGTTATTCGCTCTGCTAGCCTTTGTTTGCACAACTCCGCTACGGCCGCTGGCAAGCCTTGCAACTCCTCTTTCCTCGCAACGACCGTCAACGTGCGCGACAAACCCGAAACAGGCAATTCTTGCAATCGCAAAGCCATGTTTTCAACGAGACCATCGATCAACAGCGTCGGGGTCAAAAGGCTAAAACCCTGTCCTGTCGAAACGCAGGAAGTCACCATGCTGGAGCGATCTGCCTGTATGACTTTGTCAGGCTCGAAGCGCAGTCGTCGCAGGTGTTGGGCAATCTGGCGTCCTGCATTGGTCGTATCCCCGAAACGTACAAGAGGCAGCCTTGTCTGGATTGCTTCCAGGCTTTCAGTTGGTCCGTTGTATGCTTCAGGAAGAACCAAGAGGTATTTTTCGGTCAAAATGTGATGCCGTTCTAGCCCGTCCATGTCCAAAAAAGGGTTTGATGTAATTGCCAGGTCCGCCTGCTTGGTGCGCAAGAGATGCTCATGGTTACCGCTTTGCCCGGCGTGCAATGTGATATCTTCGACGTTGAACATCTTTTGCGCAAGATCGATCAATGGCGGTGTAAGGGTTGTTGCAACGGAGGCTTGAATGCCCACCCTTAGCAGCGTCAGGGACTGGCCACCGACATGGCGCAACTCGGTTTCCATATCCGACAAAGCATCAAGTATCTTTTGCGCTTTGCCGTGCAGTCGTGCACCAGCGTATGTCAGTTTTGCGGGTCGCGTGCTGCGGTCCAGTAGCGTCGTGCCGAACGCCTTTTCCAACGCGGAAATGTGCTGAGATGCGGCGGGTTGTGACAGACTCAGCAGGCTCGCTCCAGCCCGCATTTGACCTGTTTCTGCTACCGCAAGGAACACCTCAAGCGAGCGCATAAGACTGGGTGACATTTTATAGCGATCAAGCACGGCTCATCCTTAGTATAAGAATTTCTAATACTATTTAGATTTTCTTGGGTTTGGTCAATCGCTGCGGCATCGTTATCACATGTCTCGCATACGCACCTCTCGCCGCAAAAAAACGGCAAAGCAACGCTCACCGAACGACGCGCGTGCGCCATTCATTTTGCGCAAGCTTTCAACCTTCGGTGTCCTCAGCGATGCCGGGCTTGAGCAGATTGAGGCAAATGCCGACACCATCCTTTCTGAGACGGGTATGGAATTTCAAGACGATCCTGAGATCCTCCTGATTTTTGCGGATGCAGGGTGCGATGTAGACGGCACACGGGTACGGTTCGCGCCCGGCTTTTGCCGCCGGACCATCATGGCAACCGCGCCAAGCCAGTTCATACAGCATGCCCGCAACCCCAAAAACACTGTCCAGCTTGGCGGCGATGCGACGGTTTTGTGCCCGTCCTGGGGTCCGCCTTTTGTGCATGATCTGGATCGCGGCCGGCGTTATGCGAGCCATGAAGACTTCAACAATCTGGTAAAGCTACACCACACGCTGCCATGGCTGCATCATTCGGGCGGTGTGGTTTGTGAACCTGTTGATCTGCCCGCCAACAAGCGCCATCTGGATATGCTCTACGCTCATATCCGCCACTCTGACCGCGCGTTTATGGGGGCCTTTATCGGCGCTGAACGGGCAGGTCATGCAATTGACATGGCGCGCATTGTTTTTGGCGACATCTCAGAGAAGCCCGCGTTATACTGCGTGTCTAACACCAATGCGCCTTTGGTGATGGACAGCCATATGTCTGGCGCGCTGAAAACCTATGCCCGCGCGGGCCAGCCCGTCGCCTGCACGCCCTGGGTGCTGACTGGGGCGATGTCACCCGCAACCGTGGCCGGCACGCTTGCGCAAGTGCTGGCCGAATCCATGGCGACAATGACGTTAACCCAACTGGTGAACCCCGGCGCGCCTTGTCTGATGGGCAGCTTCGCCTCGACCATGTCGATGAAATCCGGCGCGCCAACTTTTGGCACACCTGAGGCCGGGTTGATGGTTCTCGCCGCGGGGCAACTTGCGCGCAGGCTCGGGGTGCCCCTGCACACTGTTGGCACACTAAGTTCGTCCAAACTGTCCGATGCACAAAGCCAGCAAGAGGCCGCGTGGGGTCTGATGATGTCGATGTTTGCCGGTGCCAACTTGATCAACCATGCGACCGGCTGGCTCGAAGGGGGGTTGGTGACCTCGTTCGAAAAAACCGTGATTGATCATGATCTGTGCGGCAAGATCGGACGCTTTTTTGACGGGATCGATATGAGCGAAAATGCTCAGGCGATGGAGGCTATTGCCACAACAGGGCCGGGGCAACATTTCCTTGGGTCTGAACATACGCGAGCCAACTTCATGACTGCGCTCTTTCGCCCGTGGACACCCGACGATAACTCGTTCGAGCAATGGCACGCGGCAGGTGAACAGGATGCGGCCGTGCGGGCCAACGTCATTTGGAAGGAACGACTAGCAGGGTATGAGGACCCTGGCCTCGACCGAGACATTGATGCAGCTCTCAAGGACTACATCGCCGCCCGCAAAGCCGAAAAACCAGATCAGGAATACTTCTGATGGGCCTGGCTTTCTGCAATCTCACACATCCGCTCGTAGAACGGTACGTGATGCGCAGCTATGTCGGTATAGGGTTCTCCGAGCTGGTGAAGCTCTGCTTGGAAGTCGACCGCTTCAGGCGCCTTGATCGCCCCGCTTTGCAGCACTTCGGTATGCCAGCTTTGAACCGAACCCCATCCATCCGGCACAGCATCGTTCCACGTGAACGCATGGTCCAGAAACGTAAGCCCCACATGTGCCCAGTAGCGGCGCAACGTGGTCTGCGGATCATTGCGCAACTGATCTGCAGTAATCACCAACGGGCTATGGCCCAGCTCGGTCAACGCGCTGTAAAGCCTGCATTGCGCCTCATGCCCCAACTCCAACTGCGTAAACTCAGGATCGCGCTTTGCGTAGGAAAGCGCGGCTTCGATGGGATTGCGCACCAAAAAGGCGTGGGTCATTTCGCCCGCAAACCCTGCATCGCGGGGCAGTCTGTCGGCGACGTAGTACGCCATGTCCTTGAAGAAAACCAGACCACCCTGCGCGGTCTTGCGGATCATGGCGCGGATTTCATCGTAGGTCACCGGATGTCCCGGTTCCGGAGTGAAACCCGGAAAAAGCCGATCCTTGGTCGTAAGGTAGTGGTGGTACATGAACGGTTCGTGCAGGACCGACAGATCACCACGCTCGCGCATGATCCGTTCAAACGCCGTCGAAACCGAGCGTGGGTGGCACCACAAAGCATGTATAGTCATGTGGTTAGCCTAGTGGTGCTGAAAAGCTTGCGTCAACAGGGGTTTGCATGAGCCGCATTTTGATCATTGGCGGCGGCGCAATTGGCCTTAGCGTAGCCTATCATCTTGGGAAACGCGGCGCAGATGATGTCACGTTGCTGGAGCGCAACCAGTTGACGTCGGGCACCTCCTGGCATGCGGCGGGGATTGTTGGCCCTTTGCGCGCGACGCCCAATATGACGGTACTTGCCTCTGCCGCGCTTGAGGTCTTTCCGGCGCTGGAGCAAGAGACAGGCATGTCCACCGGATATCGACGCACCGGGGGTTATTGGCTGGCGCGCGAACCGGCGCGCATGGACGAATTTCACCGGATTGCTGACCTCGGCGCGACGCAAGGGTTAACGCCAGCGGTGATCGCTGCGCGCGATGTTCCGCTGCCCGCGCTCGATCTTTCAAAACATGTCGGCGCATTGCATGTGCCGGAAGACGCCAATGTGAACCCGGTCGACCTATGTATGGCCTATGCTCGTGCCGCCAAAACCCTCGGTGTAACGATCCGTGAAGGCGTCGAGGTCGAAAGACTGATCACCGAAAACAGGAAAGCAAAGGGCGTGGCATTTGCTGACGGCACCACTATGGAAGCGGACCAGGTGGTCATCGCGACAGGAGCCTGGTCGCGAGAGCTGGCTGCGACTGCCGGGGTCGCGCTACCGCTCCAAGCGGTTGAGCATATGTACGTTGTGACCGAACCCTTCCCCGATCTGCCCGACCCTTTCCCAGTGATCCGCGATCTGGATCGAGGCATCTATATCAAGGGCGATGCCGGAAAATTGGTGATTGGCGGATTTGAACCCAATGCCAAATGCTGGAACCCATACGGGCCAGAAGGCAACCGACCTTTCCTTGAGATGGCAGAAGACTGGGATCAGTTTGCCCCTTTTATGGAAGCGGCTTTGGAGCTTTGCCCCGCGTTGGAGCACTTAGGCGTGCAGCATTTCATGAACGGCCCCGAGAGCTTTACCGCCGACACACGCCCACTAGTCGGGGAAACTGACGTTGATCGTCTGTTTGTCGGCGCAGGCATGAACTCGGTGGGCGTTATGTCCTCGGCCGGGATCGGACGCGCCTTGGCCGATTGGATGGTCGATGGCCAACCGCCAATGAACATGTGGGAGGTGGATGTCGCCCGGGTCGACCCACTTACGGCAACGCCCGCGCATTTGGAAGCACGGATGGAAGAGGCCGTCGCGGACCTCTTCAACCTGCATTGGCCTTACAAACAGCCCAAGGCCGGGCGCGGGATGC
This sequence comes from Ruegeria sp. E5, assembly GCF_056534105.1. Lineage (NCBI taxonomy): Bacteria > Pseudomonadati > Pseudomonadota > Alphaproteobacteria > Rhodobacterales > Roseobacteraceae > Ruegeria > Ruegeria sp. E5. The sequence continues at coordinate 431,241 of NZ_JBQFPA010000004.1, read as the reverse complement.
TTAGGTCCGCACTGCATGATCGATGGGCTGCCCTTGGGGCGCAGTTTGGACAAACCGCCGGGTGGGAGCGAGGGCTTTGGTATGGCGAGGCGCAGGCGTATTCTATTGGCGCTCAAGGATGGTGGCCGATTACCCAAAACGAAGCTGCGTCTATGGCCAAGGGCACGGCCCTGATCGACCTCAGCCCCTTTACCAAGATAGACGTCACGGGGCCGCGTGTTCTTGACGCGCTGAACCAGCTTTGTACCGCGCAGATGGACGTCGCTATCGGCAAAGCAGTTTACACCCAAATCCTGAACGACCGTGGCGGGATCGAGATGGATATCACCGTCTCTCGTCTCGCCGACAGCCGTTTCCATATCACATCGGGTGCCGCGACCCGTGCTCGTGACTTTGCGTTCCTGCGACGCAATCTGGCCGATGGCGTGACGCTAACGGATGTGACCGAGGAGTTTTGCACACTTGGTGTCATGGGCGCAGGCAGTGGCCCGGTGCTGCAGAAACTGGATGCCGGGGTCGCATGGGCAAATGCGCCAATGGGTCAGGTGTGCGAATTTAAGGTCGAAGGCCAAAGTGCGCGCGCCACCCGCGTAAGCTTTGTCGGTGAATACGGCTGGGAGTTAACCCTTCCCAATGCTGTCGCAGTGCGCGTTTTCGACGCGCTCATCGCTGCAGGCGCTGCGCCGCTTGGGCACTATGCGCTTGATGGCTGCCGGATCGAAAAGGGCTTCAAACACTGGGGCCATGACATTGATCCGACCGTCACACCTTTGGAAGCGGGGCTTGGCTTTACCATCGACTGGAATAAGGACTTCACCGGCAAGGCAGCTTTGCAGGAACAAAAGGAACAGGGCACCCGCAAACGTCTTGTCCTGATGCAAATCGAAGGTTCGGCGTTGATTCTGCACGATGAACCCATCTTTGAAGAAGGTCGACATGTCGGGTTCACAACCTCCGGCGCGCGTGGACCTCGCACCGGGCTGAACCTTTGCTTTGCTCTTGTGTCCACCGACCCAAGTGAGGCGAAAGCTCAAACTTGCGCACGTAGTTTCACGGTAAAGGTCGCTGGCAAAGACTATGCTGCCACCCCGTTGCAGCGCCCGCCCTTTGACCCGAAAAATGAAAGGATGCGTGGACAATGAGCACCGTGACCAAGGCACAGGTTGTCATCATCGGCGGCGGCGCGATGGGCGTCTCGCTGATGTATCATCTGGTCAAAGTGGGTTGGACGGATGTGCTGCTGGTGGAGAAGAACGACCTCACCCATGGCTCAACCTGGCATGCAGCGGGCCTGTGTACCCATTTCGCGCACAATCCGACGATTCAGGAACTGCGTGCCACGTCCGTACGACTCTATCGGGATATTCTGCCACAGGAGACGGGCCGTGACTGCGGGTTTCACACCACTGGCGCAATGCGGATCACGCGCAACCCGGACCGGATGGATGAGTTTCGCCATGTCGCAGGCCTGTCGGATTTCACGGGCTATCCGCTGGAAGTCCTGACACCCGAACGCATCGCCGAGTTGCATCCGCTGGCAAGACTCGACGGTCTGTTGGGCGGAATCTATGAACCCGATGACGGCCACGTCGATCCCACGCTTGCCACCAACGCCATGGCCGAGGTGGCGCGCCAGGACGGCGCGCAGATCTGGCGCAACTGCCCAGTAACCGCGATCCGGCGCGATGGCGACCATTGGTTGCTCGACACGCCCAAAGGCACGGTTGAGGCGGTACATGTAGTCAACGCGGCTGGCACTTGGGGATGGGAAATCGGCCAAATGATGGGGCTGAACATCCCCTCTGTCCCGGTGCTACACCAATATCTGGTAACCGATACTGTACAGGTCGTGGAAGACCGGATTACTCAGGGGCTGCCTGAACTGCCGATCATCCGCGACCCCGAAGAAAGCTGGTATGTCCGGCAAGAACGCGATGGGCTGATCCTTGGACCTTACGAAAAAGAGGCACAGGTCTGGTCCGTGGATGGCGTCCCGCCCGAATTTGGTGCGGACTTGATGCCGCCTGACCTAGACCGGGTCGAAGATATCATCGAGGCGGCCATGGCACGCATTCCAGCGCTGGAAACTGGGGGCATCAAATCGGTCATCAACGGCCCCATCACCTTTACCCCCGACGCCAACCCGCTGATTGGTCCGGCGCATGGGTTGCAAAACGCGTGGTTGCTGACCGGCTCGTCCATGGGTGTGATGGAGGGCGGCGGCGCAGGCTGGTTCCTCGCGCATTGGATGACCCATGGCGCGCCGCCTATGGATGCGCTGGCAGTGGATAGTCGCCGCTTCGGGTCCTGGGCAGATCGCGACTATCGCGTGGCCAAAGCCATTGAGTGTTTCGGCTTACAATTTGGTGTCCACTATCCCCACGAGGAACGACCCGCAGGTCGTGGCCTGCGTCTGTCTCAATTGCATGAGCTGATGGTCGAACGGGGCGCGGTCATGGGAGCGGCCCATGGCTGGGAACGGCCAAACTGGTTCACCGATACACCCGGCGCAGAGGCGATTGAAACCTTCCGCCGCGCCAATTGGTTCGATGCAGTGGCCGCCGAGGTCGATGCCGCCACCAACCGCGTTGCGATGGCCGATCTTTCGGTGTTCTCGAAATTCGATGTCACCGGGCCGGATGTGGCGGCGTTCCTTGAGGCGCTCGGATCCAACCGCGCGCCAGAACCGGGGCGCATCGGCCTGACCCATGTGCTAACACCAGCAGGCGGGGTATTGTCGGAGCTCACCGTCACCAGATTGGCCGAGGATCATGCCTACCTGACCTGCGCGGCTGCGGCCGAGGAAATCGACTTGGATCAGTTGATCAAGGCAGCGGCGGCGTTCGAGGTCACCGTTACCAACCGCTGCGAAGATCTGGCCGTGATCGGTGTCATGGGCCCGAAATCACCCGATGTGTTGCCCGAACTCACCAGCATGCCGTGGCTCACCGCGCAGGCAACCGAGATCGCTGGTATCCCCGTGCGAGCCCTGCGCGTGTCCTACCTTGGGGAATGCGGGTGGGAGCTGCATGTTACGCGCAATCAGGCCGTTGCGCTTTTCACCAAACTGGAAGAGACCGCCCAACCCCATGGCCTTGGCTTTTATGGCGCCTATGCCGCCAACTCGATGCGGCTGGAAAAGGGCTATCGCGCTTGGGGAAGCGACCTGACAACGGAACGCAGCCCGCTAGACGCCGGCCTTACACCCTTTGTCCGCAAAGACTTGCGCAACACCCTGCGTCAAGAATGGGACATGGTTCTGCTGGAGATTGAGGCAGGCGAAGTCGATCCGTTCTATGCCCACACGCTTTGGCATCGGGAGCACCCGGTTGGGATCATCACCTCCGGTGCTTATGGCCATCGCACCGGCAAGGTGCTCGCACTGGCGTACCTGCGCGACCCAACCGCACGCGAAAACTTGACCGTTTCCATCCTAGGGCAGCACAGGCGGGCAACCATTCTGCCGCGTCCTCCATATGACCCTGACAATACCCGTTTGAAAGCTGGAGCCGCCAAATGATCGAACATCCCCTGCATACCGATTGGAACTTTGACAGCACCGCAGCGCGGCGTGATCGGTTCTATGCAGCCTCACTGACCCGTTTCACGCCGTTCCGGGAACCAATCGTATTTCAGAAGGGGCAAGGTCAGTATTTGTGGGATACGGACGGGCGGAAATACACGGACCTTCTGGGAATGAACGTCTGCATCTCTGTCGGCCATTCGCATCCCCGGGTCGTCGCCGCAGCGATGGAACAGGCGCAAGAACTCACCCATTGTACGACCATGTTCTATCACCCGACGCCTGCGCATTTGGCAGAGGAACTCGCCGCCACAATGCCAAAAGGTCATGACTGGGGGGTGCATCTTACCAATTCGGGGTCTGAGGCCATCGACCTGGCCATGACAATGGCGCGAACCTTCACCGGCAATCTTGATTTGCTCGCTTTGAGGACCGCCTATCATGGACCGACCGCTGCAGCGCAATCAGTCACGGGTATTTCTGGGTGGCGGCACCCGGGCATGCCCGGCAACGTGGCCTTTGTCGCTGATCCGAACCAGTATCGCGGCATTTTTGGCCCCGGCACTGCGCCTTATCTTGATGAGATCACACACACGATCAATGCCGCTACATCCGGCCAGGTGGCCGGGATTTTGGTTGAGAGTGTGCAAGGTTATGGCGGTATCCACCAGATGCCGCCGGGATACATGTCGGGGGCGGCAGAACGAGTACGCACAGCAGGTGGGCTCTATATCGCGGATGAGGTTCAATCCGGTTTCGGCCGCACTGGCGATCACTTCTGGGGGTTTGAGGCGGACGGCGTGGTTCCCGATATAATTGTTATGGCTAAAGGTTTGGGCAATGGCTTTCCTATCGGCGCCGTTGTGGCCAAGAAACATATCGCAGAGCCAATGGCCGAGAAGTTCATGTTCCACACCTATGGAGCGAACCCGACCTCTGCTGCCGCCGCGCGTGCCGTCCTTGCGGTAATGCGCGATGAGGGTTTGCAAGAGAACGCAAAGACCGTTGGTGCAAAGCTGTTGGAGCGCCTGAACGATCTGAAAGCCAAGCATAAGGCCATCGGAGATGTTCGAGGCCACGGTCTGATGCTGGCACTGGAATTCGTGATCGACCGCGACAGCAAAACACCTGACAAGACGATGACGTCCGAGGTCTTCGAGGCTTGCCGCGCACAAGGAATTATCTTATCGAAATCCGGTCCGTTCCAGCAATGCCTACGCATGGTGCCCCCGCTTTGCCTGTCTATGGAGGATGTGGATCAAGTCACAACGAGTCTAGATCAGGCGCTAGGCGATGCGGCGATTCAGATATGAACAGCACCAAAAAGTGTAGTGTTCATGACGCGGCCAGGTAACAGCGTGAACAAGCCCGTTACCACAAGCGCCAAAACAAATAGGGATATCATAAGCACCTTGTGACGGTTGATGTCTCCCTGACGTGCCGCCTTGATCGCCAGAAAAAGGCTAACAAGTGTAACCGGAATCAACAGGTGGATGGGAGAGTAGCTCCCCCATAACCGTATCTGGTGCATGAAAACTGCGGTAAACGCCGTTCCCGCCATAAGTAAGGCCCAAGCATATCCGAACAGCCGATGACAGTGGTTCACCTGATAGGTGCATGATGCCTTAATGACTGAGACGCGCGGCACGATCTTTGTAGCTTTTGGACCAAGCTTGCTGCCAGCGCGGGCTGATGAGTTGTGCCCTCCTTTTTTCGTCGACTTTGAGCCTTCGGCCATCGATCCGCCCATGTACAACCAGCGCACCCGATACCTCTTCGCAGCTGATATATTTATCGGGATGTGCTGCTTTCCAGGTGATCAATCGGGCGCTTTCGTTTTGGGCATCGTTCTTTGCCAACCAGTGCCAAAGCTGATCTTTGGATGTGATCACGATCTCGTCCATGGTGCCCCAGGTAGATCATGTTCAGGTTATCCGCTGCAGAAAGGCTTCGGCGGTCGTGACGTGTTTGTCTTTGACATCCGAGGACATGCGCTCAGCCGTGCGGCACATCATTGCCCATCTTGGATTGCTGGCAAGCGTGCCCGCGTGTTTCAGGATGAAGCGCCAATACAGACCATCCCATATGTCGGCCCACGGCCCTTTGCCCCAATGGCTCATTTTGCGGATGTAGTTTGAGCCGGAAAAATAGGGCTTCGTTGTGATCAGCCCGCCGTCAGCATGCTGGCTCATGGCATAGGCGTTGGGAACCATGACCCAATCATAGCTGTCCACGAACATCTCCATGAACCAGCGGTAAACATCGTCAGGATCGATCTCGCAAAGGAACATGAAGCCACCCAGAACCATAAGCCGCTCGATGTGGTGGCAATACCCGGTTTTAAGCACCCTGCGGATCGTGTCGTCCAGCGGATCGATCCCTGTGCTGGCGTCGTAGAATGCGACTGGCATAGTGCGGCGATGGTTCCAGTGATTTGTGGTCCGCATCTTTACGCCTAGGTCATCATAGGTCGCCCGCATAAATTCACGCCATCCGATGATCTGGCGGATGAACCCTTCCACCGAATTCAGCGGAACATTTCTGCGATAGGCATGGGCGAGCGTTGTATTCAAGACTTGTTTCGGCGTCAAAAGTCCAATGTTCAATGCGGGCGTCAGGACAGCGTGCCAAAGCCAGCTTTCGCCTTCGACAATGGCATCCTCATAATCGCCAAACCGATCAAAGCGCCGTTCCAAAAACTGATTTAGCCAGTCGGCAGCTTCTTTGTGGAATGTTGGGTAATAAAGACGATCCAGTGTCCCCAGAGCGTCCGGAAACTCGGCAAGAACGCTGTCTTTTGCCGTTTGATCAATTGCATCATGGGTCGGCCAATCAATCCAAGGCAGGCTCTTGAGCAGCGCTTTGGGGACTTTCTTTCGATTGTCTTCGTCATAGCTCCACTGCCCGCCCACCGGTTGATCGCCATTCATCAGCACGTTCAAACGGCGGCGTTGGCTTTTGTAGAACTCCGCCATGAACCAGCGCTTTCTGCCGGTCGACCAAGCCAGGTTATAGTCTTGTGTGTTCAAGAAGCCTGGGGACGGCTTTAAGTTGATTATGATGTTTGTAATACCCGCCGCCGCACTTAGGCGTTTTTCGGCGATAAAATCGACAGGATCGACCATGTTCACTTGATCAACGCCGAGTTCTTGCAGGTTCTGAAATAACCGCAAACACGAACCCGCCTCCCGTTCATAGGGCCAGATCGTCGCGTCGAAACCCTGCCTAATCAGATCGTCGCGATATCGGGCCATCGATGACCGGTGCAGCCAAAGCTTTTGCTTGTGCATGTTGGCGGGATAGATCGGGTCGCCAAAGAATAGAGGGTCTTCAAAGAGCACCACTTTGTCCGGCTGGGGAGTCAGACTGGGATGTTGAGCAAACAGTTGGTTAGGGAGCAGCAGGGCAGCGGTTGACAAACTGAGATCTCACTTCGTTACAGCGATAAAATTCAACTGGCTCAGAACGTTCGGTATCTTTTTCTTTAGTCCGAAAAATCCCGCCTTCGCGTGGGGCCATGAGACAGCGTCGTAAGGGCGAATTAACCGTTCCAGCGTCAGGCCTGCTTCTCGCAAAATAGGCTCAGCACGATCTAACCTGGACCGTACCGGACCTATTGGCGCATAAGCAGTCGCAATTCTTCTTACTCCTGCACTTTGCGCAGCTTCAATTATTGGCAGACTCCAATCATCGGCAGATTGCGCACGCACTTCATGGTCTGACAAAACGCTGTTCATTGCTTCTTTTGCAAAATTCACCGGGATAAATCCAACCGGATTAGGGGAGCGACCGTGGGTTGCCAAAAGTCCTACCACTGCAACGGGCGGTACGGGCATGATGGATGCACCGGTCATGTCATCCTCGCTTACTAGCAATAGAAATGGCTCTTTCGGCTGCATTTGAAGAATTGGAAAAGAAACACGTGGGTGTTCTACCGGTTCGGTCAGCGGTTCTGCGAACTTGGCCAACCCAGTGGGGCGAAATCGGCCTTCGGTATATTTGGCGATGTTGTCAGGTCGGGCGAGGTAGGTCTTGCCTTTCGTGTGCAAGCCCGCGACCCATCGCCAGCTCAATGTGTTCGACGCCGGATCACCATCAATCAGATGTCGCAAAAACAAGTCAGCGCCCAACTGCCAAGGCAGACGCAAGGTGAATATCCAGATTGAGGCAAACCAAATCCGCGCATGGTTATGCAGATAACCGGTGCCCACGAGTTCTTTTGCCCAATGATCAAAGCAGTCTATGCCGGTATTGCCTGACACTGCATCAGTATGGCGGCTTGCCAATGACGTGTCGTTATCAAGTGAGTTAAGCGCGCCCATCAGGTCGCGTTGATAGTGTGACCAGACGCTTGGTCTTTGTTCCAGCCAACCTTTGAAGTAAGCCCGCCAAAAAACTTCTTGTACAAACTTCTCAGCAGTGTCGGGACTGTGCGACGCCAATACCCGTGTAAGCACCTCCTCTTCGGTCAACAAGCGATGGCGGAGCCATGGTGACAAGACTGATACATTGTTGCGCCGCTCGGTCCCAAAATCGTAGTTCCGCGTGCGAGCATAGTCCTGTCCAGCACGCGTCACGAATTTCTCTAGCCGTTTAAGGCCATCCGCGCGCGTCGGGCTGAAATCGACGGTCTCGGGTAAAGTAATAAGTTCCGGGAACAGTTCAGTCATGCGGCGGATCTGCATTTTTTTGAGCAGTACTTAACCTCATCCCAGACCTTTTCCCATTTCTTGCGCCAAACAAACGGACGCTGACAGACTGAGCAGATTTTCTGTGGTAGATTCGCTTTTTTTCGCATCTTCATTCGGCGTCTCCGCGTGGTAGACTGAGCTGTGCTAGATCCTCTGTCGATCCTGTGCGTTTAAGTGTTCTTTTACCGGATTTTCTGCTGGTGTGTTTTGACATGATCTTTTTGGATCCATCGCGGAATTCATCGCCTCTGCGGACCCTCCAGACCCTTTCGCGCGCGGCTTTGACGGCCGCCATATGATCAAAGACGCGTGCAGGATAGGCAAAGCCTATGATCTGCCCTGCGTTCGGTGCCGTCCAAGGTTCATGGATGTACGGGTCAGAGATCGGTGCCAATTCGGGCACCCATTTTCGAATGAACTGCTCATGCGGGTCCTGATCACACCCCTGTTTCACTGGATTGTAGATGCGCACCGTATTGATGCCCGTGGTTCCCGATTGCATCTGCACTTGGCTACAATGAATACCCGGCTCGTAATCCGAAAACATCCGCGTCAAATGCAACCCCGGAGCCCACCAATCAAGCCAGAGGTGATAGCTAGCCGTGGCCATCACCATTGCCCGCATCCGAAAATTCAGCCACCCAGTCGCTGAAATTGACTGCATGCAAGCATCAAAATACGGATACCCCGTTTCACCCCTTGACCATGCGGAAAGTAAATCCGCGTGGGGCTCCCGAGGACGAAGACCATCGTAGAGCGGATTTAAATTCTCCGACTCCATCCGCGGTTCGTCCTCAAGCTTTTGAATAAAGTGGCAATGCCAATGGAGCCGGCTGGAATATGATCGGAGAGATTTGCGCCAATTTCTGGCATTCGCAGGCATTGAACGACGCTGTCGATCCGTCGCTTGCTTCACTTCACGCATCGAAAACGCACCCCATGCAAGATAAGGCGAAATGCGCGAGCACGCGACTGAGCCCTCAATAGGGCTCGACATTTCGCGCCGATATCGTTTGCCGCGGCTGATCAGATAACTATCCAAGGAATCAAGTCCCGCACGGCGGCCACCAAATTGGCGGTGGGCGCATGGATCATCCGCCAGGTTAAGGTCACACCGGATCGGCGTGGGGCCGAGCTCTATGTCTAAAGGGGTAAGTTGCGTTGACGAAGACACGGGCCGCTCCATAAACTCTGTCCAACGGGCCGCCCAGCCATCGCGGGATTTAAGCGGGCGAAACACACCATGGTTCTGAACCTGGGTCCAAGGAATACCTCTCTGCCTGCACCACGCGCTAACTTCACGATCCCGCCGATAGGTCCAATCATTTCCCTTTTCATCATGTGACCAAAGGGCTTCGATTAGTCGGCAGGTCGCCAAATCAGACAGCACCTGTGTCACCCGACCCATACGTACGATGAGCAGTTGGCCCAAGTCCGCTAAATCTCCACGCAATTCAGCAAGTGTTTCGGCAACAAAGTCCCAATGTCGCGCCGCGGCATCGGGTTGCTGCCAAAGCTCGGGCTCAACCACATAAAGCAGCAAAACCGGACCGATACGAGACGCCTGCGCCAGCGCCTCATGATCATCGACCCGGAGATCGCGTTTGAACCATACAACCTGCACGTAATCTCCTTTTTGATAGAATACGTGAAAGCTCTTACGTTGGATCTGCCGTCCGACAAGTCCCCTACCAGTGTCAGACTTGAGCACAATGATCTCTGGCAAACCGCACTCAAACAAGAACTCGAATGTCCACAAATTTTTCGGTTCGATACTGCTCCGATTTCGCGTTTGCACCGAATTTCCATTCTTAGGAGCTACGTAGCCGGGTATCTAAAGGTAACTGGAAAGCAAGTTTGGGTCGTTCGTTTATGGCTCAATGTCAGCTCTGGGCGCATCGGTGCGTTTGGGGTGAGGCGCAGCATTTGGGAGATTGGGCACGAAGCAGTCGTTGTTTGAATTCAACTCAATGTCTGCTCTACGGACAAAGCCGCCTTTTGATTGCTTGCGATCAACGACTATTTCTAACCAGATGCGGCCACCTTTAGCTTGATATAAGTACTCGGCAGGCCAAGCCGCCAAGGTCCGCTGATTTCTCCAGTTTCAGTTTGCCACCATAAGCGTTCATCAGATCAACACAGATTGCCAAACCCAATCCTGTGCCGCTGACAGAGGTATCCAACCGACCTCCGGATCGAACTACTCCGTCAAGTGCATCCTCCGGAATTCCTTGTCCGTCATCCTCAATGCAAATCTCAATGCCGCCGTCTACACGCTTTGCGGCGATGTGAATTGTTGTCCGACACCACTTGAGCGCGTTGTCGAGAAGGTTTCCAATCACCTCTTCGATGTCCTGAGTATCCATTCGAACCTGAATCCCATCCTCGCAATCTGTCGTCAGAGATTTTCCTTCGCGTTCCGCCATGACCGAAAACAGTCTGGATAACCTGTTGACGGAATTGGTAAGGTCAGTTCGTGAATGCGTAAGTTCTGCGGTGTTCGACGCACGCATACGCGCAAGTGAGCGCTTTAGCTGAGCATCAATTCGATTTAACGCGTCATCTGCAGGTTCGATATCTGCACCCGCGTCCGACAAAATCGCCAGTTCATTTCTGAGAATTGCCGTCGGTGTTTTGAGCGCATGTGCCAGATCCGCAGCTTGTCGCCGAGAACCAGACACAATTTCACGATTCCTGTGAAGCAATTTATTTAGGTCCTCAACAAGCGGCGAAACCTCTTCTGGGTAGTCTTCCGGAATCAAGTCATCTCCCTTGTCCCAGCGATGCGCCACATCTGCACGCAACTTCCTGAGGGGGCCGATAATTGCTGACATCAACAACAACGAACCGGCAACTCCAATCAAACCAACCAATCCAAAAACCGGTAGCAAGTTGTTTTGCGCGGCTCTGCGTTCGCTTATCAGCTCTCGCCTGCTTTCGGCGACCGTTACGCCCCACTCGGTTCCGTCTTCGAATGTGATTCTCTGATATGCGCTACGAACGGCTTCGCTGTCCGGACCTGTGGTGTTCCAAACGATTGCCTCTTCGCTCACACGTACAGGTTCGGAAATTGTCTCGTCAAAGAGCGAGGCTGATGTGAATGTAGCCCCGTTTCCATCGGTAACCTGCCAGTATCTGCCTGAATACGGCGTTCCATAGGCTGGATCGAATATCAGTTCGCGCAATGCCTCAGGGTTATGCGTCGTTGCGCTCAAACCGACAACGAGTTGGGTGTGCCGGTCACGTAGCGTCTGGTCGAATTGTTCCAGAACACGTGTGTTGATGTACGAAAACACAATCAACGTTCCGACGCCGACAGAAAGCGCGCCTGTCGCAAGGCCGCCAAGCAAAGCGCGTTGGCGCAGCGATAACATCAGACCGTATCGATCATATAGCCGCGTCCTCTGACCGTTGTAATAAGGTCAGAGCCCAGTTTCTTTCGCAGCCGGGTTATGAAGACGGCAATGGTGTTCGAATCCCTGTCACCGTCATATTCATAGATATGCTCTGACAACTCGGTACGTGACACCATGCGTCCGATGTTGTGGGCAAGGTATGTCAGAACTGCGATCTCTTGCGCCGTCAGATCAACAGGAATGCCGCCCACGCTGACGCGACCGTTTCGCGTATCGAGCATAACGTCCCCCATTTCGATAACCGGGTTTAACTGACCGCTTTGCCTACGTAGGATGGCCCGTACACGAGCGGCCAGCTCAGGCATGTGAAATGGCTTGGTCATGTAGTCATCAGCACCTGCATCAAGACCATCCACGCGCTCGCTCCACCCGTCGCGGGCGGTGAGGATCAACACAGGTGTCTTGACGCCCCCGCTGCGCCATTCGCGCAGCACAGAAATACCGTCGCGTTCCGGCAACCCGATGTCGAGGATGATCATGTCGTAAGGTTCGGTCGCACCCAAATGCAGGGCGTCTGTTCCATTGTTGGCCACATCTACCACGCGGCCCTCTGCACTTAGAAGTTTCTTAATCTGCTCGCATAGCTGCGGCTCATCTTCGGCCAAAAGTACTCTCATATTCAAAAACTACAGGCACAACGGCTTTGGTTTAAGCCCTATTTTTTGCCGTTGCCTTTGCCGTTCCCGCCAGAATTGCCGCCACCGTTACCACCGCTGTTTCCGCCGCCATTGCCGTTGCCGCCTCCATTGCCGTTGCCGCCGCCGTTGCCGTTGCCGCCGCCGTTGCCGTTGCCGCCTCCATTACCGTTGCCGCCGCCGTTGCCACCGCCGTTGCCACCGCCGTTGCCGTTGCCGTTGTCACCGCCGTTGCCGCCTCCATTACCGTTACCACCGGTGTTGCCGTTTTTCCCACTGTTTCCACGGCTCGCAGAGGCACCACGGTTGCTGTTGGCATTGCGATTGTCGTTGGCATTGGCGGGGGCCGAACGAGCGGCTTTCGATATTTGGCGCCCAACACTGGATCGATTGGAAACGACCGTTCCGTTCTGAGCATTCACAATTACACTGACAATTTTTCCATCAGGCTTTTTGACAAGAATACGATAGTAAATCTGATCGGCCTGAAACGCGCGCGCATCGACAGGGGTGCCGCCATAGGCTTTCTCGACACCTTTGATAACCCGTTTCAAACGGATGGTGTCCCCGGTCAGGGTCGCTTTGCGCAGTTCACCTTGCTTGAGCTCGCGTGTCTGAGCAGCCGCTTCCCCAAAGGGCGCAGAAACAAGCAAGCTTGCAACCACCAAGATCACCTTCGCGCGCATGATATTCCTCTTATTTCGCGGCTAGAGACTACGTCTTTCGACATGAACCGATGATGAACAAGCAGTTAGCCCTGCGTTCAAGCTCTCTCAAGTTAAATGGCAAGGAGCATTGGGGATTCGTGCGTAAATCGAGACTATAGAACACAGCGAGTTGTTTCAAAAAACTGATACCCGCTGATTTCCACCGAGGAGGTCGATATGAAAACCACCAGATTGGGGCTGCTAAAAGCATCGACACTGGCAATTGCGTTGCTGGGATCAGCAGCCATTGTAGCCACCGTCACCGTGCCCGACATTGCCTTAGCAAAGGAGGGCAAAGGCAATGGCGGTGGAAAGGGTAACGGCGGGGGTAACGGCAAGGGCGGCGATAACGGAAGCGGCGGCGGCAACGGCGGCGGAAAAGGCAATAGCGGTGGCAAAGGGAACTCTGGCAGCGGAGATCGAGGTGACCACAGTTCCGCCGGTAACAAAGGTGGAAAGAAAGGTGCCGACAAAAGTCGCGGTGACCGAAGTGCCGGGAAATCCTCTGCCGCGAAATCCAAGACAAAACCTTCGCGCTCTGCTTTGGGCAAGGGAGGTCGTTTTTCCTTGAAGGATATCTTTAGCGGCAAAGGCAAGTCGAGAACGGTTGCCACATCTGGAAAACGCTCGACCACCAGCGGTGGCAAACAAAAGCCTAGGACGTACAAGAAGCCTTCGAAAACAGTAATTATCGAAGAGTCCATTCGCCCAGCGGTCCGGGCAAAGGGGAACAAGATGGCAGCACTTCTTGGTGCCCACCCATCTGAGTTAGGGGCGCTCAATGCCGCCAACGCCAGCGCAACTGCATTAGAAAATGCAGCGCCCAACTCCCGCGTAGGCCGAATTGCCAATTATCGAGATACCGTGTTGGCCGGAGAACCCTTGCGCGAAGAGCTTGAGGAACAATTGGAAGAGCTCGCTGGCTTGGAGCCGCCGGAGCGGACTGTTCCTGAGATTGAAGAAGACCTGGAAGCCGCGTTGGGTGAAGTCCAGGAAAACCAGGAACGCGTCGAGGATCTCGAACAAGCGCTGGAAGACGCAGGCGGAACGGACCCAGAGATTGAGGAGCAATTGGATGAAGCCCGCGCTGATTTGGACTCTTCGATCGAAGCAGCGCAGGAGCTGAACGATGAACGTCAGGCTGCCGTCGAATACGAAGAAGCGACTGAACAGGTGCAAGAACTGGCTGACCAGGTCGAGGAACAGGAATTGACCGAGCGAGAAGCCCTGGAAGCGGCCGCAAACAAGCCCGTGACCGACGCCGTTGAACATGAGGTAAAGGCGCTGTTGGGTCTGTAACGAAAGACAACAGCTCTCTGCGTCAATCAACCCTCAGTACTGACCACTCACGGAAGTACTGAAACCCGGGTCAGCCAAAGGCTTCACAGGATGGGTAGCGGCTGGCCGGATACTTTTGCATATCAAAGGCTACGCCCTTTTTCCCTAAGGCTTAATAAAGAAACCCCGCCCCAAAACTGGAGCGGGATTTAGTTTTCAATTCCAATATCTAGGACGAATACCGGGAATTGTTTGGGGGTCTGCTGAACTGCCTTCAGACGTTGTTATGTGCCTCGGAAAGCCGCTTGTTTTTGACGATCTGTGTTAATGCATTTTCGATAGGAGGGAAGCGACCACTGCTCGATTTGGTGGTGGTTGACAAACGTTCTCCGGCGATTTTGCCGGAGGTTTGCATCACAGCTGTTGTGCTGGACTCTTCAGTCACAAAGGCAGACTTGATCATGCGTTTCCCCTTGTCAGCGATCAAACGGAACAACGTCCCTATTGATCCAACACCGTCACTATGCCTGAGACTGTTTGAACACTCTGAGAATACATTGTTCACGTTCAGTTAATGTTGTTCGCGAAATAAAGACAAACGAATAGGCGGGCGACCAGATGGAGGAAGAACATCCCGTTTTGATGCTTTAGTTGAATTTGCGATGACAATCGCAGCCGATGATTTCAGCTCGTGAACAAACTGCTGCATCGGAAAGCGACTCTTCGCTTATGAACTCGCTAAGGCCCATTCAAGATCATATCTAGGCTAAGAAGCTGAAAAAGGCGCTGGGAATGAAAAAGATTGTTGGGATTCTAGCGGTGGCACTTACCGTGCAAGGCGCGTCATTTGCGAACGCCAGTGTCAGCTTGTGGAGCCTTAGCACGGGGCACGTTAGCGGAACCGGCGCCACCTCGCCGATCCATGTGAAATCCAAATCCGGACATTGTCCGCCGGGCTTGGCAAAAAAGGCAATCCCGTGCGTACCGCCTGGACAGGCAAAGAAATATCGACGTGGCGATTACATCTATGATGGGTATGTCCGCATTGATGATCCCAGCCGTTGGGGACTACGGCGCAACGGATATTACGTGCGTGCCGGAGATTATGTTTACGAAGTAAACCGTGAAACACATGAAGTGCTGAACCTGATAGGGGCAATCGCCGACATTCTGAATTGAGAGCTGGTATCGCTCACCACCTTGAAGCACTGTTTGCGGCCATTCGGTTGGATTGCGGCAGTCGAAAGTATGGACTCGCTACGGCCATTCACTGTGGTGCGCTTGGACTGGTGGTGAGAGCCCTGAGCGGACCTTGGGGTTCTTCTTGATCCTGAGCATGCGCGGACGTTGAAAAAGAAAGAGCTGCAGCGACAATTACCGTCGAGCAAAGGGACAATCGTAGGCCGGACATAAGTACTCCCTTCATATTCGTGTTTTGCAAACTGTAGTCCGGAAAATCTTGGCTCGGTTGCCATTTTTGAATTAGAATGTTCGAATGTGATCGTAAAAATGGCCACAGTGTAAAACTAAACCAAACGAGGGTGACGAGCTTGCCTTTCAACTCCACCTCTCAAGAGCATAGCGAGGGCTTTATTCGCCTCTCCTTGGCTGCTCCGTTCCTACAATATCTCACCGAACGTAAGATCAATCCGCAACCAGCATTGGATCAGGTTGGCCTGAAAGCCGAACTGTTGTCTGACCCAGCCGTGTTCGTGCACTCAGAGTTGGTCTACGGTTTGGTAAATGCCTTCTCAGAAGTGTCAGGAGATCGATACCTTGGACTGAAAGTAGGGGAGACGTTTGACCTGCAACAGTGGCCTCCGTTCGCTCAGGCACTGCAATCGACAAAGACGCTGTTCGAGTTCTTTACCCGTTTCGTGGGGCTTGTACCGCAGGAATCCAATTCTGTGCGACATAGCCTTGTCGTTGAAGCAGACAAAGCGACTTATCGAATCGAAAGGCAACAAGAGCCTACTGTGCCGCCGATTCAGGTGAACGGTTTTGGTGCCGCAATCTATGTACGCCTATTGCAGACCGTCGTCGGGGATGCCTGGGATTCTTCGCGTGTGCGATGGGAAAGCAGATACATCAACGGACTACCTATCGATTACAAAGAGATCGAGGTCGGCCTTGGGACCGATCCCGGAATGCAGATCAGCTTCCCTGTAGAATGGTTGTTTTTGCACCATGTCTCTGAGGGCTCTGCCAAGCCCATCGCCTCAACGCGACAAGATGAAGAAGTAACCGTAGTAGCTGCTTTGCGATCTGTTTTACGCGATAAGCTGGATGAAACCGATTTGGGACCAGAGGTGGTGGCTGGATTGTTGGGAATACAGCCGGAACGGTTTCTTAAGGCGCTTCAGCAACAAGGCACAACGCTGCCCCGCGAAATCAAACGGCTGCGTGTCGATGTCGCCAAGGAACACCTCGGAGAAGACAAAATGACAATAGCTGAGATCGGTCTGATGCTCGGCTACTCCGACAAATCCCATTTCACACGCTTTTTCAGGGGCCAGACCGGAATGACACCGACCAAGTTCCGCCTGGGTTCGTAATTATGTTGCAAATGCTTGGATCAGCTGTGCGAACTCGACCTCGCAACAAAAGCAAAGGCGCGACCAGACTGCCGTCTCGACCGCGCCTTAAACCATTCTATTCGAACGCCATTATTGGCCCGTGGTCTCTACGCACGTTCCCTTGCCCCATCCTGACTTGCTGCCAGAGGCAGAGTAATCAAACGTGCCCTTCTCAGGGTGAACGTTATAATTCAGCGTGTAATCCTCACCGACATACAGATAGGTCAGGGTGTCGAGACCGGGAAACACATCCACATCCTTGTCGATATCCCCGATCGTGATGTGGCCCTTTTGCTGGCCATCATACTTCACAAGCCGAGCGGCCATTTCCGGGTGTTCCGCATCCGGTGCCTCACATTCAAACACCCGCTCCTCAGCGAATGCGGCTGCGGGCAGTAGGGCAAGAAGAAGAGCTGCCTTTTTCATTGATTTCCAATCTGTATTCGATCTGTTGCACTGCGGCGGCTATTGACGATTTTGGGCGGAATTTTGTCCAAACTCGGGTCGTTCTGCGGTCTCGTTGCACGCATCTCGTTAGACCAATTCACGTTTGGGTTTCGCCTGCGTTTTGAGGTGAGCCCTAAGCACATTTCCATCGCGTTTTGGGGAGTATCCAACCCAGCATTGAGGGCTCGAAGACAGAGACAATGGGTCTATGCACCCATCAGTTGCTGAGAAATTTCTTCGGGTTCGTCATGGCAACCATTTGGAACCTCAATTTGTGAATTCCAATGCTGAAGGGGGCAGCGCGGGACCGGGCCAACTCTGCCCTATAGCTTTGCCCATAGCGGGACGTGCGGTCGCAGTGGGGTGAAAATCCCTGCGCGCGCTCCCATCTGTTCAGGACAGAAAAAGGAGAGCGTCTGATGCAATGTCCGATTGATGGAACTCAGCTGGTAATCACCGAGCGGAGCGGGGTCGAGATTGATTATTGTCCGCAATGTCGTGGCGTGTGGCTGGACCGTGGAGAGCTGGACAAGATCATCGATCGCTCTGCCGACCATACGCCACCACCACCGCCGCAGCGGGGTTATGATGACCGATCTGATCACGGATACCGGAAAAAGAAGAAACGCGGCGGCTTTCTGGACGAACTGTTTGACTTCTAAGACGTTGGCACGGTGATCTGAGAGGGTTTCGGTTCATTGGGCCTGATCGGGAGCACGAGTTGGCCGTGATCACGTTGTTCAAAAAGACACGGGTTGTCTAGCGGGCAAGATTGGGTTTTACCCCATCGTTTGTTTGAGTGACCCAGATGTGAGGGGTTTGAAACCCATCCTACCCTTGCTGCAAGATTGAAGTGTGGGGCGGCGGATTGCGACCATACTGGATTTCTAACCTATGACGGAGGTTTTACCTTCGAACTCAATCGCTAAACTATATCGGGCGTTCGGCCCTTCCTCACTGTTCTCGTTGTGAATGATGAATGGCTTCTGACCAAGGAACGGGCTTATTGCAGTGCTAACAGACCACAAGAGTATCATCTCATACGCAAAGGTAAGGCAATCACGCATCTGATTTAAGAAGTCAGATATTTCCGCCAATATCTCCTTTTTGTACAGACCAACTATGTGCAGGCAGGGAGCGCCGATCTGGCCATCCTGCCTCATCCAGTAGTCAGAAAAGTTTACGTACCTATTTGCTTTCGGGTGTTGCTCAATATTCCGGAACTCCCTGACCAACTTCAAATCATGTTCGACATTGGAAAATGCTGCTTCGTTGTCAAAAAACTTTGCTGGCTTGAAGTCTACCCGGCACTTCAAGTCTGACAGCCAATTTGCACCCATATCATTCTCAGGAAAGACTGAAATAACTAAATCGCGAATTGCAGAGCGAAAAGCACTAATCGCATAGAGAGAAGACGCCCACAAGTTTTCCAACTCAGGATAGCTTGGAAGCGCAAAGTTCTTCATTGAAGTCAGTTCAGACAGTTCCTTTTTTGTGATGGAAGCGTGCTCCACCAATCGCACAATATTGTTGTCGATCAAACTACCGGCTTGAGCTGCACGAAGAGCTGACATCAACACGTCGTCGACAGAAACTGGCAGCCCCCAACTTCTGTTTTTTGTCAGTTCAATTGCTTGAATTAGTGTCCTACTGACAACCTTGCTGGATGTTCCGCAAGAGGCAACGCGTTGTTGTAAATTGGGAATATTAGTATATTTCCGCTCGGGATCGATCTCATCGGCTAATTGAATGCGCCAAATACTTGCTTCCTTGATGGCATACAGTTGATCGTTGATGACTTGCATATATTTGACGCCACTTCGATCAAAAGCATCACCAATGCTCATTGCGAACCCAGAATCGCGTTGGTGCATAGTCTCTACCGCTTCCTTCTCTTCACATTCCCACCCCGCTGCCCCGGCCTGCCCGCCGTTGACCGTCCGCGCGATTTCACTGCGTCTTCCGAGGCTTTCTCGACCGCCCATTGGCGCGCCATGGGGTCGTCGGCGACGGCCAGATCGACCGCTTCCAGACGTTTGATCTCATCCCGGATATTGGCGGCCTCTTCGAATTCCAGGTTCTCGGCGGCTTTGCGCATTTGGTCACGCAATCCGTCCAGATGCGCCTCCAAATTCGCGCCGTGCATCGGTTTGTCGATCGTGGCGGTGACGCGGTTCATGTCGACATCGCCTTCGTAGAGACCGGCCAGAACGTCCTCGACGTTCTTCTTCACGGTCTCAGGCGTGATGCCGTGTTCTTCGTTATAGGCGAGCTGTTTGGCGCGGCGGCGGTTGGTTTCGCCCAAGGCGCGCTCCATCGAGCCGGTGATCTTGTCGGCATACATGATCACCCGCCCATCGGCGTTGCGCGCGGCGCGACCGATGGTCTGGATCAGTGAGGTTTCCGAGCGCAGGAAACCCTCTTTATCCGCGTCCAGAATGGCGACCAGTCCGCATTCTGGGATGTCGAGCCCTTCGCGCAGCAGGTTGATCCCGACCAGCACGTCGAAGGCCCCCAGCCGCAGGTCGCGCAGGATTTCGATGCGTTCCAGCGTATCGATGTCCGAGTGCATATAGCGGACCTTGATGCCCTGTTCGTGCAGGTATTCGGTCAGGTCCTCGGCCATGCGTTTGGTCAGCGTTGTCACCAGCGTGCGGAATCCGTTGGCGGCCACCTTGCGCACCTCGTCCAGCAGGTCGTCCACCTGCATCGACACCGGGCGGATTTCAACCTCTGGGTCCAGTAGACCCGTGGGGCGGATCACCTGTTCGGTGAAGACACCGCCGGTTTGTTCGATCTCCCACTTTGCCGGGGTGGCCGAGACGAAGACGGATTGCGGGCGCATGGCGTCCCATTCCTCGAACTTGAGAGGACGGTTATCCATGCAGGACGGCAGGCGGAACCCGTGTTCCGCCAGCGTGAACTTGCGCCGATAGTCGCCACGGTACATGCCGCCGATCTGCGGGACGCTGACATGGGATTCATCCGCGAAGACAATCGCGTTGTCCGGAATGAATTCGAACAGGGTTGGCGGCGGTTCGCCAGGCGCACGGCCCGTGAGGTAGCGCGAGTAGTTCTCGATCCCGTTGCAGACGCCGGTGGCCTCGAGCATTTCCAGATCGAAATTGGTGCGCTGTTCCAGACGTTGGGCTTCCAGCAGCTTGCCCTCGCCAACCAGCTGATCCAACCGGATGCGGAGTTCCTTTTTGATCCCAATGATCGCTTGATTCATCGTTGGCTTCGGCGTGACGTAGTGCGAATTCGCATAGACCCGCACCTGCTCCATCGTTGCCGCGCGTTCGCCGGTCAGCGGGTCGAACTCGGTGATGGTTTCCAGTTCCTCGCCGAAGAACGAGAATTTCCAAGCACGGTCCTCAAGGTGGGCCGGCCAGATTTCCAGGGAATCGCCACGCACCCGGAAGGACCCGCGCTGGAAAGCCTGATCGTTGCGGCGGTACTGTTGGGCAACCAGATCAGCCATCACCTGCCTCTGGTCATACTCATGACCCACCTTCAGATCCTGTGTCATCGCTCCATAGGTCTCGACCGAACCGATACCGTAGATGCACGAGACCGAGGCGACGATGATCACGTCATCGCGTTCCAGCAGCGCCCGCGTGGCCGAGTGGCGCATCCGGTCGATCTGTTCGTTGATCTGCGATTCTTTCTCGATGTACGTGTCCGACCGCGGCACATAGGCTTCTGGCTGGTAATAGTCGTAATAGGAAACGAAATACTCGACCGAGTTCTCTGGGAAGAAGCCCTTGAATTCCCCGTACAGCTGCGCTGCCAGCGTCTTATTTGGCGCCAGGATGATCGCAGGCCGCTGCGTTTCTTCAATCACCTTGGCCATGGTGAAGGTCTTGCCCGTCCCGGTCGCACCCAGCAGGACCTGATCTCGCTCACCATCATTCACACCGCCTGCCAGCTCCTTAATCGCCGTCGGCTGGTCGCCAGCCGGTGCGAACTCGG
Organism: Ruegeria sp. E5; assembly: GCF_056534105.1. Taxonomy (NCBI): domain Bacteria; kingdom Pseudomonadati; phylum Pseudomonadota; class Alphaproteobacteria; order Rhodobacterales; family Roseobacteraceae; genus Ruegeria; species Ruegeria sp. E5. The sequence continues at coordinate 409,996 of NZ_JBQFPA010000004.1, read as the reverse complement.
TGTGCATGACGAACTCCTTGCCGCCCTCCAGTTTCAGACGCGCGCGCACGTCGTCTGCGGTCAGTTGAGTCTTGTCGGAATGGGCATAAGGCATGGGCGGGCTCCGGGTCAGGCCCCTACATTTGTTCTTATTTTGTCCATCTGCAAGGGCTGATCTGGATTCATTTTCAGCTAAGCGGTCCGGGCTTGGGCGTCGGGGTGCGTTTGAACCTTCACCGCCAAGGCCGACAGGTTCTCGGCCAGTACGCGGCCTATCATCATCTTCAACAGAGTTTGTCCCATTAACCAGCCCAACGGTCCATATTTCATACGAAAATCCATACTCCAGATAACACGGCTGCACGTGTCGGACAGCGGTGTGATGGCAATCGCCGCCTGTGCTTCGCGCAGAGGCATCGCCATCTGCGACAACCGCACGGTGTAGCCGCGGTCAACCTGCCAATCCGTCACCTCTTCGACCAATGATGTGCCGTTCGCGAAGTGACACCGGCGCTGTGACCCAACACCATCCGATCCGGCAGTCAAAGCATCAACCGATGTAACCTGCGGGGCAAACTCATCGATATGCATAAAGCGGCGGAGGATAGCCCAAATCTCATTGGGTCGGGCGTTGATGTCGAGGTGGCGTTCTTGGTGAAGCATCCTGCTGTCCTTTTATGTCTGCGCGCTTTCTACCCCGAACTAATGACAATACCTGTCATTAGGCAGTCCATGCGACCCGCGACAATTGTCATCTTGTCCCGGCGCGCGCTCTGACGCATAAACAGCTTCAGCCAAGTGAGTACGGAGAGGCGACATGCGCGCACGGATTTACCAGCCTTCGCGAAACGCGATGACCTCGGGGATGGCCAAAACCCGCAAATGGGTTCTGGAATACGCCCCGGCTTCTGCGCGTGAGGTCGATCCGCTGATGGGCTGGACCTCGTCCAATGACACCCAAACGCAGGTGCGTCTGAAGTTCGATACCAAGGAAGAGGCGCTGGACTATGCCAAAGACAACGGCATCGACGCGCAGGTAAGCGAGCCGCACAAGCGCAAGCCGAACCTGCGGGCGCGCGGCTATGGTGAGAATTTCGCCACTGACCGGCGCGCTCCCTGGACCCACTGACAAGGCCCTGTGAATGATCGACATCCGCCAAGCAGACCCCGGCGCCAAGGATCTGCGCCCGATCATTCAAGCGCATCTCGCCCATAGCTGGGACGCGACACCGCAAACCTCAAATCATACGCTGGACATTGATGCCCTGCGCGAGCCGGGCATTCGCTTTTGGGCTATTTATGAGGCGGGTAAGCCCTTGGGTTGTGGTGCGCTTAAGGCGCTGCCGGATGGCACTGCCGAAGTTAAATCGGTGCACGTGGTTGCTGCTGCGCGCGGCCGAGGATTGGCGCGTGTGATCATGAACCATCTTGCCGATCTGGCTCGAGCCGAGGGCGTTTCCGCACTTGTCCTGGAAACTGGCGCAAATCATCTCTCGGAATATGACGCAGCACGCAAGCTATATGAAACATTGGGATATTCCTATTGCGATCCGATTTATGGCTATGACGCCGATCCAAACAGCGCGTTTATGCGGTTGGACCTTAGGTCCAGCCCAAAACGCTGAGGGAAAAGCTGAATGCACCCGCTTGGTGCAGTCTGACCGACCGCTTTGAATTCAGATATAAGGGCCGTACCCTTGCCCCGTTTCGAAAAACATCTGAAAAAATGGCGAGCCGTGGAGGACTCGAACCCCCGACCTGAGAATTAGAAGTTCCCTGCTCTAATCCAGCTGAGCTAACGGCCCGGTCTTGTTCCGTTTGTATCAGTCAATCCATTAGGATTGTCAACTTGATAGGGGGCAAGCTTGTTCCTTCAAAAAGGTTATTTCCATCAGGGTATTGGCCGAATCTGGCAGACCTCTCGGCAAGAGACATCGAACCTACCTGCAGTTCAAACTTGCAGCCCAGCGCGCCCTGCGTCACGTTTGAAATCACAAATTGTGATTCCAAACGGATATGATGACGAACCCGGAAAACCTGCCCAGCCCTCAAGAGGTCCAAAACGCCATTCATCGGGTGCGCGGTGTACGCGTGGTTCTGGCAGAAGATCTGGCGCAGTTTTACGGGAAATCCGTCAGCGCCTTCAATCAGGCCGTCTCGCGCAATAAGGATCTGTTCGAAGGCTACCGCTTTCAGCTTTCCGACGCAGAGGTCGCGGATTTGCAATCACAGAATGTGATCTCAAAACCCGAAGGCCGCGGTGGCCGACGGGTCAATCCGTGGGTCTATACCGACTACGGCGTAGCTATTGCCTCGACTTTGTTTAAAGATCCGCGCGCGATCAGGATCACGCGGATGATCACCGAAGCCTTTGTTGACGGCACCAATGCGCTAGCGGAAACCCCGCGCAACCCGCCTGAGATTCTGCCACCGCAAAATGCCCCTACGCCGTTGCTTCCAAATGGGGATCAACTACGTGATCTGGCAGAAAACATCCTTGATTCCGGACAGCAAAGCCTTGTGGACTACATCGCCAATCCCACCACCAAACGGCAGCAGGCGGTGGCAGTGATCATGAAGACCCTCGCTGAAACGGCGGGCGAAGAGGTTCGCACACAACATGACCGTCTGCGCCTCAGCATCGCCGAACGGCTGGCCAGCGGAGACTATGCCGACGATGATGACCGGAAAAAACTGCTTGAGCTGCTGCACGCCATGAAAGACTGACCGCCTTAAAGGCCCAGCTCTGCCCGCGCCTTTCTGGTCAGCTTAGCTACGACCAGATCGTATGAGATTACAATATGATCTCGCAGCGACGCGTCGCTCATGCCACGTTCATCGTAAACCTGCAGCCATTTCATACCTCGCGATGCCAGATAAGGCGCTGGGCGGATACCTGGCTCATCTCCGAGGACCTCAAAGGCTAGATCGGTAGCCTTGAAGGTAAACGCATCCTTTCCGTCGTTCCAACCACAGATGGCAAAGACTTTGCCGCTTACTTTCCAGACATCTGCGTTGCCCCACTGCACGACATGGCTGGTGGCTTTGAGGTCCGAGCAAAAGGCATTGAATTCATCACGAGTCATCGCGGCGACTGTGGCGCTCTGGTCAGGACAAGGCAAGACCCGCATTGCGGGCGCAACTTTCTTTACCCGGCATTAACCTAGCTGCGCCAAATCATAGGTGATGTATAACTGTAATTCTTCCCTCTCGCCTGAGGTTTGGCTCAGTGATCTATTCGCCTCCAAGGCGGTGCAGCAAGGTGGCGTAATCCGTCGCAAGGCGCGCGATATAGAGCGCTTTGCCGGGATGGAGCGTTTTATGGCCGAAATCAATCGTCGCGGTTATCAAGTGGCGGAAAACTCGGGCCAGATCGTAATCTTCTGCAACCGCGCACCCGTGCGTTGGCTCACCTGAGCCACGCAACGCTTTCTTGAAAAGAAAGCGCCCCGAAATCTTTTCAAGATTTCGCCCCCCACCGATTCAAGGCTTCAAAAACTTTGCCGTTCCGACAGTGCGCTGTTTCGGGGTCTGAAGATTCCGGGGATTGGCTTGGATATCTCCCGGCATCGCGACATTGCGTGGTTTCTGCAAGGCAAACGAGCCACAGGCGACACCATCGCCATCGGGGTCATTGCGCTTATGATATCCGGGCCTTCCTTCGCGAAAAGGCCCGAAACCCAGCATCTCCACCGCATCACACCCAGCCAGCGCCACCAGATGGATCACCGCTTCATGACGTTCGTAGTCTGAAACGCGCAGGTAGACACCGATTGCGATCATTCCTGTGGTTAAGGGCAAGGCCAGCACCATCAGTAGAATACGCACCGGAGACAGAGCCTGCCTGCGCAACGCGTCTGCCCGCCGTTGCCGCCGTGTAAGACGAGGGTTCGGATCGGTGTCTTTCGTTTGTTTCCCGGTTGTCATGCCATAGGTCTTACACGCGGTATGTGGCAAAGCCATGGCCGCAATCGGGGTCGGCTTGGAAAAAGCTCGACCTTATCGCACCACATGCACGGCGCATTTGGCGTGGCGCACCACATGGGTCGCTGTTGAACCCAACAACAGGTCCTGCATCCCCGGGCGGTGCGAAGCCAGGATGATCAGGTCAGGCTTATTCACTTCGGCCCAGTCCAGAATCGTTCGCCCGGAATGGCCTTCAACCACCAGCCCCTTCGCATTCGGGACGCGCGCCGCCAGAGCATCAAGCTCGGTCTGAATGGCCTTGCGGGCTTCGGACAGATACTCGGCAGGCATGTACGAGATCGCATAATCCGGAATGTGCTCTACCACATGCAGCAGCGTAACCGCAGCCTCGGGCGTCGACAGTAGTTCTGCCAGCTTCAACGCTGCCGAGCTGTCCCGTTCAGCATCAAAGGAAATGGGAACAAGAATGTTATGATACATGGCTCGCGCCTCCGTAGTTGTGCCGCTATACTGCGCGACCGGTGGTGGCCGTGCATTGACTCAGATCAGGTCTCACCGAATGTCTCGGCGACGTCGTACATCACGGGTTCAAAGCTCTTGCACAGCTCGTTAACCCTGCGATTCCGCTCTCGCATTTCCGGTGTGCGCAACATCGCCAGGAAATCCTCGCGGCGCTCCCATTGTGAATAATTGGCAATCCGCGTCTGGGCATCATTCACATGCAATCCGGCTGAAATGAAACCCGGCTGTTTCGAAATGAACTCGGCATAAGCATCGGTCAGCGCCTCAAGAAGGTCCTGGCAGGTTCCAGGGGTCATCTCGAAGGTGGTGATGACAGTCTGATAGCTGTTGGTTTTGGAAATCTGCGGCATAAGGCTCCTCCTTTATAGCTGACCCGAGCCTAGCACAGCTTTTGAAAACGCCACCCTTTTCCTGCACATAGACAATGTTTTTGGATCAAAAAATCTTTCTCGAAGATGAACAAGAAACTAACCATCCGTTAACCATGTCTGCCGATGCTGCCCCCATGGCTCGTCTGGTTCTCGTCATTCCGCTGCTTTTTATGGTGTGCACTCCGGCATGGTCCGGTGCGTGGCTCCGCGAGAAGGGGTCAAGCTTCACCGCGTTATCTGTGACCGCTTTCAAAGAGGAAGACGTCTACAAGTACAAAACCTCGCTTTATACCGAGTGGGGATTGCGGCCGAAACTCACGATCGGACTGGATGCCGAGGAGCATCAGGATTTGTATGGGCACGCGCTGGTCTTTGCACGCGTGCCGGTTGCAGACATGGGGTCAGCAGGGCGTCTGGCGGCCGAGTTCGGCGTTGGCGCGCACCATCGCCAGTACAGTAGTTGGGCAATGTACAAAGCAACACTTTCATACGGCAAAAGCATTCAAACCGGATTGGGAGGCGGATGGATCAATGTCGACGCAGCGCTCGAAAACCGCACCCATGAGGCAGTGATCCGCAAATTGGATTTCACGGCCGGTCTGTCCTCGGGTCGACGGTTTGACCCGCTCCTGCAGATCGAAACTTCTTATGTTTCGGACCGACCATGGTACTGGAGGGTGCGACCTTCGCTGATGTATCGCCCAAAGACGGGCAGACTCACCTGGATTCTGGGTGCCGAGCGCAATTCGGCTGATGATAACATCGGGATCAAATTTGGATTGTGGCGCAGCTATTAAAGATGGGCCGCCTACATTCAGGCGGCCCACCACATCAATCAGGTATCAATCCGCAGAATGGTCGAAACCGCACCACGCAAGCTTTCGGACCAGCGCAGGCGGATATCGCTCTGGCCCGATCCCTGTCGCAACTCGACATATGGCGCGGTATAGCGCACCGCATTCAACGATGTCCTGAGGCTTCCCAGGGCAACAACCGCATCACACCCGCGCGCCCTGCCCCCGAACGGCAATTGGCCCTGCGAACTGACGGTCCAGGCTGATGACGGTGAGCTTTGCGTGTGCTGCAGCCGCAATGGATTGGCGCAAGGCGTATCGATGCCGTGGAACGTATTGTTCTCGAAACACACCCTCTTGTGCCTTTCCGGATCAAGATCGGCAAAACTGGTATCGACCCGGTCCACTCGGTCGATCCGCACGTTGTTGACGCGGAACTTGTTGCCGGTGACGGTCAGCCCGTTCAAGAAATGCCCCGTGCCATGGGGGCGGATCACCAGATAGCTGAACCAGGGGGCAACATCGCTGGCATAAAAGATGTTATCCGTGATGCTCAGCGCGCTGAACGAGAAGCTGGTGAAATAATCCGGGTTGGCATCGTGCTCGTTGGTCCATTCGATAAAACAGTTATCGACATAGTTCTCGGCGATGGACGAACTGTTATAGCCGCCGATGATCACCAACCCAGCGTTGCGCACCCCGTTCGCGACGTTGTCGCCCTGGAAGAAGTGGTTGCCCAGCACCAGATTGTTGTCCCCACTTAGCACCGCGAAATGATGGAACCGCGTGGCCCGGTTGTGGCGCAGCTTGACGTCGTTGGCATTGGCATTCAGCGCGATTGAGCTTCGGTCCGGCACGTCCAGACTTTCCTCGGTCGATAGGAACTGACAGCCATCGATCAGCATCCCCTGACATCCGCGCCCGATTGATGTGATACCCCGGTCCTTCGGGCGACTGATGAAACAGTCTTTCAGTACAAAAGTGTTCCCGCCCGGAGACAACCGGATCGCGCTGCACCGACCGTTACACTGGAACTCGATCCCTTCCATGTTGAACTTCTGCAGCGCACTGAAACCGCTGAAATCTAGCAGGTACTTGAACGATGTGAAGGTGAAGGTCTGCGTCCCTGCGGCATCATAAGTCGGCGCACTCAGCGTGATTTCACCGGTGCTTTCGTTTTTCGACCGCACATAAACCTCACGCCCGACCCCGCTGCCGGTGACCAGCGAACCCACCGGTATATTCGCCACATTGGCCACGTTGGTCAGCGTATCAGGATCAGACGGGCTGTAGGTCGCAACCGAGGTGAAGGTTTCGGTATCCCAATTCGAGCTGCTTTTCACATCAAACTGCCCGTTGCGCACCACTCGACGGGTGGCATAACCCGTCCGGTTCGGCACCGCTGCCGCCATATCGATGGGCTCGGTCACCGCGATCTTGCGCCCGCCCAGATCCAGCGATTCATGGTCCGAGCTGTTCAGCAACGCCTGAAACGCCTTTTTAAACGCCAGCATTTCATCACCAAAGGCGGTGATATAGGTCGGCAGATCGAAATTCTTGGTCAGCAGCAACATCTTGTCGACCGGCATCGTGACGGTGCCGTCAAATGCGACCTCGGACGCCATGTTAGTGTTCTCTTCCAGCCGGAACTCACCTTGCGGAATATAAACCTTGCGCCCGTTCGCTGCCTGATCCGCCGCCTCAAACGCTGCCGAGTCATCGGTGACCCCGTCACCCACAGCGCCGAAATCGCGCACGTCGACCAGACCAATCAAATCGCGCAGGAAGACCGAGGTCACATCGGTGATCTCGATATCATCCACCCGCACCACCGCGCCGTTGGTGCCTTCGATATCCAAACCAAAGTGTCCATAAAGCGCCGCATTGCCCCATGGCATGTCCACGCCGGGGCGCAGGCCCGTGCCCACGATGGCCGTCACCTCATGCACGGTGCCATAGCCGGTCAGCTGCACCGCCGGACCCTGCTCGGCCAATCCGTCCACATGCGCATCACCGGCTCCTCCGGCCCAGCCGGCAATCCGCACCTCGGGAAGCGGCCCGCTGATCGCCTTCACCCGCGCCTTGATCTGCAAATAGCAGCCCGGCAACAAAGGTGTCTGCCCCATATAGCGCAGCCGCTGAGGTTCTGCCGTCTTATAAATCTCCAGACAGCCTGCGAAATCCGCATCCGCCGGAACGAACACCCCCGTCCCCGACCCCTCATAGGTCGGAGAGCCCGGCGTGCCGTCGCCACTGGACCAAACCCCAAGACCAGCCGCATAGGCGGGCGGCATGAACACGATGCCGTCGGTGATTGCCTTGTTCATGTAAAATCCCTTTCCCAATCGCGCCAAGCACGCGCGCCAAAACCCGATACCGCCCGAGCCCTGAGCCCAAGCGCATGGGTCTGAGTATCGAAAAGGAATTAATCGCGGCTCTTACCACCGTGACGGTGGTGTTGCCTCAGGCCGCCGGGTCGGAGTTGCCCAGCAACTGTACACCGTTGATCTTCCAGCCGTTTTCCTGCCGGATCATCTGGTAGTCCAGCAGATGCACCCGTCCGTCACCATCAGTGATCATGACCTTCTGCCACAGGGCTCCGCCAATCTCGCGCAGCTCCAGAAACCTCACATCCGCAGGCCGCCAGACCATAGGATAGCCGCGGCGCACCATGATCCCGAAATTCTCGGGATCGCCGAACAGCCGCTGGATATTGGGGCTGGCAAAGGTGAAGGCGGTGGCAAAGTCATCCGCCTTGAACGCCTGAATCTGCGCCGAGATATTGGCCTCAATCTCGTCACTCTGAGCAAAAGCTCCGGATGCCAGTCCGGCACTCAGGGATACAGCAAGCAATAGTCGACGCATGGGGCCACCTCCTGATGCAAGGGTAGCCCCACACTGGATCAGGTCAAATCAGACAATTCCCCGGCCAGCGCCTTGTCGATCAGAGCAATCGTCTCTGGCACGCCATAAAGCGCGATGAACCCACCAAACCGAGGCCCTTGCGACGCCCCCAACAGCACTTCGTAAAGTGCCGTGAACCAGCCGCGCATCGGATCGAACCGCTCACGCCCGATGGAATAGACCACCGATTGCAGTGCCTCGTCTTCCATCGGCCCGTCATAGGCTTCCAAGGCCGCCCTCAATGCTTCCAGCGCCTCACGCTCCTGATCCGTCGGCTCGCGATGCTGGCGCGTCGGCTTGACGAAATCGTTGAAGTACCTCACTGCAAAGCCCGCCGCCTGATCCAGATCGGGATGGGTCTCGGCAGTGGCCTCGGGCGCATAACGGCGGATAAATCCCCACAGCGCCTCCTTGTCCTCGGCCCCAGACACGGACGCCAGGTTCAACAGCATCGCAAACGGAACCATCAGGGTGCATTCCGGAACGTCGCCACCATGGATATGCCAGACGGGATTATTCAGCTGAGCCTTCAGGTCCTGTCCCGGATAGGCCCGCAACTGTTGATGATATTCATCATACGCCTTTGGGATCACATCGAAATGCATCCGCTTCGCGGTCTTGGGCTTTTGATACATGAAATAGGCCAGCGACTCGGTGGGCGCATAGGTCAGCCATTCATCGATCGAAACACCATTGCCCGACGACTTCGAAATCTTCTGGCCGTTCTCATCGAGGAACAGTTCATACGAGAAATGCTCAGGCGCACGACCTCCCAAAGCCCGGCAGATCGCGTCATAGATCTTCTCGTTGGTGGCATGTTCCTTGCCATACATTTCGAAATCAACGCCCAAAGCGGCCCAGCGCGCGCCAAAATCAGGCTTCCACTGCAGCTTCACATTGCCGCCAGTCACGGGCAGCGTCCATTCCTTGCCATCCTCGTCATCGAAGGTGACAGTGTAGGTATCGGCGCAAACCTTCTTCATCGGCACATACAGAACCCGCCCGGTCTCGGGATGGATCGGCAGGAAGATCGAGTAGGTCTGCTGACGTTCTTCGCGCAGGCTTTTCAGCATGATGGCCATCACGTCGTCATACTTCTCAACGGCGCGCTTCAGGATCTCGTCGAACTGGCCCGAGCGGTAAAACTCGCGCGCCGAATAGAACTCATACTCGAACCCGAAAGTATCGAGGAACCGGCGCAGCATCGCATTGTTATGCTCACCAAAGCTGTCATATTCACCAAACGGGTCCGGCACCGAGGTCAGCGGACATTGCAGATAATCCTGCAGCGCCTCGGGGTTCGGCACATTGCTGGGCACTTTCCGCATCCCATCCAGATCGTCCGAGAAACAGATCAGCTTGGTCGGGATATCCGACAGCGCCTCAAACGCGCGCTTGACCATCGTGGTCCTCGCGACCTCACCAAAGGTGCCGATATGCGGCAGACCTGAGGGGCCATAGCCCGTCTCAAACAGCACATATCCCTTTTCCGGAGCGCCCTGCTTATACCGTTTGAGCAACCGCCGCGCCTCTTCAAACGGCCACGCCTTGGACGTCATCGCGGTTTCACGCAGGTCAGACATTTGGATACTCCATCGGGAAACGTGCCAGACACCCCATGCGCCCGGACCGGCCCCTGTTATTGTGCAGGTGCAGTATGAGTCAATAAAGGGTGGTGATTTTCATGCCTCTATGAGCATGAACAGCGTGCAATCCATATCTGGTCTTGGTTACAAGTGTCCGCAGCACGGGGCATTGCGGCATTCTGAAAAACGTAGTCTGTTGATCGCTCTCGCGGATTTGCAAGCAAGGCAAAAGATTAAATCGACATAAGCCATTTCCTGAAAATTCTCACGGTGACCCGTTCCTGATCGCCGGGGCGGCAGACGAAGTAGAGCCCCCGATCCAATGGAACCCGGCTTTCATCGAGGCGGATCAAGCGACCAAGTTCCAAATCCCTCTCCGCCAAGAGATGTCTTGCCAACGCTACACCTTGCCCGTCAATCGCAGCCTCCAACAGAACCGCGCTGTCCACGTACTTGATGCTCTGCGAATTGATCCGGTCAGCGCCCAGCCCGACCTGCGCAGCCCAGCTTTCCCACCCGACGTTGTAGGCATCATGCAAGAGTGGAAGATCAGCCACATTCTCGGCAGGCATCGGCAGTCGGGTTTTACCAACAAGGGATGGCGCTGCTACAACAATCAGGTCCTCTTGTCTTATCTGCTCATGATAGAGCCCGTCCCAACCGGGTTCCCCGAACCGCAGGGCGACATCGACCTCAGACGCATCAAAATCCGCAAATCGATCATTTGTGTCCAGCAGCAACGCGATACCCGGATGTTCTTGCTGAAATGAACTGAGCAACGGGACAAGCCATTTAAGCGCCAGCGATGTTGACAACGACACCGTAATCGACTGGCGGTGATGCAGCCGCTTCACCTCCATCACGCCCAGTTGCAACGCCGAAAATGCCCCGCGCGTCGATTGATGCAGAAGCTCCCCGGCACTGGTCAGTTCAACCCCATTTGGGCGGCGATGAAAAAGCGTTACGCCAAGATGCAGTTCCAGCAGCTTAATTTGCCGACTGATCGCCCCGTGGGTGACGTTCAGAACATCCGCTGCCTTGGTCAGGCTGGAGTGGGTTGCGGTTTCATCAAAGGCCTGAAGGGCACGTAGATGTCTAAGGTTCTCCGGCATGTGAGAAAACCTAACAGCATTGCCCCAAAAACTCGATAGGTCTGCTTTGTTTCCGGCAGTTACACTGACCACAGATCAATAAACCTCACACACTGTGCGCCCAAAGAAAGGACACACCATGCCTGATACCAAAGTTGCTTTGATGACAGGTGCAGGACAGGGAATTGGCCGGGGTTGTGCCATTGAAATGGCGAAAGCCGGCTATAAGGTTTCGCTTATGTCTCCGTCCAACCGCTCGGTTGAATTGGCTGAGGAACTTGAGGGCATTGGCCGTCGCGGCTCTGTATTAGATGTCGATGATTTGCAAGCGATGGTCGACGACACCATGAGCAAATATGGACGGATTGATGCAATCGTCAGTAATATGGGTCACGGTGGAACGGTGCCTGAAGCCATCAAAACCGTCGGTTTCGATCCTGACTTTGACGGACCGCTTTTGGAACTCAGCGACGAGTTATGGCACGAAAGTCTGGACATGTATGTGCTAAATGTCGTCAAGATCGCCCGTATCGTCACGCCCATTCTGATCGAACAAGGCGGTGGTGCATTCGTTAATATCTCATCCATGAACACAATCGAGCCACGTGCGCCCTATCCCATGAGCATGCTGCGTGGAGCATTGCATAGTTTCTCAAAGCTTTACGGGGACCGATATGCACGGCACAATATTCGCATGAACAACCTGCTGCCGGGGTTCTGCGAGAACGTGAACCTGTCCGAACAAGCTCGCCGGGAAATCCCCGCTCAGCGGCCCGCAACGTTCGAAGAAATTGGGCAGGCTTGCGTGTTTCTCGCCAGCGATGCAGCCCGGTATATCAACGGTCAGAGTATACTGTCCGACGGCGGGATGAACCGGGCGGTGCGATAGCAAAGAGGCGGTGAAGCGTGATTTTCGCGGCCCTCGATGAAATCCTTGACACAGATCGGGAGGCAACAGGTGATGCCTCCCGAGGTTTGTTTTCTACTGCGACATCCCACCTTCGGTCGATATCTGCTCTTCGACATGGCCCTGGTTGGTTATGTCCGACCCCCGCGGAGGATAGTCAATGAAGGTAGACAGGTGGTTTTGGACGAATTTAGCAGCAGGGCCAAAGGCCCACATTTTGTTGCCCATCCAACGGGTATACATCCCCGACTCCTCAGCTGCCTTTTCATAGGGATCGCGGCGCAGGTTGAACAGCAGGGGCGCGTTCAGTTCCTCTTTTGGACCTGCCCATCCTTCGGTTTGTATCGTGAAATGTGCTTTCCAATCACCATGGCGTACAGCTTGCAGGTCCGGACCTTCGTAGTAGATAATCTCGTCCCGGTTGCTCTCACCCTCGCCAGTCAGGAAAGGCAGTTGGTTGTAACCATCCAGATGCACCTGATAGCCCTCATAGCCCTTCAGTAGTGATCCAGGCAGATCGTCAGGTCCTCCGGCGGCGGCGACGAGGGTAGGCATCCAATCAAGACCGGCAAAAATACCGTTGCTTACGGTCCCGGCGGAAACTCTTCCGGGCCAGCGAATGATAGCAGGAACGCGGAAGCCGCCTTCCCATGTCGTACCTTTTTCGCCTCGGAACGGTGTTGTTCCACCATCAGGCCAAGTCATGGTTTCGGGGCCGTTATCCGAGGTGAAGACTACAATAGTGTTGTCCGAGATGCCAAGTTCGTCCAGACGGGCCATGACCTTGCCCACGTTGTCGTCAAGCTCTTTCATTACGACATCCTGCAAACCGCGCCCGTCGCCCAGCATTGCCTCGTATTCGGGGCTCAGATGTGTCCAGACATGCGCTCGGGCCGTGGCCATCCAGACAAAGAAGGGCGTGTCGCTATCGACCGCGCGGTTGATGAAGTCCAGAGTATGGGCCGTCACCTCATCGTCGAGCGTTTTTTGCCGTTCAGGCGGAGCTGGGCCATCGTCTATTATACGCTGCTTTCCAACCAGCCCCCAGCGTGGATCTACGGTTTCATCAATTGTATCAGTGGCATAGGCGTGGATGATGTTCCGTGGGCCAAATGTGTCGTTGAATTTCTGATCTTTGGGCCAATCGGGGTCAGAGGTGTATTCCATCGCATTCAGGTGGTAGAGCCAGCCCCAATATTCATCGAAACCTTTCACAGTTGGCAGAAACTTGTTCATATCGCCCAAGTGATTTTTGCCGAATTGCCCGGTGGTGTAGCCTAGAGATTTAAGGATGTTTGCCAGAGTAGGGTCTTTTTCATTCAGACCTTTTTCCGGATCTCCGGGCAGCCCGACTGTGTGCATCCCCGTCCGAACTGGCAATTGTCCGGTGATAAAGGCAGATCGCCCTGCGGTGCAGCTTGGCTGTGCATAGTAGTCCGTAAGGCGCATACCATCCGCAGCAAGCTGGTCAAGGTTGGGGGTTTTGATACTTTTCACACCCTGATGATAGCTGCCCAGACTGGCCCAGCCGACATCGTCGGCCATGATGACAAGGATATTGGGCTGGTCGGTTTCGGCCAAAACTGGCAGGGCACAGACCGAAGCTGTAGCCAGCGTGGCGGAAACCACAATAGATCGAAAAATGAACATTTTTACCTCTGCGAACGTAGAAGACGATACCGGTGAAGGGAATATCGAAAGTCCGATCAGGGATAGCGGTCGAAACTTTCGCGTCGCAACAGAGCTTTACCGGAATTTCATATTGTGAAATCTAAAGAGCAAAACCTGAAATGTGTTTGACGGCATGATGAACGAAAACTCTTTGACCGCTTTTCTTACATTGGCTGAAATCGGCAGTTTCCAAAATGCTGCCCGTGCGATGGGTGTGTCCAACGCATCATTGTCCCGCTATGTCGGGCAGGCCGAGGACTATACGGGGCTTGTTTTGTTTCATCGAAGCCGAAACAACAGCACTCTGACACGCGCAGGGCAGGAGTTCTTGCCAATCGCCCAGGCGCTGCGCGAAGACCTGAACCAGTATGCAACGCGCGTGGCCGCTTTGCGCGAAACCGGGCCGGGCACTTTGCTGATCGGTTGCGGGCCTCTGACCACGAGAACCCTGATCCTGCCCGCCCTGCGATCAGTGCGGCAAGTGATGCCTGATCTTCGTTTCCGAATTCTGGTAAGCGCCTACGCACGACCGCTTGATTTGTTGCAGGCGGGAAAGTTCGACATGTTCCTGGGTGACCTGACCTACACACCCGAAGCTGACAACGTCGAGATTATGGTGATGGAGAAACAACAAATCCAGTTTGTGGCACATCGCGACCATGAGATTCATCAGCGTGGCCCGCAAACGATGGCAGGCATATTCGATTTTCCCTTTGCATCTCCGCATCTCCACAAACACTGGAAAGCCGCTTTGACAAAAGCACTTGGTGGCGGTGCTGAAGCCGTCGAAAAGGTGAATGCACAGCCGCATATCGAATGCGACGACTACAACCTCCTGACCGGATTGTTGGCAGAACCGGACTACATCGTGGGAGGGATGGCGGACACATTTGCGGATCTGATCCATGCAAAGACGGTGAAACCCGTGTCTATGGCACAGAACCTTACGTGGAACATCTGCGCAGCGCGTAAGTCACAGAACACTTCGGATGCTGTAGAATTATTCTGGAGTGAGCTTGCTAAATATCGGGCATGACCGGCGTTGCAAGGCATAGAAAAACGCCCAACTGAAACGCTTTAAATCTCATGCCTAGTCGTTTCCGTGCAGTCAATTAACTTGGCGAAGTTCTGCTTTAAAATGCTGACAGCGAAAGCCCAAAATGCTTGGTTCGCGACGCGCAGCACATGCAAAGAATAGAAGCCTGGTCGACGGCAGGTATAAGCTCTCAACGGACGTTTACATCACAGCCGAAATCACCCACCCTCACCGATCGCATTCATTGCACCCCAAAACTACCAGTTGAACCTCCTTGCACCCGCTCCTATCGTGCGGCAACAAACGTTTCATTCAGGACGACACCATGACCGAGCAAACCCCACACCCGATGTCCCCGCAGGATTGCCTTGTGGCGATCATGGTGGCGATTTCCGCCTCGGACGAGAACATCCGAACCGCAGAGCTGGTCAAGATTGAAGGCGCGGTCAACATGCTGCCGGTGTTTGCAGGCTACGACATCGACCGAACCCGCCGCGTCTCGCAGATCGTGTTTGATTTGTTTGAGCAGGTGGACGGGCTGGATGCCCTGTTCGGACTGATCCGTGACAACCTGCCCGAACGCCTGAACGAAACCGCCTACGCGCTGGCCTGTGATGTCGCCGCCGCTGACGGCACTCTGGCCGAAACCGAACTGCGCCTGCTGGAAGAAATCCGGTACGAGCTGAGCATCGACCGCCTGCACGCTGCCGCTATCGAACGCGGGGCACGGGCGCGGCATACGACCTAGCTGCCGTAGAGCGTACCCCACCGCTCAATCAGATTGCGCTGCAAAGTGCGAGACCGTCGGTTCCAGGCCCGCGCGCCGTTCGGGCGCTCGCGCGACGCACGCGGGATCGTGGCGCGGTGCGCGGTGTCGGCGGTGAAGATTGCAAACGCCAGATCCACTCCATCTGCCGTTGTCATGTAACCGCCAAGACCCGAGACGAAGTTCAAAGTACCCGTTTTTGCGTCGACCTTGATCGGATGATCCTTGACCGGCTGCCCGTTTTTGTCGGCCAGCGTAAAGGACCGAAGCAACGGCCGCAGCTCCTCTGATTGCCCCGCCGCCACCAGCGTATTGACCAGACCGGAGGGGGCCATACGTGAGGAACCGCTAAGTCCGGAATGATCTACCATCGCGATCCCATCTGCGCCAAAACGCTCTGCCGCCCACAGGTTCATTTCTGCGGCCGAGTCCTCAAGGCTCTGCGGCGCAACCCCGCGCGCCTTGGTGGCCGCCAAACCCACCATTTCGGCGGTTATATTGGTCGAATATCTCAGCATCCCCTTCAGGATGCTTTCCAACGGATCGCTCTGATGCACCACCAGTTCGGTCCCTTGCGGTGCTTGCCGCGTCACCTGCACCCGGCCCAGCACGATCCCATTCACGCGTGCCAGCGTGCGGAACACATCTCCGGCATAAAGCGCAGGCTTGCGTACCGGCAGCCAGCGTGCCCCGCCATTGCCTAGCGCGCCTTTGGCCACGGTCCAGCGATCCTGCCGCGCGCTTGGCTGATAGGTGTAGATCGGCAGGCTGCGGTTCTCGACCCGCATTGATGCCATATCCACCGACGGCCTGTAACTTGCGCTGCGCGCATCCATGGTCACGTCATAGCCGGTGCCCTCGCGTTTCCACTCGAAATGCACACGGTTGAAATTCAGGGAAATCCCGCTGATCGACGGGCTATAGCCCAGATGATCCGGCTGCCCCGGATCAATGCTGAAGACGTAGGGCAGCGCACCATCATAGACCTTGAACGCGCCCTTCACCTCGGTGATCCCGGCCTTGCGCAGATTGGCTGCCATTGTGGCCAGCGCGTCTGTATCCAGCAGCGGATCACCGCCACCCGCAAGGATCAGGTCGCCTTTCAGAATGCCATTCTCGACCGGTCCATCCGCGATCAAGCGCGTTTCGAACCGATACTCCGGACCCAGCACATCCAGCGCATAAAGCGCGGTCAGCGCCTTGGCGACGCTGGCTGGTGGTAGGCTTTGGCCCTCGCCGAACACCTCCAGCGGCGTTCCGGTTTCCACGTCGGCCACGGCGAAAACAACCTCGCCCTTCAGCCCCGCTGCCTGAACCAGTCGCTCGGCCCCGCTGGGCTGCGGGCCACGCAGCACAGGGCGCAGAGACACCGAAGGCGCCTCGGCCAGACCTGCGCCCGGAACCAGAGACGCCCCTAATCCACCCAGAAACAAACGACGCGAAATTCGATCGACCATGGGTCTATTAGAATCCCAGAGCTTAAATGCAGACAATCACTTGATTAAGATTATGCGCCAAGTGGAGTCATTCGGGCAACACCCCATCGCTCCAATTCCCGCGATTGCGCAACTCGGTCGAACTGACGTCAACCATCGGCACGTTCACAAAACACCACGCCGGAGCCTCCGCCCGCCCCAGCAAATGCCGCGCCTGCCCGTCGATACGGTACTTGGCATAAAGCCGAGCCGCCGGAGACATCCGCGCCGAGATCCGATCCCCCGGCCGCGCCACGACGCCCACAGGCACGCTGTCCATGATCTGCCGCCAGTCCTTCCAGCGATGAAACTGCGCCAGATTGTCCGCGCCCATCAGCCAGACGAACCGAACCTGAGGATAAAGCCGCCGCAGCGCCGCCAGTGTATCCGCCGTCGCTCGCGTCCCCGTCAGCGCCTCAATATCCGTCACATCAACGCGCGGATGCTGCATCACGTCCCGCGCCGCCGCAACCCGCCGCGCCAAAGGCGCAGGCCCCCGCTCCTTCAACGGATTGCCCGGCGACACCAGCCACCACACCCGATCCAGCCCGAACGCCTTCATCGCTTCGCGCGTCACATGCACATGACCTTGATGCGGAGGATCAAATGACCCTCCGAACAACCCCACGACCTGCCCGGGCCCCGCATATGGAATGGTACTGCGTTCCATCCTCTGCTGATGTTCAGAACTGAGAGGTGTTGTCAATCAATCGGCTGCACCACATCGCCAAGCCTGACTTGCCCCGGTTGCACTACTTCGGCACACCATCCCCCATGCCCCCGCACAGCAGAATAGCCGCCTTTGCCCAACGCCTCCTCCATCCGACTGCACGGAGCGCAGATCACGGTAAAGCGCAAAACGGCCTCCCCGACCTGCACCTCCCGCCCCTTTAGCGCCGCCAGATTGATTCCCGAAACCACCAGATTGCGCCGCAGGATCTCAGGCTTAACCGATCCTTGCCCCAGATAAGAGCCAATCGCCGCCAGATGTTCCTGCTGGATCAAAGTCACCGCCCGCTTGCCCGCCCGGCTGCGGTCGCCGTCGAGCCCATCGGCTGATACCCAAACCTCGTTGCGCCCATCCATTTCCGCTCTGCGGCCGGGACGTAAACCGATCCATGTCACCCGGCCCGGTTGCGCCCAACCGGCAATCAGTTCCGCAAGTTCTGCCAAAACCCCACCACTCCTTGTCGTGTTGGTTCTACCGGATCAAACGACCACAGAAAATTCACAATACCACCAGCTTGCCCCGCCCGCTCGCCTCGGATATCCAGCGTTCCAACTTGATTTCCCCGACCCAGAGGACGCGACATGGCCGCCTATCAATATGTCTACCACATGCAGGGTGTCTCCAAGACCTATCCCGGTGGCAAAAAGTGCTTTGAAAACATCCACCTCAGCTTTCTGCCCGGCGTGAAAATCGGTGTCGTCGGCGTCAACGGCGCAGGTAAATCGACGCTGATGAAGATCATGGCGGGCCTCGACACGGACTTCACCGGTGAGGCATGGGCGGCCGAGGGCGCCAAGGTCGGCTATCTGCCGCAGGAACCTCAGCTGGATGAATCGCTGACCGTCCGCGAAAACGTCATGCTGGGCGTGGCCGCGAAAAAGGCCAAGGTCGACCGCTTCAACGAAATCGCCATGGAGATCGCCGAGAACTACTCGGATGAGCTGATGGAGGAAATGACCACCCTGCAGGACGCGATCGACGCGGAAAACCTGTGGGACCTCGACAGTCAGATCGATGTCTCGATGGAAGCGCTGCGCTGCCCGCCAGACGATGCAAACATCGCCAACCTTTCGGGCGGTGAGAAACGCCGTGTGGCGCTTTGCAAGCTGCTGCTGGAAGCGCCCGACATGCTGCTGCTCGACGAACCGACCAACCACCTGGACGCCGAGACCATCGCGTGGCTGCAACAGCACCTGATCGACTACAAAGGCACCATCCTGATCGTCACCCACGACCGCTATTTCCTGGATGATATCACCGGCTGGATCCTCGAACTCGACCGCGGCCGCGGCATTCCTTACGAGGGCAACTATTCCGCATGGCTGGAACAAAAAGCCAAACGGCTGGAACAGGAAGCGCGCGAAGACAAGTCCAAGCAGAAGACCCTGCAACGCGAGCTGGAATGGATGCGTCAGGGCCAAAAGGCCCGTCAGGCCAAATCCAAGGCCCGGATCAACGCCTATAACGAACTGGCAGACCAGTCCGAACGCGAAAAGCTGACCCGCGCCCAGATCGTCATCCCCAATGGCCAGCGCCTTGGTGGCAAGGTGATCGAGGTCGAGGGCCTGTCAAAACACATGGGCGACAAGCAACTGATCGAAGGGCTGGACTTTGCCCTGCCCCCCGGCGGCATCGTCGGCGTAATCGGCCCCAACGGTGCGGGTAAATCGACCCTGTTCAAGATGCTCACCGGTCAGGAACAGCCCGACAGCGGCACCATCACGCTGGGAGACACGGTCGAGCTGTCTTATGTCGACCAGTCCCGCGACGACCTGAAAGACAATGACACCGTGTGGGAGGCGATCACCGGCGGCGCCGAGATCATCCAACTGGGTGACGCGCAGGTCAATTCCCGCGCCTATTGCTCGTCTTTCAACTTCAAGGGCGGCGACCAGCAGAAAAAGGTCTCGCTACTCTCAGGCGGTGAACGCAACCGCGTCCACATGGCCCGCCTGCTGAAAGAGGGCGGCAACGTCCTGCTGCTCGACGAACCGACCAACGACCTTGACGTTGAAACCCTGCGCGCACTGGAAGACGCGCTGGTCGATTTCGCCGGCTGCGCCGTGGTGATCTCCCACGACCGCTTCTTCCTTGACCGGATTTGCACGCATATTCTGGCCTTCGAGGGCGACGCCCAAGTGGAATGGTTCGAGGGCAACTTCGAGGATTACGAAGAAGACAAAAAACGCCGTCTGGGACCGGACGCGCTGGAGCCCAAGCGGTTGAAGCATAAGAAGTTTGCGCGGTGATTAGATGAGATTATTTGTTTCATAGCGCTCCGATTTGCCCGCTTCGATCAGGCAAATCCGACCTTTGTTAACTGCAACTGGTGCGTGCAATCGCTCGCCCAAAAAATATCTACAAGGAATAGCTAAGATGCTTATAGGATTTTCACGGGTTGTGAGCGTAATCGCATTGATAGCGACTGGTAGCAACGTCTCAGCGGGACCGGCGACCGAGAAGATGGCTGATTGTCTTGTTAAGCAGAGCACCGGTCAAGATCGAATTGAATTGGTTCGATGGATGGTTCTCGGCTATTCGAAACACCCTGACGTTGCACCAGTTATTACAGCACAACAAGGCTTTGGCGAGGAGGTGCAGAATAATGTAGCTGATGTTTTTTCAAAACTGCTTTTAGAACACTGCAACGAAGAAACTCGCGCAGCGCTAAAACAAGAAGGCCAACTTGCGATGGAAAATGCATTTGAAGCTTTCGGGAGAATCGCAGCACTTGAACTGGCACAAAACAGAGCTGTTAATGAGTACCTAACCGGATTCGCCCAATACTTAGACCAAGTCAAGATTGCTGAACTCTACGAATAAGCAAGCGTAGGATGGGTGCTCGCACCCATCACTCACTCCACGATCATACTCGAACACCCGCTCGATCTGTTCCCGCGCACCAATCCACTTCCAAACTCCAACCTATCAAATGATGGGGTAAAACCCCATCCTACGGCTCTCCGAACGTGCCGCCGGTGACCACACCGCTCCACTGCGGATCAACCCGACCCGCACGAATATCGCGGTGGATTGACGAATACGGCCAATCGGTCGGGCGCTCGACCAACCCGTGCTTCACCGGATTCCCCCAACAATACGCCATATGATTGCGGTAATCCTGTTCGTCCCGAATGGTGTGCTCCCAAAATCGGCGTAGCCAAATAGGCGCTTCGCGTTTGTCGGCCCGTAGGCCGGGCTTCAGCAAGCGTAGGATGGGTGCTCGCACCCATCACTCCTCAATTCTCCAATATCCCACCACATAAATTGATGGGTGAAACCACCCATCCCACGCTTCCCCAAACGCTCCTTCGGTGACAACGCCACTCCATTCCGGATCAACCCGGCCTGCGCGGATATCACGATAAATCGACGAATACGGCCAATCGGTTGGATGCTCCACCAACCCATGTTTGACCGGATTGCCCCAACAATAAACCACATGATTGCGGTAATCTCGTTCGTCCCGAATGGTGTGCTCCCAAAATCGGCGTTGCCAAATCCCGCGTTCCTGTTTGACAACCTTGGACTCGCTTCGCGGACAGAATTCTCCGACGGCACGCACAAATCGGCTTTTGATTAACCGCCACCGCGTCGAATAATCCGCATCCCCTGGCGGCAAGGTCCACACCGCGTGCAAATGATCCGGCAACACAACAAACGCATCGCACCAGAACGGCCGCTCCCTCTGGGTCACTGCAAAGGCGGCCCGCAAATGCGCCACCTCTCGCACCAGCAAATCCGACGACCGGTCGGCCAAAGACACTGTGAAAAAATACTTGGCTCCGGGAATGCGGACGCGTCGATAATCGCTCATGCTGTAACTTGATCATGACGAGGGTTAACGGATTCTGAATGCCACTCCGACGCGCCAGATAAATAACCGGACCTTATCAAAGCTCTGCTAACTAATAACCAGAACCATCGGCGGATTTTTGTACAAGACGGACGATTCCGCCTCAAACCCTTGTACAATCCATACAATCCGCCCTTGCCACACCGTCTGACCGATGCCATATCCAAGAGGCTTACGTTTTTCTATTTCGACCTACTGTCTCCTTCTACGGCGCTCAGTCTATCGATACAGACAACGACGCCGGGCTGCCGCATCCACGTGGGCAGCACTAAACAGGAGACAACGGATATGCCCGCAGGCACCGTAAAATGGTTCAACACCACCAAAGGCTACGGCTTTATCGCACCCGAAGATGGCGGCAAAGACATCTTCGTACACATCTCGGCAGTCGAGCGTTCGGGCCTCACCGGTCTGGCCGACAACCAGAAAGTCACGTACGAGCTGCGCGCTGGTCGTGACGGCCGCGAAAGCGCCGACAATATCGAACTGGCCTAAGCCGTTCAAAGGGCGGGATTTTTCCCGCCCCACTCCGCTATGCCCTCGTTGATTGTGTGGCATAGGGAATACATCACAATCGGGTTATTCCTCCCCGGTGATTGACCAAATCCGCTATCATTTCAAAACTAGCGTTATGATTTCTTTGGTCATTTGAGGGATGTCACCATGTTCACACGCCGCGTATTTCTGGCCGGTACTGCCGTCAGCCTGCTTCCGGGCGTTGTCAGCGCCAAGAAAGCGGTCGAGTATGATCCCACGCCACAATTCGTGCGGGTCAAAAAGCAATTCCTACCCGGTCAGCTGCTGGTCGTTCCCCGTTCCTTCTACCTTTATTACATAACCGAACCCCGCAAAGCGATCCGCTATGGCTGCGGCGTCGGCAAAGCCGGACTGGAGTTTACAGGAACCGCAACTATCGACGTAAAGAAGGAATGGCCCACCTGGCGACCGACCGATGAGATGATCGAACGCGACCCGGTGGCCTATGGTCGGTTCAAGGACAACGACTATGTCCAACCCGGAGGGAGCGATAATCCACTGGGCGCGCGCGCTTTGTATCTGTTCCAAAACGGAGTCGACACCTATTTCCGCATCCATGGCACCACACAACCGCAAACCATCGGTCGCGCGGCCTCGAACGGCTGCATACGGATGCTGAATGAGCATGTAATCGATCTGTACAACCGGGTGCCGATTGGAACCGTGGTGACCGTGGTCTAAGCCGCCGACCAATCCACATCGTCGGCTTGTTCAATCCTCAGGCGACCTTCTGGCCATGGGCGCATCAGCTTCTGCGCCTCTTCTTCGGATCCATGTAACCAGCAATCCACATCCTGCGACCCCAGCAACACACCCATACGGTGGTGGATCGGCTTTACATCGGCATTTGGCTCGCAGGTGACTGCGGCGACCTGATCCACACGCTGCCCACCAGGGGCCTCCCAACAATCCGTAATTGCAGCAAATAATAGCGATATGCCATCCTTCGCTGCGATACGCCATGCAGTTTTGCGCCGTTTCTCTCCGGTCCACTCGTACCAGCCATCAACTGGTATAACTGCGCGCCCAACACCTTCGAATGCGCTTTTGTCAAAAACCGTTTCAGAGCGAGCGTTGATAATGGTCTCCATCACCGGACGTCCGCGCGCATTGACCCTGCCGACCGGGATCATCCCCCAACGCATCATCTTCAAGCCTTCACCGGTCAATACCGTCACCTCCTGACCCGGTTGAATGTTCCTGCGCGGGGGTTGAGGCCCTACGTTATCTTTCACGTTCAGGAACTTAGCAATCTCGCCAATTGGTCGTGTGAGAAAAAACCGGCCTGGCATAGGACCCTCCTAATCGGCAGCGCGCTCCGCTAAAGCCAGTACAAAAGGTCCCAGCGCGTCAACGATCAGCGCAACGCCTTGGGCATTTGGATGGATACCATCAGATTGCATGAACTGGCGCGCGGCTGCAGGATCGTTCTCGGTCGTGAGCCCGTCAAAGAAGCTTTCCGCATAGATCGCGCCATACTGCTGCGCCAGTTCCGGATACATGGCATCGAAACTTTGCTTGTAGTCCGTCCCATAGTTCCCGGGGGCTTGCATGCCGATCAGCAGAACTTTGACATTCGCAGCGTCAGCGGTGTTCAGGATTGCCTCAAGATTGGCGCGCGACACATCCGGATCGATACCGCGTAACAGATCATTGCCGCCGAGGGCTACAATCATGGCATCGACCTCTGGCGTCAGAGTCCAATCAACGCGGGAGGCTCCTCCTGCGGTCGTATCCCCGGAAACACCGGCGTTGATAAGCTGAATATCCGCCCCTTCCTCCTGCAACCAGCGTTGCAGTTGCGGCACAAACCCGTCTTGTTGCGGAAGTCCATATCCTTGTGTCAGGGAATCTCCGAGCGCCGCAATCACCACCGGCTCAGCCGTCGCGGCAAATCCGCAACAGATGAACACGCCTGACATCAAACCCTTGCGCAGCTTCTGTATCGCGCCATATCCCAATGGACTGTACCCCTCTTGATGGCCTGATCGATGACGACACCCGTTCTCACCCTCCAAGATGCCGCATTATCGCTGGATGGCAATGCCGGAAGAGTGGATATCCTGCACGACATCACTTTGACTGTGAGCAAGGGTGAAACTCTGGGGCTGATCGGTCCCTCTGGTTCCGGAAAGTCTTCGCTACTGATGCTAATGGGCGGCTTAGAACAGGCGACCGGTGGACGCGTTACCGCATTGGGCCAAGATTTGACGAAAATGAGCGAGGATGCGCTGGCACGGTTCAGAAGAGATGCCATGGGCGTAGTGTTTCAGAATTTCCACTTGATTCCGACGATGACCGCGCTTGAGAACGTGGCGACCCCGTTAGAACTCGCGGGACACAAAGATGCATTCCAGCGCGCCGCGGCCGAGTTGGAGGCCGTGGGCCTTTCACATCGTATCGATCACTACCCGGCGCAGTTGTCAGGCGGCGAGCAACAGCGTGTGGCGCTGGCCCGCGCTTCGGCCCCGCGCCCGCATATATTACTGGCAGATGAACCAACGGGAAATCTGGATGAAACCAACGGTTCAGCAATCATTGATCTGTTATTCGGACTGCGGGACCGTCACGGGGCAACTCTGGTACTGGTCACGCACAGCCATACGCTGGCTCAGAAATGCGACCGCGTTGTGCGCTTGCGCGATGGGCGTATCGCCGAGGAATCCCAGCGTGAGGCCGCCGAATGAGCCTGCGTCTGGCCGGTCGCCTGGCCCGGCGCGAACTGCGCGGTGGGTTGCGCGGGTTTCGGGTGTTTCTGGCCTGCCTGGCTTTGGGTGTTGCAGCAATTGCTGCGGTTGGCATGGTGCGCCAAGCCATTCAGACCGGATTGCAACAAGAGGGCGCGTCGCTCTTAGGCGGCGATGCCCAGCTGGAGTTCACCTATCGCTTTGCAAACGATGAGGAACGTGACTGGATGGCGGACACCGCGCAAGCAGTGTCGGAGGTCGTCGATTTCAGGTCCATGGCCGTCACGGGTGATGGCGCAGGCGCGCAACGGGCGTTAACTCAGGTGAAGGCCGTGGACGGGGCCTATCCGCTGTTGGGATCGGTGGCTCTGGAACCCGCAGTTTCTTTGCCCGAGGCCTTGGCGGGCGCCAATGGTCTGCCCGGCGCCGTGATGGCTCCGTCCCTGATTGACCGCCTGAACCTTGCGATTGGGGACCAATTTGATCTCGGCACGCAGAGGTTCGTTTTGATGGCCTCGCTGGAACACGAACCGGATGGTGCGGCAGATGGGTTCTCGCTGGGACCGCGCACGTTGGTTCGAACCGAGGATTTGCAATCATCGGGCCTGCTGGCTCCGGGTACTTTGTTTTCCACCAAATACAGGATGAACTTGCCGCAAACCGCCGAGTTGGAGGCGCTGTCGCAGCAGGCCAGGCAGGCCTTCGAGGGAACCGGCATGCGCTGGACTGATGCCCGCAATGGTGCGCCGGGGATATCCGAGTTTGTAGGGCGCCTCAGCGCGTTTCTGGTGCTGGTTGGTCTATCCGGATTGGCGGTTGGGGGGATCGGCGTATCGGCTGCCGTGCGCGCTTACCTGTCCCAGAAAACGGAAACCATTGCGACATTGCGGACTTTGGGCGCTGATCGGGCCACAATCTTTCAGACATACATGATCCAGATCGCCGTTCTTTCAGGCGTTGGTATCGTCATGGGTTTGACCCTGGGCGCGGCGCTTCCAATGTTGCTGGCACCGGTTATCGAAACCCAACTGCCGATCCCTGCTGTATTCTCGCTATATCCGCAGCCCCTGTTCGAGGCCGCACTTTATGGTGTGCTAACCGCGTTCCTGTTTACGCTTTGGCCTCTGGCCAGAACCGAGGAGGTGCGTGCGGCAACATTGTTCCGGGATGCGCTGACTTCGGCAAGCAGCTTCCCGCGCTTGATCTATGTAATTGCGACTGCAATTGGCCTGGCCGTACTGATCGGAGCCGCCGCTTGGTTCAGCGGTTCAACCCGGTTGACCCTCTGGACAAGCGCAGGTCTGGCGGGGGCGCTCACTTTGCTGACCCTTTCTGCCATTGCCATTCGCAAATTGGCCCGCGCGGGCGCTCCTTGGGCCAGAGGGCGTCCAGCCCTGCGGTGGGCGTTGTCCGCAATCTCTGACCCACGCGAAGGCGCAGCATCGGTGGTCCTGTCCCTTGGGCTCGGCCTTTCGGTCCTTGCGGCGGTGGGGCAGATCGACGGCACGCTACGCAATGCGATTTCGGGCAACTTGCCCGAGGTCGCACCCTCGTATTTCTTCGTCGATATCCAGAAGGATCAGATGCCCGGGTTCAGCGAACGTCTCGACACCGACCCTGCCGTCAGTCGGGTAGAAAGCGCTCCGATGCTGCGTGGGATCATTACCAAAATCAATGGGCGACCCGCGCGCGAGATTGCAGGCGATCACTGGGTTCTGGACGGCGACCGGGGCGTAACCTACTCTGCCCGCCCCCCACGGAATGCCCGCGTGACTGACGGGGTTTGGTGGCCAGAGGACTACAGCGGCCCACCGCAAGTCAGCTTTGCCGCAGAAGAGGCCGACGAGATGGGCCTGAAACTTGGCGATGAGCTGACCGTTAATATCCTGGCCCGCGATATCACAGCTGAACTCACATCGCTGCGCGAGGTTGATTTCTCTACTGCAGGAATGGGTTTTGTCATGTCGATGAACCCCTCTGCTTTGGCTGGTGCCCCGCATAGCTTCATCGCTACCGTCTACGCCGAAGAACAGGCCGAGGCCGCCATTCTGCGTGATTTGGCCGGTCAATTCCCCAACATCACGGCAGTCCGGGTCAGAGACGCCATCGACCGGGTATCAGGCCTGCTGGCAGGGCTTGCGGCAGCCACGTCATATGGCGCAGGGGTTTCCCTGTTGACCGGGTTTTTAGTGTTGATCGGTGCGGCGGCAGCGGGCGAACCGGCGCGTAGGTACGAGGCAGCGATCCTCAAGACTCTGGGTGCCAACCGTGGGCGCATATTGCGCAGCTTTGCCCTGCGGGCAATCCTTTTGGGAGCAGCCGCAGGTTGCGTTGCTTTGCTGACCGGAATTCTGGGCGGTCGGGCCGTGGCTACTTATATATTCGACACAGAGTTCGCGGTCATCTGGCCATCCGCGCTTGGGATCGTCATCGCCGGTGTTGGCGTTACCTTAGGCGCGGGGATGGTCTTTGCCCTGCGCCCGCTTTCAGTACGCCCTGCGCGCATACTGCGCGCCAGCGACTGAGTTCAGCGCATACAAGCGACAGGCTGCAATATTTTCAGCAATTGGTCATTGTCGCACACCAACGCATCGAGCGTGATTTCGTCCAGCGACGCATAAAACACCTCAGCCGCATCCTGCAGCGCCAACCGGAGGCGGCAGGCATCGGTCAGTGGGCAGGTGTTGTCAGCATCCGCAAAACACTCGGCAATCGGCAACCCGCCTTCGACATGGCGAAACACGGACCCGACCCGGATCTGATCCGCCGGGCGCGCCAGGGTCATGCCGCCATTGCGGCCGCGTTGTGTGCTGAGATAGCCTAGCTGGCTCAGTTGGTTGATCACCTGTGCCAGATGGTTTTCTGAAATATTACAGACATCGGCGATCTCGGCCTTCGTGACCAGCCGTTCCTGATGTGCGGCGCAATACATCAAAACACGCACCGCGATATTCGTCCGTTTGGTAATCCGCATTAGGGCCTCCCGAATCTCAAGGTGAAGCTTTATTGCATGTCTCGTAAAAAGACTGTTTGACATACATCAATCGTCAAAGAAGGACGCGACCCGCATGGCAGACCCTTATTTCTTCGGCTATGGCAGCCTCGTGAACCTGTCGACGCATGATTTCCCCGACCCGCGCCCAGCGCGACTGAAAGGTTGGCGACGCGCATGGCGGCACACGGATCTGCGCCCGGTGGCGTTTTTGACCGCTGTGCCGGATGCTGATTCCGAGATCGATGGTATGATCGCCCATGTTCCTAAAAACGACTGGGCCGCGTTGGATGAAAGAGAATGGGCCTATGACCGCGTTCCAGCCACACGGTCGGTCACGCACACTCTGACGCAAGAGGTGGAAATCGCTGTCTACGCAGTCCCACATGATCGACACACCGCGCCCAGCAATCACCATCCCCTATTGCTCAGCTATATTGATGTTGTCGTGCAAGGGTATCTGCGGGCTTTTGGACCAGAGGGCGCCGATCGCTTCTTTGCAACAACCGATGGTTGGGATGCTCCGATTTTGAACGACCGCGCCGAGCCCCGTTATCCCCGTCACCAACAATTGAAGCAGGCCGAGACCGAATTCGTGGATGACCGCCTGCAACGCGTTTCGGCGCAAGTTTTGCGACCCGGAGAACAAAGAAAGGCAGGTGATTTACCTGCCTCCTTCGTATTCTAAGCACTGACCCTGAAGTCAGCCGCGAGCGCGGATCACCTGCAACAGCGGCAGCAAGGTCGCCATTTCGGGCCCGCGCTCCATCCCCGTCAGCGCTTTGCGCAGCGGCATGAACAGGCCTTTGCCCTTGCGGCCTGTAGCCTCTTTCACGGCCTTGGTCCATGTGCCCCAAGTTTCCCCATCGAATGGGCCTTCGGGCAGCAACGAGACAGCCTGAGCGATGAACTCACGGTCCTCGTCAGCGATCAGGGGTTCGGCCCCATCACGGCACAATTCCCACCATCCCTCGAGATCGCTCAGCGTGGTGATGTTTTCGCGCGCCATGGTCCAGAAAGGCTCGGCCAGTTCAGCAGGGACACCTGCTTCAGCAACGGCATCGGCCACATCGGTCAGCGGCAGCGATTGTAGATGCTTCGCAGTCAGCGGGAACAGGTCCTGCACGTCGAACTTGGTTGGGGCTGCACCGAAGCGTGTAACATCAAAGCCGTCGATCAACTCTGCCATATCCGAGCGCAGCTCAACCGGATCTGACGACCCCAGACGCGCCATCAGGCTCAGTAAGGCCATTGACTGCACACCCTGCTCTCGCAGATCGCGCAAGGCCAGAGTGCCCAAGCGTTTCGACAACGCCTCTCCCTGCGGGCCAGTCAGCAACGAGTGGTGCGCAAAACGCGGACAGGTCCCGCCCAAGGCCTCGATGATCTGAATCTGCGTTGCGGTGTTGGTGACATGGTCCGAGCCGCGCACGACATCGGTTACGCCCATCTCGGTGTCATCGACCACAGAGGCAATCGTATAGAGAACCTGACCATCGCCCCGGATCAGCACCGGGTCGGATACTGAAGCTGCATCGATCGAGATGTCGCCCAAAATGCCATCGTTCCATTCGATACGCTCGTGGTTCAGTTTGAACCGCCAGACGCCATTGCCACGCTCAACGCGCAGGGCTTCTTTCTCGGCATCGCTGAGGTTCAGCGCTGCACGGTCATAGACCGGCGGCTTGCCCATGTTCAGTTGCTTCTTGCGCTTGAGGTCGAGCTCGGTGGGCGTCTCGAACGCCTCGTAGAACCGGCCCATCTCGCGCAGCTTGTCGGCGGCCTCGGCGTAGCGGTCCAGACGCTCCGACTGTCGCTCAACCCGGTCCCAATGCAGGCCCAACCACTCCAGATCCTGCTTGATCGCGTCGACATATTCTTCCTTAGACCGCTCGGGATCGGTGTCATCAATGCGCAGAATGAACGTACCGCCAGCCTTGCGGGCGATCAGATAGTTCATCAGGGCGGTGCGCAGGTTGCCCACATGGATGTAACCGGTGGGCGACGGGGCAAAACGGGTCGTGGTCATGGAAGTCTCCTGTTGGCGCGGCTCATCTCACATGGGCGCGATTTTGTCCAGCAGGGGCTTTCAGGTCGGTTCAACCGGCCAAATGCCATCTAAGCGTTCGAGCCCGGCTTTGATGAGTTCACGAAGCACGTCGAGATCAATATCCGGTAGTTTATTCACATAGAGGCAGGATTTACCCAGCTTGTGCTTGCCCAGTCTCGATAAGATATCTCCGAAGTCAGCATACCCGGGCATGATGTAGATGGAATGCGCCGCCTTGCGCGGAGAGAACCCAGTTGCGAGAAAGTCGCCCTCGCGCCCTGACGCATAGCGATAATGATATCGACCATAGCCAATGATCGACGGGCCCCACATTACTGGCGCATAACCTGTGGTTTCACGAAACAGCCCGTCCAGCACGTGCGCCTCATCCGCCTTGCGGGTCGGCTGAATACTCGCCAGAAAATCAGCAACGTTTTGCCCTGTGGGTACAGTTTTATTCGCAGATCGCGGCATGAACAAAAATTAACACGTAATGTTCAACCACGCAGCCCATATAACAGTGCCATAGTATGGCCACAGGCCCAGACTGACCTAATTCAGTCAAACATGCTCTGACAGGGAGAACGACCATGACCATCAGATTGACTCGCCGGGCGGCGCTTGGAACAGTTGCGGCTCTGCCGCTTGCGGCAGCTACTTCGCCTGTTCTGGCCGCAGGTACCGAGACCAAAGCCAACTCTACAATAGCAAAATCGTTTCAACTGGGCGATTTCACCGTCACCACCTTGTTGGATGGCAGCCTGCCTCGTGATGGTGCGCAAGACATTTTCGGCGGCGGCGCCTCGGATGAAGATTTCGCCCGTGTATCGGCTGACAACTTCATCTCGCCAGATGTTGCGCAGTTCTTCTTCACACCAA
Organism: Ruegeria sp. E5; assembly: GCF_056534105.1. Taxonomy (NCBI): domain Bacteria; kingdom Pseudomonadati; phylum Pseudomonadota; class Alphaproteobacteria; order Rhodobacterales; family Roseobacteraceae; genus Ruegeria; species Ruegeria sp. E5. Next base: position 379,236 of record NZ_JBQFPA010000004.1, on the reverse strand, counting down.
CGCTGGTTAATACGGGGTCCGAGATGATCCTGTTTGATACTGGGCTTGGCCAAGGTGGAATTCAGGCCGCGCTGGCCGACGCCGGCGTAACGCCTGATCAGATCGATGTGGTGGTCATTACCCACATGCACCCCGATCATATCGGTGGTATGACAACCAATGATGCCGCAACTTTTGCCAATGCGCGTTATGTAACAGCAGCACCCGAATACGACTTTTGGTCAGCGCAAGACGCGGGCAACCGAGTGGGTGATATGGTTGCAGCCAAAGTCACCCCGATGGCAGAGAAGATGACCTTTATCGGGGATGGTGGTGAAGTCGCATCTGGCGTCACCGGTATGGCAGCGTTTGGGCATACTCCGGGCCATATGGTCTATCACCTAGAAAGCAACGGTCAGCGTCTGGTCCTGACGGCGGATCTTGCAAATCACTATGTCTGGTCCTTTGCACATCCTGAATGGGAAGTGCGATTCGACATGGACAAAGCCGCTGCAACGGAATCGCGCAGGAATGTGCTGGGCATGCTGGCTGCGGACAAAGTGCCTATGATCGGCTATCACATGCCTTTCCCGGCCGCTGGGTATGTCGAATCCCGTGGCGACGGGTTCCGGTTCGTGCCGGTCAGCTATCAAATGATGGGTTAGAGGCTAAAAACCAGCATCCGGCCGCACTTTTGACCCATCCGTGAAACGGGACAGGCGAAAGGCGGTCGGATCAACGCAAGGCGTGCTTTCCGTAACAAGGTCCGCCACTAATCGACCTGCGGCAGGACCGATGCCAAAACCGTGGCCGGAGAAACCGGTCGCAATATGCAGGCCCTGCACCGCGTCCACTTTCGAGATGACCGGGATCGCATCCGGGGTCACATCGATCAGGCCGGCCCAGCTTTGCACGATCTCCGCACTATCAAGCGCAGGCAACGCCTTGCGGGCGTTGGCCCACGCCCTTCGCAACACTTTCTGGGAAGGTTCCGGGTCGAGTACTCGGCAATGTTCAAACGGTGTCACATCGGTCGGCAGCCAGCTTCGATCCTCATTCGCCTCGACTATCCAGCGTCTCGAAAGGCGAAACCTTAAGGACCGCCACTCTTGCCGGAATGCGGGCAGAAACTGCAACCCGAGTCGGAAACTGTCAGGAACGATATCCACTGTATTCTCGTGACCCGAAGCTATGGTGTATCCCCCGTCCGAGCGCTTTCGAATGGCAAAATCATCACTCCAAAGCGACACCTCTGGCCCTGCTGCAACCGGAGAGGTCCGCATGACCGTATTGAGCACTTTGAGCTGTGGCAGAGCGATTCCCGCGTTCCCCGCAAACAGCCGAGACCAGGCTCCGCCTGCAAGTACGACTTGACTACACCTTACGCGGCCGCGTTCGGTGAAAACACCTGCGATCCGGCCCGCAGCAACATCGACACTTCGCACCGCGCATTGCGTCATGATCGCGGCCCCACGGTCGCGCGCCGCCTCGGCGATTGCGGGGGCCGCCCATTGCGGCTCGGCCCGCCCGTCCTGCGGCATGTAAAGCGCTGAGCGCAGTTTCATACTGTTGTCCGACAGCAACCAGTCCAGTTCAGCGCCGGATACCATGCTAGCACCTGTTTGCAGCCCTTCAACATGGTCCAGCCATCGCGTCAGGTTTTCATCGTCTCGTGCGCCAGATGCGCCAAACACGATTCCTGATTGAACATAGCCTGTGGCGCGTCCCAATCGCGCATCCAGCCCTTGCCAGATTCTAAGCGCCTCTTGCATCAGGGGGATCTCGCGCGGATCACGTGTCCCAAGGCGCACCCAGCCCCAATTGCGCGAGCTTTGCTCGCCCGCAATCCGGCCTTTCTCGCACAACAGAACGGAAACACCTCGCTCAGCAAGCTCGAAGGCAGCCGAAGCCCCGATGATTCCACCACCTATGACGACAACATCTACGTGTTTGGGAAGTGTGAGATCAGATTCGACGGGTGTCGGTGTGGGGCCTGGCATTAACCGCTCGGTGCTCGTTCATCGGAGCGACATCCAGCCTGAAGGCGATTTCACTGGCAATGTAGAAAACGGTTGGTCCCGGGCAATTGCCGGAACCTGTGGCCAATTGGCCAATGCGCGGCGAATTACGCCGCGCAGATGCGTTCAGATTACGCCGCCCCGGAAAGTTGCGCCCATTTCTGGCGCAGTACCGTGCTGAGCTTGGGATCGGACTTTGATGCAAGCGATTCCTGTGGCTGCAACACCGGAAATTCCGATCGCAACGGAACCGGGCCTGCCACCGCGCCGGGCGTCGGCTCTTCCTGGCTCATAATGTCTGCAATCGCAGCATCCAGCGCCTGTTCATCCAACTTGCGCGGCGCTGATTCCATAGGCTTCAACTGCAACGGAGAATGAAGCGGCTTATCGTATCCATTCGTCATTTGACCACCAATACCTTTACTGACATCCCAAACACGGATGCCTTTTCCCAGTTCCACAATCCCGGTCATCGGCTCTGAAAATGGCAGGCCAACCTACCGGATTGCGTCACATCCGCCCCATATGAGGCAGACCCCTGTCGTAAATGTGGCAAAAAAAGGACGCGCGTACAAGCGAAACATAGTCTTTTCATCGCACAACTGGCTGAAATGGATAAACAAACTGCCGCAGAAATCCGCATTACCATGCACTTTCGAAACAATGGTAAATTCTTCAATCAGAGCGGTGCTTACGTTCTATCCCGCCAGCGATTTACAATCGGATAGCGGCGATCCAGCCAGAAGGCCCGCGGTGTCAACCGTGTGCCAGGCGCGGACTGGAAGCGCTTGTATTCACTAATGTAAATCAGATGTTCGACCCGCCGGGCCTCGGCCTCGTCAAATCCGGCTGCAACGCAGTCGGCGATTGAGCCATCCTGATCCACCAAAATATCAAGAATCGCATCGAGAACGGGGTAGTCCGGCAGGCTGTCGCTGTCTTTCTGGTCTTCACGCAATTCAGCACTTGGCGGCTTGTCGATCACCGAAGGGCGTATGACTTCGTCTTCGGGTCCCATCATCCAGTCGCGATGATTGGCGTTGCGCCAGCGGCAGGTCTCGAACACGCGAGTTTTGTACAGATCCTTGATCGGGTTATAGCCGCCGTTCATGTCTCCATAAATGGTGGCATATCCCACTGCGACCTCGGACTTGTTGCCGGTGGTCAGCAGCATCTCGCCAAACTTGTTCGAAATCGCCATTAGCAGAAGACCGCGCAGGCGAGACTGGACATTTTCTTCGGTCAGGTCCTCATTCCGCCCTGCAAAAAGCGGAGCCAAAGTGTTGGTTACCGCTGCGCGTCCCTCAGAGATCGGCACAAAGTCGTAGTGCACTCCCAGCGCCTTGGCGACGGCTTCGGCATCATCCAAAGAACTTTGGCTTGTATATTCCGAAGGCAGCATTACGCAGCGTACATTTTCCGCACCGATCGCATCCACGGCTATTGCGGCCACCAGCGCCGAGTCGACGCCGCCCGACAACCCCAGCACAGCTTTGCCAAACCCCGTCTTGCCCATGTAATCGCGCAGAGATTGCACCATCGCGCGATAATCCTGCTCCCATTCGTCGGGTTGCGGCACGACTTCACCAGCCACAATACGCCATCCGTCATCTTGGCGCGACAGATCGATATGGCTGACGGCCTCATCGAAGACGGGCATGCGGAACGCAAGCTCTCCACCCGGGTTCAATCCAAACGTAGCACCGTCGAAAACCTGATCATCCTGCCCGCCGACCATGTTCAGGTAGATTACCGGCAGGCCCGTTTCGACCGTGCGAGCCACCATGTGGTTCAACCGGATATCGTATTTGTTTCGAAAATAGGGCGAGCCGTTGGGGATCAGCAGAAACTCGGCCCCGGTTTCTTCCAGTGTCTCAGCGACATCCTCGTGCCAGCCATCCTCGCAAATCGGGCTACCGATACGAACATTTCCAACCGCATAAGGGCCGCCCATAGGACCCGCATCATAAAGACGAACTTCATCAAAGACGGTTTCATTGGGCAAATGATGTTTAAGAACTTTGCTGACAATCCGCCCACCTTTGAGGATCAGGTAGGCGTTATAAAGCTTCCCATCTTCGACCCAGGGGCCGCCGATTGCCAGCGCCGGGCCTTCGGCGCAGTCTTCAGCCAACGCCTGCACCGCCTTCATCGCTGCCTGATGAAAAACGGGCTTCATCACCAGATCCTGAGTATTGTAGCCAGTGATGAACATCTCGGGCAGCGCCACAAGATCGGCCTGTGCAGCGCGCCCTTGCTGCCAGGCTGCAGCAGCCTTGGCGGCATTACCGTCGATATCCCCAACCGTTGGGTTCAATTGCGCCAGAGTGATGCGGAAACGATCGGCCATTTTTGCCCTCTTGCCCTCATGTCTTTCAGGGATTTAGCAGATCACACCGCGAGTGAAAGGCAAATGCGCCAAAAGCCGTTGCTCTGCCCTCGGCGGTATCTTAGTTTTGCGCCAACACAAACACCGCAGGCAGGTACAAAAAATGAAAGCGATCCGCACATCCCTTACCGCTGCAACGCTTACAATGCTGGCGTCTTTTGCGATCGCCCAACAGGACGGTCAGATTGTCATCGCTGATGATGATGTCGGAGGTGTCTACGAGGGCACGTTCGAAAACGGGCTGCGCCATGGCACCGGCACTTACCGCCTGCCGAACGGTTTTGAATATTCCGGTCAATGGGTCGAGGGCGAGATTCAAGGACAAGGCACCGCGCGCTACGCCAATGGCTCTGTCTATGAAGGGACATTCACCAAGGGCCAACCAGAAGGGCGCGGCAAAATCGTCTATTCTGATGGCCAGTCCTATGAGGGCGAGTGGGCCAAAGGCACGATAAACGGTACCGGTATCGCGACATATTCCAACGGCTCGCGATACGAGGGCGGCTTCAAGGACGCCAGATATCACGGTCACGGCGTGCTGACCGGCCCGGATGGCTCGGTTTATGAGGGCGACTGGGTAAACGGCCAGAAAATCGGCAGCGCCAAGATCACCTACGCCGATGGAAGTACCTATGAGGGCGGCTTGAATGGCGGGCAACGGCATGGTCAGGGTAGTCAAGTCTGGGTCGACGGCATGACTTATGCTGGGTCCTGGGCCAACGACCAGATGGCCGGAACGGGCCGTTTGGTTCAACCCAACGGAGATGTCTACGAAGGCGAAATGGTCGAAAATCGCCGACAGGGCAAAGGCAAATCCATCTATGCCAACGGTGCGACCTATGAAGGCGACTATGCTGATGACCAGCGCCATGGTCAGGGCACCTACAAGGGCAGCGACGGGTTTGCATACACAGGTGCCTGGCAAAAGGGCCAGATTGAGGGCCTGGGCGAGATGCTCTATCCCGATGGTTCGGTTTATATCGGCGACTTTCTGGATGACCTGCCTCATGGCAAGGGGCAAACGACATACCCCGACGGATCAATTTACGACGGCAACTGGATCGCCGGGATTTTTGAGGGCACCGGCACGGCAACCTATCCCAACGGAACGGCTTATAAGGGCCAGTTCAAAAACGCCCGCTTCGACGGCAAAGGTATTCTGACCTTTGCAAATGGCTATCGCTATGATGGCGATTGGGTAGACGGTGTCCGACAGGGCAAGGGCAAGGCTACGTTTCCGGACGGGATCATTTACGAAGGCGATTTTCTGAATGGCAAGCGTCACGGCAAGGGAACACTGACCCGACCGGGCGGATACAGCTACACAGGCGACTGGGCCGACGGCAAGATCACTGGCTTTGGAACCGCCACCTATGAGACCGGGGATGTCTATGAGGGCAATTTCCTGGAAAACAAACGCCATGGTGACGGCACGATGCGTTTCGCGGGCGGCGAGGTTGAGACCGGCGTCTGGGAAAATGACACGCTGGCGACCGAAACAGAGACTGCCCCCGAAACCCCCGCTGCGGGTGCTGAAACCCCTGAGCCCGACTCTACCCCCGACGCGCCCGCCCCTGACGCGACAGACCCGGATATAGACGACGGCTAAATCAGCCCTACCAAGGCACGCGCTTGCCAGCCCAATCGTAAAAACTGCCCGAGTCAGCGGGGGTGAGTCCATTGATGACGGACAGCAGATTGGCCGCGGCCTCAACGGGTTCAACAGCCGGGTGGCGGGCAAGGTACTTTTCGGTAAAGGCCGTTTTGACTGTACCGGGGTGCAAAGCGACACATATGGCCTGTTTGTGCGTGCGCGCCAATTCGATGGCAGCAGTATGTACAATCTGGTTCACAGCCGCCTTGGCCGCACGGTAACTGACCCACCCACCCAGCCGGTTGTCCCCGATTGAACCAACCCGGGCCGACAGCACGGCGATCACCGATCTGCGGTCGCGTGGCAGCAGGCGGTGCACGTGCTTCAACACCAAGGCCGGGCCAACTGCGTTCAGTGCGAACTGGTCCATCATCGCCTTCGCGGACAAGGTGCGCATAGATTTTTCCGGACCCATACCGTTAATCTCAAGCGCCCCTGAGGCTACCAGGATCAGATCAAACGGATCAGAAAGGGACGCCAGCATACGCTCTGCGCCATCCGGGTCGGTCAGGTCAAACCCATCCGTTGATCTGGCCAGTCGGGTGACTTTGACACCATCCGTTGTCAGGTGGTCATTCAAAGCGCGCCCGATACCGCCAGAAGCTCCGATGATTAATGCTGTTTTCATGCTCGAGAAGTTAGCCGAAAGCTTCATCGCTTCAACTCCAACGTCATTTTTGTTCCCCCGTAAATTTCCCGCTTTTCATTCGCCGCGCGCCCTGTATAAGCTGATCCCCATGATCAACCGCGCAGATATCGCTTTTGCAAACGCCGCACCCAGCGGCGCGTTGCTGCGTGGTCTACTGATCCTAATCCGCCTCTGAGCGTGCCATCCGGCGCGCCCGCTCAGAGGAGGACGCCCGCGCGCCAAGAGGCTTTAGGACAGAAGAAGAAAGAGAACCCCATGACAAACGTGACCGACCAAGACCGCGTCGTGATCTTCGACACCACCTTGCGCGACGGCGAGCAGAGCCCCGGCGCGACCATGACCCACAACGAAAAGCTCGAAATTGCCGAGCTTCTGGATGAGATGGGCGTCGACATCATCGAAGCCGGATTCCCCATTGCATCGGAAGGCGACTTCAAAGCGGTGTCCGAGATCGCCGAGCGCTCGAAGAACAGCCGCATCTGTGGTCTGGCCCGCGCCAATTTCGCCGATATCGATCGGTGTTGGGAGGCGGTGAAACACGCCGAGAAGAACCGGATCCACACCTTTATCGGAACCTCTCCGCTGCACCGGGCGATACCAAATCTGACGCAAGACGAGATGGCCGACAAGATCCACGAAACGGTCAGCCACGCGCGCAACCTTTGCGAAAACGTGCAGTGGTCGCCGATGGATGCGACCCGGACCGAATGGGATTATCTGTGCCGTGTGATCGAGATTGCGATCAAGGCTGGCGCAACCACGATCAATATCCCCGATACTGTCGGTTATACTGCCCCGGTCGAGTCTGCAGATCTGATCAAGCGCCTGATCGAGACGGTTCCCGGCGCGGATGAGGTAATCTTTGCCACCCACTGCCACAACGACCTTGGCATGGCGACAGCGAACTCTCTGGCAGCGGTCGCAGGTGGTGCGCGTCAGATCGAATGCACCATAAACGGGTTGGGTGAACGCGCAGGCAACACCGCGCTGGAAGAAGTTGTGATGGCGTTGCGCACACGCAACGACATCATGCCGTGGCATACTGGCATCGACACCACCAAGATCATGCATATTTCGCGACGGGTCGCGACCGTGGCCGGATTTCCGGTGCAGTTCAACAAGGCCATTGTCGGCAAGAACGCTTTTGCCCATGAAAGCGGCATCCATCAGGATGGCATGCTGAAGAACCGCGAAAACTTCGAGATCATGCGCCCTGAAGACATTGGGCTCTCTGGCACCTCTTTGCCGCTGGGCAAGCATTCGGGCCGCGCTGCACTGCGCGATAAGCTCGAAACGCTCGGGTATGAGGTTGGTGACAACCAGCTCAAAGACATTTTTGTGCGCTTCAAGGATCTGGCCGACCGCAAGAAAGAAGTCTTTGACGATGACCTCATCGCGTTAATGAGCGTCGACGACGAAGCGGACGATCACCTTCAGCTGGTGTCGATGAAAGTGACCTGCGGTACCGGAGGTCAGGCCGAAGCGACGGTCGAACTGGAGGTAGAGGGTGCGGACAGGATCGCCACGGAAAACGGTGACGGCCCCGTAGACGCAACCTTCCGGGCGATCCGGGCGATCTATCCCAACACTGCGCGGCTGCAACTGTATCAGGTGCATGCGGTGACCGAAGGTACGGACGCGCAAGCCACGGTTTCGGTCCGTCTGGAAGAGGATGGTATGATCGCCACCGGTCAGTCTGCAAATACAGATACGGTGGTTGCGTCGGCCAAAGCCTATATCCACGCGCTGAACCGCCTGATCATGCGTCGTGAAAAGGCTGGTCCGGGGGCAGATACACGCGAGATCAGCTACAAAGACCTGACCTGATCGAAGGGTAAGGCGAATGGCTCCCGCGCCCGCGGCGGCCCGGCTTCGCCGACCCTTCTTGGGTTTTGGGCCCGGCAGCGCGCCACTGGCGCGCTGCCGGGCCCAACGCGTTTGACGGCATCTTTGATGCAGGCAAACGGAGCGGGAGCTTTCCCTGTGTAATTCTTGCTTTTCAAAGCTGAGCGAACAGCTCCGACAAGCGGCGCGTTTCGTCTTCGATCCCGAAGGGCGCATTCAACATGAACATACCTGATCCGACCATGCGATGACCTTCCCGCGCCGGAGGGAACGTGACCTCATGGCAAATCGTTTTGGGATATCCAGCGGATTTCAGAGACGAAATCATAGCCTTGTGACGTGCATCCGTCAGGATTGGATACCAAAGTGCGATCACACCCACGTTCCATTTGCGGTGCAGCTTGGCGATCACCCCGGGCAATCGGTCATACTCGGCCTTCACTTCATAACTGGGATCGATCAGCATCATCCCGCGCCGAGGGGTCGGGGGTAGCAACGATTGGGCCAACTCAAACCCATCCTGCTGATAGACCTTCGCACCGAACGGCGACAATGCCAGTGAAAGTGCCGAATGTTCCTGCGGATGCAGCTCGGCGAAATGCAGGCTATCCTGTTTTCGCAACAGGTTGGCCGCAATCAGGGGTGAACCGGGATACGCTTGCACGCCGTGACTGGCCTGTATGGTATCCAGCACCCGCGCCATTGGATGATCGGAATCAAACCAACCTTCGCGCCTGACGCGCCCGATCCCGGCGACAGCTTCACCCGTTCGAACCGCCTCAGCCGCGTCAAGGTGATATAGTCCACGCCCGGAGTGCGTTTCGATATAGCTGAGGGGTTTGTCCTTTTGGGTCAAATAACGCAGCGTCCACGCCAATAAAGCGTGCTTTTGCACATCAGCCAGATTTCCAGCGTGGTAAATGTGTTGATATGAGAGCATTATGCCTTCTAAAGTCTCCATCAATAAGGCGGAAAGGTGCTGATTGTCGCGGAATCAGCCCTTTAACCGGGCGAGTTGGCACCCTATAAGGCATCCGTCCCGGAACCGTCGAGTCGCGGGCAGTGGAAATTCTGACAAACGGGATCGGGGAAATATGGGCATCTTTGGCAATCTGGGCGGCCTGTTCACAGCCGACATGGCTATCGACCTTGGAACAGCTAACACGCTGGTTTATGTCAAAGGGCGCGGAGTGATCCTGTCTGAGCCCTCGGTCGTTGCCTACCACGTCAAGGATGGGGTCAAGAAAGTCCTTGCTGTTGGCGAGGACGCCAAGCTGATGTTGGGCCGGACCCCCGGCTCCATTGAAGCCATCCGTCCGATGCGCGAGGGTGTCATCGCGGACTTCGATACCGCCGAAGAGATGATCAAGCATTTTATCCGCAAGGTGCATAAACGCTCGACCTTCTCGAAACCCAAGATCATCGTTTGCGTCCCTCATGGCGCAACCCCGGTTGAAAAACGCGCAATCCGCCAGTCGGTTCTGTCTGCAGGCGCGCGCCGCGCGGGCCTGATTGCCGAACCGATTGCCGCTGCGATTGGTGCAGGAATGCCGATCACCGATCCAACCGGCAACATGGTTGTGGATATCGGCGGCGGGACCACCGAGGTTGCGGTTCTGTCGCTGGGCGACATCGTCTATGCCCGCTCAGTCCGCGTTGGTGGCGACCGGATGGATGAGGCGATCATCTCGTACCTGCGGCGTCAACAGAACCTGCTGGTGGGTGAATCAACTGCGGAACGGATCAAGACCACCATCGGTACCGCACGGATGCCAGACGACGGGCGTGGCCAGTCGATGCATATTCGCGGGCGCGACTTGTTGAATGGTGTACCGAAGGAAATCGAGATCAGTCAGGCTCAGGTGGCCGAAGCACTGTCTGAACCCGTGCAGCAGATTTGCGAGGCGGTGATGACAGCTCTGGAAACCACGCCGCCCGATCTGGCGGCTGATATCGTGGACCGGGGTGTTATGCTGACCGGAGGCGGAGCTTTGCTGGGCGATCTGGATCTGGCGCTGCGCGAGCAGACCGGTTTGGCAGTTTCTATTGCTGATGAAAGCCTGAATTGTGTGGCTTTGGGCACGGGCAAAGCACTCGAATACGAAAAACAACTGCGCCACGCGATTGACTACGAAAGCTAAGGCGCGCACCCTGATGGGGTGAGAACTCGGGCACGAGCAGCACGGGAAGGTAACCTGTGGCAAAAGACCGTTCACAGCGCGACGAATACACGACCCCTTTGCGCCGCCTGCTGCTGGGGATCGTGGTCCTGTGCCTGCTGGGTATCTTCCTGATCTGGCGCATCGACAGCCCGCGAGTGGAACGGTTCCGCGCGCAGGTGGTGGATACGGTAGTCCCCTCGATGGAGTGGGCAATGGTCCCGGTCACTGCGCTGGTGAACCTGTCTCGTGATTTCCAAAGCTATCAGCGGCTCAGCGAGCAGAACCAGGAATTGCGCAGCGAGCTGCGCCTGATGCGCGCCTGGAAAGAGGCCGCGCTGCAGCTGGAACAGGAAAACGCCCGCCTGCTGGACCTTAACAATGTTCGGCTCGATCCGCGCCTGACCTATGTCACTGGGGTGGTGATGGCGGATAGCGGCTCACCCTTCCGGCAATCTGTGCTGCTGAACGTGGGGGAGCGTGACGGGATCGTGGATGGTTGGGCAACAATGGACGGGATCGGAGTGGTCGGGCGCATATCGGGTGTTGGCCCGGATACCGCGCGCGTGATCCTGATGACCGATGCCTCAAGCGCGATCCCGGCGACGATCCAGCCTTCGGGGCAGACGGCGCTGATCGCAGGAGACAATACTTCAGCCCCTGCGGTGGAGTTTCTGGAAAACCGGGAACTCGTGCGACCGGGCGACCGGGTCGTTACATCAGGCGATGGTGGCGTGTTCCCCGGTGGCTTGCTGATCGGTCAAATCACGGTTGATCCCGGTGGCAGGTTGCGCGTGCGGCTGTCGGCAGATTTCGAGCGGCTCGAGTTTCTGCGCGTACTACGCTATCAGTCGGCCCCACCAATCACGGAATCCGGTGATATCGTCGGCCCCCGTCAACCCGAAGCATCCTTGACCCCATCCGAGGTCAATGATGGATAGGTCGGTCTCAGATCTGTGGGCCAAGCGCGGTCTCTATGTCGCTCTGGCGGTATTTGTGGTGTTTCTGCACCTGTTGCCGCTGGATACAAAACCTGATCGCCTGCCCTTTCCTGACATACTGATCGCTCTTACCTACGCATGGGTGCTGCGGCGGCCGGAATATATTCCGATCCTGATCATTGCCATGGTCATGTTCATGGCCGATTTGCTGTTGCAACGCCCACCCGGGTTGCTTGCTGCGTTAGTGGTTCTGGGTGCAGCCTATCTTCATTCCACTGCAGCTGGCATGAAAGACAGCGGGTTTGTGGGCGAATGGGCAACCGTCGGGGCCGTGATCACGGTTGTGTTTGTGCTCAATCGACTCATTCTTGCTATCCTCTCGGTGCAACAGGCAACTCTGGGACCGGTAGTGGTGCAAGTTATTCTGACAATCGCAATCTATCCTGTGATGGTTTTGATGAGCCAAACTGTATTTGGCGTTAGGCGCAAATCTGTTGCCGACAGCACGATGCCAAGGGTGCGGCCATGAAGCAGCGCAAACCAAAGCCCAAGGGCCTTGCTTACAAACGTTTGCCGCGCCGCGCCTTGATCCTCGGTGGGCTACAAGCGGCCTTTATCGGGGGGCTGGCAGCCCGGATGCGGTTCATGCAGGTGGATCAAGCGGATGAATACCGTCTGCTGGCCGAAGAAAACCGGATCAACATCCGTCTGATCCCACCAACCCGGGGCCGGATTTATGACCGAAACGGGCAGATCATCGGATTAAACTCTCAGTCCTATCGCATCGTCATCGTGCGCGAGGATGCAGGCGATATCGACAAGGTCATCGCCAAGCTTTCGGAACTGATCCCGTTGACCGGGGATGAGATCGAGCGTGCCAAAACCGAAATGCGCCGATCGGCCCCGTTTCTGCCGGTCACGCTGGCCGATCAAGTAACGTGGGAGGATATCTCGAAAGTCGCGGTCAATGCCCCCGCACTGCCTGGTGTCACGCCCGAGGTCGGCATGACACGCCAGTATCCGCGCTATGAAGATTTCGCCCATGTAGTCGGCTATGTCGGCCCGGTCAGCGACTATGATCTGAGCCAGATTGAAGACCCCGAGCCGGTACTGCGCATCCCACGGTTCCAGATCGGCAAGGTCGGGCTGGAAGCCAAGCAAGAGATCACCTTGCGCGGCAAGGCCGGGGCCAAGCGGGTTGAGGTCAACGCCACAGGCCGGGTGATGCGCGAGCTGGACCGCCAGGTCGGCGAAGCCGGGGCAGATTTGCAATTGTCAGTCGACGCCAATCTGCAGCAATACGCGCAGGCGCGATTGGCTGGGGAAAGCGCCGCTGCGGTCGTGATCGATTGCGAAACCGGCGACATCCGCGCCATCAGCTCGGCCCCCAGCTTCGATCCGAACCTGTTCGTGCGTGGGATCTCGGTGGCGGACTACCAGATGCTGACGCAGGACAAGTATCGCCCGCTTGCCAATAAGACAGTACAGGGCACCTACCCTCCTGGATCGACTTTCAAAATGATCACCGCCATGGCTGCGCTCGAAGCCGGGGTGATCAGCCCTTCCAGCACGGTGTACTGTCCGGGTCACATGAAGGTGGGCAGCCGCCGCTTTCACTGCTGGAAACGCGGCGGGCACGGGACGGTCGACCTTGAAACTTCGCTGAAGCGCAGTTGCGACGTCTACTATTACGACGTGGCAATACGTGTCGGGATCGACAGGATTTCCGAGATGGCACGCACCTTCGGACTGGGTATCAAACATGACATTCCGATGTCTGCCGTTGCTGCCGGGCTTGCCCCCAATCAGGAATGGAAGCAGCGGGTTCACGGACAGGACTGGCTGGTAGGCGACACCGCAAACGCTTCGATCGGTCAGGGGTTCATGCTTGCCTCCCCGCTTCAATTGGCCGTGATGACGGCGCGTTTGGCGACAGGTCGCGCCGTGCAACCACGCCTTGTTCGATCAATCAATGGGGTTGAACAGCCCTCGGGCGCGGGTGAACCGCTGCAGGTGAACCGCAACAACCTTGAGCAAGTGCGCAAAGCCATGTTCACAGTCTCGAATAACAGGCGTGGCACCGCGTATCGCAGTCGCATCATCGCCGATGAGTTCCGCATGGCAGGCAAAACCGGCACCAGTCAGGTGCGCAATATTACCAAGGCAGAACGCGCCGCAGGTGTGATCCGAAACGAAGACCTGCCATGGGAGCGTCGAGACCATGCCCTGTTCGTCAGCTTCGCCCCCTATGACAATCCGAAATACGCTGTGGCTGTGGTGGTGGAACACGGCGGCGGCGGCTCCAAAGCCGCGGCCCCAGTGGCGCGCGATATCATGCTGCAGGCACTCTACGATGGCACGCCACCGCTCGAGGCGTATCCGGCCGGAGACCGAGAGCGCATCAAAGAACAACAGAAACGGCTGGAGGGTGACCGTCGCCCCAAAGCGCGTCCTGACGAGAAGGACCGCGCATGAGCTATCTTGAATATGCCGTCAAATCCACGCCGTCGGGGTTTCGCAAGTTCCTTTATATGAACTGGCCGCTCACCCTGTTGCTGATCAGCGTGGCAAGCGCGGGGTTCCTGATGCTCTACTCGGTCGCGGGTGGATCCTGGATGCCGTGGGCGGAACCGCAAATGGAACGGTTCGGTCTGGGCTTGGCAGCCATGTTTATCATCGCGCTTGTGCCTATCTGGTTCTGGCGGAACATGTCGGTTGTGGCCTATCTGGGCGCGATCGGTCTACTGATCGTGGTCGAACTGTTTGGAACGATCGGCATGGGGGCGCAGCGCTGGATTGATCTGGGCTTCATGCGGCTGCAACCCTCAGAAGTAATGAAAGTGGCGTTGGTGATGGTGCTGGCCGCTTATTACGACTGGCTTCCGGCGCACAAAACCTCGCGCCCGCTCTGGGTGATTATCCCGGTCATTCTGATCCTGATCCCGACATTCATGGTGCTGCGCCAGCCCGACTTAGGCACATCGATCCTGTTATTGGCTGCTGGTGGTGGTCTGTTGTTCCTTGCCGGGGTGCATTGGGCCTATTTCGCTGCCGTGATTGCAGCGGGGGTTGGCCTGATTGCTGCGGTGTTCAACAGCCGAGGGACTGAATGGCAGTTGCTCAAAGATTACCAGTTCCGACGCATCGATACGTTTCTGGATCCTTCAACCGATCCGTTGGGAGCGGGATATCACATCACGCAATCGAAGATCGCTCTGGGTTCGGGGGGCTGGAATGGGCGCGGTTTCATGCAGGGAACGCAATCACGTCTTAACTTCCTGCCCGAAAAACACACCGATTTCATCTTCACCACCTTGGCCGAAGAGTTCGGCTTTGTCGGCGGCATCACACTGTTGATCCTTTACGGTCTGATCCTGATCTTCTGCATGGTCACGGCGCTGTCGACCAAGGATCGTTTCTCGTCTCTGGTGACACTTGGGATCGCGCTGAATTTCTTCCTGTTTTTTGCCGTCAATATGTCGATGGTGATGGGGCTGGCCCCAGTGGTCGGAGTACCGCTGCCGATGGTCAGTTATGGCGGCTCGGCCATGCTGGTCCTGATGGCCGCCTTTGGCATCGTTCAAAGCGCCCATATACATCGTCCCCGCTGAAAGGTTTCCTATGCCCGTGAATGTCCTGTTTTCCGCGCGCCCTGAGTTGTGGCCTGAGTATGAAGCTCTGATGCATCAATACTTGTCGGACGCAGGGCTAGATTTTCATCTGGCCACGGACATCCCTGCAGATCAGGTCGACTACATCGTTTACGCCCCGAACGGAGGGGTACAGGATTTCACGCCCTTCACACGGCTCAAGGCGGTGCTGAGCCTCTGGGCGGGGGTT
This sequence comes from Ruegeria sp. E5, assembly GCF_056534105.1. Taxonomy (NCBI): domain Bacteria; kingdom Pseudomonadati; phylum Pseudomonadota; class Alphaproteobacteria; order Rhodobacterales; family Roseobacteraceae; genus Ruegeria; species Ruegeria sp. E5. Next base: position 363,762 of record NZ_JBQFPA010000004.1, on the reverse strand, counting down.
GAGAAAATCTCGGGCAATGAAACCTTGACCGTTCCGCTGGCGCGTATGGTTGACGGGGGGTTAACGCAAGGCATGACGGAATGGGTGGTGGGCCATATGCTGCGCTATCACCTTGGGATGGACCAACACATTACGCTACAGGATGGGGTCTGGACACCTGATGCGCCACCACTGGCCCAGCAACGCACCGTCTGCATCTTGGGTTTGGGCGCATTGGGTGAAGCATCGGCCCACGCGTTGGCAGCGTTGAATTTCCATGTCATCGGTTGGAGCCGTACCGCCAAGACTATTCCCGGCGTGACCTGTCTGCATGGTAAGAACGGGCTGCGCGATGCACTGTCCCAGGCCGAGATAGTGGTTTTGCTGCTGCCAGATACTCCGGCGACCGAAAACACGCTCAACGCCGAAACACTGGCGCTGTTGCCGGAAGGGGCCAAGATCATCAACCCGGGTCGCGGGCCGCTTATCGATGATGAGGCCCTGCTGGCCGCGCTGAATTCAGGGCAGGTCGGGCACGCCACGCTGGATGTCTTCCGCACCGAACCCCTGCCGACCGAGCATCCCTATTGGGCACATCCCAATGTGACGGTGACGCCGCATATCGCCTCGGAAACTAGACCTGTTACCGCAGCTCAGGTGATCTGCGAGAACATTCGCCGAGGTGAAGCGGGTGAACCCTTTCTCCACCTCGTCGACCGAAAGCTTGGGTACTAGGCCGCGATCAGCCCGCGGCCTTTCAGCAAGGCTTCGACGCCAGGCAGACGTCCACGGAAGGCCAGATACAGCTCTTCCGCCTCGCGGGATCCGCCAGTTGACAGGATGTGTTCCTCCAGTGCCTTGGCGCGTTCGGGATCAAACGCACCGTCTGCTTCTTCAAAGGCCGCAAAGGCGTCGGCATCCATGACTTCGGACCACATATAACTGTAGTAACCTGCGCTATAACCGTCGCCCGCAAAGACATGGGCGAAATGCGGGGTGGCGTGGCGCATTCCAATGGCCCGAGGCATGCCGATTTCGGCCAGCACCTCGGCCTGTTTCTCCATCGGATCAGCGGGGGCAGCCCCCTCATGAAACGCCAGATCGACCAGGGCCGAGGCAACATATTCCACCGTCTGGAACCCCTGATCGAAATTGGCGGCCTGTAGCACCTTCTGCAACATCTCCTGCGGCATCGGTGCGCCCGTTTCGGCATGCGTGGCGAACTCAGCCAATACCTCGGGCACTTCCAGCCAATGTTCGTAAAGCTGGCTGGGCAGTTCAACGAAATCACGCGCCACCGAGGTGCCCGAGATACTCTCATAGGTCACATTGGACAGCATCTGGTGCAGGGCATGGCCGAACTCGTGAAACAACGTTCGGGCGTCATCATAGGACAAAAGCGCTGGTTCACCTTTGGCAAAGTTACAGACGTTGATCACGACCGGAGCCTGTTCTTTCGGGTATTTCGCCTGCCCGCGCATTGCGCTGCACCATGCACCCGACCGTTTCGATCCGCGTGCAAAGTAGTCACCGATGAACACCGCAATATGCTGCCCGTCACGGGTCACCTCCCACGCACGGCAATCGGGATGATAGAGCGGCACATCAAGCGGCGCGAACTCCAGCCCGAACAGCCGTGTGGCGCAGGCGAAAGACGCCTCGATCATCCGGTCCAGTTGCAGGTACGGCTTCAGCGCCGCTTCATCGAGATCATGTTCGGCCTTGCGGCGTTTCTCGGCATAGTAGCGCCAATCCCACGCCTCCAGCGGGCCATTTACGCCATCCTCTTGCATCATTGCCGTCAGCACCTCGGCATCTGCGTCGGCGCGGGATTTGGCGGGCTCCCACACATCCAGCAGCAGCTCTCGCACGCGATCTGGTGTGCGGGCCATCTCGGTCTCAAGCTTGTAGGCGGCGAAGCTGGCATACCCCAGCAGCTTGGCGCGTTCTTCGCGCAGGCGCAGGATGTCCGCCGCAATCTCGCGGTTGTCGGTCTCACCTCCATTTGCCCCCCGTGCAGTCCACGCGCGATAAGCCTTTGCACGCAAATCCCGGCGGGGCGAGAATTGCAGAAAGGGCACGATAATCGACCGAGAGAGGGTCACCACCGGGCCATCCGCCCCCTTTTCCTGACCCGCTGCGCGCGCTGCATCGATAACAAAATCCGGCAAGCCTTGCTGGTCTTCTTCGGTCAAATCCATGAACCAGTCGCGTTCATCCGCCAGCAAGTTCTGCGTGAAGGACGTGCCCAGAGACGCCAAACGGGCCTTGATCTCTTGCATTCTCGCATCGTCCTCGCCGGTCAACGCCGCCCCCGCCCGCACGAACCCGCGATGAGACAGCATCAAAACGCGCGCCTGTTCATCGGTCAGGTCCAGATTATCGCGCCGGTCCCATAAATCCGCCACGCGCTTAAACAGTGCTTTGTTTGATGAGATGCGCGAGTAGTGTGCCGCCAGCTTGGGCGAAAATTCGCGTTGCAGTTCTTCACGCTTGGGGTTGCTGTCCGCACCTGCAACGGTGAAAAAGACCGACAGAACCTTATCCATCTGCTCGCCTGCAGCCTCCAGCGCTTCGATCGTATTGGCGAATGTGGGCGTGTCCGGGCTCGCTGCTATCGCCTCAATCTCGGCATCATGTGCGTGCATCGCCTGTTTCAGCGCGGGGGAAAAATCATCATCCGAGATTGTGTCAAACGGTGCGATTTCGAAAGGCGTGTTCCAGTCAGAAAGGATCGGATTGGTCATTGAGGTCTCCTTTGACCTCATAGCTAAGACCACCCGTCGAAATGATCCAGAGCTACCCGAAAATTTGAGCCCACCTTAATGAGATGCCCCGCAGATCGGGCAATCGGTGCGACGCGCCAGGGTGATCTTGCGGCTTTCGCCGTATAGCGCATCGTAGATCAACATCTCACCTCGCAATGCCTGCCCGGCGCCGGTGATCACCTTGATCGCCTCAACCGCCATCATCGAGCCGACCACACCCGGCAGTGGGCCGATTACTCCAGCCTCGGCGCAAGAAGGCGCAAGGCCGGGGGCGGGTGCTTCGGGGAAAATGCACTGATAACATGGGCCGGTGGTGGCAGGGTCAAAGACGCTGAGCTGCCCTTCCCACTGCGACAGCGCGCCAGATATCAGGGGTTTTCCCAGTGCAACCGCCGTACGGTTTGCAAGGTAGCGGGTGTCGAAATTGTCAGTGCCGTCGAGGATCAGATCAAAATCAGCAAACAGATCTGCTGCAATCTCTTCGGTCAGGCGACGGTGGTACGGCAAGACGACCACGTTGGGATTCTGCGCCACCATCGCCTGCTGGGCCGAGAACACTTTGGGCATGCCGATATCTGCGTCGCGGTGGATCACTTGCCGCTGTAGGTTGGCGTTCTCGACCACGTCATCGTCGATCACGCCGATTGTTCCCACTCCGGCGGCAGCCAAATATTGCAGGGCGGGCGCGCCGAGCCCCCCCGCACCGATTACCAGCACGCGCGCCTGTTTCATTCGCTTTTGGCCGGGACCGCCCAGTTCACGCAGAACGATGTGGCGGGCATAGCGTTCAAGCTCGGTCTCGCTGAACTGTTCGGATGGCTTGGCGGGCTCCGACGTCTGGCCGGACGCGGCGCGATTTCGCAACGCCTTCAAACCCCGCCCATAAAGCAGCACCAGCACAGCCGCTCCAGCGAGGATCAGCCACATCGCTGCCGACCCACCGGTCGCCTGACGCAACGGGTTTCCCTCAGGCAGGAGAAGTTGAGCAATAATCACGCCTATCAGGAGCGCGCCAATGGAAACCAGACGCGCGCTGCGCGACACCCCGGCGATATAGCCGACACCCCAAAGCCCGGCGGCAAGGATCAGAACCAGCAGCATCAGCCGCGCCCGGTCGAGCCGAAGCCACCCGCGCCGCGATCAGTCTCGGTCAGAGCCTCAACGTCCTGGAACATGGCCTGCACCACCGGTGCGACGATCAGTTGCGCGATACGTTCGCCATGCGTAATCTCGAAGGGGTCCTGACCCGCATTCATCACGATCACGCCCAACGGCCCGCGATAGTCGCTGTCGATTGTACCCGGAGTGTTGGGCAAGGTGATCCCGTGTTTCAAGGCAAGGCCCGATCGTGGACGCACCTGAACCTCGAACCCCTGCGGAATTTCGATCCTAAGGCCTGTCGGTATCAGCGCACGACGGCCCGGTTCAAGAATAACAGACTCACCATCCGGCAGATTGGCGCGCACATCCGCCCCGGCAGCACCCGCGGTTTCGTATGAAGGCAAGGGCACCAACGGGTCAGCCCCCTCCTCTCGGATCACGCGAATTGCCACCATACCTGTACCTCTTGTCTTTATGGCTGCTATCTGGTCAACGCGCCGGCGATCTTGGCTGCTAACCGCTTTGCCACATCATCCTTGCCCATACGCGGCCATTCTTCGGCACCTTGCTCTGAGATCAGGATCACCGCATTCTCAGAACCGCCCATGATACCTGTCGCGGGGCTGACATCATTCGCAACGATCCAGTCACATCCCTTGCGGGCACGTTTGGCCGTAGCATGTTCGATCACGTTGTCTGTTTCGGCGGCAAAACCCACCACCAAATCGGGCCTGCCACTTCCCATTCGCGCGATGCGCTTCAAAATGTCGGGATTCTCGGCAAACTCTAGCGCGGGCACCCCGTCGCGGCTTTTCTTCAGCTTCCGGTCCGAGGCACTGGATACCCGCCAATCGGCCACTGCAGCTGCAAATACCCCCGCATCCACCGGAAGCGCCGCGTCGACCGCATCCGACATTTGCAGCGCGGTCTCTACACGCACGACCTTTATGCCGTCTGGCGGAGGCACGTCAGCCGGACCCGTAACAAATGTAACATCGGCCCCCAATGCAGATAGCGCGCGTGCAACAGCTGTTCCCTGCGCGCCCGATGATCGGTTGGCGATGTATCGTACCGGATCAATTGGTTCATGTGTCGGACCCGATGTCACCAGAATACGTTTGCCAGCCAAAGGCCCATCCCCGAACTGCGCCTCAATCGCCGCGACAATTTCAAGTGGCTCCGACATGCGGCCCGGACCGTATTCACCGCAAGCCATATCGCCTTCGTTCGGGCCGACAAAACGCACGCCGTCTGCTTCCAGTTGCGCATGGTTACGCCGGGTTGCGGGATGCTCCCACATGCGGACATTCATCGCAGGCGCACACAGAACCGGCGTATCGGTCGCCATCAAAAGGGTCGAGGCCAGATCATTAGCTAACCCGCCTGCCATCTTACCCATCAGATCGGCCGTTGCCGGAGCAACCACGATCAGATCAGCCGAACGGGAAAGCTGAATATGACCCATCTCCGCTTCATCGGTCAGATCAAAGAGATCTCGATAGACCTTTTCACCGGCCAGGGCAGACACGGATAACGGAGTTACGAATTCTTCGGCAGCACGCGTCAAAACCGGCGTGACCGCCGCACCACGTTCCCGCAACCGCCGGATCAGGTCCAGCGACTTGTAGGCCGCAATCCCACCGCCGATAATCAGCAAAATACGTTTCGATGACAGCATGGCTCGCCCTTCCCGTCCCGGTCGGCCCTGACATTAGGCAACGCTGGCGGGCAGTTCCAGCAGTTAATTCTGCACCTCAAAGGCTTTGCAGGGGTCTTCTCGCTCGACTGTGGGGCTATCGATAACAGCATCAAAATCCCCGCTCACGACCCCATCTTCCGATTGTCCAAGTACAAAGACCTTCAAACCGGGGCTTAGTCGCGACAGAAAAGTCGGAATTCCGCGATCCTTACGGGCATGGCCATTGCCAGTGATGACCGCGACAGGCCCGCCAGTTTCGTCGGTGGCGCGCAGAATGGCTCGGGTCAACACAGCGTCCCTCAGACGTTGAATGGCTACCATCTGCGGTAGAACTTCAGCGGGCAATGCGTCGCAATGTGCCGCCAGTTGATCAGCCTCGCGTGCGGCTTGATCTTCATCCGACAGGGGTACCGTCAATCCATATCTGGCCGCATCAGCCCCCAACGCTGTGGCCGCGCCGCGTTCCATAGCAGCGCGGGCCGCCTCACGCGGAACCATCGCGCCATACACCGGCACATCCGCGGCCTGAAAAATGGGGTAGTACATTCTGAGAGGCGGCCAGCCGGATTCTGCCCAGCGCAGAATTCGGGACAGCTCCTCGGGATTGGTTGCCGCTTTTTGAGCCAACCGCTGAGCACCTTCTTCGGTCACCATCTCCCAGACAACCGCCGTGGGCGTGATTGCTTCAACTGCTTCGGCTTGGACCAGATGATGCTGAGGGTTGTCATGTATCTCGCCCAGAATGACGACATCCGCGGCCCGCATGTCGGCCAACACGTCCTGAGGGATAAATTCAGCAGCTCGAACCGTTTGAGGCAAAGTGGCGAGCAACACAAAAGCTGTAAGAATCGCAAGAGGTTTCATGCGAAGAAGTGTTGCACCTCGCGCGATTGCGCTTCAAGGTTCTTGCGCATCTTTGTGAATGCTGCCGCCTCGAGCTGGCGCACACGCTCTTTCGACAGGCCAAGCTCTTTCCCAAGACTTTCCAGCGTCCGGGCAGGCTCACGCAGTTTTCTTTCGCGGACGATAAACCGCTCGCGATCGTTCAAAGCTTGCATCGCCGCCACCAGCCATTCGCGCAGTTGCTGGTTGTCGTGGCTGTTCTCTACTACCTCGGCGGCTTGTTCGCTGTCATCTTCCAGCGCATCAATCCACTCGCGCCCGTCCTCATCTGCAGACTGCACCGCATTCAGCGAGAAATCGGACCCTGCCAGACGGCCTTCCATCATCTCGACATCACGCAGCGGGACTCCGATTTCGGCGGCAATCTTCTGATGCAACTGATGGCGATCCAGCTCCAGCCCCTCGGTCGCGGCTTCGCGCTCCAGACGCGCCTGTACCCGACGCATGTTGAAGAACAGCGATTTCTGGGAAGAGGTCGAACCAGTGCGCACCATCGACCAATTGCGCATCACGTAATCCTGAATGCTGGCCTTGATCCACCACACTGCATACGTTGAAAACCGCACACCCCGATCCGGATCGAACTTGTCGGCGGCTTTCATCAAGCCCAGTCCCGCCTCCTGAATCAGATCATTCATCGGCGCGCCGTAGCGTTTGAATTTCGCCGCCATTGATATCGCCAGCCGCATATAAGCCGTAATGAGGCGATGCAGCGCCTGCTCATCGCGTTCGTCGCGCCAGGCATAGGCCAGTTTCAATTCAGTCTCCGCATCCAGGAGCTCGGCCTTCATTGCCTGCCGGGACATCGAAAAATCATGTGCGTTGTCGAGTGCCATGCAATTCTCCCCTTTTATCACAGGCGATGGGCCGGGCTTGCCTTGCCGACTTGTGGTCGATACGCAGGACAAAACCGGGTGGATCACCAGAAAGGTAATAAAAGTGCATGCCGATTTAACCTTTATCTTGGGCGGGGCGGCATCCGGAAAATCTGCTTTTGCGGAGCAACTTGCTGTTTCAACTGGGAAAAACCGCGTTTACCTTGCGACATCACAAGTGTTTGATGATGAGATGCGCTTAAAAATCAGGCAACATATTGCACAACGCGGCAGCGGGTGGACGACGATCGAAGCGCCATTTGATCTATCGCCGGAACTCGCCAAGCTGACAAATGATCAGATTTGCCTGATCGATTGTGCAACCATGTGGCTGACAAATCACCTGCTGGCAGAGAATAACCTAGAGGAAGCACAGGCCGGACTGCTTGAGGCGATGAAGACCTGTGCCGCCCAGATCGTCGTGGTATCAAACGAAGTCGGCCACGGGATCGTCCCCGACAACGCCTTGTCCCGTCGATTCCGCGAGGCGCAGGGACGGCTGAACATCGCTCTGGCTGCGCAGGCAGAGCGGGTGGTGCAGGTTACGGCCGGGCTGCCGCTGGTTCTCAAAGGGCAACCCCTATGACGCGCCTGCATTTGGTACGGCACGGCCCCACCCATGCTAAAACTATGGTAGGCTGGTCCGACCTTCCTGCCGACTTGAGTGATAAGGCCGCGATTGCACGGCTTGATGCGCATCTGCCTTCCAATGCCGTCGTAATCTCATCAGACTTGTCACGCGCCAGCGATACGGCCAGCGCCATTCAAGGCACGCGACTCCGCCTTCCGCACCACCGCGATCTGCGCGAAATTAATTTCGGCAACTGGGAGATGCGCCCCTTCGCCGAGATCGAGGCGGAAGATCCCGAGCTTTGCTTTGCCTACTGGGATAATCCGGGCGAGGTCAGGCCTCCAAACGGGGAAAGCTGGAATGAGGTCCGCGCGCGTGTCGATAGGGTCGTCGACACCCTGATCGCGGCCCATACCGGATGTGACCTAGTCCTGGTCGCCCATTTCGGAGTGATCCTGACTCAGGTCCAACGCGCTCTGGACGTAGACGCCCAACACGCGTTTGGTCACCGCATCGACAACCTGTCCGTCACCGAGATCACGCGCCATAACGATGGTTGGACCGTAGGTCGGATTAATCACCGACCGTGATAAGTGTGCGCACAAATCTCTGATTTACCGACGCGTCTCTGTCCGACATCGTTGCTGTATGACATATGATCTCTTTATCGGTGACCGGTTGTTCTCCAGCTGGTCCATGCGCGGATGGCTAATGCTTGAAAAATTCGGCCTGCCATACCGCACCCACATGATTGGCCTTTATTCCGGCACCATGGCGGCAGATATGGAACCACTGGGCCCGGCGCGCCTTGTTCCTGCGCTGCGTCTTCCAGATGGAACCGTGGTCGGCGAAAGCCTCGCGATGGCAGAGACATTGGCAGAACGCCATCCCGAAGCAGGGCTTTGGCCGTCAGACCGCTCCGCCCGCGCCACAGCCCGGTGGCTTTGTGCTGAAATGGTTGCCGGTTTCACAGCGCTACGGGGGCAATGCCCCATGCAGTTGAAACATTGCTGGGAAGGGTTCAAACCTTCACCTGAAACGATGACTGATTTGCAGCGGATCGAAACCCTCTGGGCCCATGCACGGAAGGTCTCTGGCGCCGCGTCGGGCCCGCTGTTTGGTGCCTATTCTCTGGCTGATGTTTTCTACACGCCGGTCGCTGCGCGAATTATTGGCTACGGACTGCCAGTCTCCGAAGACAATCGCGCATACTGCATGCACCTGCTCTCGGATATCGCAGTTCGACAATGGCGCGCCATGGGCATGACGGTCGCGTATGAGCCCTTCCCGTATCCGCAAGACCTTCCCGCACACAGTTGGCCAATTGGCGGGGATTCAGGGGTATTGGCGGTCAGCAACGGCCCCTCGGTCAACACAGCCTGCCCCTATTCCGGCAAGCCTGTGCAAGACTATCTGGAACTCGATGGCAAGATTTGGGGCTTTTGTAATCCGTTTTGCCGAGACAAGACCATTGCCGACCCTGAGGCGTGGCCGAAATTTACGGCGATGGTTGCTGACGTTAACGATTCTTAAACTGCAGCCATGGCAGCAACGTCCTGTTAACCAAGAACAGGATTGCCATGGTCGCCCGCGCCCACACTGTTGCCTTTCAAGGAGTCGATGCCCGCCCGGTCGAGGTGCAATGCGCCGTCTCACCGGGCCTTCCGGCCTTTTCCATCGTGGGATTGCCTGACAAGGCAGTCTCCGAAGCACGGGACCGGGTTCGCAGCGCGCTAAGTTCGATGGCGATCGCGCTGCCGTCGAAACGGATCACGATTAACCTTTCGCCTGCCGATCTGCCCAAAGAGGGCAGCCATTTCGACCTGCCTATCGCCGTCGCTTTGTTGACTGCGTTGGAAATCATCCCAGCGGATGCTGCCGAGGGCGCTGTCGCGTTGGGCGAGTTGTCTTTGGATGGTTCTCTGGTACCCGTCGTCGGCGCGCTGCCCGCTGCCATGACAGCAGCCGCCGATGATCGCAGCTTGCTTTGTCCCAGCGCCTCGAGCGCCGAAGCCGCGTGGGTGGATGCCACGCAGGTGATCGGAGCGGGCTCGTTGGGGGATGTAGTAAGGCACTTTACCGGTCAGTCTGCGCTGCCCGCTGCGACACCGGGCGAAGTGAAACTATCACCCAACGCACGGGACCTGCGGGACGTGAAGGGGCAAGAGCGCGCCAAACGCGCCTTGGAAATCGCCGCAGCCGGGCGGCATCATTTGATCATGATCGGGACACCGGGTTCCGGCAAATCCATGCTGGCGGCGCGTCTGCCGAGTATTTTGCCGCCTCTGAGCCCGGTCGAAGCTTTAGAGACATCGATGATCCAGTCGCTTTGCGGCTTACTGGACGAAGGTGGCATCAGCCGCGCCAGACCGTTTCGCGAGCCGCACCATACCGCTTCGATGGCCGCGATCGTGGGCGGTGGCAAAGGCGCGAAACCCGGTGAGATTTCACTGGCGCATAACGGCGTCCTGTTCATGGACGAGTTTCCCGAATTTCCGCGCACAGTTTTAGAAACCCTGCGCCAACCTATTGAAACCGGCAAGGTAATGGTCGCCCGCGCCAACGCCCATGTGAAATACCCATGCCGCTTTATGCTGGTAGCCGCCGCGAACCCGTGCAAATGCGGATACCTGACGGACCCATCCCGCGCCTGTTCACGCGCGCCGGTCTGTGGTGAGGATTACTTGGGGCGTATCTCAGGGCCGTTGATGGACCGGTTCGATCTGCGCATCGAAGTCCCTCCGGTCGGATTTACCGATCTCGACCTGCCGCCTACTGGCGACAGCTCTGCGAACGTCGCAGAGCGGGTTGAAGCGGCGCGCGCCATACAAGCAGATCGCTTTCGCGACACGCCAAATACCCGTCAAAACGCAGATGTCGAAGGCAATATGCTGGAAGAAATCGCCGCCCCTGATGCCCAGGGCAAAGAACTATTACTGAAAGCCGCGGAACGCTTTGGCCAGTCGGCCCGCGCCTTTCACCGCATCCTACGCGTGGCCCGCACCATTGCCGATCTCGAAGGTGAGCCGGATGTGCGCCGCCCCCATGTCGCCGAGGCGCTGAGCTTTCGCATCAGCGCCAAAGCAGGAGCTTAAAGTTTCGCCTCAATCGCTTGCCAGATTTTCTCGGCGATGTTCACGCCATTGAACCGCTCAAGCTCCTGAATACCAGTGGGTGAGGTCACGTTGATCTCGGTCAGGTAGTCGCCAATTACATCGATCCCCACAAAGATCTGACCACGTTCCTTCAATAACGGTCCAATCGCAGCGCAGATTTCCATATCTCGCTCGGACAGGCCGATTTTCTCGGGGCGCCCGCCCACATGCATGTTCGAGCGGGTCTCGCCCTCAGCCGGAACGCGGTTGATGGCGCCCACCGGCTCACCATCGACAAGTATGACCCGCTTGTCGCCATTGCGCACATCGGGCAGGAATTTCTGCGCGATCAGAGGCTCACGAGAAAAGCCGGTGAACAGCTCATGCAGCGACGTCAGGTTGCGGTCATTCGCATCAAGACGGAATACGCCAGCACCTCCGTTGCCGTAAAGCGGCTTGAGGATGATATCGCCATGCTTTTCCTTGAACGCCTTGATGGTTCGCAAATCCCGCGCAATCGTGGTGGGCGGAGTCAGTTCAGGGAAATCCAGAACCAGCAGCTTTTCGGGATAGTTTCGCACCCAAAACGGATCGTTAACCACCAGGGCCTGCCCCTTTAGCCGGTCAAGCAAATGGGTCGAGGTGATGTAGTGCATGTCAAACGGGGGGTCTTGGCGCAGCCAGACGACATCAAATTCAGCAAGGTCCACTTCACACTCAGGGCCCAACACTGCCGGGTTCCCAGCGACTCGTTGCACCGTCATGTCATGGCCGCGCGCCGTGATCTTGCCTTCCTGGTAAGCCAATTGATCCGGGCCATAATAAAACAGCTGGTGGCCGCGCGCCTGAGCCTCTTCTGCCAGACGGAAAGAGCTGTCGGCGTTGATATCCACGGCCCCGATTGGGTCCATCTGAAAGGCGATCTTCATGGTGTATCCCTCAATTCCACGCTCGATACATGGCGCAGAGGCTTGACGGGTTCAATGGGGGTCAGTCCAAACCAAAGGCGTTTTCGATGATTTGAACAGTTCCAGTGTCATCAACCAGTGCCGCATCAAACCGAGTATTCGTCAGCTGACCAGCAGGCTCCTGTTCAAGAAACTGGGCAGCGGATGCGCAAATTCGATCCATCTGTCGGCGACTAATCCGAGCGGCTGCACGGTCAAAACTACGGCTTTTCTTAACCTCAATGAAGACCAACCCATCTGCGTTGCGCGCGATCAGATCTATTTCACCGCCAGCACCGCGCCACCTGCGTCTTGCGATTGAATAACCCCGGCGCACGTATTCGGCGGCCACGCAAAGTTCGGCGGATTGTCCAGCGTGATAAGATACAGAACCCCGAACGGATCTCTGTGCCATATCATCCCTTTCCCAGCTTCAGAGCCATCTGATAGATCGGGCGGCGCGGCAGGCTGAACATCTCTGACACCAAATCTGCCGCATCACGCACCGAATGCGTTTGCAAAGCTTTTATCAATGCCTCTTCTACGTCAGAGTCCTTAACAGATTGCGAATGGGCGCGATCCACAAGCAGAACCACCTCGCCCTTAACCGATAAGCCCTCGTACTCTGTTGCCAGATCAGCGAGCGTCCCTCGGCGAGTTTCTTCAAACTTTTTGGTGAGTTCACGGCACAGGGCCGCCTGTCGGTCTCCACCCAAAATATCCGCGAGATCAGAGAGGCAGGCAGCCACGCGCTTCGGTGATTCATAGAAGACAAGCGTTCCGGGGACGCTGCGCAGGGATTCGATTCGTGAACGCCGTGCGCCAGAGGCATTGGGCAAGAACCCGGCAAAGAAAAATGCATCCGTGGGAAGCCCCGCCAATGTCAGCGCCGTCAAAACAGCAGACGGTCCCGGAGCACATGTCACGTTGTGCCCAGCCTCAGCCGCCTGACGGCCCAAATCATAGCCGGGATCGGCGATCAGCGGCATTCCCGCCTCGGACGCGTAAGCCACCGATTGCCCTTGTTCCAGCGCCTCAAGTATTTTGCCCCGCGCGCCCGCGCCGCTGTGATCGTGATAGGCCAATATACGGCGCCCTTCGAGCGGCACGCCATGGATTTCCATCAAACGTCGCAAGCTGCGTGTATCTTCGGCAGCAATCATGTCCGCCGAGGCCAAAACATCGAGCGCCCTGAGCGTAATATCGCGTGCCGTCCCGATTGGGGTGGCAATAAAGTACAGCCCAGCGGCCAATCTGATCTTTTGGAAATTCAAAGCTGGACCCTCACAGCGTGACGTTTATTATCGCGGTTCAATAGACCAAGGTGCCCTCAGACGCCGGATCAGGGAGTTTTCTTTTAGATGTTTACCGTTTGCAAGCCCGCACGCAAACTGGCGAAATCCGCCATAGTACTGGCCACGGCCGCTTTTCTGGCCGCCTGTGAAGTCGGCGGCATCAGCGGAGGCCCCTCGATCGACACCTCTGACCCGGTTCCGGTGGCCCTGTTGGTCCCAAGCGGATCACCTCAGTCTGGCGATGCGGCCCTTGCCCGTAGCCTTGAGAACGCAGCGCGGCTGGCTATCGCGGATTTGCCGAACGTCAAGATTGATCTGCGCGTCTACGACACGGCCGGCAATGCCGGAACGGCCTCGGCGGTTGCACAGCAAGCTGTAGCGGACGGGGCCAAGATCATTCTTGGGCCAGTGTACGCACAAGCCGCAAACGCGGCAGGACTTGCGGTGCTAAACAACAATGTGAACGTGCTGTCCTTCTCGAACAACACCAGCATTGCGGGCGGCAATGTCTATGTGCTTGGCCCCACTTTCCAGAACACGGCCAACAGACTGGTGAACTACGCCGGACAGCAGGGTAAAAACAGTACTGTCATTGTGCACAGCAATGACTCAGCGGGCCAGCTAGGCCAGTCTGCCATCGCTGCCGCGCTCAGCAACAGCCGCGTCAACAATGCGGGCACAGTTGGATATGACCGGTCTCAGCAGGGCGTGATCGATTCTGTTTCGGCGATTAAAGCAACGGTCGATTCGACCGGCGCAGATTCGATTTTCCTGACCGCGACAACCGCAGGCGCGCTGCCGCTTTACAGCCAGTTGTTGCCCGAGGCTGGTGTGTCTCCTGCGACAACTCAGTATATCGGCCTGACACGTTGGGACATTCCAGCCCAAACGCTGGAATTGCCTGGCGTACAAGGTGGCTGGTTCGCACTTCCCGATCCGGCAAAGGCACAGGCGTATCGCCAGCGTTACAACAACACCTACGGTGAGGCACCACACCCGATCAGCGGGCTTGCCTATGACGGAATCGCTGCGATCGGAGCCTTGGTTAGCCAGGGCAAATCGAACGCGTTGACAGGTGCAGCATTAACCCAGAACGCCGGTTTTCAGGGTGTCGGCGGTATTTTCCGCCTGCGGCCGAACGGTACGAACGAACGCGGTCTGGCTGTTGCCACGATCCAGAACAAACAGGTGGTTGTGATTGACCCTGCCCCACAAAGCTTCTCTGGCGCCGGATTCTAATCGACCGGCGCAGGGCTCTGCGCCCGATGTCAATCTGATCTGCGCGGCTGACGAGATTTTTAACAACGCCGAGGTCAATGCCAACCTGTCCGCCGCTGTTGAAATCAGTTCGGACAACGCAGCCTTGCGCGCCGAGACGGTGCGCATTCTGCGAGAGGCGCAAAAGACAGGCCGCAAGGCGATTGCGGACGCCTTTGCCGAGCGCCCATTTGATGCACTGCCGCTGACGCATTCCTATACCTATCTGACGGATCAGATGGTCGGGACAGCAATGCGCATCGCCAGCGAGCATCTGCATCCGCTGGCAAATCCAACGCAAGGCGAGAAAATCGCTGTGCTGGCAGTGGGAGGTTATGGCCGGGGTGAGATGGCCCCGTCATCCGATGTAGATCTGCTTTTTCTAACGCCGTACAAAATCACCGCCTGGGCCGAGAGCGTGATCGAATCCATGCTCTATATTCTCTGGGATCTGCGGCTGAAGGTCGGTCACTCTTCACGCACGATCAAAGATTGCCTGCGTCTGGGGGCCGATGATTTCACCATCCGTACCGCCATGCTGGAACAACGGTATCTCGTCGGGGATCAGCCCCTTGCGCAAGAACTTGAAGCGCGCCTGAAGACCGATCTTTTCAAAGGCACCGAGCGGGAATTTATCGAAGCCAAGCTGAAAGAGCGCGATGAGCGGCACCTGAAGCAGGGTGAACGCTATATGGTCGAACCCAATGTCAAAGAGGGCAAGGGCGGCTTGCGCGACCTGCAATCGCTCTACTGGATCGCAAAATATATCTATGGCGTAACGGATGTGGCCGAACTGGTCCCTATGGGCCTCTTTACGCCCGAAGAGTTTGACGAGTTCGCGCAAGCCGAAGAATTCCTCTGGGCCGTCAGGTCTCATTTGCATCTGGTGACGGGCCGCGCGACGGAACAACTGACCTTCGATCTGCAGGTCGAGGTGGCCGATCGTATGGGATATCAAGACCGCGCCGGTCGGCGCGCCGTCGAGGTGTTCATGCAACGCTATTTCCGCGAAGCCACCCGTGTGGGCGAATTGACACGGATTTTCCTGACCAAACTGGAAGCCTCGCACATGAAGGGCGCGGCCTTGCTGGAACGTATTTTCCGCCGTCGCCCCCGCGTCAAGGCCGGTTACCGCGTGGTCCATGGCCGCCTGGATATCGCGGACCCTGACACGTTCCTGTCAGACAAGGTCAACCTGTTACGGTTGTTCGAAGAGGGTTTGCGCACGGGTATGCTGATCCATCCCGACGCAATGCGGTTGGTAACGGCCAACCTGAACCTGATCGACGATGAGATGCGCAACGACAAAGAGGCGCGGCGCATCTTTCTTGATCTGATGCTGAAACACGGCAACCCCGAACGTGCCCTGCGACGCATGAACGAGTTGGGGGTTCTGTCAGCCTTTTTGCCCGAGTTTGAGCACATCGTGGCGATGATGCAGTTCAATATGTATCACAGCTATACGGTGGACGAGCATACGATCCAGTGCATTGTCAATTTGGCGCAGATCGAGCGAGGAGAGTTAATCGAGGAACTGCCCTTGGCGTCATCCATCCTGGAGGGTGGTGTTAGCCGAAAGGTTCTATACGTGGCTCTGTTGCTGCACGACATCGGCAAAGGACGCCCCGAAGATCATTCGATTCTGGGTGCGCAAATCGCGCGCAAAGTGGCACCACGATTGGGGCTGAGCAAGGCGGATTCTGAAACCGTCGAATGGCTTGTACGCTATCACTTGCTGATGTCCGATATGGCGCAAAAACGCGACATCTCAGACCCGCGCACAATCCGCGATTTCGCGAAAGCTGTTGCAACCGTCAAACGGCTGGACTTGCTGACGGTGCTGACAGTCTGTGACATCCGCGGTGTCGGACCAACGACCTGGAACAACTGGAAGGCTACATTGCTGCGCGCTTTGCATGCTGACACCAAACACGCACTGGAATCCGGGATGGAGGCGCTTAACCGAGCCAATCGTGGAGATGGGGCGAAAAAGCGGTTGCGGGCCGAATTGGAAAACTGGTCCAAATCTGACCTGAAAACCGAAACCGGGCGGCATTATGATCCGTATTGGCAGGGACTGAACCTTTCGACACATGTCGAATTCGCGGAAATGTTGAAATCGCTGGAGGACAGCGGCGATCCGGGTGCCGTAGAAATCCGTCTGCATCCGGATGAGGATCGCGACGCCACCCGCGCGTGTTTTGCCATGGGTGATCATCCGGGTATTTTTTCTCGCATAGCGGGGGCACTTGCCCTTGTAGGAGCCAACGTGGTTGATGCCCGCAGCTATACGACGAAAGACGGATATGTAACTGATGCGTTCTGGGTTCAGGACGCCGAGGGCCATCCCTTCGAGGCCACGCGCCTGCCTCGGCTGACCCAGATGATTCACAAGACACTCAGGGGTGAGGTTGTCGCACGGGACGCATTGAAATCCCGCGACAAGATCAAGAAGCGCGAACGCGCCTTCAACGTCCCGACCCATATCACCTTCGACAACGAAGGTTCAGAGATTTACACGATCATCGAAGTCGACACCCGCGACCGGCCCGGACTGCTATATGATTTGACGCGCACGATGGCAGCCGCCAATGTCTATATCGCGAACGCAGTGATCGCCACCTATGGAGAACAGGTGGTCGACACGTTCTATGTCAAGGATATGTTCGGCCTGAAATACCACTCTGAGGCCAAGCAACGCGGGTTGGAAGCCAAGCTGCGCGCGGCCATCACCGAAGGTGCCGAGCGGGCCGCATCATGAAGCCGATCCGCCTGATTTCGGGCTTTTTCACCGTTGGGTTCTGGACCTTGGCAAGCCGCATTCTGGGCTTTTTGCGGGAAATCCTGCTGACCGCTTATATCGGGCCCGGACCGGTGATGGACGCTTTCGTCGCAGCCTTCCGACTACCCAATATGTTCCGCCGCTTCTTTGCCGAGGGCGCATTCAACGCAGCCTTTGTTCCAATGTTTTCAAAACGCCTTGAAGGCGGCGAAGACGCCGAAGGTTTCGCACAGGATGCGTTTAACCTGTTGGCGGTGGCGGTGTTGGCGCTAGTCGGTCTGGCGATGGTCTTCATGCCCGCGTTGGTTTGGATAACCGCCGAAGGATTCTATGGTGATGAACGCTTCGATCTGGCGTTGGATTATGGTTACGTCGTGTTCCCCTACATCCTGTTTATGTCCCTCGCTGCGCTGTTTTCCGGAGTATTGAACGCAACCGGACGCTTCGCCGCTGCAGCCGCCGCTCCTGTGCTGCTGAACATATTCGCCTGCTCCGCGTTAATCTTTGGCGCGATATCTGGTGGAGAAATCGTACGCTGGCTCATCGCGGTCATCCCAGTCGCAGGCATCGCGCAATTGGCGCTTGTCTGGATTGCGACTGAACGCGCCGGAATTCGCATTCGGCTCGGTCGGCCAAAGCTCAGCCCGGAAATGCGCCGCATGGTGCGGATCGCGGTTCCTGCGGCGCTGGCCATGGGCGTAACGCAAGTCAATCTTGTAGTCGGACAGCTTGTGGCATCAAAAACCGAAAAGGCAGTCAGTTGGTTGTTTGCCGCAGATCGTTTGTATCAACTGCCGCTCGGAGTGGTTGGCATTGCCGTCGGCATCGTGCTGTTACCCGACCTGTCGCGCCGCCTGCGCGCAGACGACAAAGATGGAGCACGCAACGCCTTTTCAAGAGCCGGAGAGTTTACTCTGCTTCTGACCTTGCCTTCAACGGTTGCCTTTATGATCATCCCCGGCCCGTTGGTCTCGGTCCTGTTCCAACGCGGCCAGTTCAGCGCCGAAGATACAGCGGCGACCGCCTTGGCCGTGGCCATCTATGGTATCGGGCTGCCCGCATTCATGCTGCAGAAGCTGCTGCAACCGTTGTTCTTCGCCCGCGAGGATACCAAATCACCGTTTCGATACGCTGTGGTTGCAATGGTGGTGAATGCCGGGCTTGCCTTTGGGCTTTATCCCATTTTCGGGTGGATTGCGCCCGCAATCGCAGCGTCGACTGCTGGCTGGGCCATGGTTGCGCTGCTTGCAATCGGCGCGCGCAGAATGGGCGACGAAGCCCGATTTGATGACCGGTTCAAACAGCGGATCTGGCGGGTCGTGGCGGCATCGGCTGGCATGGGGGTGGTGTTGTTTACGGCCATTAACCTCTTCGGCTGGACGTTCGGCGTACCAGGCTGGCGTTACCTTGCGCTGATCGTGCTCATTGTAACTGCGGCGGTGGCCTACTTCCTTTTGGGGCACCTCTTGGGGGCCTTCAGGATTTCGGAATTCCGAACAGCGCTGCGCCGTAGCTAAGGCGCATCAATCCCGCCGGGTTTTGCTGAGGATACGCGCCCATCCACCCGGAGCCAGAAAGAAAGACAAACCAAACCCGGTGGCAAAACCGCCCAGATCGGCGACCCAATCCGAGGTCCCACCGAAGATCAGACCGAACAGCAACTGAATGCCCATAAGAACCGCGATCAGGCTGAATGCGCGCGATTGGTTTTCACCCACCAGAGAAAGCTTGCGCCATAGCAACCACGTGAACGCACCGATTAGCCCGTAGACCGGAGGAAACCCACCAACCAGTGGATATGGCGGGTTCAACAGCACTGCATAGGCCAACGCTCCGCCGACACCGGACAAGACGAATATGATCAGCATGGCGACGCTGCCAAAGACCTCAGCCACCATCTTCCCCATCGCCAGAACAAACACGCAGACGAACACAGCTTGTGTGAAATTGGCCTGAACAAAGGGATATGTGACAAAGCGGATCGCGTGTTCGAACGGCCAGCGCCCGTTCTGGACCATCCAATCGAATATATCGGGCGAAAACGTATATCGCTGCAACGCATCCAAGCGCCAACCAACAGCAGTCGGCCCTCCGACCAAGCCCCTGCTGCCAAGCAAGAAGATCAGTTCAATCCCGATGATGAACAGAACCAGCGCCACCACGACCGGCGGCAGAGGGTTCACGGGCGGTGTATAATGCTCACTGCTCATTGGGCTGGCCTTTCTCGGCTGTTGACGTCCCTTGGCCTCATGGGTAAGCGACGGGGGCTGATTTTTCCAGACAGGAGTTTCCTTCGATGACCGAGACCCAATTCACGCCGCGCGTGTTTTCCGGCATCCAGCCTTCAGGAAACCTGCACTTGGGTAATTACCTGGGTGCACTTAAACGTTTCGTGGATATGCAGGGGCCGGAATACGAGACCGTCTACTGCATGGTCGACCTCCACGCGATTACTGTCTGGCAAGATCCGGATCGTCTGCGTGAAAAGACCCGCGAAGTTTGCGCGGGGTTCATTGCCGCTGGTCTGGATCCCGAGAAATCCATCCTGTTCAATCAGAGCCAGGTGCCCGAGCACACACAGCTGGCATGGATCTTCAACTGCATCGCCCGTATCGGCTGGATGCAGCGAATGACACAGTTCAAGGACAAGGCCGGTAAGAATGCGCAGAATGCTTCGCTGGGTCTGTTCGCCTATCCTGCCCTGATGGCGGCAGACATTCTGGTCTATCACGCGACCCATGTGCCTGTTGGTGAAGACCAGAAGCAACATCTGGAACTGACGCGCGACATCGCAATCAAGTTCAACCATGACTATGGCGTCGATTTCTTTCCGGTGACCGAACCGGTCATCGGTGGGCCTGCGCCCCGTGTGATGAACCTGCGTGACGGGTCCCGGAAGATGTCGTCGTCAGACCCGTCTGATATGACGCGGATCAACATGACCGATGATGCCGATGCCATCGCCAAGAAGATCCGTAAAGCCAAGACCGATCCGGACGCTTTGCCGTCGGAGGTCGATGGCCTTGAAGACCGTCCCGAGGCGCGCAATCTGGTGAATATCTATGCCGCGCTTAGCGACCAGACGGCCGCACAAGTGCTGGCTGAGGTTGGCGGGAAGCAATTCGGTGAGTTCAAGCCAATGTTGGCAGAACTTGCGGTCTCGAAACTCTCACCCATTTCAACCGAAATGGCGCGCCTGATGGGCGAAGAGGCCGAGATTGATCAGATTCTCGCCCGAGGTGCTGAACGGGCACGTGCAATCGCGGCCCCGATTCTGCAGCAGACCTACGAGATTGTAGGGATGGTCGGCGCGGGCAAGTCCTGACCACGCGATCGCAATCGAAAAAGAACGCCGCCCTTTCTCGGGCGGCGTTTTTCGTTCCGTCGGCTCTTATGCCGCCTGCAGGCTCAGCATCTCGTGCACGATGGATTCCGCAACTTCGTGCGGGCTGACCGCTTCGGCTTTGGCCCGTGTCAGGATGCGATCCATCGTCTGCTCCAGCGCCTGCAACCTACCGGCGACCCAAGCTTCACGCTCTGCGACACGCAGGATTTCCGTCGCCACATTCACGATACCACCGCCATTGGCGACGAAGTCAGGGGCGTAAAGAATGCCACGCTCGTGGAGCAACTGCGCGTCCCGATCGCTGGACAACTGATTATTTGCCCCTCCGGCCACAGCGCCGACTTTCAGTAATGGAATACTCGTTTCGTTCAGGATGCCGCCGATCGCACAAGGCGCAAAGATATCCGCTTCAACGCCGTAGATCGCATCGGGTGCAACGACCCGTGCCGCAAACCGTTCGGCCACGCGGGCCGCTTGCCGGGTGTCGATGTCAGTTACGATTAACTGCGCACCAGAATCGTGCAACAACTGGCACAAATGCTCGCCTACATGGCCAAGCCCCTGAACCGATACAGTCAGGCCTTTCAGGCCAGAAAATCCAAACCGGTGCTGCGCTGTCACCCGGATAGCATTGAATATCCCGCGCGCCGTTATCGGAGACGGATCACCGCTGGCGAACTCACCTTCCGCCAGCCCAGCCACAAATTCGGTTTCAGACCCGATATGCGCCATATCTGCAGGCGTCATACCCATATCTTCTGCCGTCCAGTACAGACCGTTCAAACCTTGAATCACGCGCCCAAAGGCCCGCAAAAGTTCAGGTGATTTATCCTCATGAGGATCCCCGATAATGACAGCCTTGCCTCCCCCGAGCGGCAGATCAGCCGCGGCGTTCTTGAACGTCATGCCCCTTGCCAGTCGCAAAGCATCGTCCAGGGCCTCGGCTGGGTGGCCGTAAGGGCGCATACGCACACCGCCCGCAGCGGGGCCACGTTGCGTTGAGTGGATCGCGATGTAGCCCAATAGACCAAGTGAGTTATCTTTGAATTCGACCACGCGCTCGTGCTCTGGCGCGTCTACGATGGTGATGTCCATTCTTCTCCTCCGGAGTGCTTCCGAGAGTTTGCCACCTATCGTCGAGTGATTTTCACCCTTTTGTCACTATATCAGGGAAATTTTTGGTGCTAACATCTAAGATTGAAAACTTTTGTGGAGTTTTTCGCCATGGATGATATCGATTCCAAGATAATCCGCGCCCTTCAAAACGATGGCCGTATGACTGTCATCGATTTGGCGGAGCATGTCGGGCTGTCCCCGACACCCTGCGCACGGCGTTTGGATCGGCTGCAACGGGACGGGATTATCACCGGCTACGCCGCACAGGTCGACCCCGAGCGGCTTGGATTCGGCGTTACAATCTTTGTGTCTGTCGAGTTGGAGAAACAGGATCGCAACGCCATCGATTCCTTCGAAAAGGCGATTCGTCGCTGCGACGAGGTGATGGAATGCTACCTTATGACCGGATCACGCGACATTCTGCTGCGCGTGGTTGCCAAAGACCTCAATGCGTTTGATGCATTTCTGGAAAACCGGCTTATGAAAATTTCGGGCATTCGAAACCTACGATCAAACTTCGCTTTGCGCACCATGGTCAAACGCGAAGCGCTGCCTCAGCACCATGGATAATCTGCTGGACCTTGCGTCAGCCCCAACCTAGGTTTCCCCGAAGCTTGAGGGAGGGCGCAATGGCAGTCGGCAAAAACATCCGCACCTATTTCAACGGCCAATGGCATGACGGGGACGCACCGATCATGCGCGCTGCTGACCATGGCGCATGGCTGGGCTCATCGGTGTTTGACGGAGCCCGGTACTTTGATGGTATGACCCCGGATCTGGATGCCCATTGTGCCCGCGTGAACCGTTCAGCCGAGGCGCTGATGCTGACACCTTCTGTAACAACCGAACAGATGGTCGATCTGGTTCACGAAGGGTTGCAAAGTTACGCACCTGACACCGCCGTTTACATTCGCCCCATGTATTGGGGCATCGACGGGGATCACACCGCCATCGTCCCTCAGGAAAACAGCACTGGCTTTGCCATCTGTCTTGAAGAAATCCCAATGGCACCCAAAACCGCCTCGGCGACGCTGACAACCACTCGGTTCCGCCGCCCTGTTCTGGAATCCGCTGTGGTCAACGCAAAGGCAGGGTGCCTGTATCCGAACAATGCCCGGATGTTGCAGGAGGCACGCAGCAAGGGCTTTTCAAACGCCCTTGTGGCCGACGCGATGGGGCATGTGGCCGAGACTGCGACCGCAAATATCTTCATGGCGCGCGATGGTGAGGTTTTTACTCCAATCCCCAATGGGACATTCTTGGCCGGGATTACACGCGCGCGGCATATTAAAAACCTGCGCGCCGACGGGGTAACCGTGCATGAAACCGTGCTGAGTTTCGATGACTTTCACGACGCGGACGAAGTGTTCATGAGCGGTAACATGAGCAAAGTGACGCCAATCACCGCGCTGGATGACACCCAGTATCAGGTGGGCCCAATCGCCCGTCGCACACGCGAGATGTACTGGGATTGGGCTGCAAGCAATTGCTGATCTGCTCCTTTTCTGTTTCAGTTGCCACTGCTTACCCTGTGAGGCATGATCCCGAAAACAAACGAGGACAAACATGCGCAAGTTCCTAGTCGTTCTGGACGACAGCCGCGAATGTCTGAACGCCATGCGCTTTGCCGCTATGCGTGCGGCACATACTGGCGGCGGGGTTACGGTTCTTTCGGTAATTCCACCGGACGAATTCAACCACTGGATCGGTGTTGCCGAGGTGATGCGCGAAGAAGCGCGTGAACGTATTCACGCCCATTTCGAGGTGTTCGCCAAATGGATGCGCGACAAACAGGGTGTCGAGCCCGAATTGGCAATCCGTGAAGGCGATCCGGTGGCCGAAATCATTGAACATGTCCAATCCGATCCCGAGATCGGCGTATTGGTTCTGGGTGCAGGTACTGACAAAAAAGGCCCCGGACCGTTGGTGACACAACTGACCCGGAACTCTGGAAGTTTGCCCATTCCTATTACTATCGTGCCCGGCGATCTGAGCAAAGAGAAGCTGGAAGCCATCACCTGAGGTGAATTTATGTCCGCGAAGCTGCAGTTCTGGTTCGACTTCGCATCGACCTATTCTTATCTCAGCGCGATGCGTATCCAGCAGGCGGCTTCGGAATATGGAGTTGCCGTAGAATGGCACCCATTCCTTCTGGGGCCGATCTTTGCTGAACAGGGATGGAAAAACTCGCCGTTCAACCTCTACCCTGCAAAAGGTCGGTACATGTGGCGGGACATGGAACGGCTTTGCGCCGCGCGCGATTTACCTTTTCGGCGGCCTGAGCCATTTCCGCAAAACAGCCTGAAAGCAGCAAGGCTAGCGCTGGCGATCGAACCAGCTGATCAACGGGCAGCCTTTGTACGCATTGTCTATTCTGCACAGTTTGGTTCCAGTCGTGAAATATCGAATCCGGCGGTTCTGGCTGAGTGCCTTACCAAATCTGGCGTTTCGACTGATCTGATGGATCGGATAAGCGACCCCGCGATCAAGGCTGCCTTGTTCGAGCAAGTTACTCAGGCCAAGGCTAAACACATCTTTGGTGCGCCGAGTTTCGTTATTGGGGACGAGCTGTTCTGGGGTGATGATCGTCTGGATGATGCGATTTCTTACGCCGCCACAATTTAGAACGGTTCCAAATCTTGACTTCCCCCGCACGGACGCGCATATCAGGTGCATCTTAGACGGAGCCGCGCCATGTTCATTCAAACCGAATCCACACCCAACCCGGCCACACTAAAATTCCTACCCGGCCAGACGGTTCTGGAAGCAGGCACCGCTGATTTTCCAAGCGCCGACGCTGCAGAAAAATCACCGCTCGCCAAACGCATATTCGGTGTAAACGGCGTAACAGGCGTGTTCTTCGGCAACGATTTTGTCACGGTAACCAAATCTGATGACGTGCAGTGGGATCACATCAAGCCCGCAATTCTCGGCGCTGTGATGGAGCATTACCAGTCCGGCCAACCGGTTATGGGCGCAGGTGCAGAGACCGCCTCGGGCCACGCTGAACACACCGGCGAAGATGCAGAGATTGTCAACCAGATCAAAGATCTGCTGGATAGCCGCGTGCGTCCTGCTGTGGCTCAGGACGGCGGTGACATCACCTTCCACGGCTTCGACCGCGGCGTTGTTTATCTGCACATGCAGGGAGCCTGCGCGGGCTGTCCGTCCTCGACCCTAACGCTGAAAATGGGGATCGAGAACCTGTTGCGTCACTACATCCCCGAAGTGACCGAGGTTCGCCCTGTTGCCGTCTGAACCGACGATTTTGGCATTCGATACATCGGCCGCGCATTGCGCGGCCGCTTTGCTGCGAGAGGGTAAGATTATCGCATCGCACGCCGAGGCGATGACTCGTGGGCAGGCGGAACGGTTGATGCCCTTGCTTGAAGAAATCCTGACCCGGAACAATTGCACATGGCGGCACCTTGATGCGATCGCCGTCGGAATCGGCCCCGGCAATTTCACCGGCATCCGTATCTCGGTATCCGCCGCGCGCGGGTTGGCGCTTGGGCTTGGTGTGCCGGCGGTTGGGGTGTCGGGGTTTGATGCAGTTGCGGAAACTGCGCCCGGCGGGCATCTCCCGGCGATAGCTGCACCGCGCGATCAGGTTTATGTGCAACCTAAGGGGCGCGCGCCTTACCTGACCTCACGTCATGCCGCTGACGATATTGGTCCCTTGTATTTCTGCGAGGACCCAGAACAGCAGGCCCGTGCGATCGCCCAGGTGGCCGCTGGTCGTTGGACGACAGTTCAAGCGCCACCTGCTCCGCTTTATGTCCGCCCTGCAGATGCGGCCCCCTCCAGCGATGTACCACCGGTGCTTTTGGACGAATGACACCACAGGACATGGCAGAAACCCACGCCGCAGCCTTCACACAGTCACGCCCGTGGAGCGCGGAAGAATTCAGCAATCTGATTGCCAATCGCTTTACCCATGTTGTTGGCGACAAACGGTCTTTCGCCCTCATTCAAGTGATCGGCGAAGAGGCCGAGCTGCTCACGATCGCGACACGTCCAGACTATCAAAGACGCGGGCTGGCGCGGCGCATCATGGCAGACTGGCACGCCAAGGCACGAGAACTCGGTGCAATCCGTGCATTTCTGGACGTTGCCTCAGATAACCATTCGGCGATATCTCTGTACCAAACCAGCGGATACACGCCATGCGGCAATCGCGCAGCCTATTATCATCGCAAAAGTGGCCCAAACGCCGATGCGATCGTCATGGAACGCCCCTTGAGCGAAAAATATTCTCTTTTTTAGACCATATGGTCAAAAATGTGTTGACCGAAGCTGTTGCAAACAGCTTCAATTCCCGCCATCACAACAGGTATGCTCGCTCTGAGTGGGTACCGGGGGATTAAGCCCCGGACCGATAACAGCCAACGGGAGTAACAAATGACATTTATGAAATCCTTGATGGGCGCAGCCGCTGCGGTTGCACTAACAGCAGGTGCTGCTATGGCAGAACCGGCCCTTATCTTTGATCTGGGTGGCAAGTTCGACAAATCGTTCAACGAAGCCGCGCATAACGGCGCTCAGCGTTGGGCGGAACAGACCGGCAAAAGCTATCGCGAGATCGAGCTTCAGTCGGAAGCGCAGCGCGAACAAGCGCTTCGCCGCTTTGCCGAAGCGGGCGCAAACCCGATTATCACAATGGGCTTCGCCATGGCCGATCCATTGGCTGCAGTGGCAGGTGACTATCCGGATACCAAATTCGTTGCGGTCGACGTGACCTGGCTGGAAGCCCCGAACATTCGCCAGATAGGATTTGCCGAACATGAAGGATCATACCTGGTCGGCATGATGGCGGCGATGGCGTCCCAATCCGGCACGGTGGGCTTTATCGGTGGTATGGATATCCCTCTGATCCGTCACTTTGGTTGTGGTTATGCACAAGGCGCGAAGTCCGTGAACCCGGACATCAACGTTGTTGCCAATATGACAGGCACCACCCCTGCAGCATGGAACGACCCGGTGAAGGGCTCGGAGTTGACCAAAGCACAGATCAGCCAGGGTGCTGACGTGATTTACGCCGCTGCGGGCGGTACCGGTGTTGGCGTTCTGCAAACCGCAGCCGACGAAGGCATCCTGTCAATCGGTGTCGATAGCAACCAGAACCACCTGCACCCGGGCAAGGTCCTGACCTCGATGCTCAAGCGTGTGGACGTTGCTGTATATGACGCCATGAAAGCTGGCGAAGACGTCCAGACCGGTGTTTACACCATGGGTCTTGCACAAGATGGCGTTGGCGTTGCGATGGATGAAAACAACGCGGAACTGGTGAGCGAAGAAATGAGCTCGGCCATTGAAAGTGCCCGTCGCGACATCATCGATGGCAACGTAAGCGTTGTCAGCTACTACGAGAACGACAGCTGCCCTGCACTGCAGTTCTGATGTAACTGGGGGCGGGGGCCATGGCCTCCGCCCTGCACCACTCTGCCGCATGCGGCCCTTTCGGCAACCCAAGGACAAGATATGACCGTCCCCGCCATTGAACTCAAAGGGATTTCCAAAGCCTTTGGGCCGGTTCAGGCTAATAAAGATATTTCTATCAGCGTCGCCCGCGGAGCGATCCACGGGATCATCGGTGAAAACGGAGCGGGCAAATCCACGCTGATGAGCATCCTCTACGGATTTTACAAAGCCGACAAAGGCGAAATCTGGATCAACGGCACCAAGACCGACATTCCTGACAGCCAGGCGGCGATCGCCTCGGGCATCGGGATGGTGTTTCAGCATTTCAAACTGGTCGAGAATTTCACCGTTCTGGAAAACATCGTTCTGGGTGCGGAAGACGGTGGGCTGTTGGCTCCGTCGCTGGCGAAAGCCCGGAAAGAGCTGAAAGATCTAGAGGAAGAATACGAACTGTTCGTCGACCCTGACAAACGCATCGATGAGATCGGTGTGGGCATGCAGCAGCGGGTTGAGATTCTCAAGGCGCTCTACCGCAACGCCGAAATTCTGATTCTGGACGAACCCACGGGCGTTCTTACCCCTGCCGAGGCGGACCAGCTGTTTCGCATTCTCGACCGGCTGCGGTCCGAGGGTAAAACAATCATCGTGATCACGCACAAGCTGCGCGAAATCATGGAGAACACCGATACGGTTTCGGTTATGCGCCGTGGTGAGATGACCGCCACCGTCAAAACAGCTGATACCAATCCGCAGGCACTGGCCGAATTGATGGTTGGCCGCAAGGTCTTGCTACAGGTTGATAAGGTGCCTGCACAGCCGGGCAAACCGGTTCTGGAAATCGAAAACCTCAGTGTCACCGATTCGGCCGGTGTCGAGCGTGTCAAAGGCATCGACCTAACCGTTCGTGCGGGTGAGATCGTTGGCATCGCGGGCGTTGCTGGCAACGGGCAGTCCGAGCTGCTTGAAGTTTTGGGCGGTATGCGACCCGGGGTAGGCTCGATCAAACTGAACGGCGAGCCTCTGGCGTTGCACGGCCCCGGATCGGACGGGCAAGCGCGGCGCGCCCGACATATCGCTCATGTCCCCGAGGATCGGCAGCGCGAAGGCCTGATCATGGATTTTCACGCGTGGGAGAACGTGGCGTTCGGCTACCACCGCGACCCTGCTTACAAACGCGGGCTGTTCATGGACAACGCCGCCCTGCGTGCCGACACCGAAGCCAAGATCGAGAAGTTCGACGTGCGCCCGCCCAATGGCTGGCTGACGGCAAAAAGCTTCTCGGGCGGCAATCAACAGAAAATCGTCGTTGCACGAGAAATCGAGCGCAATCCCGATCTGCTGCTGGTGGGCCAACCCACGCGCGGCGTGGATATCGGTGCCATCGAGTTCATTCATAAACAGATCGTCGCCTTGAGGGATCAGGGCAAGGCGATACTGCTGGTTTCGGTCGAGTTGGAAGAGATCTTCTCACTCTCGGACCGGATCGCGGTTATGTTTGACGGACATATCATGGGCGAGCGTCTGCCCGCCGAGACGGATGAAAAAGAACTGGGCCTGCTGATGGCCGGTGTTGCAGGAGAGGCCGCCTGAACCATGGAAAAAATGCCCAAATGGGCCGATGTGGTACTGATCCCGCTAATCAGTCTGCTTCTAGCCACAATCCTTTCGGCAATCGTGATCCTGGCCATCGGGGAAGATCCGCTTGAGGCGGTAAATCTGATGGTCACTGGGGCCCTAGGGTCAACCTACGGCTGGGGCTATACACTTTATTATGCAACGAACTTCATCTTCACCGGACTCGCGGTTGCAGTTGCCTTTCACGCGCGCTTGTTCAACATCGGCGGCGAGGGTCAGGCCATGCTGGGCGGACTGGGCGTTGCCATCGTCTGCCTATCGGTTCCTTGGCCGCATTGGACAATAGCTTTGCTGGCCGCCTGTGCTGCTTCGATGATCTTCGGTGCAGCCTGGGCCGCGATCCCGGCCTATCTGCAGGCGAAGCGGGGCAGCCATATCGTGATCACCACGATCATGTTCAATTTCATCGCTGCCGCTTTCCTGAATTACATGCTGGTCAACGTCATGCGCCCGCAAGGGTCGCAAGATCCAGCAACGGCTCGTTTCCCCGAGGCAGTGCATCTCCCGACTTTCCAGTCGATGTTCTCGAGCGCCGAAAACATCGTTTTCCGAGGTGCGCCTGCCAACATCTCGTTCTTCGTCGCAATCCTTGCGTGTTTTGTTGTCTGGGCGCTGATCTGGCGAACTCGGCTGGGCTATGAAATCCGCGCCTACGGCCATTCGGAAACCGGTGCCGTCTACGCCGGTATCTCGCCTGTACGTATCACGATTATTGCCATGCTGATCTCGGGCGCTCTGGCGGGCCTGATGGCAGTCAACAACGTGATGGGCGAAGCCGAGCGGTTGGTGCTGAACGCAACCGAAGGCGCGGGTTTCATTGGAATTGCCGTGGCACTGATGGGTCGGTCGCATCCATTCGGGGTATTTCTAGCCGCTATTCTGTTTGGGTTTCTGTATCAGGGCGGGGCCGAACTGGCGCTTTGGACATCGATTCCGCGCGAACTGATCGTGGTCATCCAAGCGCTGGTCATTCTGTTTACCGGAGCACTGGACAACATGGTGCGCATGCCGCTTGAAAAGCTGTTCATGGCGCTTCGGAAGGGGTCGGCCTGATGGATTTCTTCCTGACACTCATCCAGGTTCTGGATTCGACCATCCGACTGGCTACGCCTTTGCTGCTTGCCTGCCTGGCCGGACTATACTCCGAGCGCGCGGGCATCTTCGACATCGGCCTTGAAGGCAAAATGCTGATGTCAGCATTCTTCTCGGCTGCCGTCGCCGCCGTAACCGGTTCGGTGTGGCTGGGATTGCTGGCCGGGATCGCGGCATCTCTGGTCCTTTCGGCGCTACACGGGTTTGCGTCGATCACGTTCCGGGGCAATCAGCTGATCTCGGGGGTTGCGATCAACTTTCTCGCCTCAGGTATGACCGTTCTTGTCGCCCAAAGCTGGTTCAAGCAGGGTGGTCGTACGCCATCATTGTTCGGTGAAGGGCGGTTTGAATCTGCAGAATTCCCTTATGCGATCGGACCAGCTGACGCCGAACTGACAGGCCGTCCAGTTTCCGAGCTGATGTCTGAAACCAATCCCCTGCATATGGCCTATTCCGAGCTTCTGTCTGGCCATTCCATTCTGGTCTATGTGGCTTTCCTTATGGTGCCACTGACCTGGTGGATTCTGTTCCGCACCCGGTTCGGGCTGCGTCTGCGCGCGGTCGGAGAGAATCCTGCGGCGGTGGATACTGCTGGAGTTTCGGTTGTAGGTCTCCGCTACGCAGCGGTTGCGATTTGCGGCGTACTTTGCGGCATCGCAGGTGCCTACCTGGCCACCGCGCTGCAAGCAGGCTTTGTGAAAGAGATGACCGCTGGGCGCGGATTTATCGCACTGGCTGCTCTGATCTTTGCAAAATGGCGTCCGTGGCACGCGATGTGGGCATGCCTGTTGTTCGGGCTGTTGCAGGCCATTGCCTTGCGGTTCCAGAACATCGATTTGGGCGGGGTCGTGATCCCGGTGCAGGTCATGGACGCTCTGCCCTATATCCTGACCGTGGTGATCCTTGCCGGGTTCGTAGGCAAGGCCATACCGCCACGCGCAGGCGGCGAACCATATGTAAAGGAACGCTGATAGAGCCAGTTCAGGACTGCCCCTCAGTCCTGTTTGCTGCAAAGCGGCATACAGAGTTGATTTTGTATGCCGCAACCGCTCTAAGGGGGGTATGGACGTGTCCCGCATCAGTTCCGCAGCCATGCTATCGACTATTTTCAGGTTGAGCCACGGAAACAACTAGATGGCCCCACCTGGCACGCGCGCTTCGTCTGTTGAGATTTATGTTACCAATGGCTTTGCCACACCGCGTGGTACAGCCTCTCCTGTCTAGAAGAAGCCATGCAGATTTACCTCCCGATTGCCGAAGTATCCGTAAACGCGTTTCTACTGTTTGGACTGGGTGGAATGGTGGGCATTCTGTCTGGAATGTTTGGCGTTGGCGGTGGGTTTTTGATGACTCCACTGCTGTTCTTCATCGGCATTCCGCCTGCGGTTGCGGTCGCAACCGAGGCAAACCAGATTGTTGCTTCATCATTTTCTGGGGTGTTGGCGCATTTCAGGCGCCGAACCGTGGACCTTAAAATGGGTACAGTTCTTTTGGTCGGAGGGCTGACAGGCGCTGCGTTGGGTGTTGTTGTCTTCAACTATCTCAAGAGCCTCGGACAGGTCGATCTGCTGGTCAAACTTTGCTATGTCGTATTTCTGGGCATCATTGGCAGTCTGATGTTTGTCGAAAGCTTGAACGCGATTAGAAAAACGCGGAAAGGCGGCACGCCGCCTCCGAAACGACGCCAGCGCGGTTGGGTGCACGCCATGCCGTTCAAGATGCGGTTTCGGACGTCGGGCCTGTACATCTCGGTCATTCCACCGCTTGTCGTAGGCCTGTTTGTCGGTGTCCTGTCTGCTATCATGGGTGTCGGCGGCGGGTTTATCATGGTGCCCGCGATGATCTATCTATTGGGTATGCCGACCAAGGTTGTTGTCGGAACTTCGCTGTTTCAGATCATCTTTGTAACCGCCTTTACCACTATGCTGCACGCCACTACCAACTATACCGTTGATGTCGTGTTGGCGGTTCTTCTGCTCGTCGGTGGGGTAGTTGGTGCCCAAATCGGAACAGTCATCGGTGCCCGAATGCCGGCTGAACAACTGCGCGTTTTGTTGGCGGCTCTGGTACTTGTCGTCTGCGGCAAGCTGGCGCTTGATCTTCTGCTTCAACCCGCCGAGTTGTATTCGCTTGGCGATGCGGGAGGGCACTAAGATGCTGCGTCTGATTGCTCTTCTTTGTCTGATCTGTCTGCCAGCCTACGCAGCCGAAGAACAGGTTGTTCTGGGCCTAAGTCAGGATCGCGTCTCGATTACCGCCAATTTTGACGGGTCCGAAATACTGGTTTTCGGCGCGGTAAAGCGCGAAGCCCCAATCCCGGACGGTCCACCGCTTGAGGTCATCGTATCGGTGGTCGGCCCATCCGAACCTGTCACCGTACGCCGCAAAGAGAAACGGTTCGGTATCTGGGTGAACACCGATAGCCTTGTTGTTGATCTGGCTCCAAGCTTCTACGCCGTTGCCACCAGCGCCCCGTTTTCCGAGGTTCTGACCCAGACCGAAGACCTACGCTATAAGGTTTCGATCGAGCGTGCCATCCGGTCGGTCGGTGCGGACATGAGCATTCAGGGCGCACAGGATTTTTCCGAGGCGGTCATCCGCATCCGCGAAGATGAAGGGCTGTACTCGATTCGGGAAAACACAGTGGCTGTGGACGAACAGACGTTGTTCCGCACATCAATCGACATGCCGTCGGACCTGACCGAAGGCGACTACAGCGCCCGTATCTTCCTGACACGAGACGGAAAGGTGGTCTCGACCTTTGAAACCTCGATCGGAGTACGCAAAGTCGGGCTTGAGCGATTCTTGTACGCGATGTCGCGTGAACAACCCATTTGGTACGGGCTCATGTCACTGGCCATCGCGATTGCCGCCGGTTGGGGCGCTTCGACAGCCTTCCGCCTACTGCGCGAGAACTGATCGTCACCCGCGACCGATATAGGGCATGGTCGTGGCCATAACGGTCATGAACTGCACATTCGCCTCAAGCGGCAGTTCGGCCATATGCAGTACCGAGCGGGCGGCATCCCCGACATCCATGGTGGGATCAGGGTCGCGGCCTTCAGCAAGCGCCTCATCGACCAGCCCATGCACCATCGGGGTGCGCGCATTTCCGATGTCGATCTGACCACAGGCAATTCCAAAACTCCGCCCGTCCAGAGAAAGGCTGCGCGTCAGACCGGTAATCGCGTGTTTCGTCGCAGAATAATGCACCGAGTTCGGGCGCGGCACATGAGCAGCGATTGAACCGTTGTTTATGATACGCCCCCCCTGCGGCGCCTGAGCCCGCATCGCAGCAAATGCAGCCCGTGCACACAGGAACATGCCGTTCAGGTTCACATTGACCGAGCCGTACCAATCCTCAAGCGCGATCTCGTCGATGGTGCCACCAGGGGCAAAAATCCCGGCATTGTTGAACAGCACGTCCAGTCGCCCGGTCTGACGGGTGAATGCAGTAAAGGCGTTTGCAACGGCATCCGGGTCAGTCACATCGGCAACCAGCGGGATCGCCGAGGCGTTATGCTGTGCCATAGCAAGAAGTTTGTCAGCGCTGCGGGCCAGAAGCCCGACAGTCCATCCTTCTGACAGAAACAGCTCGGCGGTGGCGCGGCCTATGCCCGAGCTTGCACCGGTCACTATGATCGTCTTCATGTCTCTTCCGCCTCCAATGTCAGGGATGGTGCCGCAACCGCACGCAGGTCATCCACACGCAATGGGTGGGTCGGTTTCGACAAGCGGTTCCGCACTACCCAAATTAGCCTCTCCTGTGCGCGGGTTATGG
Organism: Ruegeria sp. E5; assembly: GCF_056534105.1. Lineage (NCBI taxonomy): Bacteria > Pseudomonadati > Pseudomonadota > Alphaproteobacteria > Rhodobacterales > Roseobacteraceae > Ruegeria > Ruegeria sp. E5. Next base: position 330,099 of record NZ_JBQFPA010000004.1, on the reverse strand, counting down.
CGACATAAGCTAAGCGCTTCCACAAAGGTTGCCTGGCCTCAGTACGGCCCATGCGGGCGGCTGCGTAGATGTCTGGCGCAAAGACCTGAACCGTGTCCCATTGCGACCCTTGCGCCTTATGGATCGTCACAGCGGCACCATGCAGGAACGTTGCCCCCATACGGGCAGCATAGGGAATGAACGGCTCCTCCTCATCGGGCTTTTCAATCTGGACGATCGACGCCGCCGAGACCTGAGGGTCTTCGGCCCCCATCACATGCAACCGCGAAAAACCCGGCTTGCGACCAGGGCCAAGATAGATGACCTGCGCGCCTTTAATCAGCCCGCGCGCCTCAAGGTCCAGCCGCTTTTTGCGGTGCTTCAACGGCAGCTCAATGCCGTCACAAATCAACGGTTCCCCTTCCAGTAGTTCAGTTTCCGGCGCGCCATGTACGGTGCGGAACGCCTGAATCAGCCGGATTCGGGTCGCATTGCGCCAGACAAGAACCGGGCTGCGCGCCATCAGATCAACTTCTACCCGCTGTCCCCAGACAACGCGGTCATCCTTTCGGGCAGTGTCCTCGATCAGACGTTCGAAATCCTCAAACCCCATGGCCGGATCGGATAGAGCATGGGCGAGGTCTAGGATCGGGTTATCCGCAGTTTGCCGATGCACGCGATGCAGGATTTGCTTGCGCGGCTCTGGCAACCCGTCAAACACCATCGAGCCCGATTGGTTGACCGGCGCCAACTGCGCCGGATCACCAAATAGCAACAATGTTGGGAAGATTTCCTTTAGATCCTCGAATTGTCGGTCGTCTAGCATCGAGGCTTCATCCACAAAACCGATATCCAGCGGCTCTTCCCGACGTTTCCAGCCGGTGATGAAATCCGAACCGCGCAACCCAGCAGCGGCCAGCGCACCAGGGATGGATTTGTTGTTGGCATAGAACGCGGCTGCGCGGTCCAGCGCTTCGTCTGTCAGCCCTTCGATCTCGGGCCGTTCGTCATTGCCCGCGAGCCATTCGGCGATCCGCTCGTATTCAGGGTCGTAAACAGGCGTATAAAGGATGCGATGGATCGTCGTCGCGGGCACCCCACGCAGCCGCAATACGCTGGCGGCCTTGTTCGTCGGCGCGAGGATCGCAAGGCTGCGCTTGTCGCGGGATTTGCGGCTTTCGAAATCGCCCGAGATCAGGTTGACCCCCGTCTCGGCCAAAGCTTTGTAAAGCTCTGCCAGCAACAGGGTTTTGCCCGATCCAGCCTTGCCAATAACGGCCATAACACCAGACTTTCCGCTGCCGGGCAGTTTCAGCAGAGCGTCGTCTTCAAGGTCTACTCCGGCACCTCGCAACATCTCGGCAATGTTGTCAAAAGCGGCAGCCTGATCTTCGGAAAATGTGACTTGGGGCAAGGACATGGCGCGACCCTACAGGGACGCGCCGCGCGCTGCCAGATGCCGATTGGTTTTTCCGTATGCTTATGCCGACAAAGCGAACCGGTGCTGTGCGCCATGGCCAAATGCTGTCTTGAACCACAGGCGCGACAACTCTCGCGGGATGCCTGCGCGGGCTGCTACACGGTTGCAATCATCCGCTGAATAAGGCCACAGGCCGACCGAGATCTGATCGCGCCCTTTCCCTTCGGTGCCCAAAACCACCGGAGACGATCCGATCATACGGTAGATCCGGATCATGCGGGCATCAAAAACGCCCGCTATGTGGGTCAGGCCAAACCCTTCCATCACCTCACCGCCGCTCAGCATGATGGCCCCGGCGGTATGAGCGCTGGCGTTGCGCGAGAGGCAAAAGCGAGTGACCTCCCAGATTAGTGGGCTTCGGATCGGACTGCCCCCGGTGAGATGTCCGAATATGTCGTTCACCATGACCGGACCGGTCGTCGGTAGGATCCGCATGGACCCGCCATGGCTGCCATCTGCCTCTTCCCAAATCACATAGAGCGGGTTCAGGTCATCGTACTGATCCCGCTCTTCCCCCTTTTCACTAACCTTAACATCCCAGCCAAGGCGGGTTTTGAACTGATCCGCGCGATCCCTGAACATCCCCCTGGCCAATTCCGGAAAGTTATGCAGCTCATCGGCATACAAATAACGCAACATGACGTGTTCCCCTTGTCGTCCATAGTTGGAACAAAGGGGGTACGAACACGTGGTTAATTTAAGGTGAGACCACCGTACGGTCGTTAAACGACTATTAATCCTCTACTGAGTGCAGTGGCGATTGCATGAGTCGTATTTTGCGCACCGAGTTTTGAGCGTGCGCTTTCGATATAGGCCCTGAGCGTATGCTCAGAAATGGAAAGCGAGTGCGCCACCTGCGCTCGGCTATACCCCAGCGCCAGCAATGTCATTGCATCGATTTCGCGGGGCGAGAGCCCCCGCATGTTGTCCGGCTGCCGTTCTTTTGCAAATTCCAGCGCTTTTCGATTGAGGAAATGCGCCACCAATATGAGATCGCGGCCATACGTTTCGACAAATGCCTGCCATGCGATGTCATCGCAGCTGTTGTTGACCGTAAACAGCGCGAATTGCCCGCCTGGCCCCCGCAGCGGGATCGAATAGCCCTGATTGCCGACGCCATGTTCCTGCGCGTCCTGCAGGAAGGCCTTTACTGCTTTGCCCGACCAATTCAACTGTTTCCAGTCCACAGCGTGAAATCGCTGAAAACAACCCAGAATAACCGGATCAATACGATGATAATTCCTGTCTCGATACCGTTCATCCCAGGCATCCGAATAAGTCGTGAACCCGTATTGATCCCCGGCCCCATCAACCCAATGATATGTCATGTGGTCAATTTGCAGCTTGTCCCGCAACTGGACTGCTACGCTGGTCAGCTCGTCAAGCGTGCTGGTGCTTTCCAAATCCCCTAGGATCTGGCTCAAATCGAATTTTCTTCCCATTCGCGGGCGCGCAAGCCTCATCCTTTGAGGACGCAATCTCGGCCGCGGCGATCAGTCTTGTGTCGTCAAGCTGCTCGGCCAGCGCGCTCAACCCATTCGCCACAGCAAAGGCGTTGAGGTCCGACAGAACGTCCAAAATCCACTCATTTTGCGCCATCAGGGTGTCCCCGAAATAGTTAACGAAGGGTTAACACAACCATAACATGTGCAGACTAATTCGGCCTACTCGCTGCTTTCTACTCCCCAGAAATAGCGGGGTGCGATTTCTTAAAGCATTGAAAATGCATAATCATCGATAGAAACGATGAACACCCGCAAGGCGTGTTTGCGCCCTGCGGGTGTTGCAGCTGCTGTTTGCCTGAGACCGTTAGTCGCGGGCAGCCAATACTTCTTCAAGGGTGCGCATGCCTGTATGCGGAGCCTGAACCAGCACCGACATGTTGCCCGGCTTGTGTTCGTTGCGCATCATCTTCATGTGCGCCTCAGGCAGATCCTGCCAAGTGAACACTTCGGACATGCACGGATCCAAGCGGCGCTCGACCATTAGCTGGTTTGCAGCCGAGGCCTGTTTGAGATGCGCAAAATGCGAGCCCTGCAAGCGTTTCTGGTGCATCCACATGTAACGCACGTCGAAGGTCAGGTTGTAGCCAGTGGTCCCGGCGCAGATCACAACCATACCTCCCTTTTTCACGACAAAAGTGGACACCGGGAACGTGCTTTCGCCGGGGTGCTCGAACACCATGTCGACGTTCACACCTTTGCCGGTAATATCCCAGATGGCCTTGCCAAACTTGCGGGCTTCTTTGAACCATTCAGCATATTCCGGAGTATTCACCGTGGGCAGCTGGCCCCAGCAGTTGAAATCCTTGCGGTTGATGACGCCTTTGGCGCCAAGGTCCATCACAAACTCACGCTTGCTTTCATCCGATATCACGCCGATCGCATTGGCACCCGCAGTGTTGATCAACTGTATCGCGTAAGAGCCCAGACCGCCCGATGCGCCCCAAACCAGGACGTTCTGGCCCGGCTTTAGATCGTGCGGTTCGTGCCCAAAAAGCATCCGATAGGCTGTTGCCAAGGTCAGCGTGTAGCAGGCGCTTTCTTCCCAGGTCAGGTGCTTGGGACGCGGCATCAGCTGCTGTGCCTGAACATTTGTAAACTGCGCGAACGAGCCATCAGGTGTCTCATATCCCCAGATGCGCTGGCTGGGCGAATACATCGGATCACCACCATTGCAGTGTTCGTCATCGCCATCGTCCTGGTTGCAGTGAATCACGACTTCATCGCCGACTTTCCAGCGCTTCACTTTGTCACCAACCGCCCAGACGATGCCCGACGCATCTGAACCTGCGATGTGAAAGGGTTGGCCGTGGCCATCAAACGGGCTGATCGGCTTGCCAAGCGATGCCCAGACGCCGTTGTAGTTCACACCCGCCGCCATAACGAGAACCAGCACTTCGTGGCTGTCCAGCTTCGGGACATCAACGACTTCCAGCTGCATCGCTGTGTCTGGCTCACCGTGGCGCTCTTTCCGGATGGCCCAGGCATACATTTGCTTGGGAACGTACCCCATCGGGGGGATTTCACCCATCTCGTAGAGGTCCTTTTCCGGCGCCTCATACGACGCGATACCGCTGTCGACATCCAAAGCCATGCTGGCCTCCTTTTTCCAACTGTTGCCGCGCCGCAGAATCGCGGCTTTCCAAAGACGAAATATTAGCCTCTGAGTAATATTGCAACCGTTATTGGTATCTATTTTGTAATTTTATGACCCAGCAGTTGCAGAAATATTTTCTGCACTTGCATCATTCTCAGCCCGAACAACGGGTTCTGATGCTGCCGCGTAATAAGCAAGCAGCTCTGATCGCTCGCCTGATGGGCGCAACACTCCAGCCTCGCGACGCAGAATCCGTCGCTCGACCAACTGATTGATGGCATCGTCAACAGCCTCTCCATCATCCTGGGCAACCGCGTCGCCGCCCAACGTCAGCAAACGCGCCTTCAACTCCTGCTCTGACATTTCACCTTCTTCCTGAACCAGCCGACACGCTGCAGGCACTGGAACAAAGGGAATTGCGGCACCGATCCTGCGCATCAACTCGCGGGCCAGATCGGTCGTTAGGTCCCGTTCGTGCGCGACTCGAAATTCTTTCAGAGAAATCGGTGTCGCATACCGCACCGAGGCAATCCCGAATCTCTTGTAGCGCCCGACAAGCCTGCGCCAAATCTGCTTGAGCGACCAGCGGGTGATAACCCCGATCCGCGCGCGGAAGCGGCGTTCACTATCCTTCGCTGCCGCTGTTAATACGGTATCTTCAAGCACCCGATCATAGTTCAAAGCAACCGGAACAAACACCACATCCCGCCCCTGCGGTTCGACTCCGTCAAGGATATACTTCAACAATCCCAGCTTGGGGCGCCCCAGTTTGCCAGTCAGACTCAGCCCGCCCTCAGGGAACATGGCCTGCGTCACGCCCGCTTCGGTCGCGTGTCTTACATAGCTTGCAAGGACCTGTCGATATAGGTCGCTACCCGACTTGCGGCGAATGAAATAGGCCCCCATCGCGCGAATCAATCGACTTAGAGGCCAGACACGGGCCCACTCGCCCACAGCATAGGATAAGGTCGAATGGTCTGCCGCCAGATAGGTGACCAGCACGTAATCCATATTGCTGCGGTGGTTCATGACATAAACGACCGTCGCATCGGGATCGATATTGTCCAGCGCGGCTTTGTCCTCGTAACCCAACTGCACCTTGTAAAAGGCGTTGCTCAGCATGCGGGCAAAACGGATCGCGATGCTGAAATACGCCACTGTCGAGAATGAGGGCGCAATCTCGCGCGCATAACGCCGTGCCAATTCTGAGGCAACAGCGTCAGGCACACCTTCTTCTTTGGCATGCTGCTGCACCGCCCGGCTTACTTGCGGGTCATAGATAAGCCGTTGAATCATGTCATGCCGCCCCGCCAACTTGAACGGTTGGATCGGACGCTGCAGTCGCTTGTTCAACCGTGCGACGGCGCGCTCAAGGCGGCGGCGGAAAAACCAGCGCACCGACGGAAACAAAAAATGCGAGGCAAATGTGACCGCGGCAAACAGCACGATCAGCACAAACAGCCAAAGCGGGATTTCCACAGTCTGCATCATTCGGGCACAGTGCCATCAAACGCGACCACCCACAATCTGCAGAAACCGTCGATGCCGCAACGCAGCGAATTGACATGTACTGAAAATTACTATTTACCACCATAGAACGTAATTTTGTTACCCACCGATCCGCGAGGCCCGACCCATGACGCAGTTGCAGAAAGATCGCCCCTGGCTCATCCGTACATATGCCGGTCACTCAACGGCCAAAGCGTCAAATGCGCTTTATCGTGCGAACCTGGCCAAAGGTCAGACCGGCCTGTCCGTGGCCTTCGATCTGCCAACCCAAACAGGGTATGACAGCGATCACACTTTGGCGCGCGGCGAAGTTGGAAAAGTTGGGGTTCCGATCTGCCATCTGGGGGACATGCGGGTTCTGTTCGATCAAATTCCGCTGGAACAGATGAATACCTCGATGACGATCAATGCGACGGCTCCTTGGCTTTTGGCGCTATATATCGCAGTTGCCGAGGAACAGGGCGCGGATGTCTCGAAATTGCAGGGGACCGTCCAGAACGACCTGATCAAGGAATACCTGAGCCGCGGCACTTATGTGTGCCCACCCAAGCCATCGCTGAAGATGATCGCGGACGTGGCCGAATATTGCTACGATAACGTGCCCAAATGGAACCCGATGAATGTGTGTTCGTACCACCTGCAAGAGGCAGGCGCGACGCCCGAGCAAGAGCTGGCCTATGCTCTGGCGACTGCCATTGCAGTGCTGGACGAACTTCGCCCGCGCGTTCCGGCTGAAGACTTCCCAGCACTCTGCGGGCGGATTTCGTTTTTTGTGAATGCGGGCATCCGGTTTGTCACCGAAATGTGCAAAATGCGCGCCTTTGTGGATCTTTGGGACGAAATTCTGCAGCAGCGCTATGGCATTGAAGACCCCAAGTTCCGCCGATTCCGTTATGGCGTTCAGGTAAACTCGCTGGGACTGACCGAACAGCAGCCGGAAAACAACGTTTATCGCATACTGATTGAAATGCTTGCGGTGACGCTATCCAAACGTGCCCGCGCACGTGCGGTGCAGTTGCCTGCATGGAACGAAGCGCTCGGCCTGCCTCGTCCCTGGGATCAGCAATGGTCGATGAGGATGCAACAAATCCTCGCCTATGAAACCGATCTGCTGGAATATGGCGATTTGTTCGACGGCAATCCGGTTGTCGATGCCAAAGTCGAAGAACTTAAAAATGGCGCACGAGCCGAATTGGCTAATCTCGAATCGATGGGCGGCGCGGTAGCCTCGATCGAATACATGAAATCGCGGCTGGTCGAGTCCAATGCCGAGCGCCTGAACCGTATTGAACGCAATGAAACCGTCGTCGTTGGCGTAAACAAATGGACCGAGGGCGAAGCCTCGCCTTTGCAGACCGAGGATGGCGGCATCATGGTCGTCGACCCGGCGGTTGAACAGGAACAAATCGGGCGCTTGAACGACTGGCGTGCGGATCGGGATGACGCAGCAGTGGCCGCGGCGCTGCAAGCATTGCGCGAAGCAGCGCGATCCGGTGCCAACGTGATGGCACCTTCAATCGCTGCGGCCAAGGCCGGTGTCACAACTGGCGAATGGGCCGAGGAAATGCGCAAGGCCTACGGTACATATCGTGGACCAACCGGCGTCTCGGGATCTGTTTCGAACAAAACCGAAGGTCTGGAAGACCTGCGCGCAGCCGTAGATGCGGTAAGCGACCGACTGGGGCGCAGGCTGAAGTTTCTTGTTGGCAAACCTGGTCTGGACGGACACTCGAACGGAGCCGAACAGATCGCCTTCCGCGCACGCGACTGTGGCATGGATATCAGCTACGAAGGTATTCGTCTTACGCCCGAAGAAATCGTAACTGCGGCACAAGAAGACAAAGCGCATGTGATTGGTCTATCGATCCTCTCTGGCAGCCACCTGCCTTTGGTGAAGGACGTGATGACGCGGCTGAAAGCAGCAGGGCTAAGCGATATTCCCGTCATTGTAGGTGGGATCATCCCCGATGAGGACGCGGATCAATTGCGTTCCATGGGTGTATCGAAAATCTATACGCCGAAAAATTTCGAATTGAATGCAATCATGGGCGATATCGTCACATTGGTTGACCCAACGGAAATTGCGGCTGAATAGAAAAGCATATTACAGAAATCTCCATTTCTATTTCCGGTAAAATGGGAATAGATAGGTTCGGGTTTATTCAATTTCCCCTGCAATAAGTAGGGGAATAGCCGAAATGGAGAAGATTATGGCAATCGATCTTGAAAAAATGTCGCGCAAAGAACTGCTCGAATTGCGCAATCGGGTCGAAAAGGCGCTAAAAACCGCCGAAGTGCGTGAGCGAAAAGAAGCGTTGAAAGCCGCCGAAAAGGCGGCGGCGGAATATGGGTTTTCGTTGTCTGAATTGTCAGGAGACAGCGCTAAATCGGTAAAATCATCTAAAGCGAAGTATCAAAATCCGAACAATCCGTCGCAAACCTGGACCGGGCGGGGCCGCAAACCGCAGTGGGTTCATGACGCCATAAAAGCCGGTACCGATATTACTGATCTGGAAATCTGATCGGGGGCAAGTGGCAAAATGACTATCCATATTGGAGCCCAAAAAGGCGAGATTGCCGAAACCGTTCTTTTGCCCGGCGACCCGTATCGTGCAAAATGGGCGGCCGAAACGTTTCTTGAAGACGTAAAGCTGGTAAACGAAGTGCGTGGCATGCTGGGGTTCACCGGCACCTGGAAAGGAAATCGTGTTACCATTCAGGGTAGTGGCATGGGGATGCCGTCTCTGTCGATCTACGTGAACGAATTGATCCGTGACTACGGCGCCAAAACTTTGATCCGGATCGGGTCCTGTGGCGGGATGCAAGACAGTGTGAATGTGCGTGATGTTATTCTGGCGATGACGTCGACCACACTCAGCACCCCTTCGCGCGGGATCATGAGAGAAATGAACTTCGCCCCTTGCGCGGATTGGGGTCTTTTGCAGTCTGCAGCATTGGCTGCACAAGCCAAAGGTACGCCAACCCATGTTGGCGGCATCTATTCATCCGATGTCTTTTATGACGAACGCCCGGACCTGAACGAACAAATGGTTCGGCACGGTATTTTGGGTGTCGAGATGGAAGCGGCAGAGCTTTACATCCTTGCCGCGCGTCACAAATGCCGCGCATTGGCGGTACTGACAGTCTCGGACCACCTGTTGACCGGCGAAGCCCTGCCCTCCTCGGACCGAGAAAGCAGTTTTGGCGACATGGTCGAAATCGCGCTGCAGGCGGCGTTCCCGGACAGCTGAATTGCGCGATATCTAGCGCCCGTGCGTGCGGTCATATCCGTTGCGCGCGGGGCTGCGCCATCCCTCAAGCGCACCTTCAGCCGGGGCAAAGGTTTCTACCAGCAGGGGATAACAGGCTGCGGTATCCGATGAATGCTCGGACGAGCAATCACCGCCCGGGCACGCGCTTAGATTTCCCAGCAGGTCAATCTCGGCGAAAAACTCAAGATAGTCTCCCGGACGGACAGGTGAGGCTTTCATGAAATACTGCCCGGTATCACGCGTGAAACCGGTGCACATGAACACGTTCAATACATCATGTACCGCAGGCTCGGCTTCGGCCAAAGAGACGCCCAAATGATCCGCCAGCGCGCGTGTCAGATTCGAATGGCAACAGTGATGGTACTGGGATCCAGCTAGCAGATTACCGGTATAGGGATCACATCGGGTCCCGATCACATCGTGCACCGACCCGCCGAAATCATCGATTCCGTACCACCCCAGCGTATCTGCAATGATTGTCGCCATCGGTCGCATATGTGGAAAGCTCGACCACATGCGCTCACCCACGGTGATATGTGTGCCATGCAACGCGCGCGTCTTGCCGGAATAGAACCGCTCGGAAAGGTCGTTGAGGTTCCACAGGTTTAGATCGCCAACTTGCGATCCTTCAACAGAAGTGATCCGAAAGAAATGCCCTGCAGGCACCTCAAAGCATTGCGCATCTCGCGGTGGCACCAACACCTCACCCGTTTTGTGCGCTGTATCACGCGCAGTTTGATAGAGCCCTAGATCGGGTTTTGGTAGCCCTTCATTCGGGTAGCAGATAACGGGCGCAATCTCGCGGCGCGCATCTGCATCCATGGGTGGGCGGGGAGTATTCCGAGATTCTGACATGGGCCGAGAGTGGCGCAGTTCGGCCCGGTGGGAAACCCCCAACAGCAGCTATTGTCCTTTCAGACACTGTGTGGGCTCAACATCAGATTTTGACACCGCGCCACAGTAAGCACAGCGCCACTGGCCCTCGCTTCGATGTTGCCGCCACCTGCAGTCGCGCGTCAGAGACGACGTGCGGGACCGCCAGAAAAAAAAGGCAAAAACGCCAGCGGCGAGCAGAAGCAATAGAACGGGCATAGCTCTGCATTGCCTATTGTGTCGTAATTTTCAAGCCCGCGCGACACGGTTAAGCCGCGTTCGCATATTCAAACAATTCTGGTGTTTCGTCTTTGGCCGGAACTTTGGGCTCGGGCGTATAATAGGCCCAAGCTTGCTCCAGAAATTCCAACGCTTTGGCCGCGTCGTGTTTTTGGTTTTGCATGTTCATCGGAGTGACCTCTTTTCGAACTCATCACTCCTCCCTGCGCCAACTTTAGATCCGCGCTCGTACAAGCGCATCGCATAGTTTTGCAGAGGCGGCATGCACTTGCCGCAACCCGGCAAGTGCTTTGTTTTGGTGCGTGATCAGACCGCGCGGTCCACCATCATCTTCTTGATTTCTGCAATCGCTTTGGCCGGATTCAGACCCTTGGGACAGGTCTTGGCGCAGTTCATGATGGTGTGGCAGCGATACAGCTTGAAAGGATCTTCCAGCTCGTCCAAACGCTCACCGGTGGCCTCATCCCGACTGTCGATGATCCAGCGGTAAGCATGCAACAGCGCGGCAGGGCCGAGATAGCGGTCGCCGTTCCACCAGTAGCTGGGGCACGAGGTCGAGCAACTGGCACACATCACACATTCATAGAGACCATCCAATTTCTTGCGGTCTTCGATGGATTGCTTCCACTCTTTTGCCGGACGATTGGTCTTAGTCTCCAACCACGGCATGATCGAGGCGTGTTGGGCGTAGAAATGAGTCAGATCAGGGATCAGGTCCTTGACCACCGGCATATGGGGCAGCGGGTAGATCTTCACGTCGCCCTTGATCTCATCCATCCCATAGATACAGGCCAGCGTGTTAATCCCGTCGATGTTCATCGCGCAGGACCCGCAGATGCCTTCGCGGCACGAACGGCGGAAGGTCAGAGTCGGATCGATCTCATTCTTGATCTTGATCAGAGCGTCCAGAACCATCGGGCCGCAAGTATCCATATCGACGAAATAAGTATCGACGCGCGGGTTCTGGCCATCATCCGGGTTCCAGCGATAGATCTGGAATTTGCGCACATTGGTCGCGCCGTCGGGCTTGGGCCAGGTTTTACCGGTGGTGATCCGGGAATTCTTGGGGAGGGTCAGTTGTACCATGGGTTCCTCTCCTTAGAACGTCCGCGCCTTGGGCGCGATTCTTTTCATGCTGATGCCGCCCTCGTCTTCGGTCGTCAGCGGATCAACGATAACCGGACGGTAGCTAAGCTCTACTTTATTGCCATCGACACGGCTGACCGTGTGGACGCGCCAGTTCTCATCGTCACGCTCGGTGAAATCTTCATGGGCGTGTGCACCGCGGGATTCCTTACGCGCTTCGGCACCAACGATGGTGGCGAGCGCGCTTGGCATCAGGTTGGTAAGCTCGAGCGTCTCCATCAGATCGCTGTTCCAGACCAACGATCTGTCAGAAACCTTCAGGTCGTCCATCTTGGCAGCGATCGCGGTCATCTTCTCGACGCCCTCAGCCATGGTCTTCGAGGTGCGGAAAACCGCCGCGTCCTCTTGCATGGTGCGCTGCATCTCAAGCCGCAGATCTGCGGTTGGAATTGCGCCGCTGGCGTTGCGCGCCGCATCGAACCTGTCAAACGCTTTATCTACAGAGGCCTGGTTCAGAACCGGGTTCGACGCGTCGGCATCCACAACTTTGCCCGCCCGGATCGCCGCCGCACGGCCAAACACCACGAGGTCGATCAGCGAGTTTGAACCAAGACGGTTTGCCCCGTGAACCGAGGCACACCCGGCCTCGCCCACAGCCATCAGACCAGGGACCACGGCGGTCGGGTTGTCGGCTGTCGGGCTCAGAACTTCACCCCAATAGTTCGTCGGGATACCACCCATGTTATAGTGCACGGTCGGTAGAACCGGGATCGGTTCCTTGGTAACGTCAACACCGGCAAAGACGCGCGCAGATTCTGAAATGCCCGGTAGGCGTTCCGCCAAAGCTTCGGCTGGCAAATGGCTGAGGTTCAGATGGATGTGATCGCCGTTGTCACCGTGGCCGCGCCCTTCGCGAATTTCCATGGTCATTGAACGGCTAACGTAGTCGCGCGGCGCGAGGTCTTTGTACTGAGGCGCATAGCGCTCCATGAATCGCTCGCCTTCCGAGTTGGTAAGGTATCCGCCTTCACCACGTGCACCTTCGGTGATCAGGCAGCCCGATCCGTAGATGCCGGTTGGGTGGAACTGAACAAATTCCATATCCTGCAGTGCAAGACCCGCGCGGGCCACCATACCGCCACCGTCGCCGGTGCAGGTATGTGCCGAGGTTGCACTGAAATAGGCGCGGCCATAGCCGCCGGTCGCCAGAACAACCATCTTGGCGTTAAAGACGTGCATTGTGCCGTCGTCCAACTTCCAGCACACGACACCCTGACACTGTCCGTCCTCAGACATTATCAGATCAATGGCGAAATACTCGATGTAGAACTCGGCGTTGTTCTTCAGCGACTGACCATACAGCGTGTGCAGGATCGCATGACCGGTCCGGTCGGCGGCGGCACAGGTCCGCTGCACAGCGGGGCCTTCGCCAAATTCGGTGGTGTGGCCACCAAATGGGCGCTGATAGATCTTGCCTTCTTCGGTCCGGCTGAATGGCACTCCGTAGTGTTCTAGCTCATATACGGCTTTGGGTGCTTCACGCGCCAGGTATTCCATCGCATCGGTGTCACCCAGCCAGTCCGAGCCCTTTACGGTGTCATACATGTGCCACTGCCAATGGTCTGGCCCCATATTCGACAAGGACGCCGCAATGCCGCCTTGGGCGGCCACTGTGTGTGAACGGGTCGGGAATACCTTCGTCACGCAAGCGGTGCGCAAACCCTGCTCGGCCATGCCCAATGTTGCACGCAGACCCGCGCCACCGGCACCGACAACCACCACGTCATATTCGTGGGTTTCGTATTCATATGCTGCTGTCATTGTTCTTGTTCCTTACTGCGCATATCCGAGAGCCAGACGCGCGAGCGCAAACAGACCCGCAGCAATCAGTGTGTATGCAAAGGCCTGCGCTGCCATCAGCGCCAGCTTTTCCGCGACGCCATGCACGTAGTCCTCAATCGCTTCCTGGGCTTCGCGCAACAAATGCGGGACGACAACAACCAGTGTCAGACCCATGATAATCGCTGGGAACGGGCGGCTGTAATAGGCCAGAGCCTCTTCGTAGGTTCCACCTAGGGCGTGCCCGAAGGTAAATACAAACAGCGGAACAAGGATGACCAATGCCGCCGAGCTGAGCATCATTTGCCAGTGGTGATGTGTACCTGCACGTCCGGCCCCCATGCCCTGCGCGCGTTTACGGTCTGTGAGAAACTGCATCGCGAACCTCCCCTTAAAGCGCTACGGCTGTGATCAGAGCCAGAACAGTTGCCAGCACGAACATGCCAATGCCCATCTTCTCGGACACTTCAACATTCACGCAATATCCCAGATCCCAGATGACGTGCCGCAAACGGCCCAGCATGTGATAGAAAATGGCCCAAGCCGCGCCGAACATGATCAGATCACCCAGGAAACTGGTCATCAATCCATTGATCAGCTCAAAGGCGCTTTCCGATGTGGCCGCAGCAAGTAACCACCAGACGACCAACAAAGCCAAACCAAAAGACGCAAGACCCGTGATGCGCACCATAATCGAAGATATGGACGTCATCTGTGGACGATAGATCGTCAAATGTGGAGAAAGCGGGCGGTTGCCTCGATTTACATCGGCCATGTTGGCTCCTTTTCGGTTGGCTACCGAACGTTTTACTGTTTTTTACGACTCTGTCACGCGCTGCAGGTGCAAAATCCAGTAAATTTAACGCAAAATCGCTGATAAGCCGCGTTTGTGATCACACAAAATATTCTCGTGATCACAAATCACATTCGATACCGCCAATGTTAGCGTTTTCATTGAAAAAGCAATGTGATCACGAATCTATTATTGGAGCGGCGTCAGCCCTGCAGTCTGCTGTGTCACCTCGCGTAAAAGCTTCTTGCGAATACGTTCGGGATAATCCGCGAAGCCTGCTGCAGAGACGACAAAGGCCCCCTCGCCAACGATGACGTTCTCGAAGAAATAGGCTGTCAGATCGGGTTCACTTTCTTCAATCGCGATCGCGTTCACGGTGATGCCGCGATCCCGCAGTTTGGCGTGGATGGTCGACGGCTCGATTCCTTCATTCGAAATTCCGTCGCCCGAAAGATCAATAAGATGCCTTTCGCATTCGGGCACGTCGTCAAAGCTGGCAACCGTCATATCGAGCGCCTCACCTATCGCAGTTGAGAAGTTACGCCAGACACGAGGATCAGCTGCGACCTGATCAGCAAAACTGTCCAAGGTGTTAAAACTATCGATCCGGGTCCAGGGGATCGTGATCCTCTGGCGAGAACTGCCTGTCCATTGCACGAGCATCAGCCGAGCCTGTCCGCGCACCAAGGCCTCGGATACGATAGGGTCCCGCAGACCTGCGGCAAGACCGTCCATTTGGATACGATATTCCTCGGAATCAACCGAGCCTGAAACGTCTACGGCCAAGGCCAGAGCCAAATCACAAGCATAGGCCTGAGATGCCAGATACAGGCTGGCGGCGAGCGCACGAAACATCATCATGCGCCAAGCGTAGCATGGATTTCGCGGACCGTGATCACTTGAATGTCAGCCGCCAGAAGGCATTGGCTACATCGGCATAAGAGCCCAATAATCCAAATCTAGCAGAACGTTAGGAAGATATCTCCCCTCGTCATTGCGCAGAACGAAGGGCTCGCCGCCTTTGGTCGCAACAAGGCGCAAGCGGATGGCACCGATTCCGGGAGTTCCGGTCTCGGCCTTGTCCAAAACTTCGGACCAGGCTTTGATCGTATCGCCCGAGAAACAAGGATTGGCGTGGGCACCGCCGTTCAGACCAACGATCATCTGCGCATTCGCCAGGCCATTAAACGACAAGGCACGCGCCATTGAGATAACGTGGCCGCCATAGATCAGCCGCCCCTCTGGACGGAAGGTGAGGTCGAAATGCACTTTGGCGGTGTTCTGCCACAGGCGGGTGGCCAGCATGTGCTCGGCCTCTTCGACGGTCACGCCATCGACGTGATCGATCGTTTCTTCCGTGTTGTACGCATCCCAGCGGTGGTTTTCGCCGGATTGTACAAAATTATATTTCGAGAAATCGAGCCCCTGCGGTACCGCCAGATCGCTGACATCAAGCGCCTTTTTCAGATTGGGCACCACCGTCTCTGGTGCAGGCGCATCGAGGTTTGATTTGCGCACCATGACCCAGCGAACATACTCGATCACCACTTCGTCGCGTTGGTTCAGCCCGCGGGTGCGGACCCAGACGACACCGGTTTTGCCGTTTGAGTTTTGCTTGAGGCCTATCACCTCGGATTCGGCGCGCAAGGTATCGCCGGGATAGACCGGTTTCAGCCAGCGACCCTCGGCATAGCCCAGATTGGCGACCGCGTTCAGCGAGATATCGGGAACCGTTTTGCCGAATACCACATGGAACGCCGCCAGATCATCAATCGGGCTTTGCGGCAGGCCACAATTCCGGGCGAACTCATCCGAGGAATAGAGTGCGTGTCGTGCAGGGTAGAGCGCGTGATAAAGCGCGCGCTCGCCATCCGTCACCGTGCGCGGCACGGCGTGATGCAGGATCTGACCGACTGAATAATCCTCGAAAAAGTTACCCGGATTGGTTTTTGCCATTATTGCTGTCCCAGTTTCATGTCGGGGGTGTAATCAGCGGCGACCTCTTTGGTCACAGCCTGCGCGCAACGCATCACGTTATTTGCGGCGTCAAAGGCATAGGACGGGTCGCCATAAAGCTCCCATCCCTTTGCCAACGCGTCCGAGACCTTGTGGCAGAAGGCTGATGTGTCTTCCTCGGTCAACAAACGATAAAGTTTCGCCATTGATTAGGTCCCTTATCCACCAAACGGAGACGGACCAACCAGCCCGTGAATATAGCCCACAACGCCCAGCAGCACGATGGAGCCCACAAAGAACATGGCATCTTTGCCGTATGTGCCGGGTTCGCCCGGCGCCCAGTCTGGTTCGGATTTGTTGATCACGATTACTTCGACAATTGCCCAGGCCAGCAAGCCACCAAACAGGATGATCGAGGCCAGATCACCGTTCACCAACAGGTGCGCAAAGGCCCAGAGTTTAAAGCCACCCAGCATGGGGTGACGGACCTTGTTCAACAGGCGACCTTTGGTTCCCGCAGGGCTGGCCAGATAGAACGCGATCAACACCAGCAGGTTGTTGACGTGAATCAGAAAGGTTGGCGGCGCCCAGACATATATGAAATCGGTCATGCGATAACCGAAGATCATCAACAATACCGAGGCCACCAAGGCGAGCGCCACGACGCCCTTGCCCGCGTCGCCCATGGCGGCACGTCGTTCCGGCATCGCGCGCTTAAAAAGATGTGCGGCCCACCAAAGTGCCACACCAAGGATCAGAAGAACAAAGCCCATACTGGCTTACCCCGCTTGCAAAGCTACTATCGCCTCTGCTTTTGCCAGAGTTTCGCGGGCAGTTACAACGTGTAGGTTTTCAACAATCTTGCCATCGACAACGGCGACCCCCTGCCCCTGCGACTCGGTTTCCTCGAAAGCGGCAATCTGACGGCGAGCCAGATCAATCTCATCCTCGGAAGGGGCAAAGGCGGAGTTTGCGATGTCGACCTGGGCCGGGTGGATCAGGGTTTTGCCATCAAAGCCCATGTCGCGGCCCTGGGCACACTCGGCGGCCAGACCGTCGGTGTCCTTGAAGGCATTGTAGACGCCATCGACGATGATCAGCCCCTCTGCCTTGGCCGCCAACAGGCACAGGCCAAGCGAGGTCATCATCGGCAAACGGTCGGGGCGGAAGCGCGTCTGCAGCTCTTTCGCAAGATCGTTGGTCCCCATGACAAAGCCTGCCATCAGCGGATGTGCGGCAATTTCGGCTGCGTTCAGCGTCCCGCGCGGCGTCTCCATCATCGCCCAGATCGGCAGGTCTCCGGTGATTGAGGTCAGCGCATCCACATCCGCCGCAGAACTCACCTTTGGCAACAGAACGGCATCTGCATCCATCTTGCGCACGGCTTCGGCATCGGCGCGCCCCCATTCGGTATCAAGCCCGTTGATCCGCACGATCTTGACTCGTGCGCCATAGCCTCCGGCGGCCAAAGCCGCCTTGAGGGTCTCGCGCGCGTTCTCTTTCTCATCAGCCGCAACCGCGTCTTCAAGATCAAAGATGATGGCGTCCACCGGCAATGTGCGGGCCTTATCAAGCGCGCGTTCACGCGAGCCGGGGATGTATAGTACCGAGCGATAGGGGCGTTGGCGCGGGTCCACTGGACTCTCCCATTGAAATAATGTTGCGCGGAATGGGGCATTTTTTGACGGAAAGTTCAAGAACAAAATCGCCGCAGCGCAGCATTTCCTGCGCTGCGCAACGTGCGTTGCCTTAACGCGATGTCCTTTTGCCTACGGCACGCTGCTTTGAGGAAGAGCTTGAAAGGGGTGACCAATGAAAACGGTTATGCTGAAAATGACGATTGGCTTGGGCATCATGGTACTGGCAGCGCAACAAGTCAGCGCACAGAATTGTGCGCCACGCGAAGACGTGATCAAGCGATTGACAAAGTCATATGGCGAAACCCGACGAGGCATCGGTATTGCGCGTCGGGGAGCGGTGATGGAGGTTTTTGCCTCGGACCAAACCGGCAGCTGGACCATTGTTGTGACCTTGCCGGAAGGTGTGACCTGCCTGATCGCCTCAGGCCAGTCTTATGAAACACTGGCCGAAGCATTGCCGCCCAACGCCTAAACCAGCGCATCCCAAATAAGTTTGCTTCCCGTCAGGGTCAGCAAGACGTAGGCAATGTTGAAAAACAATCGTTCGGAGAGCATGAAATGCGCCCGGACGCCCAGCCAGGCCCCGAGGATCGCAAACGGGGTCAGCAAGAGGTCTGCCAAGGCTGTGTGCCAGGTGAAGAGGCCCAGATAGGCGAAGGGCACGAATTTGACGGCGTTGATTACCCAGAAGACCAGCACGGTCGAGGCTTGAAATTCGGTTTTCGTCAGGCGTTGTGACAGCAGGTACACGGCGGCGGGTGGGCCGCCCGCATGGCTGACAAAGCTGGTGAATCCGGCGATAAGCCCGGCAAACAGGCCCGCCGATGGAGGCAACCGGTTGGCAAAACCCCGCACCCAGCCTCTGGTCTGGGCAACGTGCCAGATCACGAAACCGACCGATATTCCGCCAATCAACAGACGTAGCAGATCGTCATCCGTCGCACGATAAAGCCACGCGCCCAGCGCGATACCTGGTACTGCGCCCAACATCAGAAGGCGCGAATCTGGCCAGCTCCAGCGTTTCCAATACGGCTTTAACGTCGCCAGATCGATCACCATCAGTATCGGCAGCATTAGCGCTAGCGCCTGTCCTGGCGTCAGTATCAGAGCCAGAATCGACGAAGATGCAAACGCCACTCCCGAGCCGAACCCACCTTTCGAGATGCCCGCGAAGATCACCGCCGGGATCGCCACTGCAAAAAACATCAGGTTCATCTCGAACATCAGGCACCCCGGAAATATGCATGATTCACAGGCGGTTTAGCGCAATCGGCGGGGTGGGTGCAAACGGTATGCGGTGGCATGCCGCGCCGCAGAAGGCTTGCGTGACGCCGCTTTTGCGACTAGCACAACCGCGATTTCAAAACCGACCGGAGATATTCCAAATGGCCAGACCTAAGATCGCGCTGATCGGCGCAGGTCAGATCGGCGGCACGCTCGCCCACCTCGCTGCAATGAAAGAACTTGGTGACGTCGTGCTGTTCGACATCGCCGAAGGCACCCCGGAAGGAAAGGCGCTGGACATCGCCGAATCCGGCCCCTCGGAAGGCTTCGACGCCAAACTGAAGGGCACCCAGTCCTATGAGGACATCGCCGGTGCCGACGTCTGCATCGTCACCGCTGGCGTGCCGCGCAAGCCGGGCATGAGCCGCGACGACTTGCTGGGCATCAACCTGAAGGTCATGAAATCGGTCGGTGAAGGCATCGCCGCAAACGCTCCGGATGCGTTCGTCATCTGCATCACCAACCCGCTGGACGCGATGGTTTGGGCGCTGCGTGAATTCTCGGGCCTGCCGCACAACAAAGTCTGCGGCATGGCGGGCGTTCTGGACTCGGGCCGTTTCGCACACTTCTTGTCGGAAGAGTTCAATGTGTCCATGCGCGACGTCACCGCCTTTGTTCTGGGAGGCCATGGCGACACAATGGTGCCTTCGGTGCGCTACTCGACCGTTGCCGGTATCCCGTTGCCCGATCTGGTTGAGATGGGCTGGACCACGCAGGAAAAACTGGACGCCATCGTTCAGCGCACCCGTGACGGCGGCGCAGAAATCGTTGGCCTGCTGAAGACCGGCTCGGCTTTCTATGCACCGGCGACTTCGGCGATCGAAATGGCCGAAGCCTACCTGAAAGACCAGAAACGCGTTCTGCCCTGTGCTGCCTATTGCAACGGCGAACTGGGTGTCGACGGCATGTATGTCGGCGTGCCTACCGTAATCGGTGCAGGTGGCATCGAGCGCGTCGTCGACATCAAGCTGAACGAAGAAGAACAGGCCGGTTTCGACAATTCGGTCAATGCCGTTAAGGGCCTGATCGAAGCATGCAAGGGCATCGACAGCTCGCTGGCCTAAGTCACGAACCCTAGAACCAATGAACCGGCCCTCTTCACGGGCCGGTTTTCTTTTACACGGTGCCAAGCTGGCTAAAAGATGTTCGCGCAAACGTCGCAAAACTCATCTATGAATGTGTTTTGTGGGCATGATCCCGGATCATCGAATCAATTTCCACGCCCCGCAATTTTTGTGATCACACCCCAAAAACCTGTGATCACAAATACTGAAAATCTTCGACAATTTCCCGTGACCCGTCAAAAAACTCTTTAATTTTGGCGCTTAGACACCCCTATAACGGTGTAATCGTAGTCAGACGGGACAATTTCGATGAACATTCACGAATATCAAGCCAAAGCGCTTCTTCGCAGCTATGGCGCTCCGGTCTCCGATGGTCGCGCAGTTCTGCGCGCCGAGGAAGCCAAAACCGCAGCCGGTGAATTGGACGGGCCGCTTTGGGTCGTCAAGGCGCAAATCCACGCGGGTGGTCGCGGCAAGGGTTCCTTTAAAGAGGCCGACGCCGGTGAAAAAGGCGGTGTCCGTCTGACCAAATCGGTGGAAGAAGCCGCCGAAGAAGCCAAGAAGATGCTTGGCCGCACGCTGGTCACCCATCAGACCGGCCCCGCAGGCAAGCAGGTGAACCGCATCTACATCGAAGCCGGTTCGGGCATCGAACGTGAACTTTACCTAGCCCTGCTGGTGGACCGCCAGACCAGCCGTATCTCATTCGTATGCTCGACCGAAGGCGGCATGGACATCGAAGAGGTGGCCGCTGCGACGCCTGAGAAAATCCTGTCCTTCTCGGTTGATCCCGCCACTGGTTATCAGCCCTATCACGGCCGCCGCATCGCGTTCTCGTTGGGACTGGAAGGCGCGCAGGTCAAACAATGCGTCAAGCTAATGAACCAGCTCTACAATGCCTTCGTCGAGAAGGACATGGAGATGCTGGAGATCAACCCGCTGATCGTCTCGGACAAGGGCGACCTGAAAGTACTGGACGCAAAAGTCGGCTTTGATGGTAACGCGGTATACCGCCACCCGGATATTGCCGAGTTGCGCGACACGACCGAGGAAGACCCCAAGGAACTGGAAGCGTCCAAATACGACCTGAACTACATCGCGCTGGACGGTGAGATCGGCTGCATGGTCAACGGTGCTGGTCTGGCGATGGCGACGATGGACATCATCAAGCTTTACGGTGCCGAGCCTGCCAACTTCCTGGATGTTGGCGGTGGCGCGACCAAAGAGAAAGTGACCGAGGCGTTCAAGATCATCACCTCGGATCCGAACGTCAAAGGCATTCTGGTCAACATCTTCGGCGGCATCATGCGCTGTGATGTGATTGCCGAGGGCGTCGTTGCCGCGGTGAAAGAGGTGGGCCTTCAGGTTCCGCTGGTCGTGCGTCTGGAAGGCACGAATGTCGAGAAGGGCAAAGAGATCATCAACACCTCGGGCCTCGATGTGATAGCGGCGGACAACCTGAAAGACGGTGCCGAGAAGATCGTGAAGGCCGTCAAAGGCTGAGTGTCATCCCGTAGGGTGGGCGTCAGCCCGCCTTTCCCAAGATTTTGGCGGGCAGAAGCCTGCCGTATAAAGGAGAACGCCAGATGGCAGTCCTCATCGACGAAAATACCAAAGTGATCTGTCAGGGCTTTACCGGCTCGCAGGGCACATTCCACTCTGAACAAGCCATCGCTTATGGCACCAAGATGGTCGGCGGCGTGACCCCCGGCAAAGGCGGGATGGAGCACTTGGGTCTACCAGTGTTCAACTCGGTCCACGAGGCCAAGCATGTGACCGAAGCCAATGCCAGCGTGATCTACGTGCCGCCGCCGTTTGCAGCGGATTCGATCCTCGAGGCGATTGATGCCGAGATGGAGGTGATCGTCTGCATCACCGAAGGCATCCCCGTTCTGGACATGATGAAGGTGAAGCGTGCGCTGGAAGGATCGAACTCGCGCCTGATCGGCCCGAACTGCCCCGGTGTCATCACGCCCGACGCCTGCAAGATCGGCATCATGCCCGGCCACATCCACAAGCGCGGCTCGGTCGGCGTTGTGTCGCGTTCGGGCACCCTGACTTATGAGGCCGTCAAGCAGACCACCGATGTAGGTCTGGGCCAGTCCACCTGCGTGGGCATTGGCGGCGACCCGATCAAAGGGACCGAGCATATCGACGTGTTGGAATGGTTCCTGGCTGATGACGAAACCGAGTCGATCATCATGATCGGTGAAATCGGTGGCTCGGCCGAGGAAGAAGCTGCGCAGTTCCTTGCGGATGAGGCCAAGAAAGGCCGCAAGAAGCCCACGGCAGGGTTCATCGCGGGCCGCACGGCCCCTCCTGGCCGCCGCATGGGCCACGCGGGCGCCATCGTCGCCGGCGGCAAAGGCGGCGCCGAGGACAAGATCGAAGCCATGCGCTCGGCTGGTATCGTCGTGGCCGAAAGCCCGGCGCAGCTGGGTGAGGCTGTGCTGGAAGCCATCGGTTGACCAGAATTTGACTGCTTTGGGAGGAGCGGTAAACATGACTTTCGGCGAAGCCATTAAAACCTGTTTCTCCAAGTTTTTCACCTTTTCGGGCCGTGCCTCGCGGCCCGAATACTGGTTTTTTTTCCTGTTCATCGTGATCTGGAGCATCATCGCCGGGATCATCGACTGGCAGTTCTTCACTCAGGTCGCAGTGACTGAAACCGAAACATCCAAATCCGTCACGGCCACCTCAACAGGCCCGGTCCAAAGCATCGTCAGCCTGATTGTCTTCTTCCCGCATCTGGCCGTTGCATGGCGGCGGATGCATGATACCGGGCGCAGCGGGCTTTATGCTCTGCTGCCGATCCTGCTGATACTTGGTGCGCTTGCCGTCCTGATCTTTGGCATCGGCCTTGCCAGCCAGTTCCATGGCGGCACGTTGGATATCCTGTTCACCCGCGCAACTCTTCTTATTGTCATTCCGACACTTCTTGTCCTGTTTGTGTCGCCCCTCCTGGTTCTGTGGTGGCTGACCCGCCCCAGCGAACCAGGCACCAACCAATACGGTCCCAACCCATATGAGGTAGCCCAATGACCGAACACTCGCCCAACACCGCCTTTCATGCCTCAAGCTTCATGCAGGGGCATAATGCCGAATATCTGGAGCAGCTTTATGCCCAGTACACCAAGAACCCCGGTGCGGTCGACGCAGCCTGGGTCGAGTTCTTCAAGGCCATGGGCGATGACGCGCCGGATGTGCAGCGCGAGGCCGAGGGCCCTTCGTGGGCGCGCAGCGATTGGCCTCCGATGCCTGCCGATGATCTGACGGGTGCGTTGACTGGCGAGTGGGCCGAGATCGACGCCAAAGCAGCGGGCAACAAAATCAAGGACAAGGCGGCGGCCAAGGGTGTTGAGGTCAGTGATGACCAGATCAAGCGCGCGGTGCTGGACAGCCTGCGGGCGCTGATGCTGATCAGGGCCTATCGTATCCGGGGCCATCTGGCAGCTGATCTGGACCCGCTGGGCATGCGCGCCGCCAGTACGCATCCCGAGCTGGACCCGAAGACTTACGGGTTCACCGATGCTGACATGGATCGACCGATCTTTATTGACAACGTGCTGGGCCTGCAGATGGCCAGCATGCGCCAAATCGTCGAGATCGTGAAGAGGACCTATTGCGGCACCTTCGCGCTGCAATACATGCATATCTCGAACCCGGAAGAGGCCGCGTGGCTGAAGGAACGCATCGAGGGGTTCGGTAAGGAAATCGCCTTCACCAAGGAAGGCCGCAAGGCGATCCTGAACAAGATGGTCGAGGCCGAGGGTTTCGAGAAATTCCTGCATGTGAAATACATGGGCACCAAGCGGTTTGGTCTGGACGGTGGCGAGGCACTGATCCCCGCGATGGAACAGATCATCAAGCGCGGCGGCGCCTTGGGCCTCAGCGATATCGTCATCGGTATGCCACACCGGGGTCGTCTGAACATTCTGGCCAATGTGATGGGCAAGCCCTATCGCGCGATCTTCAACGAGTTTCAGGGCGGCAGCTTCAAGCCCGAAGACGTGGATGGATCAGGCGACGTGAAATATCACCTCGGCGCGTCAAGCGACCGAGAGTTCGATGGCAATAGCGTTCACCTGTCGCTGACCGCAAACCCCTCGCACCTTGAGGCAGTGAACCCGGTGGTTCTGGGTAAGGTCCGCGCCAAGCAGGACCAGTTGAACGACGAAGACCGCACCAAGGTGATGGGCATCCTCCTGCACGGTGATGCGGCCTTTGCCGGTCAGGGTGTTGTCGCCGAAGGCTTCGGCCTGTCGGGTCTGAAAGGGCACAAGACCGGCGGCACCATGCATATCGTGGTAAACAACCAGATCGGCTTTACCACCGCGCCACATTTCAGCCGTTCCAGCCCTTATCCAACGGATATCGCGCTGATGGTTGAAGCTCCCATCTTCCACGTGAATGGCGACGACCCCGAGGCGGTGGTGCATGCCGCCAAGGTGGCGACCGAGTTCCGCCAGAAGTTCCACAAGGACGTGGTGCTGGATATCTTCTGCTACCGCCGGTTTGGTCATAACGAGGGTGACGAACCCATGTTCACCAACCCGATCATGTACAAGAAGATCAAGACGCATAAGACCACGTTGTCGTTGTATACCGAGCGCCTTGTCAGAGACGGGCTTATCCCCGAAGGCGAGATTGAAGACATGAAGGCGGCCTTTCAGGCACATCTGAATGAAGAGTTCGATGCCGGGAAAGACTACAAGCCAAACAAAGCCGACTGGCTGGATGGGCGCTGGTCGCATCTGGACAAGCACAAAGACGAATACATGCGCGGTGAAACCGCAATTACACCAGAGACGCTGGCCGAGATCGGCACCGCTCTGACCAGCGCCCCCGAAGGTTTTGCGATGCACAAAACCGTGGGCCGGTTGCTGGACCACAAGAAACAGATGTTCGAAAACGGAACCGGCTTTGACTGGGCAACGGGCGAGGCTCTGGCGTTTGGCTCTCTGCTGACTGAAGGCTACCCCGTACGTTTGGCCGGACAGGACGCGACGCGTGGCACATTCAGCCAACGCCATTCCGGATTTGTCCATCAGGAAACCGAGGAACGGTATTACCCGCTGAACAATATCCGCAAAGGCCAATCACATTATGACGTGATTGACTCGATGCTGTCCGAATACGCGGTGCTTGGGTTCGAATATGGCTATTCACTGGCCGAGCCCAACGCGCTTGTTCTCTGGGAGGCACAGTTTGGCGATTTCGCCAACGGGGCGCAGATCATGTTCGATCAGTTCATCAGTTCGGGTGAATCGAAGTGGCTGCGGATGTCTGGTCTGGTCACGCTGCTGCCACATGGGTTCGAAGGGCAAGGCCCAGAACACTCATCTGCACGGCTTGAGCGGTTTCTGCAAATGTGCGGTCAGGACAACTGGATCGTGGCGAACTGCACAACGCCTGCGAACTATTTCCACATCCTGCGCCGTCAATTGCACCGGACCTTCCGCAAGCCGCTTATCCTGGTGACGCCGAAGTCGCTGCTGCGCCATAAGCTGGCGGTCAGCAAGGCCGAGGAATTCACCACAGGCTCGAGCTTCCATAGGGTGCTGTGGGATGATGCTCAACAGGGCAACTCGGACACTAAACTGGTGGCAGATGACAAGATCAAGCGGGTCGTCATGTGCTCGGGCAAGGTCTATTTTGATCTGCTTGAGGAACGCGATGCGCGCGGCATCGACGACATCTACTTAATGCGGATCGAGCAATACTATCCTTTCCCCGCGCATTCGCTGATCAACGAGCTTGAGCGCTTCAAGGGGGCCGAGATGGTCTGGTGTCAGGAAGAACCCAAGAACCAGGGGGCTTGGACTTTTATTGAGCCCAATATCGAATGGGTTCTGACCCGCATTGGCGCAAAACACACTCGTCCGGTCTATGCCGGTCGCGCAACTTCGGCCTCGCCCGCGACGGGTCTGGCCAGCCAACACAAAGCCCAACAAGAAGCGCTGGTGAACGAAGCGCTGAGCATTGAAGGAAAGTAAACGATGACGATTGAAGTTCGTGTTCCCACGCTGGGCGAGTCTGTCACCGAAGCCACCGTTGCGACCTGGTTCAAGAAACCGGGCGATGCAGTCGCCGTAGATGAGATGCTATGTGAACTTGAGACCGACAAGGTCACGGTCGAGGTGCCCTCACCCGCTGCTGGCGTGATGGGCGAGATAGTTGCAGCCGAAGGTGAGACCGTGGGCGTCGATGCCCTGCTTGCCACGATAGCGGCGGGCGAAGGGGCTGCGCCTGCTCCGGCGGCGGCGGCCCCGGCCCCGGCGGCAGCGGCACCCGCAGCATCAGGCGGCAGTGTAGATGTGATGGTGCCGACATTGGGTGAATCCGTCACCGAGGCTACAGTCTCGACATGGTTCAAACAGGTCGGCGACAGCGTTGCACAGGATGAAATGCTGTGCGAACTGGAAACCGACAAGGTCTCGGTCGAGGTCCCTGCCCCGGCGGCAGGCGTTCTGGCTGAAATCGTTGCGCCTGAAGGCAGCACGGTCGATGCTTCTGCCAAATTGGCGGTGATCTCGGGCGCAGCCGCAGGTGCGGCAGCGGCTCCGGTGGCAGCCGTCGCCGCTCCGGCTGCAGCCAGCACAGGTAAAGACGTGTCCAACGCTCCATCGGCTGAGAAAGCGATGGCCGAAGCTGGTCTGTCTGCGGATCAGGTCACTGGCACCGGACGCGATGGTCGTATCATGAAAGAAGACGTGGCAAAGGCAGTTGCAGCAGCTACAGCCCCAGCGCCTGCGGCGGCTGTGCCCGCCCCCGCTGCCCAAGCTCCGCGTGCGCCTGTAGCTGCGGAAGATGCCTCACGCGAGGAACGTGTGCGCATGACACGTCTGCGCCAGACCATTGCCAAGCGCCTGAAGGACGCGCAGAACACCGCCGCGATCCTGACCACCTATAACGAGGTGGACATGACCGAGGTGATGGCCCTGCGCAACCAGTACAAGGACCAGTTCGAGAAGAAGCATGGCGTACGTCTGGGCTTTATGTCCTTTTTCACCAAGGCCTGCTGTCATGCGCTGAAAGAAGTGCCCGAAGTGAATGCCGAGATCGACGGCAATGACATCGTCTACAAGAACTTCGTGCATATGGGTGTGGCCGCAGGTACGCCGCAAGGGCTGGTGGTTCCAGTCATCCGGGATGCGGACTCGATGTCTTTCGCAGCGATCGAGAAAGCCATCGCCGAAAAGGGCAAGCGCGCCCGTGATGGTAAACTCTCGATGGCGGAAATGCAGGGCGGCACTTTCACGATCTCGAACGGAGGCGTCTACGGCTCGCTGATGTCTTCACCGATCCTGAACCCGCCGCAATCGGGCATTCTGGGCATGCACAAGATCCAGGATCGTCCCATGGTCATCAATGGTGAGATCAAAATCCGCCCGATGATGTATCTGGCGCTGTCCTATGATCACCGTATTGTGGACGGCAAGGGTGCTGTGACATTCCTTGTCCGCGTAAAAGAGGCGCTGGAAGACCCGCGTCGCCTGCTGATGGATCTGTAAGATGGCGACTCATGTACTGTGGCAAGCCGATGTGGCCGATTTCGATGCCTGGCTGAAGGTGTTCCGCGAGGATCAACCGATGCGCAAGGCCGCGGGTATCCGCGACCTGCATGTCTGGCGCGATCCAGATCAGCGGGATCATGCGATAGCGATGTTCGAGGTTATGAATCTGGATAAGGCCAAAGCCTTTTTTGGGTCCGAAGAACTGGCGATGCACCATGAACGCGGCGGCATTGCGCATATATCAATCAAGCTGCTGGAACCCGTTTGAAATATAGGTACCCGACCCGCCATACCGGATCGGGACGCTGCCGGATCACCCGGTCGATTTAGGAGAATGTAATGGCAAATTATGACGTCATCGTAATCGGCGCCGGACCCGGCGGCTATGTCTGCGCCATCCGTTGCGCCCAACTGGGCCTTAAAACCGCAGTTGTCGAGGGGCGTGAGACGCTGGGTGGGACCTGCCTGAACGTGGGCTGCATCCCCTCGAAAGCATTGTTGCATGCCAGCCACCAGTTGCACGAGGCTGAGCACAACTTTGCTAAGATGGGTCTGAAGGGGAAATCACCTTCGGTCGATTGGAAGCAGATGCAGGCCTACAAGGACGAGGTCATCGACGGCAACACCAAGGGCATCGAGTTTCTGTTCAAAAAGAACAAGATCGACTGGCTGAAAGGTTGGGGATCGATCCCTGCTGCGGGTAAGGTCAAGGTTGGTGATGAGGTTCATGAGACCAAGAACATCATTATCGCGTCGGGCTCTGAGCCATCGGCACTGCCTGGCGTCGAGGTTGACGAAAAGGTCGTAGTGACTTCGACCGGCGCGTTGTCTCTGGGCAAAGTTCCCAAGAAAATGATTGTGATCGGTGCCGGTGTGATCGGGCTTGAATTGGGCTCGGTCTACAGCCGTTTGGGCGCAGAGGTGACGGTGATCGAATTCCTCAAGGAAATCACGCCGGGTATGGACCCCGAGGTTCAGAAGACTTTCCAGCGTATCCTGAAGAAACAGGGTTTGAAGTTCGTCATGGGCGCTGCGGTGCAAAAGACCGAAGCCACCAAGACCAAAGCCAAGGTGACATACAAGCTGCTCAAAGATGACAGCGAGCATGTCATCGATGCCGATACTGTGCTGGTGGCCACCGGGCGCAAGCCATATTCGGATGGGCTGGGGCTGGACGCTTTGGGCGTCGAGATGACCCGGCGCGGCCAGATCAAGGTCGGTAGTGATTGGCAGACCAACGTGCCGGGCATCTACGCCATCGGCGACGTGACCCAAGGCCCGATGCTGGCCCACAAGGCTGAAGACGAGGGCATGGCCGCAGCCGAGCAGGTTGCAGGCAAGCATGGTCATGTGAACTATGGTGTCATTCCGGGGGTCATCTACACTTGGCCCGAAGTGGCCAATGTGGGTGAGACCGAAGCGACACTCAAAGAACAGGGCCGCGCCTACAAGGTCGGCAAGTTCATGTTCATGGGCAATGGCCGGGCCAAGGCGAATTTCGCAGCCGACGGGTTCGTTAAGATTCTGGCAGACAAAGAAACCGATCGCATTCTGGGCGCGCATATCATCGGCCCCGCGGCCGGAGACCTGATCCACGAGGTTTGCGTCGCCATGGAATTCGGCGCATCAGCCGAAGATCTGGCCCTGACCTGTCACGCTCACCCGACCTATTCCGAAGCAGTGCGCGAGGCGGCGCTCGCCTGTGGTGACGGGCCAATTCATAGCTGACCAAACCTGAGCAGGTCCTCTACCTAGTCTCCTTGAGCGGCACCCCGTGTCGCTCAAAACCATTTGCGGCAGGTGATCAGACGCGGTTTACTGACCCCATTGCTTTTGGAAAGGAAGTCAGATGAGCGTCAGTTTACAGGTGATCTATCCCATAGGTACAGAAACACATTTCGATTTCGACTATTATGTCGACACACATCTTCCGCTTGTCGGCGAGCACATGGGGTCACATATCGAACGTACGGTCGTAACCAAAGGCATTGCGGGAGGCCCGGATGAGGCGGCGGGTCACTACGCGATCGCAACGATCATATTTGAAGATCAGGACGCCATGAACGACGCTATGTCAAAGGCAGGCCCTGTCCTGGCCGATCTGCCAAACTTCACCAATGTCAAACCGCAGATGCTGATCGGTGAGGTGATCGGCTGAATCAGAGCCATCCTTGCCTACCACATGGTTTTAGCGGCGCGGGCACCCCATTCCTGATCATATTGCGCGCCGCCTTCCTCTCCTGACGTCATTTCCGACAATATCTCGCCAGCCGTCGGCAGGCCCTCGCTTTCATCGTGGCCACTCCAGGTTCTGGCCCGGATCAGGGCGCGCGCGCATTGTGTGTAAATCTCGGATATCTCGATTACGATGACGGTTGCGGGGCGTTTTCCGTGTTTTTCGAACCGGGCGCGCAGGGCTTCATCAGCAGTCAGTTGAGCGTTCCCATTTACCCGAACCACATTGTTCGAACCGGGCACCATGAACAACAATGAGACGCGTGGATCGAGTACGATATTTCGCAGGGAATCCAAGCGGTTGTTTCCCCGCCAATCCGGCAGTGCCAGGGTGCCTTGGTCCAGTTCCAACACAACTGGCCCTTCATCTCCACGCGGGCTGCCATCGACACCTTCGGAGCCGACGGTGCTGAGGATACACAAGCGTGAGGCCATAATCCATTTGCGGTAGAGCGGTGTTAGCCGCCGCGCCACTTTGCGTATGGAGGCTGCGCCGGGCGTGCCATACAGAGCCTCAAGGGCAGTGATATCCTTAACGAATTCCATCCGGGTCAAACCCCACTTCTCTCATCAATTCGTTCGAGCGTGTCTCAATCACGTTTTCCAGCTGCTCAAGAAAGGCATTTCGCGCAACGCCGGGTTCAATCGGATTAAGGAAATCGACAATCGCGGTGCCTGGCTTGCGCATGACACCGGTTCTGGGCCAGAAGACGCCCGCATTGGTGGCAACTGGCACGCACGGGAACCCGAGCCCTTCATACAGAACCGCCGTTCCAACCTTGTAAGGCTTGTGTACCCCTGGCGCGACGCGCGTACCTTGCGGGTAGATCACCAACTGACCGGGTTCGCTGAACTCGCGCGCGACATCCTTGACCATCTTCGCAACCGCCGCCCCGCGTTTGCCGCGATTGACCGGGATACATCCCAGACGGCGCGCATACATGCCAATGACCGGCGTCCACAGAAGCTCTCGCTTCATGATGAATTTGCCGTGTGGGATGGCGTCGAAGATTATGATGATGTCCAGAAACGACTGGTGCTTGGCGCCGATCACAACCTCGCCATGTGGGACTTCCCCGCGCACTTCGCAGCGAATACCGACCATCCAGCGGGCCAACCACTTAGTTGTGCGCGCATAGGTTTTGCATGCTCGCAATGCGCCACGCTTGGCGAACAGCGCATAGGGGGCAAAGACAAGCCCCAGCACCAGCATCCAGGCATAGATGGTGATCATAAAGATCAGCGACCGGACCCATTGAATAGCCATGAACATCACGAAAGCTCCTTCAACTTGCGCTGCGCGGCTGACCATGTGGCCAGAAACGCAACGGCCGCGCCCAATACCGGGATCAGCACGGGCAGGATCCAACCGATACCCTGAAATCCAAGGCCAGTGAGAAAACCACCCGCATCCGAGGCTTCAGGGAGCAACAATACACCCGTCATACCCAGCAAAGTGCCAACCGCTGCCCCAAACAGCGCCCGGAACGTAAAGCGGCGCACGAACGCTCCAGCGATGAACCGGTCCCGCGCGCCGACCTGGCGCAGAACCTCAATTATCTGCGCGTTGGCGGCAAGCGAGGCGTTGGCGGCAAGCGTGATCATGGCGGCAGTGGCGCCACCGATCAGCAGGATCGAAATCCAGCCCAGACGCCGCAGTGAATTGGCCGCATCAACCAATGGTTCGCGCCAGCGAGTGTGATCATCCAGCACTGCGCCCGGCACCTCAGCCCCTAGCCGCAGCCGCAGGCCAGCCGCATCAAGACCCGGCTCACCTTCGATAATCTCGATCAGCTGCGGGATTGGTAAAGTGTCCAGAGGCAAGTCCGGTCCGAACCAGGGTGACAGCAGTGTGGCCTGCTCTTCGCTCGTCAACGCGCGAGCCGAAGCCACACCCGGCGTTTGCTGGAGGACGTTCAAAGCAGCCTCGGTTTGCGCCGCACGTTGATCTGCAGGGGCATTGATCCGCAAGGTCGCTGCCCCCGCCAACTCTGAAGCCCAACGATCCGCCACACGGCCCGAGGCTAAAGAAAGAGCCAGCGCAAAAACCGCCAGAAAGGCCATTGCACCAGACACGAACAGGGTCAATTGCGCGGTAAAGCCCGTGGGTGGCACCACCCGGTCGGCGCGGCTGTCACGGCGCAGCAAATTGCGGATCGTGCCCTTGCTCATAGATCCGCCCCCGCAAGCTGCACCCGGCGCTGCGCGATGCGCAGAACGCGAGCCTGAACCTGGCTTTTGGCGGCGCGGATCAGGCTTAGGTCATGGGTGGCGATCAGCACGGTTTTTCCCATCCTGTTCAATTCGACCAACAGGCGCAGAAGTCGTTGCGACATCTCCCAGTCCACATTGCCGGTGGGTTCATCCGCAAGCACCACATCGGGCGATAGGATGACTGCGCGGGCCAATGCGGCACGCTGGCGTTCGCCCCCCGATAGTTCAGGCGGGTGCGCCTCAAGCCTGCTGCCAAGCCCGACCCAGCCAAGCAGTTCGGTCAGATCGTCCTGCTGCCCATTTTCAGAGCGCCCCGAGACCATCAGCGGCAACGCGACATTCTCGGCCAGCGTCATGTGATCCAAAAATCGGCAATCCTGATGCACCACGCCAATTCGGCGGCGCAGCAGCGCCATCTGATCGCGGTCCATGCGGGCGATATCCTCACCAAAGGCCATCAACCTGCCCGAGGTTGGCAACAACGCGCCATAACAGAGTTTCAGCAATGTGGTCTTGCCCGCACCCGAAGGCCCGGTCAGAAAGTGGAACGATCCGGGCTGTAATTGCAGCGAAACATCGCTTAGCAACTCACCACCGCCGTAGGTATAGCTGATATTCTCCAGCTCGATCACGCCTGCCCCCTTTATTCTGCTCACCTCTTGCCCGAGCGCAGCGGTGGATTCAATGCCTTGGGCGGGGCCAATTGGCGACACTTGGCCCGCGAAACCGAAAACACGCTTTGCTGTTGGGTCTTAACGGAATATCATCCCTGAAAAAACTATTATCAGGCCAGCCTTGAAGGCCAGGAGGCAGAATGCGTTTAACGTGTCCGAATTGCAGCGCCCAGTACGAAGTCCCGGACGAAGTGATCCCCGAGGACGGGCGCGAAGTTCAATGCTCGGCTTGCGAAGAGACCTGGTTTCAGGAAAAATATCCAGTCGCCAGCAAAGCAGAGCCGGAAGCGAAATCTGCAACTGCAATCCAGGCAGCCTTTGCCGAACCGGAAGATGTTAAGTCAGAAGATGCGCCAGAACCCGATGCGGCCAAGGCCGAGCCAGAAAAGGTTAAGGCAGAAGACACACCAGAACCCGATGCGCCCGAGGAATTGAGTGTTGGAAACGTAGACCCAGCGGTATCCAGCATCCTCAAGGAAGAGGCTGCACGCGAGGCAGAGCTGCGCGAGCGTGAAGGCAGCAATCTGGAAAGCCAACCTGATCTGGCATTGGATCCGCCTGAAGAGCCCAAAGTCAAACCGAAACGGCCCTCGGCCACTGAAACCGCCGCTGACGCAGGTCAGAAAGATGAGCTGCCGGATGTTGAGGCGATCAACTCGGGTCTGCGCAGCGACTTGACATCGGACGAAGCTGAAACCGATGCTCCGGCCCGCAAATCCGGTGGGTTTCTGCGTGGCTTTGCCTTGATCATTATCATCGGTGTCATTCTGTTTCTGATATATGGAAACGCCAATCAGATCAGCGAGGCGGTTCCTCAGGCTGATCCGATGCTGAAATCATATGTCTCACTGGTCGATCAAGCGCGCCTTTGGCTTGAGACACAGACCGGGGGCGCAGGGCAGAACTAGAACCTTTCGAGCAATCGCTTGAGGTATTCCAACTCGATCTGAGGCCGATCCTGTTCACCGGTCCTACGGCGGATTTCATCCAGCAACTCGCGCGCACGGCGATATACATCTTCGCCTTGCAGCAGGTTGTCGTCGGTCGAGATTGATCCCGCGGAACCTGGCGTACGACCCAATGGATCGCGGTTATTGGCCTGCATGTCGCCGGCCTCGGTCCCTTGACCCGGCTGGTTCTGCTGGTTCTGCGCCAGGGCTTCGCCCAGTGAACGCATGCCTTCGCGCAAGGCTTCCATCGCCTCGGATTGACGGTCAATCGCCTCGGCCAGATCATCGCTGCGCAAGGCGTCTTCGGCGTCGTCCATGGCCCGGCCCGCACGGCCCAATGCTTCGCGCGCAGCGTCGCCTTCGGGTGTACCACCGCCGGGCAGACCTTGTTGTTGCCGACTCAACTCATCCCGCAGCGCCTGCTGCCGATCCGCCAGTGACCCCTGACCTTGCTGGCCTTCACCAGCCTCATCCTGACCCTGGCCCCGACCGCCTTGGCCTTCATGGCTCTGGCCGCGTCCCAGACCACCGTTGCGACCCTCATTGCCCTGACTTTCGCCCGCTTGCGCACCGGGGTTGAACTGTTCCTGCAGGTCGCGGAATGCCTGATCGCTGAGGCCCTGTTGTTCGCGCAGGGTTTCTGCCAGCCCTTCCATGGCCTGCTGTCCTTCGGACTGGCCACCTTGGCCCTGCCCTTGTGTGACGCGCATGTTTTCCATCATTTGCTGGAACTCTTCCAATGCCTGCTGCGCTTCGGCCATGCGGCCTTGTTCCATGAGCTCCTGAATGCGGTCCATCATTCGCTGCAGGTCATCCTGCGTCATCTGCAGGGTTTCGCCGTTCTGGCCCTGCTGTCCTTGCTGCGTCTCACCGTTTTCCTGCGCCAGACGCTGGAGTTGCCGCATGTAATCCTGTGTCGCTTCGCGCAGCTCCTGCATCAGTTCGGCAATCTCTTCGTCGCTGGCACCGTTCTGCATCGCTTCGGTCAGACGCTCCTGCGCACGGCGCATCCGTTCCAATGCGTCGGCCAGCGTGCCATCCTCGATCAGAACCGCCAGATCCCACAGCGCTTGCGCAATTTCTTCCTGCTGTTTGACGTTCAGTGCGCCGTATTTGTCGAAGGTCTCCAGCCGCCGCAGGATCACACGCAGACGCAGATACGCTGTATCTGAGCGGAACAGGTCCTCGGGTAGGTGCGAAACCGCACGCAGCAATTGCGATACACGCAGCGCGTTTTCGCGCGACCAGAGCAGATCGCGCCGCTGTTCGATCACCGCAGCAGCCAATGGGTCAAAGAACCTACGGGCCGGCAGTTCTGTCAGATAAGGTTCTGCCACCGTCTCTTGAACTGCCGCGTCGATGGCCATGAGGGTTATTTTCACCGGCAAATGTGCCCAAGGGTGCTGCGAGAAATCCTCGATCAAGTCTTCGGTGAAATCGGTCCGATCGCCTGTAATCGGCATTGGCAACTCGACCGTAATGATCTCGCGCGGTTCTGGCTCGGTCGCAAGACCGAATTGACGGTTGACCGCTGGCAGGTCCAATTCGATCCGGGCTGTGCCGGAGACGATTCCATAGTCATCCGCAGCAGCGAAGGGCAGCTTCATCTGTCCGCCAGCCTCTGATTGCGCCACTCCTGCCGTCGCGATCCTGGGGGCAGTGTCTGGAAGGATCTCAAGCGCCCAATCGCGCCCTGCCGGGCCATCAATCCGCATCTGACCCGAGCGTTCGGCAACAAATTCCTGTTCCGGGTCCGTCGCGGCTTCGGTGCCCAGAGGCGTCGAAGTTTCCGTCAGACTATGTGCGCCGACCTCGCCATAAAATCGAAGCGTGATGCGGCTGCCTTTGGGCACTGTCAATGTTGGATCGGTCTGATCGGCCAGATAGAGCGTTGGCAGTCCGGTGTAGCGCGGCGGTTCAACCCAACCCTCCCAAGTCGGGCCCTGCCCCGCCTGAGCGGTCCCCGGCGTCATGTCAGCGACCGAGCCTATCCGCCAGAACGAGCCGAACAGAGCCGCAACGACGAGTGCCAATAAGGCAGCATAGCGAAGCGCATAGGGATCGCGAGACGCCAGCCGCAAGTCGGGTTTCACCGGATCGGCCTTTGATGCACGATCTGCCATGCGCGTCTGGTGCGCATGCCACAGTGCCACCGAATCCGCATCCATCGCACCGATTGCCTGATCGTCCATCAGTGCTTGTATCGGGCGTCCGGGCAGGGTTTCATCCAGCCGAACCAACGCCTCGGCCCGGGTTGGCAGATGGAACCGTTTTATTCCGAAAACCGCTGTCGCAATCAAAGCAATCAATCCGACCGCTGCAGAAATCCAAACGGCTTCAATGCGCACAAGATCGTGCAGACCCAGCATCAGGGCGGCCAGCAGCGCCATGAGAATAGAAAAGAACGGCCAGAAGGCGCGCATCACCTGCTCAGCCAGCATACCCGCGTGCGTCAGCCACAGGGACAGTCTTGGAATTGGCAAGGTCTGGTTGTCGCGCAAGGCGGGCCTCCTGATCGGCCCGACGCGCCTATCGCGTCAAAGCCACTCTGGTATGGTATCGCGGTTTATGATTTCGTCAAAGCTTGGGCGTTCACGAATTACGGCAAATTGATCCCCGTTCACCAGAACCTCAGGGATCAGGGGCCGCGTATTGTATTCGCTAGACATGACTGCACCGTAGGCACCTGCGCTGCGGAATGCGATAAGATCGCCCGATTTCAGAGGGGGCATGTTGCGTTGTTTTGCAAAGGTATCCCCGGATTCACAGACCGGACCAACGATGTCATAAGGGCGTTGTTCGACCCCGGCGGTAGGTTCTTCGACCGCCACAATATCATGATACGCCTCATACATCGCGGGGCGGATCAGGTCGTTCATCGCGCCATCGAGGATCAGGAAATCGCGGTCTTCGCCGGATTTGACATAGATGACCTTGGACACCATCAGACCCGCATTGCCAGCGATCAGCCGACCAGGCTCAATCTCGATCTCGCAGCCCAGATGGCCCAGTGTTTTCTTGACCATCGCACCATATTCAACCGGCAGCGGAGGCGCGTCGTTGGAACGGGCATAAGGAATACCCAAACCACCGCCCAGATCGAGGCGGCGGATGTTATGCCCCTCTGCGCGTAGGCGCTCTGTCAGTTCCGCAACCTTGTTATAAGCCAGCTCAAACGGTTCCAACTCGGTCAGTTGTGAGCCGATATGAACGTCGATCCCAATCACCTCCAGTCCCGGAAGGCTTGCGGCCAGTGCATAAACCTCGGACGCACGCGAGATTGGGATGCCGAACTTGTTCTCGGACTTGCCGGTGGCGATCTTGGCGTGGGTTTTTGCATCCACGTCCGGATTCACCCGAACAGTGATCGGCGCAACCTTGCCCAATTCCAGTGCAACCGCATTGATCACCTGCATTTCGGGCTCGGATTCGACGTTGAACTGACGAATTCCACCGGTCAGAGCGGTACGAATCTCATCCGCTGTCTTGCCGACGCCCGAAAAGACAATCTTGTCTCCGGGCACGCCCGCGGCTTTGGCGCGCAGATATTCCCCGCCCGAAACCACATCCATTCCCGCACCTGCCTGCGCCAGCGTCTTCAGGATCGCCTGATTGCTGGCCGCTTTCATCGCATAGCAGACCAGGTGATCAGTGCCCTCAAGCGCGTCATCGAACAGCTTGAAATGCCGCTGCAGCGTCGCCGTCGAATAGACATAGAACGGGGTTCCGACCGCGGCTGCGATTTCGGAGATTGGCACATCCTCGGCGAAAAGCGCGCCGTCGCGGTAGAGAAAATGATCCATGCCTGCGCGCTTAGACCAAAAGAGGTATGTGGATCAAATGATTCCGGTAGGGTTGTGGTCACCGTCGCGGTTCAGAACGTCTTTGACGCGCCAACCCTCGCATATCCTGAAACCGAGACCCCGGACCCGCTAGGTGCGGCCGTTGGTTCCGTTCGGGGTGCGCCTGACGGGTCGCAAGCTGCAAGTACGGCGAGGCAGAGGATCAGGCCGGCAGGTCTCATGCATTTTCTCTTTGTCATTCAGGACGTGTCAGATGCAGATGGGTGTGCGATCAGTAAATTGCAATTTTGGAGTTCAGAGCCCCAGATAAACGCCCAGCCCACCGCGTCTGAGACCAACGCCAACACCGCCATAGGTGCCGCTGCTGCCTACGCCGACGCTTGCGCTCATGGTGGGCTGTATGGGTTCGCCATCTGCACCACACCCGGCCAAGGCCGCTGCGACCGCAATCAATAGCACCACCCGTCGTATCTGCATTACACCAGCGCCTTCCATCGCTTGATCTGGGCCCGCACCTGATCCGGTGCGGTGCCGCCATAGGATTGGCGAGAGTTTACCGAATTTTCGACGGTAAGAACAGAATAGACGTCGTCGGTGATGTCCGCGTGGACCGATTGCATGTCCTCCAGCGTCAGATCCGGTAGGTCGCAGCCCTTGCTTTCAGCCATGGCCACCAGCGATCCAGTGACATGGTGCGCGTCGCGGAAGGGCAGGCCCAGCACGCGGACCAACCAGTCGGCCAGGTCGGTCGCAGTTGAAAAGCCAGACCCTGCAGCGGCAGCCAGGCTTTCGCGATTGGCGGTCATGTCCTTGATCATGCCTTCCATCGCGGCAAGTGCCAGCATCCAGTTATCTGCCGCATCAAATACCTGTTCTTTGTCTTCCTGCATGTCCTTGGAATAGGTCAGCGGCAGCCCCTTCATCACCATCATCAGGCCAGTATTCGCACCAAATATGCGGCCAACCTTGGCGCGGATGAGCTCAGCTGCATCGGGGTTCTTCTTTTGCGGCATGATTGATGAACCAGTCGAGAAGCGATCAGACAGTGATACAAACCGGAATTGGGCCGAGGACCAGATTACCAGTTCCTCGGCAAAGCGCGACAAGTGCATGGCGCAAATCGAGGCGGTCGACAGGAACTCCAATGCGAAGTCGCGGTCGCTGACAGCGTCCAGTGAGTTGGCTGCGGGGCGGTCGAAGCCCAGCGCCTCGGCTGTCATCTGGCGGTCGATTGGGAAAGAGGTCCCGGCCAACGCGGCTGCGCCCAAGGGGGATTCGTTCATCCGGGCACGGGCGTCGCGCACGCGGGACAGATCGCGGCCAAACATCTCGACATAGGCCATCATGTGGTGACCCCAGGTTACCGGCTGCGCGGTTTGCAGGTGGGTGAAACCGGGCATGACCCAGTCTGCCCCGGCCTCGGCCTGCGCCAAAAGCGCGCGGATCAGGGCCAGAAGACCGGATTCTGCGGCATCTAGCTGGTCGCGAACCCAGAGTTTGAAATCGGTCGCCACCTGGTCGTTTCGCGACCGGCCCGTGTGCAGACGGCCTGCGGGTTCTCCGATCACCTCTTTCAGTCGCGCCTCGACATTCATGTGAATGTCTTCCAGCGCAGTCGAGAACTGAAATTCTCCGTTCTGAATTTCTGACAAAACGGTGAGCAGGCCTTCCCGAATGGCGTGCGCATCACTATCAGTAATAACGCCTGTGGCAGCCAGCATGGCGGCATGGGCGCGCGAGCCTGCGATGTCCTGGGCTGCCATCCGCTGATCGAACCCGATCGAGGCATTTATCGCCTCCATGATCGCGTCTGGACCAGCGGCAAAGCGGCCGCCCCACATCTGGTTCGAAGATTGATCGGTCATGAAAGAAAACCCGGAGTTGATATGCGCCTGTTACGTCTGATCCCCCTTTATATGGCCCTAGCGCTGGGTGCAAACGCCGCTTTGGCAACAGATGCGGCAACGCTTGGCCCATTGCGTGAGGGCAGCCTGAAGCGGCTGATCCTGCATAGTGAGCCCAAGCCGGTCAAAGTGGTCGATTTTGAACTAGAAGATGATGGCGGCACCGGATCGCTGGCCGACTACAAAGGCAAGTATGTGCTGCTGAACTTCTGGGCCACATGGTGTGCGCCGTGCCGCAAAGAAATGCCTCAGATCGCTGAACTGCAACAGGAGTTTGGCGGTGACAAATTCGAGGTTCTGACCCTGGCGACCGGTCGCAACACACCTGCCGGGATCAAGAAGTTCTTTGACGAAAACGGCATCGACAACTTGCCGCGTCATCAGGATCCGAAACAGGCGGTTGCACGCGAAATGGGAGTGATTGGCCTGCCGATCACTGTGATCATCGACCCCGATGGCAATGAGATCGCACGCCTGATCGGTGATGCAGAATGGAACTCGGACAGTGCCAAGGCGATAATTTCAGCGCTTGTCGAAGGCAATAGCTGAGGTCCCGCGCGCTCTTGCAGAAAATCTGTGTTAGAATGAGACCGGCCCCAACGGGCCGGTTTTCGTTTGCGACCGGAAGAAAGGGAGACTCCGATGAAACCGGTAGTTCTGTTGATTGGGCGGTTGCCGAATGTAATCGGCAACGTGGCACAACAACTGGATCACCTGCCGATTCAGTGGCTCGGCGCGCATGATCAGGATGAGGTGCGGCGGCAGCTGGACGCGGAACCGCGCATCGCCTGTGCGATCATGGGCGCGGGCCTTGATGACAAGATACGCGGAGAAATGGTTGGCATCATCGCCGCGCGCAGGCCCGATATCTGCATCCATCTCAAAGATCGGGCCTCTGGCCCTGACGGGTTAATGCCGTTTGTCGCGCGCATCGTCCAGCATGAGATTCTGGAAAGCCTGGAAAGCGGCTGACGCCACGCCACCTTTGACAGACAAATCGCCCGCTTGCAGGTTATCTGCAGGAGGATGGAATGCCGCTGGAAATACTATTGATCCTCGTCGTCGGCGGCATTGCCGGGGTCGCCTTGCTGCTGCATCTGACGGGCAAGTCACGCTTACAAGTGCTGACGCCCAAGACAGCACAGGAACAGTGGCTGCGTCACTTTCCAGATGATTCCATCATTGACGTAACCGTTGCCCATAATGGTCACGCCGCCCTTATCCGAACCGAAACCGGAGCCGGCCTGCTGTGGTCCTTTGGTGCCGATACCGTGGCCCGCCATTTACGGGATTTCGATTGGCTGGATCATCCTGA
Source organism: Ruegeria sp. E5 (assembly GCF_056534105.1). NCBI lineage: Bacteria > Pseudomonadati > Pseudomonadota > Alphaproteobacteria > Rhodobacterales > Roseobacteraceae > Ruegeria > Ruegeria sp. E5. The sequence continues at coordinate 289,373 of NZ_JBQFPA010000004.1, read as the reverse complement.
AGGCTTTGAAGTCCTGTTCCACGATTTCAGCACTCCTCGGGTCATCGTCCACCTTGATGAGACCGAACGCCAGCACTGGCAAAATCTGATGGATCCCGCATGACCGATCACGTGAGCTTTCCCGACGCGGTGCAATGGGCCGTGCCCTTCTTCATCGCGGCCATTCTGGCCGAATTCATTTGGATCGCGATCAAAGGCCGGGGCGGTAGGTACGAAACCCGCGATGCCTTGACCTCGCTGATCCTGGGGGCAGGCAATATCGCCTCGGGCTTTTTGCTGGGCTTCATCGCATATGCGTTTTTCATGTGGCTGTGGCAGATCACACCGCTCAACCTAGGGACCTCGATCCCGGTCATCATCTTGTGCTTTGTACTGGACGATCTGCGGTATTACTGGGTGCACCGCTTTGGGCACCGCATTCGCTGGGTCTGGGCCAGTCATGTGAACCACCACAGCTCACAGCATTACAACCTGACAACGGCGCTACGGCAGACCTGGACCTATACATTCACCTTCATGATGGTGGTACGTGCGCCGCTTATCCTGCTGGGCTTTCACCCGGCGATGGTGCTGTTCGTCGGAGGTCTGAACCTGATCTACCAATTCTGGATCCATACCGAAGCGATCGGCAAAATGCCGCGCTGGTTCGAAGCCGTCATGAATACGCCCAGTCACCACCGCGCCCATCATGGGCGAAATGCGCGATATCTTGATTGCAACTATGCAGGTGTCTTTATCATCTGGGACAAGATGTTCGGCACATTTGTCCCCGAGCAAGAAGATGACAAGGTCGACTATGGGCTTGTCCACAATATCGGCACGTTCAATCCGCTGCGCGTGGCGTTTCATGAATGGGTTGGAATCTGGCGGGACGCCACCCAACCGGGCCTGTCCTTGCGCCAACGTCTGGCTTATTGTTTTGCCCCTCCGGGCTATAGCCACGATGGAAGCCGCGACAATTCCCAACAGATCAAGGCCAAGCACCTTGTCCGCCATCCGCAAGATCATGGCACACCGGGATTCGAGCAGTTCGGCACCAAATCACCTGCTTCCACAGCCAAGCGGGCCTAGATCTCAAAAAGACCTTTTCTTTGCTTGAAATTTGGCACAAGCGCTCCATATCCCCTGAGATGTTTTAAGAGTGCATTTCCGGAGGCCCGCATGTCAAAGCTGATGAGAATTTCTACGATCACAGGTTTGCTGGGCCTCGTCATCACAATGACAGCCGCACTCAACGGAGCAATGCCCGCGCTATTGGGGCTGGGATTTGTCATGGCCGCGCTGGGACTTTTAGGAGCGCTTATCGGTGCAGCTGCTTCGCTGCGTCATGCATGGCAATCAACACACTGATCTTCCGCCCCACCACCTGCGATAAAATTTTGAGCGTTAACCCCGGTTTTACCTGTCTTCCCTGAAACTGGCCCCGGCCAAAATCATCGGGATCAGGGGAACGGTACGTCATGGGAAACAGGAAACGCGCAGACCTGCCCGAGGGATCGGACGACCCTTTGAGCGCCGCCGTCACTTCACGGGATCGATCGGTGGTACAGATGGCGACCGAAGCCGTAAAGCATAGACAATGCAGGCTGGCGTTCCAGCCTGTCGTTCAAGCACATCCTCCTCAGGGAATCGCGTTCTACGAAGGGTTCATCCGTGTATTGGATGAAACCGGCCGAGTCATCCCCGCGCGCGAGTTCATGCCACAGGTTGAGAACACGCCAATTGGCCGGGACCTTGATTGCGTCGCGCTTGAAATGGGGCTGCGCACTCTGATCCGCAACCCTGGCATCCGCCTGTCGATCAACATGTCCGCGCGGTCCATCGGTTATTCCAACTGGTCGCGTGTGCTGGATAGGTTTCTGAAAAAAGACGCAAGCTTGGGCGAAAGGTTGATTCTGGAAATCTCAGAATCTTCGGCGATGCAGGTGCCCGAACTGGTGGTAGATTTCATGGATCGCCAACAAGCCCGCGGTATCGCCTTTGCGCTGGATGATTTTGGGGCCAGTAACTTTGGCTTTCGCCACTTTCGTGAATTTCTGTTCGATGCCGCCAAGATCGATGGGCAGTTCATCAGGGGCATCAGCAGCAATCCCGACAATCAATCGCTGGTGCGCGCACTGATTGCAGTTGCGCGGGAATTCGAAATTCTTGTCACTGCCGAATCGGTCGAAAGTGACGAAGATGCTCATTTCCTGATCGCAAACGGTGTCGATTGTCTGCAGGGCTTTCTGTATGGAGCGCCTTCAGTCACTCCGCCCTGGAGCTCGGAAAAAGCTGCAAAAACGGGCAGTTGATAGCAGCTGGTCGCGCGGAACACCGCCAAGGCTCACTCTGAGACAAGCTGTCCGTTGCTGCAGATGCAGCATTGCGCTATTGCAGAAGATGCTTGAGCGGGGGATCACGAGGCGCTCTTGCACCCGGAGAAGACTTCTCCTCACACCGCGCCGTCAGATTTCCCACAGGACCATGACGGTAAAGGATTGACTTTATGACCAACGTAGTAATCGCATCCGCCGCACGTACGGGCGTCGGTAGCTTTAGCGGTTCGTTTGCGAACACCCCCGCACATGATCTGGGCGCTGCCGTCCTTGAAGCAGTTGTCGAACGTGCCGGGATCGACAAGGGCGAAGTAAGCGAAACCATCATGGGCCAGGTCCTGACTGCCGCCCAAGGTCAGAACCCAGCGCGCCAGGCGCACATAAATGCCGGCCTGCCGCAGGAAAGCGCGGCTTGGGGCATCAACCAGGTCTGCGGTTCGGGTCTGCGTGCTGTTGCTCTGGGTGCACAGCATATCCAATTGGGCGATGCCGACATCGTTGCGGCTGGTGGACAAGAAAACATGACCCTGTCGCCCCATGCCGCCGCCCTGCGCGCCGGTCATAAGATGGGTGACATGAAATACATCGACACGATGATCCGCGATGGTCTGTGGGATGCCTTCAACGGCTATCACATGGGTCAAACGGCTGAGAACGTCGCCGAGAAATGGCAGATCAGCCGCAATATGCAGGATGAATTTGCGGTCGCCTCGCAAAACAAAGCCGAAGCCGCCCAAAACGCTGGCAAGTTCGCTGACGAAATCGTGCCCTTCACCATCAAGACCCGCAAGGGCGACATCGTGATGGACAAGGACGAATACATCCGCCACGGCGCGACAATCGAAGCCATGGGCAAACTGCGCCCCGCCTTCGCCAAGGACGGTTCTGTCACGGCCGCAAACGCTTCGGGTCTGAATGACGGTGCCGCAGCCACCCTGCTGATGTCGGCTGAGAATGCCGAAAAGCGTGGGATTGAGCCCTTGGCCCGAATTGCATCCTACGCGACCGCCGGACTTGACCCGTCGATCATGGGCGTTGGCCCGATCTACGCTTCGCGCAAGGCTCTGGAGAAAGCTGGATGGTCGGTCGATGATCTGGATCTGGTCGAAGCAAACGAAGCCTTCGCAGCGCAAGCCTGCGCTGTAAACAAAGACATGGGTTGGGATCCGTCGATCGTAAACGTCAATGGTGGTGCAATTGCCATCGGACACCCAATCGGCGCGTCCGGCTGCCGGGTTCTGAACACCCTGCTGTTCGAAATGAAGCGCCGGGATGCCAAGAAAGGTCTCGCGACCCTCTGCATCGGCGGCGGCATGGGTGTCGCCCTGTGTGTGGAGCGTGACTAAGTGCGCTGAAAACTAAATACAAAAGGGCGTCTACTGGGCGCCCTTTTTTGTTACAATCGGATCATACCCCTTAGATGCGACAATATCGCCGGACAGAAAGACAAGATCGATCACGAAACGATATTGCGCATCCTTAACGCTCAGAGTAACAGAATTACCAAGACGACTAAATTTGGAGGAGTCCTAAATGGCACGTACAGCACTCGTAACCGGCGGTTCCCGCGGCATCGGCGCAGCAATTTCCAAGGCGCTGAAGGCCGAAGGATACAATGTTGCCGCCACTTATGCAGGCAATGACGAAGCCGCCGCAAAGTTCACCGACGAAACCGGTATCAAAACTTACAAATGGAATGTTGCGGATTACGACGAATCCAAAGCGGGCATCGAAAAAGTCGAGGCCGAGGTTGGCCCGATCGACATCGTGGTCGCCAACGCCGGTATCACCCGCGACGCACCGTTCCACAAGATGACACCTGAACAGTGGCATCAGGTCATCGACACCAATCTGACTGGTGTTTTCAACACCGTGCACCCGGTATGGCCGGGTATGCGCGAGCGTAAATTTGGTCGTATCATCGTGATCAGCTCGATCAACGGTCAGAAAGGCCAGTTTGCGCAGGTCAACTATGCCGCAACCAAAGCGGGCGATCTGGGCATCGTGAAATCTCTGGCGCAGGAAGGTGCGCGGGCCGGCATCACGGCCAACGCGATCTGCCCCGGCTACATCGCGACCGAAATGGTCATGGCCGTGCCGGAAAAAGTGCGCGAATCGATCATCGGTCAAATCCCGGCTGGTCGTCTGGGTGAACCGGAAGAAATCGCGCGTTGCGTGGCCTTCCTGGCGTCGGACGATTCGCAGTTCATCAACGGCTCGACCATTTCCGCAAACGGTGCACAGTTCTTCGTCTAAACCGACGATCTGAGAATGAAAACGGGCCGGTCCATCAAGGACCGGCCCTTCTTTTATCCCGTAAGATCACGCGCGCTGCGATCAGCGGGAACCGAATAGCCAGGACCAGAATCCTACAACCGCCTTGCCGCGCTCTTCATGCGCGCGGTGAATGGCGTTCTGAATGGCTGGGTTTGTTGTCATCTCGATCATGCTGAACCCTTCTCAATCAAGTTGGATTTGTCTTGCCATCAACATGGCCTTTGATTTTAAATTACACAAACGAGAGTTTTCGATCCTTCAGTTCAGAAAAACTTAACCGCCATGACCGACCGCCTGCCTCCGCTGACTGCTTTGCGCGCCTTCGATGCCGCCGCACGACATATGTCGTTTGCCAAGGCGGCGGAGGAGCTGAACGTGACCCCGGCTGCCCTGTCCTTTCAAATCAAGTCGTTAGAAGAGCATCTGGGCCACCCCGTGTTTCGCCGGCTCAATCGCGCCGTCGAGCTGACCGAAGCTGGGCGCACATTGGCACCCGGAACAGCAGATGGCTTTGCCGCCCTGCAAGCCGCGTGGCAAGCGACGCGGAGGCTGCAGGATGAAACAAGCCTCACGGTTACAGCAGGCCCTGCCCTGACAGCAAAATGGCTGGCTCCGCGCCTTTATGAGTTCGCCCGTGCAAATCCGGGGATTGACCTGAAATTCTCGGCCACTCTGCGCAACATGGACCTCGAACGCGATGACGTGGACGTGGCGATCCGCTTTGGCTATGGGCCGGATGAGGGGCTCTATTCCGTTCCCGTCCGCAAGGAATGGCTGACACCGGTTATGACCCCGGAGCTGGCCGAACAATTCCCCACGCCAGCGTCGTTGCGCGACGCCCCCCTGATCCATGACGATTCGATCAGTTTCCTCAAGCCGCGTTGCGACTGGCCCGCGTGGTTCCGTGCGGTTGGATTGGATTTCACTCCGACCCATGGGGCGCATTTTTCGAACGCCGATCACGCCATCGACGCTGCCGTGGCCGGGGTGGGCGTGGTTCTGGGGCGGCGCGCCATGATCCTGAAAGACCTGACCGAAGGGCGACTGGTCGCGCCGTTCAAAGTGGCACTGGAGACCGCCGGGCGATTTCGTTTCCTCTGCCTGCAAGGGGCAGAGAAGCGACCGCAGATCGCAGCGTTCCGCGACTGGTTCATATCCGAGATTGAAAAGACCGCGCATATATCGGATGAGTTTGAAATCATCCCTGTTGAGAAGGTAGCTGGTGAATGAGCAGAATGGGCGCGACCGCGATTGGTTTTGTCGCCGTTTTGCTATGGTCTCTGCTGGCGCTGTTCACTGTGGGTTCGGCCCCGACGCCGCCTTTGTTGTTGAACGCGATCTGTTTTACCATCGGCGGTACGCTGGGTCTGATTTGGACATTCGCCAGCGGCGGGCTGGGTCAACTGCGTCGGGTCGCGTGGACAACATACCTGCTTGGATCAATTGGCCTTTTTGGCTACCACGCGCTGTACTTTTCAGCCCTTCGCATGGCCCCTGCAGCCGAGGCTGGGCTTATCGCTTATCTCTGGCCTTTGCTGATCGTTCTTCTGTCAGGTCTGCTGCCCGGAGAACATCTGAAACCTGGTCACCTTATCGGAGCCTGCCTTGGCTTTGCTGGAGCCGCCGTCATCATCACGGGTGGTGGCAGCGCAGGATTTCAGGTCCAGCATCTGCCCGGCTACGGGCTGGCCTTGCTGTGCGCGCTTACATGGTCCAGCTACTCGGTTCTATCGCGACGGCTGGGTGATGTGCCGACAAGTTCGGTCGCGGTGTTCTGCATTTTGACGGCGATCGCCTCATGGGCCTTGCATTTCACGGTGGAAGAAACGATCTGGCCGCAAGGTACATTTGGCTGGGCCTCGACCCTTGCACTTGGCCTGGGACCGGTTGGGCTGGCGTTCTATGTCTGGGATATCGGCGTCAAGCGCGGGGACATTCAAATACTGGGCACCGCCTCATACGCGGCACCTTTGCTATCGACGCTTGTGTTGGTTCTGGCCGGGATCGCCGCCCCGTCCTGGGGCCTGGCGATCGCGGCCTTGTTTGTCACCGGTGGCGCTGCCATCGCGGCCCGCGCCAGCCTGAAGGCCTAGAACCTTAGGTCGACAGGCGCTCGATCTCTTCTTTTAGCTTCAGCTTTTGCTTTTTCAGCTGTGCGATATGGAGATCGTCAATACCAGGTGAGCGTTGCGCTTCTTCCACTTCAAGACCGAGAATTTCGTGTTTTTTCTTCAACTCCGTCAGATGTGCGCTCACGCTCATGGCGGTCCTCCTTCTCTGGTTTGTAAGTGTCACGTAGGAAGTTGATCACATCATTTCCAGCCTGTCACGCTGCAGACGCACGAAATCTATAATAAATCCGACAAATTCGGCTGGTCATTGCCGATCAGGCAAAGTGCCCGGTCAAATCCGCCCGATCGCGCAACACCGCCGAAACCTTTGGGGTATAGCTTTCGCCGTCTTCTACGTGCCGGTCACCGAGGTGCAGAATCAGCGGTGCGTGTAGCCGAAATGCGGCGCGCCCGCCCTTTCTGGCACGCAAAATCACCAGCTCGGACGCGCGATCCGCACGAGGGGCCAGAGGTAGCACCTGAATCGAGCCCAAGCGGCCCGCGCACCCCGCAAGCATATCGGGCAGCCGGTCTGCCCTCTGGATCATGTGAAGATAACCGCGCGGCGCCAGACGTCGAGCGGCGACACTGATCCAGTCCTTAAGCGGCGTGTCTTCACCTAGTGCGATCTGCCGACCCGCGTCGGTGGCAGGGCTGTGCGCGCCTGCCCGGTAGTAGGGCGGATTGGCGATCACATGATCGAACTGTTCTTGTCGCAGATCATTCGGTAGTGCGTTCAAATCCGCCTCAACCACGGTGATCGCTGCGTTTTGTTCCGAATTGCGGCGGGCCAGATCTGCATAGCCAGCCTGCAGTTCAACCCCAGTTGCCTTCAGGTGCGGCACTCGCGCCATTAGGCACTGAATAGCAGCCCCTGCCCCGCAGCCCAATTCCAGCACCGACTGGCCAGCTTGTGCCGGGACCGATGCCGCCAGTAAGACCGGATCGACCCCTGCACGATATCCTGAGCGCGGCTGCCACAGACGCACACGCCCGCCCAGAAAATCATTGCAGGTCAGATCACTGTCGGAAAAGCTGCTCATCGCCCCAGCGGGATCTCGTTATCGCGCATGACCCGTTCGGCGCGGGTCAGATCATCTGCCCGCACCATTAGGCGACGGGGAAAGATTCCGATGCCGCCTTCTAGGATGCTCATATTTACGTCCATCTGAAAGCAGTCTATATCCTCGCCCTCAAGGAGAGCCGTTGCAAAGGCTAGGATTGTCGGATCGGTGCTGCGCAATAGTTCTTTCATGGGGATGGATGTAAGGGCAAGGTGACAGGGATGTCGAGCCTTGTATCAGGAGAGTGATGAACGTCAGCACGATCTCGAAACCGCATGAGCGTCTGGCAGAGATGCTTGCGGGCGAAATGGCAGCAGTAAATACGCTGATTCGGACGCGTATGGCGTCGGAACATGCCCCGCGCATTCCCGAAGTGACCGCGCACCTGGTCGAGGCGGGCGGAAAGCGTCTGCGCCCGATGCTGACCCTGGCGGCGGCGCAGCTGTTCGGCTATTCAGGCGACCATCACGTCAAGCTGGCTGCAACGGTCGAGTTCATTCATACCGCAACCCTGCTGCATGACGATGTCGTCGATGAAAGCGGGCAGCGGCGCGGGCGACCCACGGCAAACCTGCTATGGGACAATAAATCCAGTGTTCTGGTTGGCGATTACCTGTTTTCCCGCAGCTTCCAGTTGATGGTCGAAACCGGTTCGTTGCGGGTTCTGGATATCCTTGCAAATGCATCGGCCACAATTGCCGAAGGCGAGGTGCTGCAGATGACAGCAGCCACCGATCTGGGCACGGATGAAGGTGTCTACCTGCAGGTTGTGCGCGGCAAAACGGCGGCGCTGTTTTCTGCCGCAACCGAAGTGGGTGGTGTGATCGCAGGCGCGACCGAGGCGCAGGTCAAGGCGCTGTATGACTATGGCGACGCGCTTGGAATCGCGTTCCAGATCGCAGATGATCTTTTGGATTATCAGGGCGATAGTGCGGCCACAGGCAAAAACGTCGGCGACGACTTCCGTGAACGCAAATTGACCCTGCCAGTGATCAAAGCCGTGGCTCAGGCAACTGCCGAGGAACACGCGTTTTGGGAACGGACGATCGGTCGCGGGCGGCAGGAAGAGGGTGATCTGGATCACGCTTTGTCGCTGATGGCCAAATACAGCACGCTGGATGCAACCCGCGCGGATGCGTTTGGTTGGGCGGCCAAGGCCAAGGCTGCGCTGGCGCCTCTTCCGGATCACGAAATCCGCACCCTGTTAGGCGATCTGGCCGATTACGTCGTATCGCGCCTTAACTGAGCGTCGTTGCGCGGCACCACCAACCGGGTTGGGCCGCGCCGATCTCATAGGCGGCAAAATGGGCTGCTTTGAGCGTTGGAAAAAGTGCGAAACAGGTTGAGCCTGAACCCGACATACGAACCATCAACGCGTCTCGGGTGCCTTCCAACGCCGCTATGACCTCCGCAATGCCCGGCGCTACAGATATTGCAGGTGCCTCTAAATCATTCCGCTGAACCTGCAACCACGTGGCGCAGTCTTCCGGTGTTTTGAATGCAGGGATCTCAGCAGGCATCGGTGCGTTGTCTCTGCTGTGCAAAGCGGAAAACACCGGGCCGGTGGGAACTTCAATACCCGGATTGACCAAAAGCGCCGGGAGGGGCGGCAACGCCATCGGCTCAATCTGTTCACCAATCCCGCGCATACGCGCTGCAGCAGCATGTATGCATACCGGGACATCCGCGCCGAGCGACAGCGACACGCTATCGGGCCACTCTCCCCCCTTCTTCACGGTGCGCAAAACCGCCGCAGCATCCGAGGAGCCGCCCCCGACACCGCCACCGTGCGGCAGTTGTTTGTTCAGATGAATGCGACCGGTCCAGCCTGCGGCCTCGGCGGCCTGCCAGACCAGATTGCGATCATCGGTCGGTACGCCATCCGAAAACTCACCCGTGACCGACAGAGACAGCTCGGGGCCGGAACTGAGGCTCAACTGATCCCCAACATCGGCAAAGGCCACCAACGAATCAAGCAGATGATAGCCATCCGCGCGTTGGCCGGTCACATGCAGGGTCAGGTTGATCTTGGCGGGGGCAAATGCCTCAGCCTTCATTGGCGACCTTCAGGGGTTCGGCACCTTCCTCGGCCAGAACCGCATCCAATCCGACTTCAATCTTGCGGCGGATGCGTTCAGGATCGGCTTCACCGTCGGTATCTTCAGGATCAATGAAAGATAGTGCTCGTTTCCACTGGAACTCGGCTTCACGCCCGCGACCTACGGCCCAGTAAACATCGCCCAGATGGTCATTTACCACCGGATCGACCGGCATCAGTTCAACGGCGCGCTCCATGTGGTCGACTGCTTCGTCGTACCGGCCCAGGCGGAACAACACCCAGCCCAAGCTGTCAACGATATAGCCGCTGTCAGGGCGCGCTGCGACTGCGCGTTCGATCATATTCAACGCTTCGTCCAATTTCTCGCGCCGCTCGACCAGCGAATACCCGAGATAGTTCAGCACCTGTGGTTGGTCCGGGTTCAACTCAAGCGCGCGGCGGAAATCGGCCTCGGCCTCGTCCCAGTTCTTCAGACGTTCATGCGATATCCCGCGGGCATAATGCAGGAACCAGTTTCCGCCTGCACCCTCTTCCGTCAGGCCAATCGCCTTGTCGTAAGAGGTGACCGCTGCCGCGTAATCCTCTTGCTGGCGCCGCAGGTCGGCCAAGGCTACATGCACACCGGGCAAATCAGGGCTTTGAGCGGCAAGGTTTTGCAGGACCTCGGCGGCAGCTTCTTTTCTGTCAGAGCGACTGAGGACCTCGGCGCGCCCCAGCTCGGCGGCATGATAATCGCTGCTGTCCGGAGGCACCTGCCGATAGACATCAACCGCCAGATCATATTGTTCCAGCCCATCCAACAACTCAGCGCTTAGCAAAAGCGCATCAATATGGTCAGGCCGCAGAAACGCCGCGACGCGGGCATATAGCAGAACATAATCCTGCGCGGCCTCCGCACTCAGCGCAGCGCCAACGGTAAAGAAAACCTCGGCCATGCCATCCTGTGCAGAACGGACATGGGTAAAGGGCAGCGTTTCGCCATTAGACAGCCGGGTGACGTAACCTTCGATGGTCGGATCACTGACGGCGGCAAAGACGTTATCCAGAAATTCCAGCGCATCGTCGTTGCGATCCAGCTGCGACAGCACTTCGGCACGCGCCAGCGCAGCCCGGCGTGAAAAACGGGCGACCAGGCCATCATCTGCGGCAAGGATCGCCTCGGCCCCCTCAAAGTCTCCGATTGACGCCAACGCCATGGCCTTGTGATAAAGTGCAAATTCTTTCAGACCTTCCTGCGTGGTAACAACGTCAAATTGTTCCATCGCTTTGGTCATGGCGCCTTGCCCCATATGAGCCCAAGCAATCATCAGGCCATCAACGAGCGGTCCAACCCCTTGCGTTTCGGGATCGCGGGCCAGAAATTCATCCAGCTTGCCATCTGCCACCAGATTGGCGGCGATCACCATCCGAGCGGCCTGGCTGGGCAGTTCATTTTCCTCGATAACTTCGGCGACGGTCAGGGCCCGCTCAATCTCACCCAAGGCGAGCCGGGCGACGACCACATTTTCCAGCAGCTTCGGATTTTGGGGATCAGCGCGAAGCGCCTGCGCATAGTAACGCTCGGCAGCGGGATAGTCGCTCTCATAAATCGCCTGACGCCCGGCCAAATACGACCCCGATCCGGTATCCGATACCGCAGGAAACGCGATTGAAGAACTGAGGATCACGGCCAGAGCCGCGCGTCGAACCAGGGAAACCACTGATAATCTGCCTTGCTGTCGTTGACTGACCGACAAGCTAGGGCTTTGCTGGGCGAGAGGCAATGGCAGAGCCTTCACGACCCTGCCAACGCCCGTGTTCTTGCCTACATATTGGGGTAGTTCGGCCCGTCGCCGCCCTGCGGTGTAGTCCAGGTGATGTTCTGGCTGGGATCCTTGATGTCACAGGTCTTGCAGTGAACACAGTTCTGGAAGTTGATCACGAATCGCGGCCCGTCTTCATCCTCGACCATCTCATAGACGCCTGCGGGGCAGTAACGCTGTGCCGGCTCGTCGAATTTGGGCAGGTTGACCTTAACCGGGATGTCCGGGTCGGCCAGTTTCAGATGGCAAGGCTGGCTTTCCTCGTGATTGGTGGCCGCAAACGATACGTTCGTCAGGCGGTCAAAGGACAGTGTGCCATCGGGTTTCGGGTAGTCGATGGGTTGATGCTTGCTGGCATCTTCGGTCGATTCCGCGTCGTTCTTGCCGTGGCCCAGCGTGCCCAACAGCGAGAAGCCCAGCGTATTGGTCCACATGTCCATACCGCCCAGTACCAGGCTGGCGGTCAGGCCGTATTTCGACCAAAGAGGTTTGACGTTGCGCACCTTCTTCAGATCCGAGCCGATTGCACCATCGCGAACGTTGGCCTCATAAGCGGTCAGCTCATCACCCGAACGCTCGGCCTTGATGGCATCATAGGCGGCCTCGGCCGCGGCCTTGCCTGACAGCATCGCGTTGTGGTTGCCCTTGATGCGCGGCACGTTGACCATGCCCGCCGAGCAACCCAACAGCGCAACACCCGGTGCGACCAGTTTCGGCATCGACTGGTAGCCACCCTCGGTGATCGCGCGGGCACCATAAGCCACACGCTTGCCGCCCTTAAGCAGGTCAGCCACCATCGGGTGATGCTTGAAGCGCTGGAATTCCATGTAGGGGTACAGGTGCGGGTTCTTGTAGTTAAGGTGGACCACAAAACCGACATAGACCTGATTGTTTTCAAGGTGATAGATGAACGACCCGCCACCCGCGTTGCTGCCCAGCGGCCAACCCATGGTGTGCGTGACCGAGCCTTCTTTGTGCTTGGCTGGATCAATCTCCCAGATCTCTTTCATGCCAACGCCGTATTTCTGCGGCTCTTTACCGGCAGACAGGTCGTATTTGGCGATGACTTCCTTGGACAGTGAGCCGCGCACGCCTTCCGACAGAAAGACATATTTACCATGCAGTTCCATGCCCGGTTCGGTGTTGGGGCCGTAGGATCCGTCTGGCTCCAGACCAAATACACCGGCTACAACGCCTTTGACTTCACCGTTCTCACCGTAGACCAGCTCGGAACAGGCCATGCCGGGGAAGATTTCGACGCCTAGTTCTTCGGCCTGCTCTGCCATCCAGCGGCAGACATTGCCCATCGAGACGATGTAGTTGCCGTGGTTGTTCATCAGCGGCGGCATCGGGAAATTGGGGATGCGGATCTTGCCAGCCTCGCCCAGCATGTAGAAATTGTCTTCATGCACAGGCACGTTCAGCGGGGCACCCTTTTCCTTCCAATCGGGGATCAGAGCATCCAGACCACAAGGGTCCAGCACCGCACCCGACAGGATATGCGCACCCACTTCTGAACCCTTCTCTAGAACCACGACGTTCAGGTCGGCATCCAGCTGTTTCAGGCGGATGGCCGCAGACAGTCCCGCAGGGCCAGCACCCACGATCACCACGTCATATTCCATCGCTTCGCGTTCAATCTCGGCCATCGCGGGCTCCTTAGCTAACTTTCCGAATTGGCGCTTTCTTTATGCGGTCGGCGCAATATTGTTTCACGGCTGATTACATGGTCATAAAGACTTTGGTCAATCGAAACACGGCGTAACAACGCCGCTATTCGACACTTCAGGCTTCGGGTGCGTCCCCCATGAGGTATCTGGGACCGCTACCATGGGATTTGGCCCTGTCATCGGGGTTGTAAAGCTTGCATTTCGGCAGGCTGAGGCAGCCGCAACCGATACATCCATCCAGATTGTCGCGCAGTCGCATCAGCGTATCGATTCGCTGATCCAGATGCGTGCGCAGCCGTTCGCTGATACTCTTCCAGTCCTGAGGCGTCGGTGTGCGGTTTCCTGGCAAGCCCGACAATACCTCGCGGATCTCGGGCAAAGTCAGACCGAATTGCTGCGCGATCATCACAAAGCTTAGCCGTCGGATATCGGCGCGCTGATAACGCCGCTGCCCACCCGCGTTACGCCATGGAGATATCAAACCTTGCGCCTCGTAGTATCGGATCGCCGACACCGCCAACCCGGTGCGCCGGGCCAATGCTCCAATCGCCAGACCTTCCGAAACAACCATTACATCCTCCCAAAGAAATCTCTTGACCTAAAGTTAGGTTTAGAAATTACAGTGAGTCGGGACAAGCCTCAAATTGGAAGGAGAATCCCATGATGGCGACGCTGGAACATACTAATTTCACGGTCCGCGACCCAAAGGCATCTGCGGCGTGGATGCAGAAAGTCTTCGACTGGAAAACACGCTGGGAAGGCCCTGCTATTGCCGGTGGCTATACGGTGCATGTGGGCAGCCCACATACCTATCTGGCACTCTACGCCCCCGGCGATCCCAAGCCATCAGGCGAAAACAGCTATGATTTCGTGGGCGGCTTGAACCATGTAGGTGTGCTGGTCGAGGATATCGACGCCACCGAAGAAAAGGTCCGCAAAGCGGGATTTGAACCGCACAACCACGCAGACTATGAGCCAGGCAAGCGGTTCTATTTCGAAGATGACAATGGCATCGAATTCGAAGTGGTTCAGTATGATTGAACTGCTGTGGCTTGGGCACGAAGCCAGCCGTTGGCGAAGTGGAGAATTGTTGGGACATCGCCACAGGCGCACCCGCCCCCCGGAACGGCGGCGCTAAGTTGCGAGTTTACTGACAACGCACACCTCCCCTCTTGCAATTCACGCCTCATTTGGGTCAGGTAATTGCCAACCCATCCTTCGCCCCGACGCTATTGTGCGGCGGGGCGTAACAATTTCTGCGTGGACGACAAGACAATGGAAAAGATCCCCATGACGCCTTCGGGCAATGCCGCGCTCGAGGCAGAGCTGAAGAATCTGAAATCCGTCGAGCGCCCGGCGATCATCGAGGCGATTGCCTCAGCCCGCGAACTGGGCGACCTGAAAGAAAACGCCGAATACCACTCGGCGCGCGAAAAGCAGGGCTTTATCGAAGGCCGCATCAAAGAGCTTGAAGGCATCCTGTCGCTGGCAGATGTCATTGATCCGGCCAAACTGTCAGGGGCCATCAAGTTCGGCGCGAAGGTCACGTTGGTGGATGAAGATACCGACGAAGAAAAGACCTGGCAGATCGTAGGTGAGTATGAGGCCAATATCGAAGCGGGCCTTCTGAACATCAAATCCCCCATCGCCCGCGCCCTGATTGGCAAAGAAGAAGGCGACAGTGTCGAGGTCCGCACCCCCGGAGGCGTGCGCTCTTATGAAGTTCTGAGTATCGAATACGCCTGACCGGAGCGTTTGTCATGTCAGGGTCTGAACCTGAGCAAGAACCCGAGAAACCCACCTCGCTGGGTATCTACGACCGTCCGGCGCACCGTTCGGTCACCGAGATCGAGATTGCAGCAGTTGTTCTCAGCCTGATCTGGCTGGTGGTGTCGGTCGTGTTTCTGGTACTGCCCGGCGGGCAACAAGGAGGGTTCATCGTCACCTTCCTGGCGGTGTTCATGCCGGTCGCAATGATCTGGGTCGCAGCCCTTGCGATGCGCGCCAGCCGAGTGATGCGCGAAGAAAGCGCCCGCCTGCAGACAGCCATCGATGCGATCCGCAACAGCTATGTCGTTCAGCAACAACGCGCGGCAAGCACGTATGAGCCGACGGTCGGCAAGAAACTGGATGAAATCGCCGAAAGCGCAAAAAAGACCGAGAGCGCGCTGGCGACATTCTCGACCAATCGCGGTGAACCCGGGCGCACCCAAAGGCCCGCGTCGGACATGGCCAATCAGACTTCGTTGGAACTTGGCACCTCAGCGGAAGAAATTGCGCCCCCGTTGCCCACCGACATCTTTATCCGCGCCCTGAACTTCCCCGAGACGCAAAGCGATGCCGAGGGATTTAACGCGCTGCGGCTTGCATTGAAAGATCGCAAGACCTCGAAACTTGTGCAGGCCTCACAAGATGTTCTGACCCTTCTCAGCCAGGAAGGCATCTATATGGATGACCTGCGCCCCGATATGGCGCGACCCGAAGTCTGGCGGCAATTTGCCCAAGGCGCGCGCGGGCGGTCGGTGGCTGCCTTGGGTGGCATTCGGGACCGTTCGTCACTGGCGCTGACTGCGGCGCGGATGAAACAGGATCCGATCTTTCGCGATGCCGCACACCATTTCCTGCGCCGCTTTGACCATATGATCGTCGAGTTCGAACCTAATGCCAGCGATGCCGAGCTTACAGCCCTGAGCGAAACCCGCACAGCGCGTGCCTTCATGCTGGTGGGGCGTGTCGCAGGGACGTTCGATTAAAGCCCAAAATTCCCGTAGGGTATGAACCTCACCAGATCGCCGGGCTTGATATCGCGGGCACCGTCCTCGATTTCGACCAAGCCTTCGGCCCAGCTCAGCCCGCTGATCCGGCCAGATCCTTCCGAATGGAATACCTCGGCCTGTCCTTCACGGATGCGCGCCCGCAGATATTCGCGACGCCCCGGTTTCTTGCGCTTTTCGAACGCGGCGGGCACGTCGAAGCCTTGCGGCTCTTGCCAGCCTGCACCGGCCAGCAGGTTCAGTGCCGGGCAGGCAAAGATCAACGTGCAAACCAGTGCTGCCACCGGATTGCCCGGCAAGCCAAACACCGGCGTCTGATCCCACATGCCCAGCGCCAATGGTCGCCCGGGTTTTAATGCGATGCGCCATTCCTGCATCGCCCCGGCCTCTCGCAATAATGCCGAGACGTGATCTTCATCGCCGGCGGAGGCCCCGCCACTGGTCAGGATTACATCCACTTGCTGAGCCGCGCGATCCAAATGCTGTTTCAGCGCCGCGCGATCATCCTCGGCGCGCCCAAGATCAACCGATTTGAATCCAATCCGCTCGGCCAGTGACAGCAGCATCGGACGATTGGCATCATAAATCTGCCCCAGTCCGGCGCTGTCACCCGGCTCGACCAACTCATCCCCGGTCGATAGCACTCCGACCCGCAAAACCTTGCGGACAGAAACCTCAGTCAGACCAACCGCCGACAAAAGCGCCAGATCCGTTGGTGTTAAACGCCGCCCAACTGGCAAGGTCAGCGCGCCTTCAACCACGTCTTCGCCTGCCTTTCGCGTGTTCGCGCCCTGTTTTAACGGACCTCGGAATGCAATGTGCCCCTGATCAAAGGTCACATCCTCTTCCAATATGACCGTATTAACACCCTTTGGCAGTGCAGCTCCGGTAAGAATGCGTATCGCATGGCCCTCTGGGACCTCACCGTCAAAGGGTACACCCGCGGCCGCCCGGCCCTCTACCAAAGGCATGACACAGGGTCCGTCCGGCACCGGACCGGCAAATCCGTACCCATCGACAGCGGTGTTGGGCTGAGGCGGGTTTGATCGTTTGGCCGACACGTCCACCGCCAGAACTCGGCCCGCCGCCCGCATCACGGGCACGTTTTCAACCCCAGCTACCACCGACAATCTGTCTCGCAAAAGCGCCAGAGCCTCATCAACGGGTGTCCAGTTCACCCCTGCAGGCAAGGCGAAACAATCATTGCGCAAGGGCGGAGGTGAGATATCCGGCGTGCTCATAATCCGACCTCTTCCAGGATAAAATCTGCAATGGCCGCCGTATCATCCAGATCAAACACCGGGCAATCCAATTCCAAAGGCGTATCACTTGCAACCGCGCGAACCGTGTCATCATCCGTGGCGATCAGCGGATTTCCGGGTTCTGCGCGAAACGCTTCGATCTTGGGGTGACGCTCGCGCTTGAAGCCTTCGATCAACACCAGATCGACCGGAGACAAACGCGACAGCAAGGTGTCCAGCCTCGGCTCGGGCGCACCGCGCAACTCCTGCATCAGTGCGATCCGCTGGCCGGATGCCAACAGCACTTCGGACGCACCCGCCGCACGATGCCGCTGGCTGTCGGTACCCGGCTGGTCGACGTCGACGGAATGATGCGCATGTTTAACGGTGGAAACGGTATACCCACGTCCGGTGACTTCAGCCACCAGCCGTTCCACTAGGCCGGTTTTGCCCGCGTTTTTCCAACCGGTGACGCCGTAGACCCTCATTCCTGCTCCAACAAGGTTTCAGCGCGGGCCAGATCATCGGGAGTGTTGACGTTGAAGAACGGATCAAACGGCAGGGCCGAAAACAGCGCCTCTCGCCCATCATGCTGGTCAGTCCACAGGACAACCTTGCGCAATCCAGCGTTCAACGCCTCCCTCAGATCATCGCGCAATGCCACCGGCCAGAGCCCAAAGGTCGGGTGCCGATTGACCCGCTTGCCGCCGCCGGATTTCAAAGCCTCGTCACCCGTGCGCGGGGTGGTTGCCAGGACAAGGGGGTATTTCTGACCTTCGGATGCGTGCACCAGTTGCGCCACAAGATCATGCGGAAAGAACGGAGTATCCGCCGCAACCGTCACGATAGATTGAGCTCCCTGTTCAGCGGCCCAATCAAGCCCGGCCAAAACACCGGCCAGCGGCCCTGCAAAGCCCTCGATCGAGTCCGAAACAACCGGCAAGTTCAAGCGGGCAAACCGTTCGGCATCGCCGTTGGCGTTCAAAGCCAGCCCGCCGACCTGAGGGCGCAGCCTGTCTATCACCCGATCCAGCAGGCTCTGCCCGCCGATCTGCAACAGCCCTTTATCGCCGCCTCCCATCCGCGTTGCGAGGCCGCCTGCCAGAATAACCCCCAGCGGTTTTTGCGACTGTTCAGCCATCGGCACTTTTCCTGCGATGTTTTTTGTCCTCAATCGCCACGCTCGACGGATCAACATCGCGCACCAATCGGTCTTCGCCCGACAAACACACGAACCGCTGCCCGCGCATCCGGCCGATCAGAGTCAAACCGACCTCGCGCGCGATCTCGACACCCCAGGCGGTGAATCCAGATCGCGAAGCGAGAACCGGGATGCCCATCATCGCCGTTTTGATCACCATTTCCGAGGTCAAACGACCGGTCGTATAGAGGATCTTGTCAGACGCGCTCGCACCCTCGGAGAGCATCCAGCCTGCGATCTTGTCGACCGCGTTATGGCGGCCCACGTCTTCCATATAGACCAACGGCCGGTTTTCATGGCAAAGCACCGTGCCATGGATGGCACCCGCCTCAAGGTACAGAGACGGGGTGCGGTTGATCTTGGACGCCAACTCATACAGCCACGAGGTGCGCACCGAGACCTGTGGCAGGCGCACGTCCTCTAGCCCCTCCATCATGTCTCCGAACACAGTGCCTACTGCGCAACCGCTGGTACGGGTCTTCTTCTTCAGCTTGTCCTCGTATGAGGTCTCACGCGCCGTACGCACGACCACGGTTTCCAGATCGTCGTCATGGTCGACCCGAGTAATTTCATCATCTGCAAGCAGCATCCCCTGATTACGCAGAAACCCGAGCGCAAGGTATTCGGGATAGTCGCCGATGGTCATTGCCGTCACGATTTCCTGTGAGTTGAGGAAAATGGTCAGCGGGCGTTCCTCGACCACCGAGATCTGACTTATCTCACCATTCTGGTCCACACCCTCGACACCGCGCGTCAGGCGGGCAGCCCCCGGATCGGGCGCAATGAGGTAGTCTGACAGGTCGATCTCCGTGGCCAATTGCAACCCCTTCCCAAGACGGCTACTGCTGCTCGCGTCACCATAGGATTTAGCCATGGCCTCTGCCACATCCAAGTCATACTTCTGGAAAGGTTTTCGCGACGGGACGCCGTTTATCTTCGTCGCCATGCCCTTTGGCCTTCTGTTTGGTGTTTTTGCCACAGAAGCAGGGCTGGATATCATCCAGACGATGGCCTTTTCCGCCACCGTGTTTGCCGGCGCTGCTCAGTTCACCGCATTGCAATTGCTGCAGGACAATACACCAACGGTTATCGTTCTGATCTCGGCCCTGGCTGTGAACCTGCGGGTGGCCATGTATTCGGCTTCACTGACCCCTTATCTGGGGGCGGCTCCGCTGTGGCAACGGGCCCTTGGAGCCTATCTTATTGTTGATCAGTCTTACGCCTGTTCGATTGTCCGATTCGAGAAAGAACCGGATATGTCCGTGCCTCAGCGCATGGCGTACTTTGTCGGCTCGGTCACGCCGATCACGCCGCTTTGGATACTCGCCACTTATCTGGGTGCTGTTCTGGGGGCGCAGATTCCGGAAAGCTGGGCTCTGGATTTTGCGCTGCCGATCACGTTCTTGTCCATGATCGGACCAATGATGCGCACCATGGCGCATGTTGTAGCCGCGCTGGTGGCGATTGTTGTCGCCCTGCTGTGCGTGGCAGTGCCGTTCAATCTTGGACTGTTGATCGCAGGGATAGCCGGGATGATGGCAGGTGCACGGGCTGAATTGATGTTAGAGCGGAAAAAGTCATGACGCAGATCGACCCGACAACCATGTGGATCATCATCGTAGGTCTGGCGATAGGCAGCTACCTTCTGCGCTTTACCTTTATCGGGCTGGTTGGCGACCGCCCGATGCCGCCCTGGCTTCTGCGGCACCTGAGGTACACAGCAGTGGCGATTCTGCCTGCCCTGATCGCACCTTTGGTAGTCTGGCCCACGGCCACCGAAGGACAACCGGATATGCCGCGCATGGCGGCTGCGGCAGTTGCGTTGACGGTGGGAATTGTAACGAAAAACGTCATAGCGGCCATCTTTTCAGGGGCCGCCACGCTTTACGGTCTGCTTTACCTAGTTGGTTGAGACCGCTTCAAGCTGATTGAGTCGCGCATTGTTTTCCGCCAGCCCCTGCTGCAGATCAGCCGAGTCATTCTCACGATAATCCGTGGTGACAACGCCTGGAATCTGACCAAACTGATCGGATAGCTTCACCGGGTAGAATGTTGTTTTGATTTGCTCGAACCCCGGGACCTGTTGCAGCAACTGCGAGGTCGAATTTGCACAAAAAGCCTGCGAAACCGGGCCCATCTGCTTGGCCAATTGCAGCGCGATCTCGGCCTGCTGTGGCGTCACTTCGATCGTCTGAATACGGGCATAATGCGTCTCGCGCGCATGACTGCTACGATAGGCGCGTTCAACATTTGGCGTGATGCCATAAAGGACATCATTCTTGATCGGCACCACATCCGCCCGGAACGATCCGGCAGGATCAAATATGACCCGCTCGCTGCCGCTGATCATCAGCGACGTGTGTGCCCCAGATCCGGTGCGCGTGCTGATCATCGTATAAAGCGTCAGTGTCGATGGCCCCGGATCACGATAGGACCGGGCCACAATTTCCGAGGGATCAGCCTGCGGGCGCTGCGATCCCGCGCAACCCGCAACTGTCACTGCCAGCAGGCAGGCAATCAGAATCCTGAACAAGAGATGCGCCTCGTGTACCGTTTAGGCCGCAAAGACCGCCAGGAACAGGCAAAGGAGTACAATTGCCACCACGCACCACGTGGTGAATTTGATGAAACCGTCAAAGGTTTTTGTTTGAACGGTGATGTCCATCTCGCCGTGCTTGTGATCAGCCATGTTTATTAGAATCCCAATTCGCGTATTTGAAATGTTGGATAATGCAAAACTCAGGGCCTGTCACGACGTCATTCGCGCGCAGTTGGTCCAAAAATCGTGCAGCCTGGATAACCAAACCCCCAGCGCCAGGGCAACCCGCTGCAGGGACCACCCCCAAAACGCACGGCCAGAAACATCGCCTCGGAGGTGATCGAATGAACCGAGCGGATTTGATCCGGCGTCATATCATAGCGTTCGGCATATTCATCAGCATGGCTTTCGCCGTGGGTTTTGACACAGGTGCGCAGCGCGTCATCGGCAGCGAGCCGGGCGTCAAAGCTGGCCTCGGCCTGCGATGCGCCGCCTGCGTTGTAATAGGCGCGATCGTGGGTAACGCAGCAGTACTCCCATGGCGGGTGTTCTTCATAAAGCAGACTGAACTTCGGAAAGGTCTCGGCAACCATGCGCCAGCTGGAAGATAATCCGCCCGAACAGCCGTCCGTTTCGAAGGGGGTCAGTTCAGCGCCTTCTATCGTGTCGGCCAACGCCCGGTGAGCGGGCATTTCCACGCTACGCATCAGGTCCTGCGCGGCTGCAGGCAGCGCGCAACAGGCCAGAATGAGGGTGAGTTCACGGGTTCGCATCGCGCATCTCGGCAGTATCAATGGACAATCCGAATGTCGTCGCCAACCAAAGCATCAGGCGTTCGCCCGGTCCCATCTCGGCACGAACACGCAGCACTTCACGGGCCATGGCCGGGCGGTCAGTGATCAGCCCGTCGACCCCCATCGATGCCATCGCCGACATCTGCAACGGGTCATTCACCGTCCAGACATAGATGTCCTTGCCCGCCTCATGGACCGAGCGGATCAGGCCCGGTGACACCGTCGCCGCATTTACGGCCACAAAATCGCCCTCAAGCCCCGACAGATTGCCGATGGCGGTCGCGGCCAGAACGCCTGCCCGCCAATCGGGGCGCAGCGCTTTCATCTTCTGCACGGCCGGATATTTCAATGACATGGTGGCGATGTCATCCTGCATATCCAGCTCCTCGACAATCGTGGCAACTTGGTTTTCCAGGTCGACGTCATGGCCATAGTATTTCAGCTCGATGATGACCTTGGACTTGCCCTTCGCAGCTTCCAGAACATCCCGCAGCGTGGGCGTCCGTTCCGAAGCATATTCGGGGCCGAACCAGCTGCCGATATCGATCTCGGCTA
Source organism: Ruegeria sp. E5 (assembly GCF_056534105.1). Taxonomy (NCBI): domain Bacteria; kingdom Pseudomonadati; phylum Pseudomonadota; class Alphaproteobacteria; order Rhodobacterales; family Roseobacteraceae; genus Ruegeria; species Ruegeria sp. E5. The sequence continues at coordinate 266,968 of NZ_JBQFPA010000004.1, read as the reverse complement.
CATCCTCCATGGTCGCGTCCCAGACCTTGAGCGGCACACCCGCCAGTTTCATGAAATCACTGTCATGCGCGATGATGACCACACCATCCGCAGTCTCCTGAACGTCGATCTCAACCCAATCGGCGCCATCTTCGATAGCCTTCAACACAGCCGCCATGGTATTTTCCGGCCTTATCGCCGCCGCACCCCTATGACCAATGACATCCGCATGATCGGAGGCCTGAATGCGGACCAGCAACTCCTGCCCGGACCAGAGCCCGATCAGCAGGGCGATTGCCGCGCCACCGACCACAGCGTAAAGCGGCGCGCGCAGGTTGCCGGGTTCGGGATGAGGAACCTCTCGGCCTTGTGTGTCGAAGAACCCATCCAGCAGAACCGCCAATGCTCCCAGAGCGACGGCTGCAAGCACAAGCCCAGCCAGCGACCAGAGGCCCGCTACGATCATACTGAAGATCAGCGCAAAGCGCAGGTTCGTGCTTTCCTGCAACGGCACCAGATCGAACAACAGTCCGGCCACAAAGGCAATCAGTGCGGCGATCACGAGACGCATCGCAAGCCAAAGGCCGAGCTCGATCTTTAGGCGACCGCGTTTGCCTTCCATTCGATCCGTGCTGGCGGAGAAGGCCTCGGCGGGTTTGCAGCCCTCAAATAATACAAGGTGCAGCGACAGCGCCCAGGCCGAGAGCCTGCGGATCAGAACCCAAGCCAGACACAGCACCACAAATCCGATCAGCACTACCGCCACCCAGAATGAAGGCGGGTGGAAGGTGAGGTAATAGTTGATGTCGTATTCAGTCAGCATCCACCAGGCGATCAGGCCAGCCACGGCGACAAAAGGCAGCGCAAGTACCAGCACACGCAAAATGAACCGTGCGGCAAAGCCGAAAAGCGCAGGTAAACGCGTCAGGATCAACCGGATGGAAGCACTGCCCGCGCGCCAAGGGTCACGCTCACCCATCCGCAATGATCCGGCCATGACCGAGAAGACAAAGACCTCGGCCAGTAAGAACAGGCTGAGAACTACAACCGCGGCGATGAAGCCCGCTGGTGACAGCAGGAACATCGCAATGTCCTGATCCGTCAGCGCCGATTGATCAGACAATGAAACAGCAACATTGACGGCGATGGCAACGCCCGGAGCGATCAGTGCAACCAGCAGCAACCGAACGGCGACATAAACAGGCACAAACACGCGCCGCCGCGCCCATGCGCCCCGGTAGGCAGTTGTAACGGCTGAGAAATTGGTCACGCGGTTGCCTCCTGAATGGTCTATCCATTCAAGGCTGCGTAAGTGTGAATTGCAAGAGTGGGCGTCAGCTTTCTTCCAGATCAGCCGCCAGCCGGAAACCAATGCGGTTGGCTGGTTTATCCTCGATCGATTTAGGCAAGGCACGCAGCATCACATTCAACTGGCTGACATGCTGGACGAGCTGCGTTTTGGCGCCGCCTCCGTCCGAGCCATAGAAGGTGATCACATCCGGATCGAAATAGCCCATGCCCTCGATCCGCATTACACCGGCATCACCACCGGTGAATCCCATGGCAACCTCATGATCGCCATCCAGAGTCTTCTCGAAATTCTGAATATACATAATCAGCCGCTCATAGGCCCATTGAGCAGGGCTTTTGCTTTCGACCGGCTTTTGCAATGGCTTGGGCAAATCCTTGTTCCCCGATGCCGTTTCAGGGTTGGCGTGTACCTCATAGCACCGCGGCAACGCCGCAGATTCCGCTGCCTCGGCTGAGGTTTCGATCTTGTCCATTGCTCTACCCTTTGCGCTGATATTCCCAAGCTCCGTCCGCGCGCCGCGTCCGGGTGACCGCTCCAATGTGGTAGAGATGGTTCATATGTGCAACCGCCTCGACCAGCGCGAGGCCGTATTCCCCGCCCCTGATCTGGCGCTTGAACAGCGGGGCAAAGCACTCGGCGGCGGTTTTGGGTTGATCGAGATCGTTCAGCAGACGCTCAAGCGCGCCGTGGTGGTTATCGATCAACTGCCGCATGCGGATCGGCAACCCGGTGAACGGCAGTTTGTGCCCGCCCAAAACCAAATGATCGGGCCGGGCCAGCGGTTGCAGGCGTTCACACGCCTCCAACCAGTCGGCCACCGGATCGGCCATCGGCTCGGTGGCATAGACGCCCAAGTTGGAACTGATCGAACTGAGGATCTGATCGCCGGTCAGCACCAGATTGTCCTCGCGGCTCCAGAAGGTGCAATGCTCGGGCGCATGGCCGTTGCCCATGTGAACATCCCAGTCGCGGCCACCCATGCGGATCACGTCGCCCTGTTTGACACGGGTAAATCCCAGCGGCATAGGGTACACGGCGTCGGCAAAGTTGAACGGACGCTCGGCCATCCGACCGGCCAGCACGTCCGGATCCATCCCCGCGCTGCGGTAATAATCCAACGTTTCCTTCGGCCAATTCTCTTGCACATCCAGCGTCAGCATACGTGCGAACAACCATGCGGTACGACTGGTGACCAGTTCTGCACCATGCTCGGACTGGAACCAGCCCGCATTGCCGACATGGTCAGGATGGTGATGAGTCACGACAACGCGACGGACGGGTTTGCCAGCCAATGGCCCTTCCATCAGGGCCTGCCAGATTCCCCGTGTTTTCTTTGAAGAAAGCCCTGTGTCGACGATGGTCCAGCCGTCGCCATCATCCAATGCATAGACATTCACATGATCCAGCGCCATCGGCAAAGGCAGCCTGATCCACAGAACTCCTTCTGCAACTTCGACCCATTCGCCAGGAGCGGGTGGTTCCTCCCACGGATATCGCATCACTTGCGGAGCCTCGCCATCCATCAAACCGCCAGTTCCTCTGGGCTGAGGGCATAGAGGTCATCCGCCCCGTTCTGCGCCTGCGCAAGCAAGCCCGTATGTTCAGGCAGCAGCACATTGATATAATAGCGTGCCAACTTGGCGCGCGGTCCATCGGGATCGGCTAGCGCCGCTGACAAATGGTAATGCCCGCCCAGAACCCGCGCGAACGCTTTTAGATACGAAGCCGCGCCAGCAAACCGGTTGTTCATATCCGATTGAGCAACGAGCCACTCCGTCGCTTCCCGCAGCGACTCGGAAGCTTCCCAAACAGGACCAGCAAGTTCAGGCATCGTGGCGCGCGCCTTCTCAGCTTGATCCTCGATCTCATCCAGAAGGTTCGAGGCCGCCTCACCCCCATCCATCATCTTGCGCGCTACGAGGTCCATGGCCTGAATACCATTGGTGCCCTCGTAGATCGCGGTCACACGGACATCGCGATAATATTGTGCAGCACCAGTTTCTTCGATGAAGCCCATGCCACCATGCACTTGAACGCCGGTCTCGGAAACGCGCATGCCGGTCTCGGTGCCAAAAGCCTTGCAGATCGGCGTCAGCAGCGCCGCACGTGCCGCCCAATCGGCCTCACCCGTGGCCTGCGCCATGTCGATTGCAGCTGCATTGGCCAGCATGATCGCCCGCGCCGCAAACACATCCGCGCGCATCGACATCAGCATCCGCCGTACATCCGCGTGGTCGATGATGGTGCCCGAGGGCGTCTTGCCCTGCTTACGCTCCAACGCATAGGCCAGCGCATGCTGGTAGGCTCCTTCGGCGACACCCACACCTTCGCCACCAACGCCCAAACGCGCGTTGTTCATCATGGTGAACATCGCGGCCATGCCGCCATGTTCCTTGCCGACCAGCCAACCCTTGGCCCCGTCATACTGCATCACGCAGGTGGGCGAGCCGTGCAGACCCATCTTGTGTTCCAGCGAGACCACCTTGAGGTCATTGGCCACGCCGGGGTTGCCGTTCTCGTCGGGGATGTATTTCGGCACCAGAAACAGCGAAATCCCCTTGGTTCCCGGAACTCCGTCTGGCAGGCGGGCCAGAACAAGATGGCAGACATTCTCGGCAAAGTCGTTGTCGCCCCAAGAGATATAGATCTTCTGCCCGGTCACCGAATAGGTGCCGTCGCCATTGTCTTCGGCCTTCGAGGTCAGCGCGCCCACATCCGATCCGGCCTGCGGTTCGGTCAGGTTCATGGTGCCCGACCACTCACCCGCCATCATCTTGGGCAGATAGATCGCTTTCAGCTCATCACTCGCGTGATGCTCCAACGCTTCGATCTGGCCTTGGGTCATCAAGGGGGCCAGTTGCAGCGACAGGCAAGCCGCGCTCATCATCTCATTCACGGCGGTGGTCATGGTCATGGGCAGACCCATACCGCCATATTCGGGATCGCCGCTCATCCCGATCCAGCCGCCTTCGGCAATCGTCCTCCAGCCCTCGGCATAGCCCGGAGAGGTCCGCAGCACGCCGTTCTCCAGCCGCGCGGGTTCCAGATCACCAGGGCGTTGAAGCGGGGCCATGATCTCTTCGCACATCTTCCCGGCTTCGGTCAGAATGGCGCTGACCACATCCTCGCTGGCTTCCGAGAACTTTTCGGTCGCGGCGATCTGGTCAAAGCCGATCACGTTGCGGAACAGGAATTCATAGTCTGAGATCGGGGCGCGATAGGGCATGGTTTCCCTCTGGTTCTGGCAAGTTGTCAGCGTGGGGTTGGAATCCCGGCCCCACGCCGGTATTCATCTGGGCTGGCACGATTACCTACCGTTACCTGAACTGCAAGCAACCAAAACGCGGCGTCACGATCCATGACCCTTCTCGGTACTCAAGACTTACCAGCAAACGCCGACGGGCTCGCCAAGGCCGCTGACCTGTTGCGACAGGGGCTGCTGGTCGCTTTCCCGACCGAGACCGTCTATGGACTGGGTGGCGATGCACGGAACGGCGAGGCTGTGGCCGCGATCTATGAAGCCAAGGGGCGACCCAGTTTTAACCCACTGATCGCCCATGTCGCCTCAACCGAGACCGCAAAACGCTTCGTCGAATGGACCGATCAGGCTGATTTGTTGGCTGATGCCTTCTGGCCCGGACCGTTAACTCTGGTTCTTCCTCTGCGCCCCGATCACGGGATTTCGTCGCTGGTCACAGCTGGCTTGGATACTCTGGCCGTTCGCGTGCCTGCGCATCCCACAGCGCAGGCTTTACTGACCGCTTTTGACGGTCCTGTGGCAGCGCCATCGGCCAACCCCTCTGGTCAGATCAGCCCAACGACGGCGGCCCATGTCCGAGCGGGGCTGGAGGGACGCATAGCCGCAGTTCTGGACGATGGGCCGTGCGGTGTCGGGCTTGAGTCCACTATTGTGGGTCTGGCCGGCACCCCTGCCTTGTTGCGTCCAGGTGGTGTCGCATTGGAACAAATCGAAGAGGTTCTAAAGGCAGAACTGCATCACCACCAACCCGGCGATCTGCTTACCGCGCCGGGGCAGTTGCAATCCCACTACGCGCCGGACGCGCCGGTGCGGCTGAACGCCCGGTCACGGCAGGGGGACGAGGTGTTGCTGGGTTTTGGCCCCGTTGATTGTGATCTGAACCTCTCCAGCACCGGCAACCTGCCCGAGGCCGCCGCCAACCTGTTTGCCGCCCTTCACAAACTTAACGATACCGGTCGGCCAATCGCCGTATCACCAATTCCCCATCACGGATTAGGTGCGGCCATCAACGACCGTCTACGACGCGCAGCAGCCCCTCGCGATTAGGCGCGGCCTGCACTGGCTGATAGGGTCAGCGGATCAACACCAAGCGTAGCCAAAGCCGCCTCCCATTTCTCGTCATCAGGGACATCAAAGACCAGTTTCGACGACGCATCAGTCGTTAACCAACCATTCATCGCGATCTCATCTTCCAACTGACCCGGCCCCCAGCCGGAATAACCTAAAGTCAGCATCGAATTCAGCGGCCCCTTGCCCGAGGCAAGATCCTCGAGCACATCCAGCGTTGCGGTCATGCTGAAATCTTCGGAAATCTGCATAGAATGCAGATTCGCCTCATAATCTGCGCTATGCAGGACAAAGCCACGCGACATCTCGACCGGGCCGCCAAACTGCACCAGCCGTTCGCCAATTACGGGTATCCGACACGGAATGTTGAGCTGTTCCAGCAAGGTCTTGATCCGCAAGTCCGAAGGCTTATTCACGATCAATCCCATCGCGCCGTCATCACCATGGCTGCAGATATAGACGACCGAATGCTCGAATCGCGGGTCGCCCATTCCGGGCATCGCAATCAACAGTTTTCCCGTAAGGTCCATCAGCAGATATCTCTTGCGCCATAGGATATCCCTAGAATGACCCTGTGAACCGGGGAATGGCAAGGGATCAGCCGGGATTTCCGTGCATTTCACAGAAGTGACCGGAACGTGACTTGGCAATCCCGACCGGAATGCGCATGTTCTGCATATGAAAGCGCTTTGCAAATCTGCTGCAGCCGTGTTGGCCGTCAGCCTTTGTTTTGGTGCCCCCGCCACTGCGCAGGGGGTTGATAATCTGGTTCAGCTTGAGGTGTTGGACGGCGGCAAAACCGCCGAAGGTACCTATCAGGGGGCCTTGCGTCTAAAGCTCAAGGACGGGTGGAAGACCTATTGGCGCGCACCCGGCGATGCGGGCATTCCGCCGCAGTTTGATTGGAAAGGCTCTCGCAATATTGCAGACATAGCCTTCACATGGCCCGCGCCGCATGTGTTTGATCAGAACGGGCTGCGCTCGGTCGGGTATGAGGATCAACTTGTACTGCCCGTCGAAATCACGCCTAAGAACCCTGCCAAACCCGTGCGTTTGCGCGGCGAGATGGACTTGGGCGTGTGTAAGGATGTCTGCGTGCCGGGTCGGTTGGAATTCGATCACACAATGGATGCCGACGCTGCACGCAATCCGGCCATCGCCGCAGCCCTCGCCCAGCGCCCGTTTTCCGAACGCGAAGCAGGCGTGGCGGATGCGACGTGCCAATTGACTCCCACTGCAGACGGAATGCGGATCGAGGCGCGTATCACCATGCCTTCAGCGGGCGGGTCCGAATTCGCCGTCATTGAACCAGGAAACCCGGCACTCTGGGCATCGCAGCCCGATACACGCCGTCAGGGCAACACCCTGATCGCAAGCTCGGAGATTATCGGTGCCTCCGGCGGGCCATTCGCGCTGGATCGGTCCGAAGTGCGCATCACGGTTCTGGGGGCAAACCACGCTGTCGATATCCAAGGATGCAGCGCAGGCTGACCGGATGAGCCAGACCCCAAAGATCGGTGCCTTGGCTGTCGTGCTGCACGATGGCCAGGTACTTTTGGTGCAACGCAGCAAGCAACCCGATCAGGGGTTGTGGGGCTTTCCAGGCGGCCATGTGGAATGGGGTGAAACGGTTCTGGACGCCGCCACCCGCGAGCTGCGGGAAGAGACCGGTGTGATTGCTGAGCCTTTGGTCTATCTCGACAATCTCGACCTTTTGCTGCGCGATGATAGCGGGCAGACCCGGGCGCACTACCTGCTGGTCGGAGTTGCGTGTCGCTATGTAACCGGCACGCCTGTCGCTGCAGACGACGCGCAGGACGCTCAGTGGTTTCCGGTGGACCAGATCACCAGCGGCGACCTGCCAATGAGCGACCGCGTTCCCGATCTTTTGCGGCGTGCTTTAGAGATGGATCAAGCCTCGACCCGATCCGACAAGCGTGCATAAAGCACGCTGGACAGCACGACACCTACCAGCAGGATCACGGTCGCACCCGCTACGAAAACGCCAAAACCCATTTGCAGCACACTTGGACCTTCGGCGGCTGGGTAGAGACCCGAGAGCAGCGCCAACGGCGCACCTGTCACTACGGGCCAGATCATCGAGGCACCCAGCCAGATCGCCAACGCTGCGCCCGTTGCGCGCACGGCATTGCGTACCACCCTGTCCGGCGCGCGCAAGGCCCGTCTCATCGATGTCATCGGGCGTGAGATGTCGTTTAGGATGGCCAGCAATGCAGGCACTAGCAGCAGGATCAGGGCCATGCCAAAGCCCAGCCCATAGACCAGTGTGATCACGGTCGGTTTCAAAAACTGCGCCTGCTGCGAGCTTTCGTACATCAAGGGCGTCAGCCCGAGTACCGTGGTCAGCGTGGTCAGCATCACAGGCCGCAATCGATCTGCCGTGCCTTCGACGATTGACGGCACCAACCCGCGCTCTTTCCGGTATCCGTCGATTGTGGTCACCAGAACAATCGAGTCGTTGATTATGATCCCGGTCATGCCCAACAGGCCGACGACGGTGAACATGCTTAACGGCACGCCCCACAGGTAATGCCCCCAGATCGCGCCCACGAGGCCAAAGGGAATGATCGCCATGACCACCAAGGGCCTTGTCCAACTGGCAAAGACCCAAGCCAAAACCAGATAAATTCCGGTCAGACACAGGATCAGGCCTGTGCGGGCCTCGGATAGGAATTCATCCTCCTGCTCACTCAGGCCAGCCATGCGCCATTCGACCTGCCGTTCGGCGGCGATGTTTGGCAATATCTCTTCGCGCATGGCGCGGGCGATTTCGGCAGCCTGCGCCGGGTCGTCCTCGGAAATATCACCATTCACCGAGATGACCCGCAGACCATTTTCGCGCCGGACGGTCGAGAAACCCGATTTACGCTCGACCGAGACGATATCGGCGAGCGGGACATAAACGCCATCAGGCGTCCGCATCAGCGTGCGTTCCAGGAAATCGGCGGTCAGTTCGCCCTCGGGCAGTTCGATCCGAATCTCGGTGCTGCGTGGACCATCTGGGAAGGTCGCGGCCTCAATCCCGTTGAGCCGGTTTCGCAATACGCGGCCAAGTGTCTCGATGCGGAAACCCAGCGCCTGACCCTGCGCAGTCAGGTCCAGAATGAACTCTTCCTTGTCATAAGCGAGGTTATCTTCGAGCGCAGAAACTTCCGAGTATTTCGCAAGTTCCGCCTGCAGGTCCTCAGATGCAGATTTCAACGTGTTCACATCCGCACCGTAGAACTGCACGTCAATCGCATCACCACCCGGACCAGAACGCCAACCACGGAAGCTGAGCAACTCGACCTTCGGGTGGCGCGGAACAAAATCCTGCAGCTCGCCCACAAATTCAAAGCTGGAATAGGGGCGCAGGTCAGCGTCGATCAGCTCGATCGAGATGCCGCCCAGTAGATCGTCATCCTTGCCATCCGCCGCGCGCAGCCCCCATCCGGCCGAACCGCCAACCTCGGCTAGAACGTATTCGATCGGGTTGCGGCCATGGCGTTCTTCGTAAACCTGACCCAGTTCTTCCGTGGCTTTCTGGACCATGCGCATCATTTCCAGCGTCTCAGCGCGCGTCGCCCCTTCGACCATGATGAAATTGCCAGTGACCGAACCGCGTTCTGGTGCGTTGAAGAACCGCCAATTCACGTCGCCCCGAATGAACAGAGCGATCTGGCTGGCCAGTATCACCACCATCAGTGCAACAACCACATACCGTGCCCAGACCACCCAAGCGACCAACGGGCGGAACAGGTGGTCGCGCACCCATCGGAAGCCCTTGTTCACAACCCTGTTGGGCCAGTCATACCAATGCTCCTTAGCCGAATGCGCAATGGCATGGGCCATGTGGTTTGGCAGGATCAGGAAGCATTCGATCAGCGAGGCAATCAGGACAGCGATAACGGTGAACGGAATATCTCGGATCAGCTCTCCGAAGCGGCCACCGATGGCGGTGAGGCCAAAGAAAGCGATAACCGTGGTAACTGTTGCAGCAAACACCGGCATCGCCATACGGCGAGCGGCGCGTTCTGCAGCTACGATTGGCGCTTCGCCCAAACGGCGGGCGCGAAAATCAGCGTGCTCTCCCACGACGATGGCATCATCAACCACGATGCCCAAGGTAATGATCAGACCGAACAGAGACACCATGTTCAGCGACAACCCGCCCAGATACATCAGCGCAATCGCCGCAGACATTGCCACCGGAATACCGGCGGCCACCCAGAACGCAATGCGGGCATTGAGGAACAGGAACAGCAGGCAGACCACCAGCCCAAGACCCACAAGGCCATTGTCGACCAGAATATCCAGTCGGTCGGTGATCGCTTGTGCGCGGGTGCGGATCAGCTCAACAGTGATACCTTCGGGCAGGCTGGCCTGCATCTCGGCCACGACATCCTCGACATCGCGCTGGATACCTATGGCATCGCCAAGATTGGACCGGTCGACGCGGATCGACATCGCCGGATTGTCGCCGACGAAATAGCTGCGGTTGCGCGTGACTCCCTCGACCCGGATTTCCGCCACATCGCCCACAATCAGCTTTGAACCATCGGCAAAGTTGCGCAGGGCGATACCTTCGATCTCTTCCGGGGTGCGTTTCTCAACGCCTGTCCGAATACGCGCATTGGCACCTGTGACATCGCCCGCAGGGTTCGCGGTGACTTCTGCCGCGATGGCCTCGGCAATATCCGAAAGCGAGATATCATTGGCGATCAACTGTGCGGTGGGGACTTCGACCACCACACGCGGCGCGGCCAGTCCCCGGATCGTTGTCCGCGTGACACCAACCGCAAACAGGCGGCTTATCAATTCATCGGTGAATTTGGCCAGTTGTTCAGCTTCGATGGGCCCTGTTATGACAACATCCGTGACACGATCCCGCCAAGCGCCACGTCGGATGGTTGGTTCCTCGGCGTCTTCGGGCAGGTTGGTGACGCTATCGACAGCCGTTCGAACCTCTTCAACCGCGCGGGACATATCCCAGTTCGGCTCAAACTCCAGCCGGACCTGTGCAGTTCCCTCGCGCGAGGTCGACTCGGTACTGGCAACGCCCTCAACCGCCAAAAGCGCCGGTTCGAGCAATTGGACGATGCCATTGTCGACATCCTCGGGGCCTGCGCCTTCCCATTGAACGTTCACATCGACGCGTTCGAGAATCACATCAGGAAAGAACTGTGCCCGCATGTTGGGGATCGCGGCGGCCCCCAGCACCAGCATGATCAGCAGCAACAGATTGGCCGCAGTCCGGTGCCGGGTGAAATAGCTGAGGATACCGCCCGCCGCGTTGGGAATGTCGCGGATCATCGCGCTTAGCCCCCGGCCCGATTGTCATCAAGACGGCGTATTAGGGTGGCGGGCACTTTGGCCTCGCTCAACTGGCCCAATACTTGGGCTTTGTCTTCCTGAGACATCGCATCACTGGCCTCGACCTGAGCCACAAGCTGAGCGCGCTTTTCGTCCGAAAGCTCGACCATGCCCGGATCAGTTTCAGCGTTCGCCTCAATCCGTAGGGGCCGCACACGTACACCCGAACCCAGCAGAGGCGTCCGGCCAATCACAACCTCGCGGCCTTCCAGACCATCACCACGCAACAGTACTTCATCGCCCTGACGGCGGATCAGTTGCACGGCCAATGGTTCCAACCGGTCATCTGGGCCGAGAACAAGCACGTTGCCCGTGGCGTCCAAAACCGAGGATGGCAGACGGACCACATTATCGAGCGGCTGTTCTTCAATCGAAACGGTGACAAAATCCCCCGGCTTGAATCCCGGCGCGTCGTCGAGACGCGCATAGATCAGACGCCCGGTTTGCCCTTCACCCGCCGCGCCGCTATCGCGACTGATCCGGCCGGTGGCAGTGAGATCGGTCCCCGTGACCTCAAGCGATACAGTCACCGGGGCTGAGATCAGATCACCTTGCGCGTCCAGCAACCGCACGAATTGCGCGGTGGAAACCCGAAACGCGACCTCAAGCGCATTGGGGTCGACGAGTTCGGCCAGCTTTTCGTTGGCCGCTACCAACCTGCCTTCAACCAAAGTAACCTCGGTCAGCGTACCATCAAACCCGGCATGGATCGTCATATCCTCCAGGTCACGCTCGGCCCCTTCCAACGCGATACGAGCCCGCGCAAACAGGGTTGTTGCTTGATCCACCCGGGATTCGGCCTGCGCCAGAGCGATCCTGCGTGCGAGAACTGCCTGATGAGCCGATGTTGCGGCCAGTTCCGCTTCTTCGACGCTTGCGGCAGCCCCGACACCACGTGTCTGCAGATCCTGCTGGCGCTGCAGCGCCCGGTCGCGAAGTTCGGCCTGTGCCTCGGCTGATTTCAACTCATCCTGCGCCAACAGCAGCGAGCGTTCGGCGTCCCGCTCTTCAAACTGGGCATCCAGAAGATCGGATTTGGCACGGTCCAGAGCCGATTGCATATCGGCTGGGTCCAGTTCGACCAGCAATTCTCCCGCCGTTACGGTACCGCCATCTTCAAAATCTTCGGCCAGTGATACAACGCGCCCGCCCAAGGCCGCGCGCAGCTCTAACCGGCGGCGGCTTTGAATCTGGCCAAACGCTTCCAGATAAGGAGTAATGGTTTCCGGCTCGGCGGTTCGTACGGTAACGGCGAATATGCGTTCCCGCGCCTCAGGCGCCTGATTGTCCCGCGTCAGCACATCCTGCACCGCGCCCGAGATCATCTGTGCGGCAACGATCAGCAGGCCCAGCGTCAGAAACGCCAGGAACACCCCAACAAGGCTTTGCCGCAGAAATCGCATCGGTCACTCACCTTTGGTCGCACATGCTGCCTTCCGCAAAGGTAGCCGGGTCGCAAAAAATGCCAAGCCACAAAGCGGTTATGATCCGTTAAACGCAGAACCAGTCTACTTCCGTCGCAGGTGTTCGTCCAATCTGGGCATTATTTCAACGAAATTACAGGGCCGGTGGCGATAATCGAACTGTTTCTCCAGAATCGCATCCCAAGCGTCTTTGCAGGCACCCGGGCTGCCCGGCAACGCAAACAGATAGGTTCCGCCTGCAACTCCGCCTGTAGCGCGGGACTGCACGGCAGAAGTACCTATCTTTTCCATAGACACGATGGTGAAAACGGTGCCAAACGCTTCGATCTCTTTTTCATAAACGTCCCGGTGCGCCTCGACTGTAACATCGCGACCCGTCAGACCTGTGCCGCCGGTCGAGATCACGACGTCGATTTCAGGATCCGCGATCCAACTGCGCAATTGCTCGGCAATCTGGGCGCGTTCGTCCTGAATGATCTTGCGGTCCGCCACTGAATGTCCAGCCGTTTCGATCCGGTCGACAAGCGTCTGGCCCGAGCGGTCGTCGTCCAGCGAGCGAGTATCCGACACAGTCAGAACCGCAATGCGGACGGGGATGAACTCAATGCTTTCATCAATGCGCGACATATGTCGTCAAGCCCTTTCCATAATGGCAAGCCGGATGGCAAGAGCCGCGAATATCCCGCCCGTGACCCATCCAATGATACGTGAAGCGCGTGGGTTTGAGATCAAAATGCGCCCTGCTCCGCCCGCAAAGATACCGACCACCCCGTTCACCAGAATGCTGCCCAAGGTGATAATTGCACCAAAGGTTAGGAATTGCAGCAGAACCGGGCCGTTTGCTGGGTCCACGAACTGAGGGATAAAGGCCAAAACAAACAGAATGACCTTGGGATTGGTCAGGTTCACCAGCAACCCCTCGCGAAACGCGAAATGAGCAGGCTTGATTGCTGCATCGTCCGACACTGCCCCTTTCCGGATTGCGCCCCATGCAAGAACCAATAGATAAGCAACGCCCATCCACCGGATAACGTCAAACAGCCAAGGCACGGCTGATACCAACGCCCCAAGTCCAAGCCCCGCCAGCAAAACTTGCACCATCAGACCCGTCGAAACACCGAGGCTGGCCATCATCGCTGGGCGTGACCCAGACCGTAACCCTTGCCCGAAACAGAACATCATGTCAGCGCCGGGTGTGAAATTCAGCACCAGTGCGGCTGGGATGAAGGCCATCAATGTCACTGTCTCGATCACGTTGTTACCTCGAACCAATGTGGTTTTGGGCCCAGATTGGCGATCTGAGACCGCCCGAGCATGCCGCGGTATCCCCAACTGTCGTGGATATGACCGCAAAAGACAAAATCGGGCTGGATGCGTTCAACCGCGTCCCGAACTGCGGTCGAGCCGACCGACACATCTTGCGATGTCACATCCCCATATCCTTTTGGCGGAGAGTGCGCGATCAGAACATCCGCAGCCTCGCACCGGTCCAGCAGTTCCGATGCTTCAGCTTCAGTAAGATCGCAGGACCAGTCTCCGAAAGGCGTCACCGGCACGCCGTAGCCCAGCCCGAACAGGCGCAGACCATCCAATGTCATGCCCGTCCCGTGCAGAACATGCGCGCCTTCGGGCGCAGCGGCTGTCAGTTCCTCGGCGCTCTCAGCGTTGCCCGGCACCAGGATCAGCGGCGCTGCAATGCCCGACAGCATCTGCATCGCTTCTTTCAGGCCCCGCCGCGCATTGCAAAAATCCCCCGCTCCGATGACAAGATCAGCCTCGGCGCTGGCGACCACCAGATCAGCGGCCCGGTTGCGCGCCATATGAAGATCGGAAAACGCCAGAACTCTCATCCCGCGCCCCTCAGCCTTGCTTGCAGGTCCAGCAGATCGGCCCAGGCCTGTCGCTTCATCTGCGGTTGACGCAGCAGGTAGGCCGGGTGGAACATCGGGATGACCGGCAGGTTCAGCGCCTGATCCCATTTCCCGCGCAGCCGCGTGATACCGCGTTTGCCCAGCAAGGCCTGACAGCTAATATTGCCCATCACCACCAGCACCTCGGGCTTGGCCAACGCCACATGCCGCTCCAGAAACGGCTTCATCATGCCAATCTCTTCCGGCTTGGGATCGCGATTCTGCGGGGGCCGCCACGGCAACACGTTGGTAATGTAGACATTCTCGCGCCGATCCAGATCAATCGCGGCCAGCATCCGGTCCAGCAATTGCCCAGCGCGCCCGACAAAGGGCTTACCTTCGCGATCCTCATCACGGCCGGGCGCTTCGCCGATGATCATTACCCGTGCGCCGGGGGTGCCATCGGAAAACACCAACTGCCGCGCGCCGCGTTTGAGGTCGCAAAGATCAAACGCCTCCATCGCCGCACGCAACTCGACGAGCGATCCAGCGGTTTTCGCCGCCTGTTTTGCAACAGCTGCGGTATCGACCGGTTCTGGTTTTTTCGCAGGTTCAACCGCAGCTGGTTTCTTAGCCTTGGCCGCTTTGTCCGGCAACGCATAGCGATCCACCGGCGCGTCGCCGATCGCCTCGGTTGCGCCCAGCTCGATCTGCCATTCCAGCAGCGCCCGCGCGGTATGATGGTCCAAGCCCGATTCCATAACCCTCAATCTAACCAGCTTTTGACCGAGGGAAAGCGAATAGACCTTGCCATGGCACAGGGTCGCACCGACCATGGCAGGGTCATGCTGTCATTTCTGCGATTCCTTCTGATTGCTCTATTGCTGGCAACCTCTGGCGGTTCGGCGAGTGCGCAGCTGTTTGATCGGGATACACAATGCCGCGCCGGACAGTTGCAATGCGGGCGCGGTTGTTGCCCCGCAGGCCAGCGCTGCAGCTTTGATGGCCGCTGTATCCCGCCGGGACACACCTATTGTGGAGGTGGGCGCACCTGCGGCCCGTTCGAGCGCTGCGTGGCAGGAGGAACCCGTTGCGCCCCTGCTGGGGCGAATAAGTGCACCTCGCGCTTGGATTGCCCCGGTGGTAGCTTCTGCAACGGACGCGGTGAATGCGAGCGCAGCAGACCGGATTTGGTCCCCGCTCCATCCACAACCTGCGCCGATGGCAGGAGTTGCGGAGCCGGTTCATCCTGCTTGCCGGGCGGCGGATGTTCGCGCCCCGGCTGGTTTCTGTGTGAAGAAACCGGTTCGCAATGCCGACCCGGCTTTAAATGCTCGGCTTATCAGGGCTGTGTTCCGATCAAGGCCATTGATTGTGGCTATGGCAAGTGGTGCAAACCAGGGGAACAATGCCTGCCCGAAGGCGGATGTGAGAAACTAACCGAAGGGTCGGAACCTTAGGTTGCCTTGGCCTGCATGGCTTCCTATAAGCGGTCCGATTGTCAGACAGGAGCCCGCCCATGCGTTTCGCCCATCGTCACCTTCTTGGCATCGAGCATCTGTCGCAATCCGATATCACCGCTATCCTTGATCTGGCCGAAACCTATGTCGATCTGAACCGGCAATCGGCTAAGCATTCCGATGTGCTGTCGGGCCTGACTCAAATCAACATGTTCTTTGAAAACTCGACCCGTACGCAGGCGAGTTTCGAAATTGCGGGCAAGCGATTGGGCGCGGATGTGATGAACATGGCGATGCAGGCCAGTTCGATCAAAAAGGGCGAGACGCTGATTGATACAGCAATGACGCTGAACGCAATGCATCCCGATCTGCTGGTGGTGCGGCATCCTCATTCCGGCGCCGTGGACCTGCTGGCGCAGAAGGTAAACTGCGCCGTGCTGAACGCAGGTGACGGGCGGCATGAGCACCCGACGCAAGCCCTGCTGGACGCGCTGACCATCCGCCGTGCCAAAGGCCGCCTACACCGGCTGAACATCGCGATTTGCGGAGACGTGGCGCATTCGCGCGTGGCGCGATCGAACCTGATCCTGCTGGGCAAGATGGAAAACCGCATCCGTCTGATCGGCCCGCCGACGCTGGTGCCGTCGCAATTCGCGGAATTCGGGGCCGAGATCTATGATGATATAAATGAGGGTCTGAAAGACGTCGACGTTGTGATGATGCTGCGCCTTCAGAAGGAACGGATGGACGGCGGCTTTATCCCCTCGGAACGCGAATATTATCACCGCTACGGTCTGAACGCTGAAAAGCTGGCGCTGGCCAAGCCAGACGCCATCGTGATGCACCCCGGTCCAATGAACCGCGGGGTCGAGATCGACGGCACTCTGGCCGATGACATCAACCGGTCCGTCATTCAGGAACAGGTCGAGATGGGCGTTGCCGTCCGCATGGCCGCCATGGACCTGCTGGCGCGCAACGTGCGAGAAGCCGCATGAACGATCTGGCCATCGCCCCCCATGAGCGCGGCGTGATCCGCCTGTTCTCGCTGGACATGCGCCCGGAAGAGGCGAAATTCCTGCGCGAACCGGGTGCTGTTGATCAGGTGTTGGGTGTCGAGGGGCTGGACCCCGAACAGATCGACATTTTTCCGGTATCCGACCTCGAAGATCTCGGGCTTTATGGCTATCTCAGCGAAGGCTGCGGTGTCTCGGAAGACCAGTTGGACCGCACGAAATTGGAGGCCATCGAAGGCTGGGTGATGGTCCTGCGCAGTGCGGCGCTGGGTGGTCGATCTGCAACCCTTTCCCTCGATCCCCGCCTGCATCTGATTGGCCTGTTCACCGAAGAGGCTACCAACTGGTCCGGCGGCACGATTGAGACCGAAAGCGCAAAACCGTTCTCGGCCCCGCAAAGCCCGCCAGTGGATAATAAACCAAGCCGCATCGGTTCAGCCGTCATTGCCATACTGATTCTGATCGCCGTCGGAGGTGCCTTGTGGCTGATCCTGTAACATTCACGCCAGACAAGGGCGCTTATATCCGCACCAACGCATGGCTCGCCGCGTTTGCAATGGCGGCCGCGATGGTCTTGCTTTGGTTGATAGGCAACCCTTACGTCTGGACCGGCGCGCCCGCAGGGTTGGCCGCCATCACCATCCGCGCTTGGTATTTGGCTTCGGAAGAACTGGTCGCCAAGTGGGAAATGACGGGCACCACTCTCACCGGTCCTGGTCCGCGTAAGGTGGCGCTGAACCAAATTCAGGCGGTCAATACCATTGGCAGCTTTGTCCAGATCGTCACAAAAGGCGGCGACAAGCACCTGATCAAATATCAGGCGGACCCCGCCGCCACCAAAGCTGCAATCGAAAGGGCCATGGCATGAGCAATCTGATTTTTACTAACGCTCGCCTGATCGACCCCGAAGCTGGCACAGATAGCATCGGCTGGCTGCAGATTGCCGATGGTCGGATCGCAGCGCTTGATGAAGGCACGGCCCCAGACGCTGACACGCAGGTGGTCGATTGCGGTGGGCAGTGCCTCGCCCCCGGAATTGTCGACATTGGCGTCAAGGTCTGTGAGCCCGGTGAGCGGCACAAAGAAAGCTATAAATCCGCAGGTCTGGCTGCGGCTGCAGGGGGTGTGACAACCATCGTCACCCGTCCCGATACTCTGCCTGCCGTCGACACACCCGAGACGCTGGAGTTCGCCACCCGCCGCGCGCAAGCGGACGCTCCGGTCAACGTTTTGCCAATGGCCGCCCTGACCAAAGAACGCGAAGGGCGTGAGATGACCGAGATCGGGTTCCTGCAAGATGCGGGAGCTGTGGCCTTCACCGATTGCGATCATGTCATCACCAATACCAAGGTGTTCTCACGCGCGCTGACCTACGCCAAATCCTGTGGCGCGCTTGTGATTGCCCACCCGCAAGAGCCGGGCCTGAGCAGCGGTGCCGCGGCCACCAGCGGTAAATTCGCCGCACTGCGAGGCTTGCCTGCCGTATCGCCTATAGCCGAGCGTATGGGGTTGGACCGCGACATCGCCCTGCTTGAAATGACCGGGGCCGCCTATCACGCCGATCAGATCACCACCGCCCGCGCCCTGCCTGCACTGGAGCGCGCCAAGCGCAACGGGCTGGACATCACAGCAGGCACGTCAATCCACCATCTGACGTTGAACGAATTGGACGTGTCTGATTATCGCACCTTCTTCAAGATCAAGCCCCCGCTGCGATCCGAAGATGACCGGCAAGCGGTGATCGAAGCAGTGCGAACCGGTCTGATAGACACGATCAGTTCCATGCACACGCCGCAGGATGAGGAAAGCAAGCGTCTGCCGTTTGAAGAGGCGGCCTCGGGCGCGGTGGCGCTGGAAACACTGCTGCCTGCTGCGCTTCGGCTATATCATTCCGAACAGCTGGACTTGCCGACCCTGTTCCGCGCCATGGCCCTCAATCCGGCCAAACGGCTGGGGTTGGAGAGCGGTCGCCTGGCCCTAGGCGCGCCTGCCGATCTGGTGCAGTTCGACCCGGATGTTCCCTTTGTTCTGGACCGATTTACGCTGAAATCGAAATCGCAGAACACACCGTTTGACGGTCAGCGGATGCAGGGTAAGGTCACCGCAACCTTTGTCGCTGGACAAGAAGTGTACCGGAGAGCCTGATGCCCCTGATCGACAGCACAATGACTCAGCTCATCCTGTGGGCCGCGTTGGGATACCTGCTAGGCTCCATACCCTTTGGCATGATCGTCGCGCGCGTGATGGGTCTGGGAAATCTGAGGCAAATCGGGTCGGGCAATATCGGCGCAACCAACGTCCTGCGAACCGGCAATAAGGCAGCGGCAGCGCTGACATTGCTGTTTGATGCAGCCAAGGGTGCCGTTGCTGTTCTGCTGGCACGCGCTTTGGCTGGTGAAGATGCCACGCAGATCGCCGCATTGGCCGCGTTCCTCGGGCATTGCTTTCCGGTCTGGCTGGGCTTCAAAGGCGGCAAAGGCGTTGCGACTTTTCTGGGCCTTTGGCTGGCACTTGACTGGCGCGTGGGTGTCGCCTGCTGTTTGACATGGCTGGTCGCGGCGCTGATCTGGCGTATCTCATCCGTTGGTGCGCTGGCCGCCGCCGCCCTATCCACCACCTGGATCATGGTGCTGACAGATGGCAGTACCTTCGTTCTTGGAATTGCTCTGACCTTGCTGCTCTACTGGCGGCACAGCGCCAACCTAGCGCGGATCAAGGCGGGGACAGAACCGAAAATCGGGAAATCGTGACAGCGCCCAGCGCGTTTCTGAAAGCGTTCCATGATCTGCCGGTCGGCACGTTCACCGGTTCCGTTGGGCCGCATCGATATTTGGTATCGCATCAGATCATGGCCTGCGGGAAATCTCACAAACTGGTGGCTCATCAATTGGGCGGGCCGGATTACATCAGTCTGAACCTTTATCTCACACAGAAAAGCGGCGCATTGCTTCGCCCCTGCGAAATGCCTGCGGAAAAGGTGATAGATTTTGTCCTGGCGCTGGTGCCTGACGTGCAGGAATGAACAACCGGTCTTTGTGATTGCACAATCACAATTGATTGCTTTGAACGTGATCGGGCCATTCCCCAACTGGGATTTTGTGACGGCCAATTACAGGCGTCGCGACAATCAAATCCGGTTCGCCCGGGCAAAATTACAGTGCTCTTCAGCGAGCCTATTCACGAAAGGTGAAGTCATGAACACGTTCAAATCCATCATCAGCGGAGTCGCGCTGTCTGTTGCGATCGCAAGCTCAGCAATGGCGGCTGGCGTCGAAATCAACGCAAGCTCGACCGGATTGGCAATGCAGGGCTATGACCCGGTTGCCTATTTCACCGTTGGCGAAGCAACCAAGGGTGATTACAAAATCACCACGCTGCACAACGACGCCCTGTACCGTTTTGCATCGGAAGAGAACAAAGCCGCTTTTGAGGCGAACCCAGAGGCCTATCTGCCTGCTTACGGCGGCTACTGCGCATTTGGCACCGCAATGGGCTTCAAGTTCGATGGTGACCCGAACTACTGGAAAATCGTCGACAACAAGCTGTATCTGAACCTGTCACAAGACATTCAGGAGCGTTGGGAAGGCGACATTCCGGGCTTTGTTGAGAAAGCCAGCGCGAACTGGGAAGACATCGCCGACAAAGACCCGGCTGAACTACAGCAATAATTCGCTGACAAGACCTTTGTGCATCGGCGGCAGATCGTATCTGCCGCCGATCTTCGTTTGAAGGCATCATGTTTCACCCTATCTAGCATATGAGAAAAGAGCCCAACCTGAGTGGGCCCACGCCGGGGCACCGGCCAGAATAAAGTTGTTCGGGACAGTCAAAACATCACTGATCCGGCCTAAGGGCCGGAACGTAGATTCAATCATAACGCTGCCATTAGATTTGATTGGTAGCAGGTTTCGAGCGAAAGGAATGAGACGATGACAGGAAGATTGGCACTGATCACCTCGGTCGCCGTATTGGCTGCGGGATCCGCCATGGCGCAATCCTCAGGCAACTGGACTGGATTCTACGGCGGTGCGCAGTTTGGTTATGCGGACATCGACACAAACGTATCAGGCGTCGACGGCGATGGTGCGATCGGCGGTATCATCCTTGGATATGATTACGATCTGGGCGATTGGGTCGTCGGAGGTGGCTTCGACTATGACTGGAGCGACGTAGACCTTTCCGGCGCTGCCACGGTCGAGAATGTCTGGCGGCTCAAAGCGCGCGCGGGCTACAAGGTGAACCCGCAGGGCCTGCTTTATGGCACCGCCGGTTATGCCGATGCGGATACCGATAATCTGGGCAGTGACGATGGCTGGTTCATCGGCGCAGGCTATGAGCAGATCGTAGCCCCCAATATCAGCGTTGGAGGCGAGATTCTGTATCATGAGTTCGACGACTTCAACTCATCGGGCGTCGATGTTGACGCAACTACAGTTCAACTGCGTGTAGCATATCGGTTTTGATGAGAAAGTAGGGCCCGGCTATTTGCGCCGGGCCCGTGCCGCTAGGGCACCAAGACTGTGCTGCCGGTGGTTTGTCGTGCTTCCAAAGCACGATGCGCATCAGCAACTTGATCCAACGGAAACTCCTGATCGACATGGATCTTGACCTCGCGCCCGTCCACTTTGCCAAACAAGCGTCGCGCCATCGCCTGACAGGTGGCGTGATCCGAGATATGCGTGAACAAGGTTGGCCGCGTCACCTTCAGAGATCCCCGCTGCGCAAGCATTCCCAGATCGACAGGCGGCACTGGCCCCGAAGCGTTTCCGAATGAGATCATCATGCCCAAGGGTTTCAGGCAATCTAGCGATCCCTCAAACGTGTCCGCACCAATGGAGTCCATCACCACATCAACCCCTTTGCCTCCGGTGATCTCGGCGACACGCTCGACAAAATTCTCGGTCCGGTAGTTGATGCAATGTGACGCGCCATTGAATTGCGCCAGGCTGCATTTCTCATCCGTTCCCGCTGTCCCGATCAGTTTGATGCCTTCGGATTTCGCCCATTGGCAGGCGATCAGTCCCACACCTCCGGCAGCCGCGTGGAACAACACGGTATCTCCGCGCCTCAGCGGCGTTGTTCGGTGAAACAAGTATTCGACCGTCATGCCCTTTAGCATCATGGCCGCTGCGGTGCGGAACGAGATACTCTCGGGCAGCGGACAAACCTGTGCTGCAGGCATCACGCGCGCTTCGGAATATGCTCCCGATGGGCCTGCGGCATAGGCCGCGCGTTGGCCGGGGGCAAGATGCGTAACGCCTTCGCCTACCGCCTCAACGACTCCGGCCGCTTCCATTCCCAACGCATGAGGCAACTCCAGCGGATAAAGGCCGGTACGCTGGTACACATCGATGAAATTCAATCCGCAGGCATGATGGCGAATGCGCACCTCACCCGGGCCGGGATCGCCAAGCGGGCGATCCTCAATCCGAAGAACCTCGGGGCCGCCGGATTCGTGTATGACGACTGTGCGTGCTGTCTGCTGCATGAATGCCTCCCTTGCCTGTGGAAACAAAGCTAACACGCCTGTGCGGCAGAGCAATCCTTCCGGCTCTGCAAGGGTGATCGGGCAAAATTTCGCAATATGTGCTATAATGCAACGAGACGTTGTAATTGGGCAGACGTTGCCGGCTGATCCGGTCACGCGAATTGCCACGCCGGATGCATCCCGCGGCGCACCCACGCCAGAAAAGGGGATGAACATGGACAAGACAATCGGTAACCCAATCACCTGGGTCGCCCGAAATCTGCGGGCAACCAGCGATCATGTCACTGAATCCGTGACCGAGATCGGCAGCGCGGATGTTCAGGCTCTGCCGACGGTGCATACGCTGACCCTGCAGGATCTGCGCGAATGCCTGAAAGCTGGATATAACGATTTTCTCGAAACCCGGGCCGATGCGATCTTTGTCGTTCTGATCTATCCAATCGCAGGTCTGCTGATGTTCGGTATTGGGCTCAACAAAGACATGGTGCCCCTGCTGGCCCCGCTTGTCATGGGTTTTGCCCTGATCGGGCCGGTCGCCGCCGTCGGGCTTTATGAGATCAGTCGCAAGAGGGAACAGGGCGGAGACGTTCATTGGCTGGACGCGTTCGGCGTATTCCGTTCGCCTTCCTTCGGAGCCATACTGGCATTGGGCTTCTATCTGGTCATGCTATTGATGATCTGGCTGATGGTCGCGCAAGGCATCTACGCGCAAACCCTAGGGCCAGAACCTCCGGCCTCGGCCATGGCATTCGTGACAGAAGTGTTCACCACCGGAGCAGGCTGGAGCATGATCATCATCGGCACCGCCACCGGTTTCCTGTTTGCACTGGTCGCATTGGCGCTAAGCGTGGTCAGCTTTCCGCTGTTGCTGGATCGCAAAGTGGGCGTTCCCGTGGCCGTCGTAACCTCGGTCCGGGTCTTGCGTCAGAACCCGGGTGTGATCTTAACCTGGGGGGCCATCGTGGCCGCGATGTTGGTACTGGGCGCGATCCCGATGTTGCTGGGGCTGATCGTCGTCATGCCCGTTCTAGGCCACGCCACATGGCACCTGTATCGCCGGGGGGTCGCCTGACTACATGGCAGCAGCTTAACCAGAGACCTTCAGAACGATCTTGCCAATGTGGCCCGATGCTTCCATCCGCGAATGTGCAGCGGCGGCATCAGAAAGATCGAATTCTGAATCCATCACCGGTGCGACCTTCCCGGCCTCAAGCAATGGCCACACGGCTTCACGCAAGTCCTGCGCGATGCGCGCCTTGGCCAAATCGCTTTGTGGGCGCAAGGTGCTGCCAGTCAGGGTGAGGCGTTTCACCATCATCAGCGCAAAGTTCTGTTCGACCACCGGACCTTGCAGGAAAGCGATCTGAACCAGCCGCCCGTCTTCCGCCAAAGCCTTGATGTTGCGCGGGATATAATCACCACCGACCATGTCCAGAATCAGGTTCGCCCCGCCCTCGGCGCGCATCGCAGCCACGAAATCTTCGTCGCGATAGTTGATCGCCTTTTCGGCACCTAGCTTGATACAAGCCTCACATTTCTCAGCCGACCCGGCGGTTGCAAAGACGCGGGCGCCAAACGCATTGGCCAGCTGAATAGCCGTCGTGCCGATCCCGCTGGAACCGCCATGGACCAGAAACCGCTCCCCCGGCTTCAAGCCGCCACGGGTGAAGACATTGGACCAAACAGTAAAGAAGGTTTCGGGCAGGCAGGCAGCTTCCTTCAAACCCATACCCGCAGGCACAGGCAGGCAATGAGCGGCGGGCGTTGCGACATATTCAGCATAACCGCCGCCGGGCAACAGGGCGCAAACCTGATCGCCAACAACCAGACCTTCGACACCCGAGCCGATGGCGACGACCTCGCCCGAGGCCTCTAGCCCCGGCAAATCGCTTGCACCGGGAGGTGGATCATACGCCCCTGCCCGCTGCAGCGCATCAGGACGGTTCACCCCGGCGTACGCGACTTTCAGAACCACTTGACCCTCTGCCGGTTCCGGCATCGGGCGTTCCGTCAGTTGCAGAACGTCCGGGCCACCAGCTTCAGTGATCTCGACAGCGCGCATTGTCTGGGTCATGGGCATATCTCCTTTGCCCAATGCCTAGCAGGCGAAAACGCAGAGGCCCAGCGGCAAGTGGAAACGCTGCGACTATTTTCCCGATGACAGCGAACCGGGCAGGTTGTCGGGCAACTTCGTCGGAGCCTTCACCTGACCCGCAAGCCAGTTGGGGACGGCCAGAAACGGTTTCAGCAGCGGGTTGCCATTCACCTGCGCCTTGAACTTTTCAAACTGCATTACGCCCTCGATCCGCCGATCCAGGAATTCCCATGTCGCCTGATAATCCGGGCTGTCATCACCCAGCCAATACAACAGTGTCGAAGAATAGACGCCCGACAGAGTGGCACGTTTGGTGTACCAGTTCACGTCGTCCGAAGTATCGCCAAGCGCTGTCCAGATCTGGTCACAGGTGCCCCAGACCGCCTTGGCCCCATCCGCGGCATGGATCGGCAACGCGAACAAAGTCATACCTCGGCGCACTGCTTCTTTGTCTTCGACCGCCTGCAGGCGGAAACGGACGGCGGCGGCGATCTTTTCACGGAATTTCAGCCCGCTCAGGTCTTCGGATTTCAACCGCTCCAACATCGCGGCATCCCCGCGCGCATGAAAGGACAGTGCCAGATCGACGGCACCACGCGGACAGATCGCTCGGGCCAGCGCGGGCTCCAGATCGCAATCGCTGATGGCCGCACGAAAGCTTGTTTCCGACCAGCCGTCGAACGGCACATGGTTCAGAATCGCATCGAGAAGCTGCTCTTTGGTGTCTTCATAGGTTGCTGTCATGTCGGGTCTCCGAGGCTGCGGGTCCAGTACTAGACAAGTTAGGCGTGCTTTGCTATATGGCCACTTCCTGCAAATCCTTGCAACTCTATCTAGAAAGGTGGTGACAACCACATGCAGGTTAGTGTTCGCGACAATAACGTCGATCAGGCGCTTCGTGCCCTGAAGAAAAAGCTGCAGCGCGAAGGCGTGTTCCGTGAAATGAAGCTGAAGCAACATTTCGAGAAACCGTCCGAGAAAAAAGCGCGCGAGAAAGCTGAAGCGATCCGCCGTGCCCGTAAACTGGCACGTAAGAAAGCACAGCGCGAAGGTTTGCTCTAAGAGCTTCCTGCGACTCGTCCAGCTTTGGATGACACTATTTGACGACCCCCGAGGCCCTGCCCGGGGGTTTGTCGTTTTTAGGGCGGATGATCCCGCCAAATCCCGGCTTTACCCTCGCGGCAACCTGCCGATTTTGATGCAATCGCCGCAGTCGGCATTTTACAGCGCAGCGAATCGCCGTTCGGTTGCATTCCGCCGCCGAAAAACGCCCATCGCCGTACCCGCCCTATTCAGCGTTCTTTGATCGTCTGTAAGTGAGGCCGTCCACTCAGACATAACCAAAAACGGAGGCACTGATGTCGACAGCAAGTACGGTCGAGCGCGAAATGCTCGCGCTGATCAACCAAGAGCGCACATCCCGCGGTCTTGATCCCCTGGAACTTGAACGCAACCTGAACGAATCTTCCGAGGACCACAGCAGCTGGATGCTGGACACCGACCGGTTCAGCCACACCGGTCAGGGTGGTTCATCCGCGACCCAACGGATGCAAGCCGCAGGGTTCGACCTGTCCGGGAGCTGGCGCACCGGAGAAAACATCGCCTGGCAATCCGAGCGTGGCGCACCCGGTATCAGCGATGATGTCGCCCAGTTGCACCAGAACCTGATGAATAGCCCCGGTCACCGCGCCAACATTCTGAACCCCGATTTCAAATATATCGGCATCGGGATCGAAGAAGGCGACATGCAGGGGTACGACGCTGTCATGGTGACGCAGAACTTTGCGGCGACTCAGGGCGATGTCGATCTTGATAACGGCGGCACCACCCCGCCGGTGACGCCTCCGGTTGAAGAAGTTGTTGAGCCAGAAGAGGAAGAGGTTACCACCCCGACTGAACCAGAAGTGCCGGAAACCGATGTGACCGAGACTGAGGAACCAGTTGACGAAACACCGGTAGCGGAAGTTCCCGATGCCGGAGAACCGGCAGAGGAGACCCCGGAGAAAGACGTCACCGAAACCGAAGAACCATCGGACGAAACACCCGACACCGATGTGACGGAAACCGAGCAACCGGCAGACGAAACGCCAGAAACTGAGGTTACCGAGACCGAGGACCCGGTTGAGGAGACTCCGGAAACAGACGTGACCGAAACTGAAGAGCCGGAAACGCCTGATACCGATGTGACTGAAGTTGAAGACCCGGAACCCGATGTGCCGGATACTGACGTCGTCGAGGTCGAGGAACCCGAAACTCCGGAGACCGACGTCACCGAGGTCGAAGAACCCGAGCCAGAAACACCTGAAGTTGTCGTTGACAATGCTGCACCGGGCGCGGACTGCTTTGACGTTCAGGCCTTCCTTGCCGGGATCGAAGCGTTTGTTAACGCGCTGCAAGCCCAATTTGACCAGTTCGAATGGTCTCCGGTGCAGCAGGCTGACACGACCCCGGAGATGGATGATTTCGATCTGGTGTTCGACACCGATTTCGCTGACGACATGATCGAAACCGTCGAAGCCACAGTCGAAGACATGAATGACGACATGTGCGGCGTGTTTGTTTTCGAAACGAACTGCGGATTTGATTGGGGTTAATCAAACCGTTCAGGTGCGGGGATCCTTTTCCCGCACCACTTTCCTGCCAAATCAATATATCTTAGGCACGTGTAACTCATCCGGCAAAATGCGCCGTTCGTATTCGGGGTTATAGCGCCGATCCGGCAGATTGACCTTTTCCTGCGGCACATCCTCATAGGGGATCTTGGTCAGCAGGTGCTCGATACAATTGAGCCGTTCGCGTTTCTTGTCGTTGCCTTCAACGATATACCAAGGCGCCTCAGATATGTTGGTGCGAAAGAACATATCCTCTTTGGCCTTGGTGTATGCCTCCCACCGGATGCGGGATTCCAGATCCATCGGTGACAGTTTCCACTGCTTCATCGGATCGTGAATACGCATCAGGAATCGCAATTGCTGTTCTTCGTCTGTAATCGAGAACCAGTATTTCAGCAGGATAATCCCCGACCGCACCAGCATCCGTTCGAATTCGGGAACGTCCTGAAAGAACTGTTCGACCTGATCCTCGTTGGCAAATCCCATCACGCGTTCAACACCAGCGCGGTTGTACCAGGACCGATCGAAGAACACGATCTCACCGGCCGCAGGCAAATGGGGCACGTAGCGCTGAAAATACCACTGGCTTTGTTCGCGTCGGCTGGGTGCAGGCAAGGCGACCACACGCGCTACACGAGGGTTCAAGCGCTGCGTGATCCGCTTGATCACGCCCCCTTTCCCGGCACTGTCGCGCCCTTCAAATAGAATACAGACCTTGGCCCCTGTATGGACCACCCAATCCTGAACTTTGATAAGTTCAGCCTGCAGCCGCAAAAGGTTACGAAAATAGACCTTGCGATCCAGCATGTCAGGATGCTGGTCCTTGTAAATCTTGCGCACTTCCATCGAAAGCATGGGTTCGCTGAATTCGATCTCGAAATCTTCGTCCAGCGTGTCTTCCAGTTCAGCTTCCAGCCAATCTTTCGGCGTGCTGTTGTTTTCGTAAGCCAAGGTCTGCTCCTTATCGTTCATCGGGTTCGGACCGTACACGGCCAGTGTAACCACGGAGTGTCAGCGCAAAGTGCCGAGGTCGTACATAAGGTCGGAAACATGGATTTTGGCCCGACCGCACGACAGATACAAGCGGCAGAATTGACGCAAGGCTAACCCCCAATAGTTGGTTTCAGACAGGCAAAGCCGTGGTTTTGAACACCGTGCGCAAAGCAAATGAGCTTTGCATCTGCGCCACCCCAGGCAAGCGCGACAGGTATTGCCGATGAATGCGAGCAAAATCCTCGGTATTTTCTGCGACGACCTTTAGAATGTAGTCCGCCGTGCCCGCCATCAAATGGCATTCCAGCACATCCGGAATCCGTGCTACGGCTTTTTCGAACGCCTCCAGCACTTCTTCCGCCTGACCCTGCAACGTGATCTCGACAAACACAGTGGTTGGAACGTTCAACTTCCGTGCATCCAACAGGGCGACGTAGTCCTTGATATAACCCTCGGCCTCAAGTCGCTGCACGCGCCGGTGGCAGGCCGAAGGGGATAGATTCGCCTGTTCGGACAATTCCGAATTTGACATCCGCCCTTTGCGCTGCAGGGCAGCCAGAATCTTCCTATCTGTTGCGTCAATCGTCATTTGCGCACATCCATTGCGTCAAGTTGTCTATATGCTGAATATTTTCTCGCAGATTGTGTGTTTGGCAAGTGGGGTTTCACAAAAATTGCGCCAATATATGCCCATAATTTAGGCAGTTTATGAATGGAGTCTCACATGAAAATCGGCTGCCCCAAGGAAATCAAACCTCAGGAATTCCGCGTCGGGATGACCCCGAACGCTGCTGGCGAAGCTGTGGCCCGCGGTCACGAAGTCATTATCGAAACCGGTGCCGGGATGGGCTCGGGCTTTGATAACGACGCTTATGTAGCGGCAGGTGCCCGCATCGTCGACACTGCAGAAGAAGTGTTCGCCACGGCTGATATGATCGTCAAGGTCAAGGAACCTCAGGCGGTCGAGCGTAAAATGCTGCGCGAAGGTCAGTTGCTGTTCACCTATCTGCACCTGGCACCCGATCCAGACCAGACCCACGATCTGCTGGAATCCGGCTGCACCGCGATTGCCTATGAGACCGTGACTGACTCCAATGGCGGCCTGCCGCTGCTGGCGCCGATGTCCGAGGTTGCTGGCCGCTTGGCTCCGCAAGTTGGGTCCTGGACTCTGCAAAAGGCCAACGGTGGCCGCGGCGTTCTGATGGGTGGTGTACCGGGTGTAGGCCCTGCCAAAGTGATCGTCATCGGCGGAGGCGTCGTAGGCACCCACGCAGCGAAGATTGCCGCAGGCATGGGCGCGGATGTGACCGTACTGGACCGTTCGCTGCCGCGTCTCCGCTATCTGGACGATGTGTTCGGCGGAACCTTCAAGAACCAGTATTCAACCGCTGGTGCGACAGCCGAGCTGATCCAGGATGCCGACCTGGTCATCGGTGCGGTCCTGATCCCGGGCGCAGCTGCTCCCAAACTGATCTCGCGCGAACAGCTGTCGACCATGAAGCCCGGCGCGGCTCTGGTAGACGTTGCGATCGATCAGGGCGGCTGTTTTGAAACCTCGAAAGCCACCACCCACGCCGATCCGGTTTACGAAGTTGACGGCATCATGCACTACTGCGTCGCCAACATGCCCGGTGCGGTTGCCCGGACTTCGACCATCGCACTGGGCAACGCAACCATGCCGTTCATGTTGTCGCTGGCAAGCAAGGGCTGGAAGCAGGCCTGTAAGGACGACGCACACCTGCTGGCAGGTTTGAACGTCCACGCCGGCAAGCTGACTTACGAAGCGGTGGGCACCGCCCTCAACATCGCCTCTGTCGATCCAACAACTCTGTTGAACTAAGAGCGCTCCCGCCTCTGAAAGCGTCCTTTTCCAAAGGACGCTTTACAGACTTGGGCCCAGCGCCGCGCCAATAGCGCGGCGCTGTTTTTTTCTGGACCAAGGTTCGCGCAAAAAAGCACCGCGCCTTAGCGCGGTGCCCGGCCCAACCAGAGGATGGCATTTCAATGCCCGATCGACGGGCGGGAGGCTTACGCCTCTTTGTGAATCTCCACAGAATGCGGATACGGGATGGATACGCCTTTGGCGTCAAACGCTTCTTTGATCGCTTTGGTAAGTTCAAACTTCACATCCCAATAGTCAGCCGCGGCACACCACAGGCGCGCGGTCAGATCAACCGAACTATCCCCAAGATTTGTCACCCGCACCCAGGGCTCAGGATCAGCCATGATACGATCGTCAGCTTTGGCCACATCCAGGATGATGTTCATAGCCTCATCCGCGCTATCGCCGTAGTCGATGCCAAACACCAGATCGACCCGGCGGGTGTCATGGGCGGAATAGTTGGTGATCACCGAACCCCAAGCCTGACCGTTTGGCACGATGATCTGCACGTTGTCCGGCGTCACCAGCTCGGTCGTGAACAGGTTCAGGTCTTTCACAGTACCCGCTGTGCCACCAATATCGACATATTGGCCCAGCTTATAGGGCCGGAACACCACCAGCATCACGCCCGCGGCCAGATCGCTGAGTGTTCCCTGCAGCGCCAAACCGATGGCCAGGGATGCGGCACCCAGTATGGCCACGATGCTGGTCGCCTCGATTCCGAAAATGCCCAGAACGGCGACAAAGACAATCGCCAGCAGCACCCATTTCACGAGGCTCGCAACGAAATTCCCCAAAGTCGGGTCGATATGTGGCGTGGCGTTGATCCGCCGCCGCACCAGACCGCTAATGGCTCCGGCAACGATCCAACCCAATACCAGAACGATCAACGCTTTGATCGCGCTCATGATCAGCGGACCAAATGCGCCCACCTGTGTTACGACATCTTCCACACGCTTCTCCTTTGCGCCAACAGCAAACCCGCGCCTTTTGGCGCGGGATCGCTGAAAAGTCTGGGCTAATTTTGCGCGCAGGTCTAGGTGCAGGATTTCCGAGTTTTCCCCCCTGCTGTTCCCCAGCAAACATCGACTGACCGATCACGCACAGAATTGGACCTTACAAAAGCGCCACAAATTACCAGATTGACTGCAACACGCGCGATAAAAGGAGCCCATCATGCTGGACACAATCCAATTCCCGATCATGAATAAATGGTCCCCACAGTTCCCCGAGCGGATTCAGCTTTATTCCTTCCCCACACCCAACGGGGTAAAGG
Organism: Ruegeria sp. E5; assembly: GCF_056534105.1. NCBI lineage: Bacteria > Pseudomonadati > Pseudomonadota > Alphaproteobacteria > Rhodobacterales > Roseobacteraceae > Ruegeria > Ruegeria sp. E5. The sequence continues at coordinate 235,884 of NZ_JBQFPA010000004.1, read as the reverse complement.
CGTCGATCATGCTGGAAGAAACCGGCCTGCCTTATGAGGCACATCGTGTCACACTGGCCGATGCAGATGTCAAAAGCCCGGAGTTTCTTTCGCTGAACCCGAACAACAAGATCCCGGCGATCATTGATCCCAACGGGCCCGACGATGCTCCGTTGGCTTTGTTCGAAAGCGGTGCAATCCTTCTGTACCTCGCTGAAAAGAGCGGTAAGCTGCTGGGTCAGAACAAAGGCGACAAGCACCGGGTCACCCAATGGGTTATGTTCCAGATGGGCGGTATCGGACCAATGTTTGGCCAGCTTGGGTATTTCCACAAATTCGCAGGGGCTGAAATCGAAGACCCTCGCCCGCGCGAACGCTACGTGTCCGAGGCCAAACGCCTGCTGAACGTTCTCGACCGGCAACTGGACGGCGAAGACTGGATCGCCGGAGAATTCTCGATCGCCGATATCGCAATCGCGCCGTGGCTGCGCGGTTTAGATTATTACAGCGTCAAGGATGTCATAGGCTGGGAAAGCTATGGCAACGTTACGCGCTATCTGGATAGGTTCCTGGATCGACCCGCAGTGCAAAGAGGACTGAACATCCCCTCACGGGATTGATACACAAGGCCTGTGCGGCGGGATCCAAATCCGCCGCCACGGGCCATCGGGTTACCCAGGCAGCGCGCCTGTTAGAACGTAGCGCAAGATCTCAACAACTTGCGCGGGTTCTTCAGCGACGGCGAGTGCTGCTGCATCTACTTCTTTCAGCGCGTGCTGATGATCAGCCCCGTGCAGAACAATGATCGACTTGCCCAGTGCTGCCGCATAGCCCGCGTCAAATGCCGCGTTCCACTGCTTGTATTTGTCCCCAAAGCGTACAACCACAACATCCGCGTCTGATATGCCCTTGCGGGTCCGGATCGCGTTGACCATGGCACCCTTGTGATCGTGCCAGTACTTGTTCGGCTCGGCCCCCAAGATCGTGACACCGCAATCGTCCGAAGCACCGTGATCGGTGACCGGGCTACTGAACTCAACATCCAACCCATCGGCGCCCGCAATGATCTGCTCGCGCCAATCCGTGTGAATCTCACCGGACAAATAGACCTTCAGCATTTTTCTCTCCTCCCGTGAAAAAGGGGCGCAATGGCCCCTTTATCATTTCAAAAATACTCCCGCCGGAGGCGAAAACCAACTCATCCCCGCAAGACGCCGCCAGTGGCTTTCATCACTTTTTCGACAATCTTGGTGCTGACCGCCTCGATATCCTTTTCCTTCAGGGTCGCGTCCGACGGCTGGAGCCTTACGGTAATGGCCAGAGACTTCTTGCCCTCGCCGACGCTACCGCCAATGAATTCGTCAAAGACGCGCACGTCCTCGATCAGAGCCTTATCAGCACCTGCAGCCGCATTGACCAACGTCAGAGCTTCGATATCCGCATTTACAACAAAGGCGAAATCGCGCTCGACCGCCTGCAAGTCGCGCAATTCCAAGGCAGAACGGGTCGCACCGGATTTACGTGGCATCGGCACCTGATCCGGCCAAATGGTGAACGCCATCGCCGGGCCCTTGATGTCCATCGCCTGCAACACGCGCGGATGCAATTCGCCAAAGACGCCCAGTACCTTTTTCGGACCCAGACAGATTTTTCCATGTCGGCCCGGGTGCCACCAGGCATCGCCGTCGCGCAAAACCTGTACCTTGGCAGGCGCGCCAATAGCGGCCAGCACCGCCTCAGCGTCGGCCTTCGCGTCGAACAAGTCCACCGGGCGGGACGCACCGTGCACATCCTTGGGGCCGTTGCGCCCAACCAACAGGCCGGTGATCTGCGTCTGCTGATCCCCCGGCTCACCATCATGGAACACCGGCCCGACCTCGAACAAGGCCAGATCGGCATAACCCCGCGCCTGATTGCGCGCCGCCGCTTGCAGCAGACCAGGCAGCAGATCAGGGCGCATATGGCTCATCTCGGACGAGATCGGGTTTTCCAACATGGTTGCTGCGTCACCGCCGCCGAACAGCGCCGCCGAGGCCTGATCGATGAAGGTGTAAGACACACATTCATTATACCCCAGCGCTGCACAGGTCCGGCGCGCCATCGACTGGCGACGCTGCGTGGCTGTCATGACCGGTTTGGGGATACCCGCCGTCGTACGCGGCAGCGGAATACCCTGCAACTTGGTCAGAGAAGCGATCCGCGCAACCTCTTCCACCAGATCGGCCTCCCCCATGATATCGGGTCGCCAGCTGGGCACATGCGCCATCTCGCCATCCAGACGAAAGCCCAAACGGGTCAGTGTCTGCCGCTGCTCGCTTTCCGGAATCTCCATCCCGACCAAGGACTGCACGCGCGCCGCGTCCAGTTTGTAGGCCCGCGCGTGGTTCGGCGCTTTGCCCGCCTCGACCACATTCGAGGCTTCACCGCCGCAGATATCCAAGATCATCTGCGTCGCATGCTCCAACCCTTCGCGCGTGTATTCCGGGTCGACGCCGCGCTCGAATCGATACCGCGCGTCCGAGTTTATCTTCAGCGCCCGACCTGTGAGGGCGATCTGTACATGATCCCAGAACGCGCTTTCAAGGAAGACGTTCACAGTCTCCTCGGTACAACCGGTTTCCTCACCGCCCATGATACCCGCGATAGATTCCGGGCCTTTGTCGTCCGAAATCACCATCATGCCAGGCTGAAGGGAGTATTCTTTTTCATCAAGCGCGACCAGCTTTTCACCACCCTTGGCGCGATGCACCCGCAAATTGCCCTGCACCTTGTCCGCGTCGAACACGTGCAGCGGACGGTTGTGGTCGAAGGTCATATAATTGGTGATATCCACCAGAGCCGAGATCGGACGCAGACCAATCGCTTTCAGTTGATCCTGCAGCCACTGAGGGCTCGGGCCGTTCTTTACGCCACGGATCAGACGCCCGGTGAAATGCGGCGCGCCGTCCAGCGTATCCTCGTCGATCGACACTTTGATCGGGCTTTCGAAATCACCCGGCACCGGAGTGTAATCGCGCACTTTCAGCGTGCCCAACCCCCGCGCGGCCAAATCACGCGCAATACCCGCAACACCCAGCGCATCCGGGCGGTTCGGCGTGATCGCGATCTCGATCATCGGATCAACCTTTGACGGATCGTTCTCTGCCAACCAATCGACAAACTTGTCGCCGACCTCACCCGAGGGCAGCTCGATAATCCCGTCATGTTCATCCGACAGCTCAAGCTCGCGCTCGGATGCCATCATGCCATAGCTCTCGACGCCACGGATCTTGCCGACGCTGATGGTGATATCCAGGCCGGGAATATACATACCCGGTTTACAAACCACCACGGTGATGCCTTCGCGCGCATTGGGCGCGCCACAAATGATCTGCAGATCGCCCTCGTCGGTTTCAACCGTGCAAACGCGCAGCTTATCGGCGTCCGGGTGCTTCTCGGCATGTTTCACATGGCCCAGCGTAAAGCCCGCCAGACGGTCCGCCGGGTTGACGATCTCTTCGACCTCAAGCCCGAGATCGGTCAGTGCTTCGGCGATCTCATCAACCGACGCATCCGTATCGAGGTGGTCTTTCAGCCAGGACAGAGTGAATTTCATTGCAGCGGGCCTTTTTCGGCAAACATTCAGTCGGCACAGGCAATGGCAAAGATTGCGCCAAGGTGCAAGCGCTGCGGCTCACGGATAGGTGGGGGTGCGACCCAAAAGCTCGTCCAGCTGCCAGCCGATCCAGCCGTGGGGAATAAAGTGCCCGCCGGGATGGGTGTCCAGTGTCACCTGCCCTTGCGCGCAATCGGTCCACTCCAATCGGCTGAGCGTCAGGAAGGGCTTCACACTCCAATCTCCACGAGGGGTCGCGCCGTTGCAGTTGAACTTCGCCTTCCACAGAGCCACTGGATAGGTCGCGTCACCGTCCGGCCCAAAGGGAAAATCCATCACCGTATCGTCCAGCCCGTGCACATGACGCACCTCGCGTGGGGCTTCCGGGCAGTCCTCGGTCTGGCGGATTGATCCCGCAACGGCCAGCAGCGCGGCGATGTCATTTCCCGACTGGCAGACAAAGCGCCACGCCATCGCGCCGCCGTAGGAATAACCCGAGACATAGATGCGTTCAGGATCAATGGGATAGTGTTTGGCCACATCCTCCAACACCCGATCAGCGAACGGCACGTCTGCGGTATCGGCGGTCCAGAAGTTCCAGCTTTTGCGCAGCCCGTTCGGAGCCACCAACAACACATCGCGCAGCTTCGTCGCCCCGGCGATGCGTTCATGGTTCACCACCACATCGCCCTGCCGCGCCCAGCCGTGGAAATGCAACAGCACTGGCAGAGGCGTTTCGCCATCCCAACCATCAGGTTCCAGCACATGGTAAGAACGGTCGCCGATCTCACAGGCGGAATCGCCGTGGCAGTCAGATTTCCACGGCCCCATCGCAAAGGCGGGAGTCGCGGTCAGCAGAAGAAAAAACATTCGATAGATCATAAGCCGGAGCCTAGCGACGTCTGCCGCACTGTCACATAACATATTGGTGTAGGGTGGGGTTTCACCCCACCAACCGCCTCACGGTGGGGTGAAACCCCACCCTACAACGGATCAAATTACAAAGCCGCGCTATCGGCCTTTGCCCCGCGCAATACCTAAGCGCTTGTGCTAAATTGCGCTGAAAAGACGCTCGCACAAAGAGTAATAGCTATTTTGATTTCTCTTTAGCGTATTGATCAATGAACTTTTTTGCCATCGCTTGTCGGTCTTCCGCCTCTTTCCTTCGATCTGTCCTTTCTGAAAGAGTGTTCATCGCTGCCCAAAAAAACCCGGGACAGCAATAACCACTAATAGAGGCCAAATCCAAAGGACAGCAGACTCCAATAACTTCACCGTTAGAGCCTGTATGCATATCGTGGTTAAGAGGATACCTATCAACCAAAGAAAAGGAGCATTCGCCACACGGCGATGCCACCAGTCAATGTAGCGCGAAAGATATACGCCCAGCGGATACACTTACCGCGACAAACCACCATGCAGGTTCGGCATATCCAGCGCCGCAAACCCGTAGTGCCTAAGCCACCGCAGATCGCTATCAAAGAATGCCCGCAAATCCGGAATGCCGTATTTCAGCATCGCAAGACGGTCGATGCCGATGCCAAATGCAAAGCCCTGATAGACCTCGGGGTCGATCCCACCGGCGGCGATCACCTTGGGGTGGACCATGCCGGAACCCAGAATCTCCATCCAGTCGTCGCCCTCGCCGATCTTCAGCTGGCCGTTATCCCAGGAACAGCGGATATCGACCTCGGCCGACGGCTCGGTGAAGGGGAAGTGCGAGGCGCGGAAGCGCAGCTCGACGTCGTCGACCTCGAAGAACGCTTTCACGAACTCTTCCAGAACCCATTTCAGGTTCGCCATCGAGATGTCCTTGTCGATGGCAAGCCCTTCGACCTGATGGAACATCGGCGTGTGAGTCTGGTCATAGTCGGCGCGGTAGACACCGCCCGGACAGATCACGCGGATCGGCGCGCCCTGCAGTTCCATCGAGCGGATCTGGACCGGCGAGGTATGGGTGCGCAGCACATGCGGCGGGCGATTGTCGCCCTCGGCGCGGTGCATGTAGAACGTGTCCATCTCGGCGCGCGCGGGGTGGTGGCCGGGGATGTTCAGAGCGTCAAAGTTGTGCCAGTCGGTTTCGATCCGCGGCCCTTCGGCCACCGAGAAACCCAGTTCGGCAAAGATCGCGGTCAGTTCCTCGGTCGCCTGGCTGACCGGGTGGATCGAGCCCTGACGACGTGCCCGGGTCGGTAGTGTAACGTCGAGCCACTCGGTGCGCAGACGCTCATCCAGCGCGGCGTCGGCAAGCGCGGCCTTTTTGGCAGAAAGCGCCGAGTTGATCTCATCCTTCAGGGCGTTCAGCGCGGGGCCTGCGACCTGACGTTCCTCGGGGGTCATCTTGCCCAGCTCGCGCATCTTCAGCGCGACCTCGCCTTTTTTGCCGACGGCGGCGACGCGGATCGCCTCAAGCGCGTTTTCATCGCCAGCTTCGGCGATTTGGCCCAGATATTTTGCCTTAAGATCGTCCATGACGCCCTCTGAATTTGGTCGCCAACCTGCTATCGGCCCCGTCCCACGAATGCAAGCGGGACGGAGGGGATCAATAGCTGTATTCGGGATAAATCCGGGTCAGATCGCCATTCCAGTCGCCATTGTAGTGATCCAGCAACTCATCTGCGGGCACCTTGCCCGTATCGATGCTGTCCTTGAGCGCGTTCAAGAAATGCGTCTCGTCCTGCACCAGACCACCCGCACCGGGGCGCGCGCGGGATGCAAGTCCGGCCTCTGCGATCGAGACCACTTCGCGCGCCAAATCATGCATATTGATGTTGCCAACCTGCGCTTGCAGACCATCCTTGGCAGCCTCGACCCGCAGCGCTTCGCGCGTCTCGGCATCCCAGCCTTTGACCAGATCCCAAGCGGAATCCAGCGCGGTTTGGTCATAGGTCAGACCAACCCAGAATGCAGGCAGCGCACAGAGCCTGCGCCATGGGCCACCATCGGCGCCGCGCATCTCCATGAATTTCTTGATCCGCGCTTCGGGAAATGCCGTGGTCAGGTGATCGGCCCAATCGGACAGAGTCGGCGTCTCACCGGGCAGTGCAGGCAGTTTGCCCTGCAGGAAGTCGCGGAACGACATGCCCAGCGCGTTGATATACTGGCCGTCGCGATAGACGAAATACATCGGTACATCGAGCGCATATTGTACATAGCGTTCGAACCCGAAGCCTTCTTCGAACACAAAGGGCAGCATGCCCGTCCGTGCATCGTCCAGATGCCGCCAGATATAACTGCGCCAGCTTTTCTGGCCGTTCACCTTGCCCTCGAAAAACGGAGAGTTCGCAAACAGCGCCGTCGCGACCGGCTGAAGGGCCAGCGCGACGCGCAGCTTCTGCACCATGTCGGCCTCGGACCCGAAGTCGATATTGACCTGAACCGTGCAGGTGCGCCGCATCATGGCACGGCCCATGGTGCCGACTTTCTCCATATAATCGTTCATCAGCCGGTAACGGCCTTTGGGCATCAACGGCATCTCTTCATGGGTCCAGATCGGGGCTGCGCCCAGACCAATAAAGCCTACACCGATCTCATCGGCGATATCTTTCACTTCACGCAGGTGAGTGTTCACCTCATCACACGTTTCATGAATTGTCTCGAGCGGAGCGCCGGACAGTTCCAACGCACCGCCTGGTTCCAGGCTGACGTTCGCGCCGTCCTTCTCAAGCCCGATTAAATGTCCAGCTTCACGCACTTCAGCCCAGCCATGGCGGTCTCGCAGACCTTCCAGCACGGCCACAATCGACCGTTTGCCTTCAAACGGCAGAGGTTTCAGAGTGTCTTTGCAATAGCCGAACTTCTCATGCTCGGTTCCGATGCGCCAATCTTCCTTGGGCTTGCAGCCCAATTCCAGATATTCGGCCAGTTGCTCATGGCGTTCGATCGGTCCGCCGCCGGACTGGGGGATGGACATGTGACCCGTGCTCCGATCCTGATGTGTCTATCTTGGCGGTCAGTCCTGAGCGCAAACCGCGCCAGTGTCAATGCAGCCTAAGGTGCGCAGGCCGTGACGGCGTACGCTCCCAGATCACCACCGGATGTGCCGCTCGACCGTTGAGTTCCGACAGCATTTGCTCGGTTTTCAGCCCCGGAAGTGCTGAGAACACATCAAACAGTGCCTCGGCCCCTTCGGCGTTCACCGGAATGTGAAGGGTCGGCTGCCCCGGCTGATCCAAAACCCAATGCGCAGGTTGCGAGGTCGGATCCAACGCCAACCGCTCGATTTCGCGGGCTGCAACGATGCCGCCGTCGAGCGGGCCCAGATAGGTGATCTGGCCTTCATCAATAGTCACCACGCCCGGCCCGCCCGCACCATTGCGAAAGCGCGCGCGTTGCACTCCGATCACCGCCAGTGCCATCGAGACGACGATCAGCAGCCACCCCAACCACGCCAGCAATCCGCCGGGGCCGCTGATCCAGCTGAGGCCGAGGATCAGAACAAACCCTGCTACCAGCACTTCGCGCCAGCGCCACAGGGTCAGTTTGGCTTCGGGTCGAAAGAAACTCATGCCACGTCCTCCGGGTTTTTGAACAGGATCAGCGAGTATTGACCCGCAGGCTGGAACCCAATGGATATATAGGCACGCGCTGCCGCATCGGAAGCCGCAAAGAGGACAGCCCTGGAAACTCCCGCGTCGCGCGCCTCAACCAGATGCAGGGCAACAGCCAAACGCGCATAGCCCCGCCCTCGTAAATCGGGTGGCGTGTAGACACCGCCGATCTGCACCACTTCAGGCAAGCGAGCGTTGAAGCCGGTCATGCTGACCGGTAGGCCATTCTGCAGCAAAACTCGATGCGAATCCCGCTCGATATAGGTCTTGATGTCCTTCCCAGCCTGCGTCTGTGCGCGCAAAGGATCAAAATCCATGGCTTCGATGAGGTAGCTTTCTCGCCAGTCTTCAAGGACCGAACGGTCTACATCAGTAAGCGGCATGAGATCTGCCCCACTGAAATCCGGTATTTGAAGTCGATCCAGCGCCAGGGAAAACCCCGGCTCATCGCTGTTCAGGGTCGCGGGTCGCCCTTCCCAACCTGCCAACCGCATTATCCGACGAGCTTGCGTTGCCTCAGCCGCGATGCCGAACAGGGCCCGGCCTCGAATAAGGTCAATCGCTGCGGCAAGTTCGGTATCCGAACAGTCGGGACATTGCAGCAGGATCATGCCTTCATTTGTTATGGCGAAGACCGCACGCAACGGGCTGCCAAGTGTCCATGCATTCAACGACCGGGGATGCGTACCGCACAGGCCAAAATCCCGTAGATTGGCCAAAGGGAACATCGATGTTTGGATATGTTGGGACAAAAACGAGTCGATCCTGGACAGGTCCGTTTCCTGCGCCAATTGCCACGTCACGTCCAATCTCCCAACGCTTGCTGCCACATTGTCATCGCCGCAACGGCTGCTGTATCGGCGCGCAGGATGCGTGGGCCGAGGCTGACCACATGGGTAAATGGTAGCTCCGCCAACCGTTTGCGTTCGGGCTCGGAAAACCCGCCCTCGGGGCCGATCAGGATCGCCCACGGCTTGCCTTTCTCATTCTCTGCCATGCGCAGGGCCGAGCCGGCTTCAGCCTCGTCACAGAACATCAATTGGCGATCATCGGGCCACGCGCCCAGGATACGATCCAATCGCTGGAGGTCAGCGACCTCAGGCACAAAAGTGCCGCCACATTGTTCGGCCGCCTCAATTGCGTGGGCCTGCAAGCGATCCTGCCGAATGCGCTCGGAGTTGGTGAATTCGGTCTGCACCGGTATGATCCGCGCGGCCCCCATTTCAGCTGCTTTTTCAACGATGAAATCGGTCCGCGCCTTCTTGATCGGTGCAAAGAGAAGCCACAGATCGGGCGGTAATTGCAGAGGTTTCGATTGCTCCACGCACGACAGGATTCCGCCTCGTTTGCCCGCTTCTGCTACCTCTGCCTGCCACTCGCCATCGCTGCCATTGAACAGGGCGACCCGGCCCCCAACCGACAGGCGCATGACGCCGAACAGGTAGTGCGCCTGCTCACGCGTCAAAGGAACCGATTGCCCCGGACCCAAAGGGTGCTCTACATACAGTCTGATCTTCGCATTCATGAGACCCTACATATGCAAGGCAATGCCCCAACACCAGACGGTCAGGTCGCCGATGCCGTTACCGGCAACTGGGTCGACACTCACGCGCCTGCCTTCACCCGCCCTTACCTGCGGCTCAGCCGCGCGGACCGACCTATCGGCACATGGTTGCTGCTGATCCCCTGCTGGTGGGGTCTGGCGCTGGCCATCCTGAGCGACGGCACTCCACGGTGGGGGGATCTTTGGATCGCCGTTGGGTGTGCGATCGGCGCGTTTTTGATGCGCGGCGCGGGCTGTACGTGGAATGACATCACCGATCGAGAGTTTGACGGGAAGGTCGAACGCACAAGGTCGCGCCCGATTCCCTCGGGTCAGGTGAGTGTCCGTCAGGCGGTATTCTGGATGGTGCTGCAATGTCTGTTGGCCCTGGCCATCCTTCTGACCTTCAACCGGGCCGCGATTGCGATGGGAGTTTTGTCTTTGCTGCCTGTTACCATCTATCCCTATGCAAAACGATTTACCTGGTGGCCGCAGATTTTTCTGGGGCTGGCCTTCAACTGGGGCGCATTGCTGGCCTGGGCTGCACATACCGGCACCGTGGGCTGGCCTGCGATCATGCTTTATCTGTCAGGAATCGCCTGGACTTTGTTCTACGACACGATCTACGCCCATCAGGATGCCGAGGATGACGAGCTGATCGGCATCAAGTCCACCGCACGGCTGTTTGGCACCGATACCGCCCGTTGGCTCAAGTATTTTCTGATTGGAACCGTCAGTCTAATGGCCTTTGCAATTATCGACGCGGCTTTGCCCGGGACATCGGTTCTTGCTTTGGCGGTCGCCCTTGGCGGGCCCTGGGCGATGGGGTGGCATCTGGCCTGGCAATTGCGGGGGCTGGACACGGAGGACAACGCCAAATTGCTGCAGCTTTTCCGGGCCAATCGTGACACCGGCTTGATTCCGCTGATCTTCCTCTGCGTCGCCCTTTTCCTCTGATTGCACCTCTGTGCTGCGCTCTGTATGAGTCCCGGAACCAACCGCCCGAGGAGTCTCGATTTCGCCCATGCGTCTGCCTTACGCCCTAGCTGTTGCGTTGATTTTCGCGGTGTCCGCCGTTCTATCGCTGGTGGTCGCTGGATTTGCGGTCAGCAAGATCGAAGACGCCTCGGAACTGGCCGTGCGAAAGGCCTTGAACTTGCAGGGGCATGATTGGGCCGAAGTCGAATCCGACGGCCTGCGTGTCGTTCTGACCGGCACGGCCCCGACTGAGGCGACCCGATTCAACGCCCTGATCGCTGCGGGCACCGAGGTCGACACCTCGCGCGTCATTGACGAGATGGAGGTTGCTCCCACCGCCGATCTGACACCGCCCCGCTTTTCTACCGAGATCTTGCGCAATGACAGTGGAATTTCGATTATCGGGCTAGTACCTGCGGCTCTGGATCGCGATGATCTGGTAGACAGGCTGCAACGCCTTGATCGGGACGCGTCAGTTTCGGACCTGATGGAAAGTGCCGACTATCCCAAGCCAGACGGTTGGGATCAGGCAATCGACTATGCGATCGAAGCGCTCTCGGATTTGCCACGGGCCAAGATATCTGCCAGCCCAGGGTTGGTGCGTATCACGGCCATTGCCGATAGCCAGCAAGAGAAAGACCAGCTGGAACAAGACCTGAGCCGCGCCGCGCCACCAGGTCTGCGAATCGGCCTTTCGATTTCGGCACCTCGCCCGGTAATCACACCATTCACGCTGCGCTATCTGATAGATGAGGATGGCGGGCAGTTTGATGCGTGCTCGGCCCAGGATGAAGTTGCGCGCGACATCATCGTCGCTGCAGCACAAGAGGCCGGATTAACCGGCCCCTATTCCTGCACCATTGGGCTAGGCGTACCGTCTCCGCGTTGGGCGAATGCAGCGCAGCTCAGCATTCGTGCGCTATCCGAACTTGGTCAGGGTTCAGTTACTCTGTCGGATGCAGATATCACTCTAGTTGCCACACAAGGGACTAACCCTTTGGAGTTCGACCGCATCGTGGGAGAGCTCGAAAATACGCTGCCCGAGGTCTTCGCCTTGCATGCAATTCTTCCCGAACCCGAACCGGATGACCCGACTGGGCCTATTGAATTCGTCGCAACACGTAGCCCTGAGGGTTTGGTTCAACTGCGTGGCCGTCTGAGTGACGAAACGCTGCGTGAAATGACCGACAGCTTTGCACGTGCCGCCTTTGGATCATTGCAGGTGCACACAGCCACCCGGATTGCACCGGACCTGCCCGCGGATTGGCCCATACGCGTCTTGGCCGGGCTGGAGGCACTGTCGCAACTGCACAATGGCGCCCTGACCGTTACGCCGGACAATGTAGCGCTGTCGGGCATCAGCCATGATCCCGACGCCAAGGCCCGGATCGCCGGCATGCTGTCGGACAAGCTGGGCGAGGCGCAGGATTACACCCTGTCAATCACCTATCAGGAGCCGCCCGCACCCGCCGACGCGCCGCCCGACCCTGAGGTCTGCGAAGAGCAGCTGGCAGAGGTACAGGCCGCCAGAAAGATTGCGTTCGAACCGGGTTCAGCCACAGTAGCCGCCGACTCGCGCGATGCCCTGAACCAGATCGCTGACATCCTGCGCGAATGTGGCCCCATCCGGTTGGAGATTCAGGGCCATACCGACAGTCAGGGCCGTGAAGAGATGAACCAGCAGCTCAGCCAGTCGCGCGCACAGTCGATCCTGAACGAATTGCGCGGACGGCGCGTGCCGACCTCAAGCTTTTCTGCGGTCGGGTATGGCGAGACGCAGCCCATCGCCGATAACGAAACCGAAGAAGGCCGCGAAGAGAACCGCCGCATCGAGTTTCGCCTGATCCGTCCTGAACCCGTGGCCAACACCCTGACCGGGCTTGAGGCGATGGAAGCCGAGGCCGAATCTGAGGCCGAAATCGAGACACCTGAAACCGACGCACCGGATGCAGGCTCAGAGGACCAGTAAGTTGAACAGAACAGAATTCATCATCGCCACAGCCATCATCCTGTTCGCAGCTTTCTGCATGGGTTGGTTCGCCAACTGGCTGGCCCATCGGCTGTCCCGTGTTCGCCAAAGCGACGTGGCCGATCTTGACCGCATGAGTCAGGAACTGCACGAGGCCGAAGAAACACGCGATCAGGCAATCACATATCTTCAGCAGCGCGAGGCAGAGCTGACCAACCAGCTGACTCAAACCGAAGCCGAGTTGAATGCCGCAATGGAAGGGCTGCGCGCGGCGCGGCAGGAAGCCGAAGAGATGCGCGGGCGGATCAACAACGCAGACTAGGCACCCTACCAGCGGGTCAGCGCGTCTTCATCCTCGTCCTTGGCAGCCACCCATTCTGCTCCGGACGTGGTGATTTCCTTCTTCCAGAATGGCGCGCGAGACTTAAGGTAATCCATCAGATATTCCGCCGCCTCAAACGCATCTTTGCGGTGCGGTGCGGCGGTTGCGACCATCATGATCCGGTCACCCGGCGCAAGCCTTCCGTGGCGGTGGATCACCAGAACGTTGCCCAGTGACCAACGGGCTTGCGCCTCTTCCGCGATCTTGGTTAGGGCGCGTTCGGTCATGCCAGGATAGTGCTCGATCTCCATCACATCCAGATCGCCCGAAGCCAGATCGCGCACAACGCCCGTGAAGGTCACGATGGCCCCGTTGGCATCGTCCCCGGCGGCAAAAGCGTTGGCTTCGGCCCCCAGATCGAACGGGGCCTCCTGCACGACGATCCGCATTCTAGCCACCCGTCATGGGCGGAAAGAACGCAACCTCGCGTACACCGGTCAGTGGGGCGTCAAAATCCGAAAGCTCTTGGTCCAGCGCCACGCGCAAGGCCGACAGATCGGCAAAGGCAGCAGCATAGCGATCCTCACGCGCGCTCAGTTCCGCGACCAAATCGCTGACTGTTGCGGCCTCGGTTTCAATCTTCTCTTTCGGCAGGCCGATGCGTTCGCGCACCCAAGCGAAATACAGCACGTTCATCGGTTAGCTCTCCTTCAGGTGGGGCATGGCTTTACGTAGGTAGTCATAGCCTGTGATCAATGTCAGCGTCGCGGCAATCCAGAGCAGCCATAGCCCGATACGACCTGACCAGAACATGGCCTCAAGATGCCAGCGGATGTTGTTCAGGTCCTCGACCTGCCCTGCCAGAACCTGATCAATGGTTGTCGCATCCATGCCAAACGTGGCCATCACAAAATGGTGCTCGAATATCCCCTGCGAGAACAGGATCGCGATCGCTACCATCTGTGCCGTCGTTTTCCACTTGGCTAGCTTGGTGACCTTCAGGGTTCCGGCCACATCGCCCAGATACTCTCGCAAGCCTGAGACAAAGACTTCGCGAAACAGGATCACTGTAGCGGGCAGGACCAGCCATGGTGTCCAGTGTTCAGTCGAATAGCCCACCAATATCATCAGCGCGATTACCACCATTGCCTTGTCGGCAATGGGATCCAGCATGGCGCCAATCTTCGTTTCCTGTTTCCAGGCGCGCGCCAGATACCCGTCGAACCAATCGGTGATCGCCGCTGACAGGAACAGGATCAAAGCAAACCAATCCGCATAGGGACGGGTGAAATACAGAAACATCACGGCGAGACCGGGGGCCGCCACAAGGCGCAGTACAGTCAGAATATTCGGCAGGTTCCATTTCATGGCTTGGACCCTACATCGCCGGTTCAAGACAGAAAAGACAGGGTCTTAAAAAACTGACCCAACACAAGCGTTTGCTGTCTTAAAAGTCAAAGCGTCGCAGCGGTGGTCACATTACAGGTTTCATCTTGGCACTTGATTGCTTTGGCGTCAGATTGTCGGCTGGCCAACCAAACAACACCCCAGAGCTGACATGACACCGCATATTCAAACCGATCCCCGGTCAAATCTGATCGGCAGCGCCTGGATGGTCGCCGCAATGGCACTGTTCGCGCTGGAGGATGCGCTGCTCAAGGCGGCTTCGGCGTCGATCCCGATCTGGCAAGTGCTGGTTCTGTTCGGTGCTGGTGGTGCAGTGATCTATGCCGCGGTTGCCGTTGTACGTGGCACGCGTCTGTTCCAACCCGACGTACTGTCGCGCCCAATGAAGGTGCGTGTGGTCTTCGAGATTCTTGGACGTTTGTTCTATGTGCTGGCGATCGCTTTGACGCCACTGTCCTCGGCTACGGTGATCCTTCAGGCCACACCACTGGTTGTCGTCGCAGGGGCCGCGTTGTTCTTTGGTGAATCCGTCGGCTGGCGGCGATGGAGCGCCATTTTGATCGGTCTTGTTGGCGTTGTGATCATCATCCAACCGACCGGAGACAGCTTCTCGGCCCTGTCAATCCTTGCCGTGCTGGGGATGCTCGGCTTTGCGGGGCGCGATCTGGCCAGCCGCGCCGCGCCCGCAACACTGGGCACTGAGGTTCTGGGGTTCTATGGCTTCCTCTGCATCATTGTCGCGGGTTTGGCTTATCGATTCTGGGAAGGAACATCGCTGCAAACTCTGACGCCTAATGTCAGCCTGCACATGGGCGGGGCGATTGTGATGGGAGTCATGGCCTATGCCGCGCTGATGAAGGCGATGCGCACCGGCGAGGTCTCATCTGTGACGCCGTTTCGCTATTCGCGGCTGTTGTTCGGTATCGGCTTGGGCGTGGTGATGTTTGGCGAGCGATTGGATCAGACCATGTGGATTGGCTGCGGCCTCATCGTGGCGTCGGGCCTCTATATCCTTTGGCGGGGGCGAAAAGCCTAGCCCTTGTCATGGAAGAAGTCATAGACCTTCTGCGCCAACCCGGCTGAAATCCCCTCGACGGCTTTAAGATCCGCCAAATTGGCTCGGCTCACCGCTTTGGCGCTGCCGAAATGAGTCAGCAGGGCGCGTTTGCGCGCGGCCCCGACGCCGGGGATTTCGTCCAGTGGCGTTGCACCAACCGCCTTGGCGCGTTTCGCGCGATGGGTGCCGATGGCAAAGCGATGCGCCTCATCCCGCAAGCGCTGGATAAAGTACAATACGGGATCGTTGCGTTTCAGCGCAAAAGGGCGCTGCCCGATGCGGTGGAATTCTTCCTTGCCGTGATCGCGATCGACACCCTTAGCGACACCGACCATCGGGATATCCTCGACCCCGTGCTGGGCCATGATCTCATTCACGACGCTCACCTGCCCTGCACCACCGTCGATCAGCAGCAGATCGGGCCAATGCCCTTTGTCCCGATCCGGATCTTCCTTTTGCAGGCGCGTAAAACGGCGGGTCAGGACCTCTTTCATCATGCCGAAGTCATCGCCGGGGGTTAGATCATCGCCGCGGATGTTGAACTTGCGATAGGCGTTTTTCATGAACCCCTCTGGGCCCGCGACGATCATGCCACCCACGGCGTTGGTGCCTTGAATGTGAGAGTTGTCGTAAACTTCGATCCGGTTGGGCGGCCCGTCCAGATCAAATGCCTCGGCCACGCCGCGCAGCAATTTGGCCTGCGTGGCACTTTCCGACATCCGCCGGGCCAGCGATTCACGTGCGTTGCGCAAGGCACCGGCGATCAGTTCCTGCTTTTCACCGCGTTGGGGCACCAGGATTTCCACCTTGCGTCCAGCTTTTTCGGACAATGCCTCCTGCATCAGATCGGCATTCTCGATTGCATCAGACAGGATCAACTGCCGGGGTGGTTCCTTGTTGTCATAGAACTGGCCCAGGAACGCTTCCATCGCCTCAGCCTGTGATACATCCGGGCCGACGCGCGGATAGAAATCGCGGTTACCCCAGTTCTGGTTGGCGCGGATGAAGAACACCTGAACGCAGGCTTGCCCGCTGTCCATGTAGAGACCAATGACGTCAGCCTCGGCCACGCCGCGCGGGTTGATGCCCTGAGACGTCTGCACCTGCGTTAGCGCCCGGATACGGTCGCGCAAACCGGCGGCGCGTTCGAACTCCATCGCCTCGGAGGCAGCCATCATCTGCTGGGCGAGATCTTCCTGCACTTTGGTAGATCGGCCTGACAGGAACCTTTCGGCATCCTTAACGCTTTCACGATAGTCGGCTTCCGAGATCAGTTCGACGCACGGTCCAGAACATCGCTTGATCTGATAGAGCAAACACGGCCGGGTCCGGCTATCGAACATGGAATCCGAACAGTTCCGCAGCAGGAACGCCTTTTGCAGCTGGTTCAGCGTCCTGTTCACCGCGCCTGCACTGGCGAAGGGGCCGAAATAAGCCCCCTTTTCTTTCTTCGCCCCTCGGTGCTTTTTGATCTGCGGAAAGGCATGATCCTTGGCGACCAGAATATTCGGGAAGCTTTTGTCATCCCGCAACAATACGTTGTATTTGGGCTTGAGCTGCTTGATCAGGTTCTGTTCCAGCAGCAGCGCCTCGGTCTCGGTCCGAGTGGTCAGAAACATCATCGAGGCAGTTGCGGCGATCATTTTCTCGATCCGACCCGAGTGCCCCGGGCGGGTGTAGTTCGATACCCTCGCCTTCAGGTTTCGCGCTTTACCTACGTAAAGAACTCGGCTGTCCCCATCCAACATCCGATACACACCCGGCGAGCTGTCCAGCGTTTTCACATAACGCTGAATGCAGGCATAGCCGTTGGCTTGGGTCGACGATTCGGAATCAGTGCTAGCGGTCATGAGTCTGAGATATGATTCTCTGACCATGGCTGCAATCTTGTGCGCTTCAGATCAAGAGAAAACAAATCCACGGCTTCTGTGGATAACTGTGCAGATAACTTTTGGGGCATCACGATTTTCCCTTGAATCCTTGCCTTTTCGTTGATCTGCACAAAAAATAGGCAGGAAATTATGACGTTGTTTTTAAAGGATAATTTTCTTGATCTGCGACAAGTGTATGAAAATTAAGACATTTTTGTAACGCTCGAGTAACAGAGATGAGAGCGGTGCAAAACTTGCAGCAGATTTACTTATTCTACACCAAGAACATCGGGTGTTTGCCAACCCAAATGTTGCCCACCATCGACGCAAAGAAGCTGCCCCGTAACGGCATGTGCATCCAGAAAGTATCCCAGCGCAGCAGTAATATCCGACGGGTTCGCGCCGCGCTCCAGAATCGTGTTCTGCCGCTGAGCGCTAAAATGAGCATCACTTTGGCGATGACCCTGCAGCGTTGGACCGGGGCCGATCGCGTTCACACGGATTGCGGGTGTCAGAGCCTGCGCTGCAGTCCGGGTCAAGGCCCACAACCCCATCTTGGCAATCGTGTATGACATGAACTCAGGCGTCAGTTTACGCACCCGCATATCCACCATGTTCACGATCAGCCCAATCGCCAGAGGCTCTCCCTGATCATCAAGCTCCGACTGCAACCCCTGCTCGGCCATGGCTTGGGTCAGTACGAATGGTGCGCGCAGATTGCTGTCGAGATGCCGATCCCAGCTTTGGCGGGTAGCTGTGTGTATATTGTCATACTCAAATATCGATGCATTGTTGACCAGACAGGTGATCGGACCACCCAGCGCCTCAGCTGCACGCGGCAGCAATGAGCTGACTTGCCCCTCATCAAGCAGATCGGCCTGCAGCGCAACTGACCTTCGGCCCAGCGCCTGAACCTCATCAACCGTTTCACGCGCGGCCTGATCCGAACTGGAATAGTGCACAGCGACATCCATTCCGCGCTGCGCCAAATACAGCGCCATGGCACGACCAAGGCGTTTACCGGCACCGGTCACCAATGCTCGGGTCATGGGCTCATTCTCCTCGTCAGGTCAGGCTAACAGGCTTGCAACATAGATCACATAGAGCGCTGTCAAGATCAGGCCCCAGACGCGTGTGATATCTTTCTTGAAGAATACAAAAGGAACCAACAAGAGCGACGCGCCGAGCATCACCCACAGATCGAAACGCAGGAATTCAGGATCGACGGGAATACGCCCAAACAAGGTCGTAATGCCGACAATGGCCAGCAGATTGAACATGTTCGATCCGATGACGTTACCCAGTGCCACATCCGCTTGTCGCCTCAGGGCAGCCATGACGGTTGTCGACAGTTCCGGCAGGGACGTACCCACCGCGATCAGCGTAAGGCCGATCACTGTTTCGCTCACACCATAGTTCCGGGCAATGACGGTCGCATTTTCGACCAGCAGATGCGCACCCATTGGCAGTCCGATCAAGCCGAGGATCAGGTAGATCGCCACCTTCCAATAAGGCATGTCAGGATCTGCTTCCTCAAGACCCTCAAGCTCGTCCTCATCGGCACAAGCTTCACCACAGGCTTTACGGTGCGCATGTGCTTCGCGAAACGCGTTGCCGAGGATCAGAGCCAACGCAGCCAGCAAAATTGCCCCGCTGAGCAGATTAAAGACCCCGCAAAAAGCCAACCCGATAAATAACACCGACGCCAGAAGCATGAAGATGTAGTTCTTGCGGCTGTCGCACTCACTTGTGTGCAAGGTCGCCAGAAGCGCGGGCAATCCCAGAACCAGCAAGATATTCGCTGTATTCGAGCCCACCACGTTACCCAACGCAATGCCCGGCGCGTTTTCCTTGATGGCGCTGATTGCAATCAGCAGCTCAGGGGCCGAAGTTCCAAAGGCAACTATTGTCAGGCTGACGATCAGGGCGGGAACCCCCAACCGCAGGCTGAGGTTCACGGCCCCTCGCACCAGCGCGTCGCCTGCCAACAACAGGATCAGCAGCCCGAGGCCGGAGAACAGCCATGCCGTCATCCACGGCCTCCTTCTTCGCAAGGACACGGGCCTTTGCCGATCCTAAACCGCCCACAACGCGGACATTTCGCAGAACTCAATCGTTTCTGTCCAGGAAAGCGTAGCTTGCCGAACATCGCCAGAACGCCCATGGCGATCAGGAACAAGGTGACTGCTTTGATGATCACTCTACAACCCGAAACGCGCGTAGGCAGCGCGCTCCTCAAACCCGGCTATGGCATCCTGCGCCAGCGTCGCGCCGAAGCGCGACCAGATCGGTTTGCGCAGGCCATAGCGGCGGAACCTGACTTTGTCGCCAAACTTCTCCTGCATCTTGGGCTTCAGATGGGCAATACCATCGATCAGGCCCAGCTGTTGCGCGCGACGGGCCAGCCAGACCTCGCCGTTGAACAGATCAGCGCTGCTGTCCAGCTTGCCGTCCCGGCGAGATTTCACATGGGTTATGAAATTCTCGTGGATATCGCCCAGCAGCACTTTGAGCCGTGCAATGTCTTCTTTCTTTTCCGGAGCAAACGGGTCGAGCATTGATTTCGACTGACCCGCAGTATGTACGCGCCGTTCAAAGCCCTGACGTGCCAGAAAAACATGCGCGCCAAATCCCGACGATATCACGCCGATCGACCCCAGAACCGAACTGTCATCGGCCCAAATCTCATCCGCTGAAACCGCCAACCAATATCCACCCGAAGCCGCCACGTCTTCGACGAAGGCGTAGACAGGGATCTTAAGCTCTTCCGCCAGCCGTTGGATACGCGCACCGATTAATGAGCTTTGAACGGGGGAGCCGCCCGGCGAATTGATCTCCAGCGCGACCGCAGCGGGCTTGCCCTTGCGAAAGGCTTTCTCCAACACCGGTGCCAGAGCGGTCGCGTTCATCGACCCTCGCCCGGCCATTCCAATGGCACCGGACAGGCGAACAACGGCCACAAGTGGCGGCTTTTTCATGAAGGGCAGGCTGAGTTTCATGGAAGCCGATGTAGAGCGCGCCGGAGCCGTAAACAAGAGACCCGAAGCGCCATAAACGCGACGTGAACCAATTTCACACACCTGATGGGCAAAAATGCAACGCCCTAGCTGCGGATGCGCCAACCGGTTTTGAAGATCCAGCCAATGATCGCGAGGCATATTCCGGTGAAGGCTAGTATGGCCAGAAGGCTCCAAAATATCGGGACATCTGCGATACCATAGAATGACCAGCGGAACCCGGAAATCAGATAAACCACAGGGTTGAACAGAGTGATCGTCTGCCAAAGCGGAGGTAGCATCGAGATCGAGTAAAACGTCCCACCCAGAAAAATCAGGGGCGTCACAACAAGCTGGGGGACAAGCGACATTTGCTCAAAATTTCCGGCCCAAATGCCCACGATAAACCCCAGCAGCGAGAAACTGAGGCAAGACAAGATCAGGAAAGCCGCCATGGCAAACGGGTGTTCAATGCGAATGTCCACAAAGAACGTCGCAGTGGCCAGAATGACAAGACCTACAAACAGTGCCTTAGTTGCGGCCGCGCCCACATAGCCAATCACAATCTCGATGAAATTGATGGGGGCTGAAAGTAACTCATAAATCGTACCCAAGAATTTGGGGAAGTAGATGCCAAAGGACGCATTCGAGATTGATAGCATCACTACGGACAACATGATCAGACCCGGCACAATGAAGGCCCCATAGGACACGCCTTCGATCTCTTGAATGCGACTGCCGATGGCAGTGCCAAACACCACGAAATAAAGCGAGGTCGACAGGACCGGAGACAAAAAACTCTGCGCCAGTGTGCGAAAGAACCGGGCCATTTCAAACCGGTAGATGGCAGTAATAGCGGACCAGTTCATGCGGGTTCTCCGGACACGAGGTTGACGAAAATCTCTTCAAGGCTCGATTGCCGCGTCTGCACATCACGCAGCACTAAACCGGCCTGTGCAACATCATTGAGAAGAGTGGTGATGCCCGTGCGCTCGGCATTGGTGTCGTAAGTATAGATCAGCGCATCGCCTGCACCGTTGAGCGTCAGTTGATGATCGGACAGAACGTCGGGAACCGATAAAATAGGCTCGGTCAACATGACCTCAATCTGCTTTTTGCCCATCTGCGCCATCAATGTGTCTTTGTCCTGCACGAGCAAAAGCTCACCCTTGTCGATGACACCCACACGGTCGGCGATTGCCTCGGCTTCCTCGATGTAGTGAGTGGTCAGGATGATGGTGACACCAGCCTGCTTCAATTCGGCCACGATCTCCCACATGTCCTTACGTAGCTCGACATCTACGCCGGCGGTGGGTTCATCCAGAAACAGCACCCTTGGCTCATGCGCCAAGGCTTTCGCGATCAGCACACGTCGCTTCATGCCTCCCGATAGTTCCTTGATTGCGTTACGGCGTTTGTCCCATAGGGACAGCTTGCGCAGGATTTCCTCGATCCTAGCGTTGTCTCCGCTATGACCGAACAGCCCGCGCGAAAAGCGGACAGTGTTCCAGACCTTCTCGAACGGTTCCAGCGCGATTTCCTGCGGCACCAGCCCAATCATCTTGCGGGCTGCGCGGTACTCGGTCTGGATGTCATGGCCACCTACGGTGACCGAGCCCGAAGTCGGCGTGGTAATACCGCACACAGTCGAGATCAGCGTTGTTTTACCCGCCCCATTGGGGCCCAACAGCGCTAGAATCTCACCTTCTTCAATGTCCAGAGACACACCTTTCAGCGCCTCAAACCCATCGGCATAAGACTTCCGCAAATCCCGGATCGACAATATGGTCGTCATGCGTACCCTCGTTCTGACCCCGCAACCTATCGTGACGGACCATCGTCGAACAGTCCAATTCCGCACAGTGCCATGCGCGTGTGCGCAGGGTTCAGTCTCGTCCCGTCAGGCGACCTAGCCAGCCTGACTTGGTCTCTTCTTCGGCAGCGTCTTCTTGCGGTGGCGGACCTTCGAAATATTCTTGAAGATTGGCGAAAAACTGATCGGCCATCTTCTTGGCAAACCCATCAATCAGGCGGCTGCCCAGCTGAGCCAGTTTGCCACCCACCTTAGCCTCGACCTCGTAGGTCAGAAGGGTGCCACCAGCCTCGCTGGGCGCGAAGGTTACATCTGCGCTTCCCTTGGCAAAGCCTGCGGCGCCCCCCTTGCCCTCACCAGCGATGGTCAGGCGTTCAGGCTCAACCATGTCGGACATGGTCACAGTGCCTTTGAAAGTCGCCTTCACAGGGCCAACCTTTTGCACCACGGTCGCATTATACCCCTCGGTTGGATCGCCGGTAATCTCCTGCGCGCCGCTGATGCAGGCTTTCAATACTTCAGGGTCCAGCAACGCAGCGTAAACGGCGGCAGGCGGCGCCTGAATTTCACGGGTATCGCTTAACTGCATCTCTCAACCTCTTTTTAATCCTACGGCAGACCACAAAGACCTAGCCCTGAAACATCGATGCAGGCAACCAGTTTGCTCACACCAAGGCACTGGATCGGGATTCTTCGCTTGCATTCGCTCCGCCCAACAGAAACCCTGCGCCGCAGGAGGAAGACATGCTGCACGGCATACGCATCATCGAAATCGAAGGGCTGGGCCCAGCCCCCTTCGCGGCCATGCTGCTGGCGGATATGGGCGCCGATATCATCACCATCCATCGCAAAGGGTCCGCCGTCACTCCGGGTATGCCTGAACGTTCGCTGCTGGATCGCGGCAAACGATCAATTGCACTGGACCTCAAAGACCCGCAGGATCTTAGCGTTGCAAAACGGCTGATCGCAACGGCTGATGCGCTGATCGAGGGTTTTCGCCCCGGCGTGATGGAAAAGCTGGGGCTGGGGCCGGAAGACTGTCATCACCTGAACCCAAAGCTGGTCTATGGCCGAATGACAGGCTGGGGGCAGCATAGCCCACTTTCTGAGACAGCGGGCCATGATCTCAACTATATTGCCCTTTCAGGGGCTTTATCCTACGCGTCGCCGCCCGGCCAACCGCCTTTGACGCCCGCAACACTAGTCGGGGATATCGGCGGTGGTGCGATGTATCTGGTTGCAGGTCTGCTCGCCGGGCTTCTGAATGCCCGGAGCACAGGCAAAGGCACGGTGGTGGACGCCGCCATCTACGATGGCTCGGCACACATGATGAATTTGCTGATGAGCCTGCGCCAAACCGGCAACCTGTCCGACACCCGGGGTCAAAGCCTGCTTGACGGACCGCATTGGAGCCGAACCTACGCCTGCGCAGATGGCGGCTTCATCTCAGTTCAATGTCTGGAGCCAAAATTCTATGCTCACTTCCTGGACATCCTCGGGCTCAGCGATGACGCGGAATTCGCTCAGCAATATAACCATGCGACGTGGCCCAACCTGACGAAGCGGTTGAGCAAAATCTTTGCCGAGAAGCCGCGCGACGAATGGGCGGCGCTGTTTCAAGGCACGGACGCCTGCGTTGCGCCGGTCCTAAGTCCACAAGAAGCACGGGATCACCCTATGAATTCGGCTCGCCAAACATGGATCGACCACGACGAAACACGTCAAGCCGCAGCCGCTCCTAGATTCTCAACCTACAACTGGCAACCGCGGCCCAGCCCCAAACGCGGAGAGCATACAAATGAGATTTTGAACGAACTTCCTCCCGCTTCATCTGGCTAAAAATACCTCGGGGGTGAATTGGCCGCAGGCCAAGAGGGGGCTGCCCCCCTCGCCAGGCTTACCGCCCGCGCACCGTATCGATCATCAATTGAACGTTCTCAGGGTCCGCATCTGGCGTAATACCATGACCCAAATTGAAGATATGCGGTCCTTTTGAGAAGGCTTCGACAATCCGCCGCGTCTCATCGACAAGCGCTTGCCCGCCTGTCACCATATGCGATGAAGCCAAATTGCCCTGCACACACCCATCGACTTGCACATTCGCAGCAGCCCATTCGGGCGACACAGAATTGTCCAGCGCGACACAATCCACACCGGTGGCCTTGGCGAAACCGATGTAACCCTGATCCGCTTCGCGTGGGAAACCTATCACGGGAATGCCCGGATGGCGGGCTTTTATGGCGGCAGTAATCACGCGACAGTGTTCTACGGCGTAATTCTGAAACGCTTCGCCCTTCAATGATCCCCCCCAACTATCAAATATTTTGACAACCTCGGCCCCTGCCTCGATTTGGGCAGACAGGTATTCAATTGTCGCGGCCGTGATCCGATCCAACAGCGCCTCGAACA
Source organism: Ruegeria sp. E5 (assembly GCF_056534105.1). NCBI lineage: Bacteria > Pseudomonadati > Pseudomonadota > Alphaproteobacteria > Rhodobacterales > Roseobacteraceae > Ruegeria > Ruegeria sp. E5. The sequence goes on along the minus strand of NZ_JBQFPA010000004.1, from coordinate 211,395 downwards.
GCGCAGTGTTTTCTTCGCGCAGCGCATGGGCTGGCCCCTGATCCGGGGTGCCCCGTCCGGCGATCATGTAGGTCGCTACTGTCCAGGGCGCGCCAGCAAAGCCAATCAAAGTAGTCTCAGAAGGAAGCTCGCGAGAAAGGATGCGCACGGTTTCATACACCGGAGAAAGCGTCTCATGAATTGCATCAACGGGCTTCAGCGCATCAAACTCCGACTGCCGTGTAATTGTCGAAAGGCGAGGACCTTCACCGGTGACAAACCACAAATCCGCACCCAGCGCCTGCGGCACAAGCAGGATATCAGCAAACAGGATCGCGGCATCAAAGCCGTAGCGGCGAATAGGCTGAAGGGTGACTTCGGCGGCAAGCTCGGGGTTATAGCAAAGAGACAGGAAATCTCCGGCCTGTGCGCGCGTTGCACGATATTCAGGCAAATACCTCCCAGCCTGTCGCATCATCCAGATCGGCGGCACATCCTGCACTTCCCCCGCCAGCGCCCGTAGCAATTTCTTTGTCTCGGCCATTCGTGCCCCCAGTGTTCCGGTTTGGTGCAACGCGTCGGCCCTCAGTGGCAATTTGTCAAGCTCTGCCCCCATTGTCAGGGCAATGTGACGCGACTAAAGCTGTGCGCATGAGTCTTACATTGCCTACCCCCGCATCGCCTCTGAAAATCGGCACCCGTGGATCACCGCTGGCGCTGGCGCAGGCCTATGAAACCCGTCAGAGACTTGGCGCCGCTTTCGACCTGCCTGAGGACGCGTTTGAGATCGTGGTAATCAAGACCACCGGCGACAACCGCGCGATGATCGATGCGGACCGACCGCTGAAAGAGATTGGCAACAAGGGTCTGTTCACCAAGGAAATCGAAGAGGCGATGCTGAAGGGCGAGATTGATGTCGCCGTGCATTCGACCAAGGACATGCCGGTCGAACAGCCTGATGGGCTGGTGCTGGATACTTTTCTGCCGCGTGAAGACGTGCGCGATGCCTTTATCTCTCCGACGCTGAGTTCGATTCACGACTTGCCAGAGGGCGCAGTTGTCGGGACTTCATCGTTGCGCCGCCGGGCGCAGTTGCTGAATCGGCGGCCCGATCTGAAAGTGGTCGAGTTTCGCGGCAATGTGCAGACTCGCCTGAAGAAGCTGGCAGATGGCGTGGCCGATTGTACCTTCCTGGCCATGGCCGGATTGCGCCGCTTGGATATGAAAGACGTCCCCGCGACTGCTATATCGCCTGATGACATGCTACCTGCCATTGCGCAGGGCACCATCGGCATTGAACGGCGCAGCGACGATAGCCGCACCGCCGAGATGCTGGCGGCGATTCATCATGTTGAAACAAGCCAACGCCTTGCGGCTGAACGCAGCCTGCTGGCCGGGCTGGATGGCTCATGCGAAACACCGATCGCCGGTCTGGCACAAGTCCAAGATGGCCAACTGCATCTGCGTGGAGAAGTTCTGCGCCCGGACGGTTCCGAGGCGATCAGCGAAGAGGCCACCGGGGCGCTCGAAGACGGCGCAAAACTGGGTCAGACAATGGCCGCCTCTCTGTTGAAACAGGCCGGACCAGGGTTTTTCGACTGGCGCTAAGAAAAAATTTAAACAATTTCAGGGTAATGTGAACTTCTTCACTGTCTACCCTGCCGAATTCGTTAAATATAGGGACAGAAGGTCGATCTCGAATATATCGAAAGTTTTAGCCCGTGTTGTTTTAGATGGTATTCGAGGGGGCGAGATTGATACTTCCGGCGGGGCGCAGTTGATTTTCAACAGCGCCCCGTTCTCTTTTCCAAAGCATATGGCGAAGTACTTACTCTGCACCTTCGCGCAGACCATGATGATGACTAAACACCGGCCGCGCATGAAGCACCTCTGATCGGAAATCCGCCATGCGCCCCGGTAGCGCGCGATAGAATGATGCCAAACCTGGCTCAACCGCCATCGCATGCTTGGCACATTCCTTGCACAATCCAGCGACTACGGTCTGTGACTCCCGTGCGCATATCGCCTCTAGTAGACCTATGTGTGCGGTCTGCAGCTTTTGAAACGATGCACTGCCTGCAACTTCCCGATCTCCGACCAGTACATAAACAGGCTCTGGCTCGCTTTTACCTTTCAAATCCACGAAGCCCGCCTCTAGCAGCGCAAGATCAGAATTGGTGACACGGCGAATAGAGTCTGAGACTAGAATATCATAATCCACATGTCGGCAGTTTTGTTCGATCCGCGCTGCCACATTCACCACATCTCCGATTACTGTGTAATTGAACCGGCGCCGCGAGCCGATATTGCCGACGCAGGCGGCTCCGGTTGCGCAGCCTGTCGCCAGTGCGATGGGAGGACGCCCGCGCATGATGGGCAAAGTGTTGAACTTATCTAGCGCGCCGCGCATCTTCAGCGCGGCCAAGGCAGCGCGGCACGGGTGGTCATCCACGGGCAGCGGTGCATTCCAAAAAGCCATAACCGCATCGCCGATGAACTTGTCGATCGTTCCACGCTCGACCAGAATCTGATCCCCGATCTCTGAGAACAGCGCATTCAGCAGGGCCACCAGATCGGTGGCTGATACAGACTCGGACAATGGCGTGAAGCCCCGAATGTCCGAAAACATCACCGTGATCTCCTGAGATTCACCTCCCAATTGCAGTTGATGCCCATTGGCCTCCATCTCATCGAGGATTTCCGGTGCGACATAATGCGAGAAAGTCTGGCGGATCACCCGCTTCTCCCGCTCGGTCGAAACAAAGAGGTACCCGGCCAGAAGCCCGAAATTGGCCATACCTCCGGCCAAAGGGAAGGTCGCATCAAACAGAACCGACTGGTTCTGGAACGCCAACCAACTGATGGCAATTACGGCCGATGCGGCAACACCGCCTGCAGCAAAAGAAGCGACCGCTCCATAGTTGGACATGACCACTGTGACAACGACGCCCAGGATCACGAACGCCAACAACTCAAGCGCTGAGGTAACATCCGATCTGCTCAGCACATCGCCAAGGATGATCTGTTCGATAATCTGGGCGTGGATCGAAACACCGGGGACAGATTCACCCAGAGCCGTTTCGCGCATATCGAACAGGCCCGCCGCAGAGGTGCCGACCAGAATGATCCGTCCTTCTATCTCTGACTGAAGCGTTGGATCACTACCGCTGCGCATGACATCATCGGCCGACAGATAGAGGCCAGGATTGTCCCGCCTGTAACGCACCCAGATCTCGCCATTCTCGGTGGTCGGCAGCACAAAATCACCCAGACCAACCTCAAGCATGATGCCGATCTCGTCCTGCGATCCTTCGGCAAAATAAACGGATTCGCCCATGGCCACCCGCAGGGCTTCAACCCCAAGCGCAGGTAATACACCGTTGGGCCCGGACCAAAGCACAGGGACCCGTCGCACCACACCCAAACTTCCTTGGGGCGAAACATTAACACCCCCGATCCCGGCCGCTTCTTCCCCCAATGGCGGCGCCAGAGAGGTCCAGTGGGCAACGCTGACAAGGCCAGCTGCGGGGTTCTCTCCGATTTCAACTAACCCCGCCTTCGGTACAATGGCCGAACCGCTATCGGTTTGCCGGGCCGCCACACCCAGAACCACTGGCCATTTCGCAACTTCGTCCCCAAATCTGACGTCATTGTCCAGATCGATCGCAGCCTGATCCACCTGCAATAGTCCGGACAAGGTCGGGTCTTGCAACAGTCGCATCGGAGAGTATCGGTCGGGCTCGGCAAACAGCATATCAAAGGCAATCGCAGCGGCACCGTATTCGCCCAATCGTTCGACCATCTGACCCAACAGGGTACGAGGCCAAGGCCATTGGCCCCATTCTGCCAGAGACCTTTCATCAATATCCACCACGCGGACCGGCAGATCCGGGTTGTAGGCCCGTGGTGAAATCCGCTGCAGGATATCGAAGTAAATCAATCTGGACATTTGAACCGGATACGGATCCGCGACCCTAATGAAGCAGCCCATCAGGATCAGCGCCAAGCCTACAAGCCTGAATACTAATCGATGCCCAATTTTGTCTCTTATCTTACCCACCACGTTCACCTTCCAGGCGCAGGGGAACATGAAAATATATGTAACCTGATGCTACCAACCAGCTATCGCTGAAGCGTTACCTGCCGTCGCCGTTGACCTGACACCCGATCCACCGCTATCTCCACTGGATGCGTTTACGGATGTTCTCGTTTCACCCGAGGCGCTTACACCTGCGTGCGCTGATGTCCCGGAACGCCCTTCGGCGCTGGCTGAGGCCCGGTCTGGCGCTTCGGATCGCCCGCTTTCGCGGGCCGCCGACACCTCAGAACGACCTTGTTCCGTTTGCCGCCGTGCTTCGCGCCGCTCTGGCCTTTCAGATTCAATCTTTGGGGCCTGAGCCTGTCTGCCCGAACACCCTTCGGCACTCACCCGAAACGGTGGCAGCAGTTGCGTTTGCGAGCGTATGAAGGGGAAACCACCTTTTAGCGCTTTGTCATACTGCTCCTGATCTATCGGGCGCCCCACCTGACCGCCCGAACCGGTCGCAAAGAGACTGCACTGTCGGCTTGCCGACCGGCACGACCCGCGTCGGCCGCACATCTGAACGGTGCCCTCGATAACCAGCATCGCGCTTTGGCTGCCGGATGTAATCCACATGTCAAATGTCGTTCCCCGCACGGCCATGGTGGCATCGGGCGTTTTGATCGAATAAGCGCGCTTTCTGCTTTTGCCCGAAATGAAACGGAAACTGCCGCCCAGCGCCTGCACGGTGAAGTTTTTTGCCTTCCGATTGCCTCGCAGCATCGAGACATCCAGGATCATTCGCGCGTTCGGACCAACCGCGATCTTGGTTTCATCTACGAACACCAATTGAACCACCCCTGATCTGTCGGTCGAAATAGTATCGCCTGAAACAACATCCATCCCTTCACGCAAGCGTATCTTTTTACCGGCCCGGATAATATCCGCGCCCGGTTTAGCACTGAGCACTTTTCCGATTGATGCGATGGCCGACGCAGGCAGCGTCGCTAGAACCAAGAAAACACAAAACAATTTCAACCAGGCCAAACCCAAGTCCCCTTCCCCCAAAAGGTACCTACCAGAGTGCCAAACACCCCACGCCCGATATCTGTCGCCTCAGAAAGCTAAATCTGAATAGTTATTAGAGCCTTAAAACTAGACAAATATGCGCCAGAACAGGTGGAGTTGGCAAGGTTTTGCATGTTTTTCAGCATTTCGGGGGTTTCGCACCCCTGCTTCCGGTAGCCCCAGCGCTCCTTCTTGTGGGTTTGATCATCGGTATTCAGAAAAATTTTCCAGACATAGAAAATCGCCTTGTATCTGGATGACAGGCAAGGATATACCGGCCAGCGGAGACGTGGCCGAGTGGTCGAAGGCGCTCCCCTGCTAAGGGAGTAGGCGGGAAACCGTCTCGAGGGTTCGAATCCCTTCGTCTCCGCCACCCATACCGGGCATCACCTGCGATGCCTGCCATGGTCTGAACGATCTCATAAAATCATCCCACTGAATTCACGGCATTTCACGGGCGTTGCACACTACCATTTCTCAAGGCGGATTGGATCGCTCGCATCAACCATTGCACCCTGATGCCGGAGCTTGGTGCGTTGTCTGCAGTACAATTCAGCCCAGGATGTTGGAGGCGGTGAGATATCTATCTTCGTCGCCCTAGAAAGCTCAATTTGGCAAACTGGCGCAATCGACACCCGTTACGGATTCAAAAAAAGGCCGTCCCAACTGGGACGGCCTTTCATTCACTGTCTCTCGAAAGAGGTTCAGGCAGCCAGCGCGGCCTGTGCTTTGGCGACGATCGCGCCGAACGCTTCCGGTTCGTGCACAGCCAAGTCGGCCAGAACTTTGCGGTCCACTTCGATACCGGCCAGGTTCAGGCCGTTAATGAAGCGGGAATATGTCAGTGCCTCGTCATGCGAACGGACAGCGGCGTTGATACGCTGGATCCACAGCGCGCGGAAGTTGCGCTTGCGGTTCTTGCGGTCGCGGGTTGCGTACTGGTTGGCCTTGTCTACGGCCTGACGGGCAACCTTGAAGGTGCTCTTGCGGCGGCCATAGTAACCTTTGGCAGCCTTGATGACCTTCTTGTGACGGGCGTGAGTTACGGTTCCACCTTTAACGCGGGACATCTCTTAATCTCCTCTTAGCGGTCGTAGGGCATGTAGCCCTTGACGATCTTGGCGTCGGGGGCGGACAGGGTGGTGTTGCCACGGGCGTCGCGGATGAATTTCTTGGTCCGCTTGATCATACCGTGCCGTTTGCCGGCCTGGCCAGCAAGGACCTTACCGGTCGCAGTCACCTTAAAGCGCTTTTTGGCGCTCGACTTTGTCTTCATCTTAGGCATTTCCGTCTCCTTTCGGGGTTCGGTTTCAAACGCGACTCGGCATGCCATCTCGGCCGGTCACGCGATCAGAAGCGCCGTTTACGCAAGTTCGGTCATACTGGCAAGGGGGTTTGGGCCAGAATCTGCGCTTTTTGCAGGCTGGCTAGGCACCGGGGCGACGCGCGCCGCCCCGGTGGTTTGGATTAATGTTCGAATTTGCGGATTTCACCGCTCTTCAAACGCTCTGCATAAGATGCCAGTTCCTGACGTACCACTTTCATCAGGAAGTAGAGCGCGAAGACGTTCACAACCGCCATGGCAAAGATCGCCGCATCCGAGAAGTCGATAACGGGGCCAAGGTTGGCCGCTGCACCGATGACTACGAAGATGCAGAAAATGACCTTGAACACCAGCTCTTTGGTCTGGCCTTCACCGAACAGATAAGTCCAGGCCTTGAGGCCGTAGTAGGACCAGCTGATCATGGTCGAGAAGGCAAACAGGACCACGGCGATCGCCAGCACGTATGGGAACCAACTGAACGCGCTGCCGAAGGCGGCAGAGGTCAGGCTAACGCCCGAGTTGCCATCAACGGTTGCAATCGCGTTGCCCGCCTCGTTCAGCATATAGTTTCCGGTCTCCGGATCGACGATCAGCTGCTGGGTGATGATGATCACCAACGCGGTCATGGTACAGATTACGACCGTATCAATGAACGGCTCCAGCAGAGACACAAAGCCCTCGGTGATCGGTTCTTTGGTGCGAACCGCCGAGTGGGCAATCGCCGCAGAACCAACGCCCGCTTCGTTCGAGAACGCCGCACGCCGGAAGCCCTGGATCAATGCGCCGACCATACCGCCAGCAACACCAAGACCGGTGAAGGCTCCCGCGAAGATTTGGCCAAAGGCCCAACCGATCTGATCCGCGTTCATCAGAATGATCACCAGAGCCGCGGCCACATACATCACGCCCATGAAAGGAACGACTTTCTCAGTCACGCGCGCGATGGATTTCAGGCCGCCCACGATCACTGCAAAGACGATGCCTGCAAAGACCAGGCCAGTGATCCAGCCCGGGTAATCTCCGACGATGCCTGCGATCTGCTGATGCGCCTGATTGGCCTGGAACATATTGCCCCCACCAAGCGCGCCAAGGATGCAGAAGATCGAGAACAGAACGGCCAGAATTTTACCGCCCGGCAGGCCCAGTTCGTTGAACCCTTTCGACATATAATACATTGGACCACCAGAAACGGTGCCGTCATCATATTCGTTGCGGTACTTTACACCCAGCGTACATTCGGTGAATTTCGACGCCATGCCCAACAGGCCTGCGACAATCATCCAAAAAGTTGCACCTGGCCCGCCGATACCGACGGCGACCGCAACACCGGCAATATTACCGAGGCCAACTGTACCGGACAGCGCCGTTGCCAGCGCCTGAAAGTGGCTAACTTCACCCGCATCATTGGGATCAGAATAGTCACCTTTCACAAGGCTGATCGCATGACCGAAGAAACGCAATTGTACAAAGGCAAAATAAAGCGTGAAGACGGTCGCGGCGATGACCAGCCAACCCACGATCCAAGGGAACCCGGTGCCCGGAAACGGGGCAAAAATAAAGCTGACGAAAGGCCCGGTGAAATCAGCAAAGGCCTGGTTGATTTTATCGTCCAACCCGACCGCCTCCTGTGCGGCAGTGGGGCTCGCAACCAGAGCGGCAAGTGCTGCCAGACTCAGTTTGTTCTGAATATTCATCATAATCTCTCCCCTCAGTTCACGACCGTAACCGGAACATCGGCGTGCATGACAAGGTTCTGGGTCGAACTGCCAAACAGGCGTTTTTTAAACCCATCTGCCGAGGCCCGACCCACAACGATCTGGGAGCCACCGTTTTCAACCGTGATTGCATTCAGCGTTTCCGCCACATCTCCGTGACGGACGATGCCGCGCGCCTCGAATCCTGCAGCCTTCAACGCTTCGACCGCTGGCTCGATGATCCGTGACGTAGCTAACGCAACCTCTTCTTCGCGCCGTTTGTGGCGCAGGGCGTTCTCTTCTGGTGTCTGGAATGTGAAAGGAGACCATTCGATGACGTAAACCGCCAGAAGCTCGCATGAACCGATACGCCCGGCCAAGTCTTTGGCAAAGGCGATCGCGCGTTCTCCGGTTTCTGTCCCGTCCAGTCCTATGACAATTTTCGTTGTCATGCCGTTCCTCCGTTATTGTTGCTTTGGCCGGGGCCCTCGCCCCCGGCAGGGCAGCCGGAACCTGGAACTTGCTTGAGTAGACCGCCCTAAGGGCAAGTATCCCGAAAAAACACGCAAAAACAGAGAGATTATTGCTGGATACAACCCTCAAACTTCTAAGGCACTGTAAATAAATATTATTATACGCCCAAATATTAGGCATGCGCTTTGTATCAAACTGAAATTAGTAGTGGTGATCCGGGCTTAGCCCGGATCAGTGTTGTAGATCAGCCGTTCATCACAAGGGGCTATACGTAAGATGTTGGTAGTGCCAGGAACATTGAAAGGGACGCCGGCGGTGACCACAATCTGATCAGTCTCAGCGGCGAAACCACCCGATCGGGCGGCGCGAGCGGCGCTGACGACCGCGCCTTTGAACCGCTCCTGTTCAGGGGTTAAGACGCAATGACAGCCCCAGCTCAGGCATAGCCTGCGAGCGGTGCCGGTGGCGGGAGTCATCGCGATGATAGGCACACCGGGACGCTCGCGGGCAGTAAGCAATGCGGTGGTCCCGCTTTGGGTGAAGCAGCAGATGGCTTTGATGTCGGTTTTTTCTGCGATCTCACGCGCTGCTGCCACGATCCCGTCCGCGATGGTTGTGCCTTTGGCAGTGCGTGAGGCGGCAATAATCTGTGTATAAGTCGGGTCAGCTTCAACTTCGATGGCAACTTTGTTCATCGTCTGAACCGCCTCGATGGGATAAGAACCCGCAGCCGATTCTGCACTGAGCATGATCGCATCGGTGCCTTCGTAGATGGCGGTGGCCACGTCCGAAACCTCGGCCCTTGTGGGCATCGGGCTTTCGATCATGCTTTCCAGCATCTGGGTTGCGACAATCACGGGCTTCGCGGCTGTACGGCATTTACGCACCAGACGTTTCTGGATCGGGGGGACTGCCGAAACAGGCAGTTCAACGCCCAGATCACCCCGTGCGACCATGATCCCGTCCGAAGCGTCAAGGATATCGTCAAATGCTTCGACCGCGGCAGGTTTTTCGATCTTCGACAGGATCGATGCACGGCCATCCGCCAGAGCCCGCGCTTCGAACACATCCTTGGCACGCTGAACAAAGCTCAGCGCCAGCCAGTCGACGCCCAGTTGGCAGACAAATTCCAGATCGTCGCGATCCTTGGCGGACAGCGCAGCCAACGGCAGAACCACATCAGGCACGTTTACGCCCTTGCGGTTCGAAATCGTGCCGCCGACTTCGACTCTGCAATGTGCAAAATCTTGTCCGCAATCCTGCACGATAAGACGAATCTTTCCGTCATTGACCAGCAGGCGTGCACCCGGTTCCAAAGCGGCAAAAATTTCGGGATGTGGCAGGCAGACCCGGGTGATATCCCCGGCTGCCGGATCAAGATCCAGACGGAATGCGGCGCCCTCCTCCAGTTCTTCCGCATCATTTGCAAACACGCCAACGCGCAGCTTTGGCCCCTGCAGATCGGCCAGAATCGCGATCGGGCTTTCCAGATCCTTTTCGATCTGCCGGATTATACGGTGCCTCTCGCGAATCTCATCGTGGCTGCCATGGCTCATGTTCAGCCGGAATACATCGGCCCCGGCCTCATGCAGCGCACGGATGGTATCATAGTCATTGGACGCCGGTCCCAGCGTCGCCACGATTTTCACATTTCTCAGGCGTCGCATTGATCAGGCTCTCCTCAAACGCGTAGATGTTACCGCAAACATTGCTCAGGCTGCTTATTGCGCAATTCCCTTTCCAACGCAACTGTCCTACACCTGCGGCAAACAAGATGACAGGCTCATGACATACTCTCCGTTTTTTGTTCACGGCGCGGATCGCCCATCGCGTTGGCTGATTACTTGCGACCACGCCACCAACATGGTGCCGCCCGATATCAACGGCGGAGACCTGGGCCTGCCGCGCGAAGATATGGAACGCCATATCGCTTATGACGTGGGCGCCTACGAGGTCTCAAAGCATCTGGGTGAGGTCCTGAACGCCCCCGTAATCGCAGCCAACTTCTCGCGCCTCGTAATTGACCCCAACCGGGGCGAGGACGATCCGACGCTGCTGATGAAGCTCTATGACGGTTCGATCATCCCCGGTAACCGACACGCAGATGCGACCGAGCGTGAGCGTCGTCTAAATTTGTGTTACCGGCCCTATCACGATGCGCTGGCACAGCTTGCGGCCCTGCCGCATGCGGTCATCATCTCGATGCATTCCTTTACGCGCCAGCTCCGTGGCCGCGATCCTCGGCCGTGGCACATCGGCGTCTTGCACACACCGGATGAGCGGTTCTCGCGCCCGCTGATCAACCGGTTGAACGCCGAGGATGATCTGTGCGTTGGGGTAAATGAACCCTATACAGGTGTGCTACCCGGCGATGCGATCGACAAGCATTGCAGCAGTTTCGGCCGTCCTAATGCACTGATCGAGCTGCGTAATGATCTGATTGCGGATCATGACGGGCAACGCAGCTGGGCCGAACGATTGGCCGTTATTCTGCAGGATGCACTGAACGATAGCGGACTATGACGTAAGGTCACTTCATGCCGCTTCCGATCCTCGAAATATTGTGAGCCAATATACTGACACCCATATATTAAGGGAAAGGAGACGACCATGACTCAGGAATTCCTGACAACTGTCTTCGGCTGGATGACCGCCCTTAACATCGCTGTTTTGTTGTTCAGCACACTTATGATCCTCATCATGCAGGACTGGATTGCAGGCGTGCATGGCAGAATGTTCCAAATGGAGCGGGCCGACGTAAAGAGGGCCTATTTCAGATATCTTGCGAACTACAAAATCCTGACAATCATTTTTTGCCTTGTGCCGTGGCTGGCCCTCAAACTGACATAAAGCATCCAAACCTGACGTTCCAAGGGGCCTTAGGGCCTCTACTGTTCGTTGTAACATCGCCCACGGATTGCTAGGTCAGGTCCAGAACGCAAGACAATCATTCGGAGCCCGACAATGGACAAGCAAACCGAAATCGAACTTCAGGCCGCAGCGTTTCGCCGTTTGCAGCAGCATCTGATGCAGGATCGCACCGACGTACAGAACATCGATATGATGAATCTGACCGGGTTCTGCCGCAATTGCCTGTCGCGCTGGTATCAGGAAGCCGCCAATGCCAAGGGCATCGACATGGACAAAAACGAAGCGCGCGAGATTTTCTATGGCATGACCATGGATGAGTGGAAGGCCAACTACCAGACCGAAGCGAACGCCGAGAAACAAGCCGCCTTCAAGGTCGCGTTTGAAGAGAACGTCACGAAAAAAGGCTGACGCCCCGAAAACGAAAAATGCCCGCCATACTGGCGGGCATTTGGTTTAGATTGCAGCCTTTCGGCTTTCGTCCAGATAGATCTCGCGAAGGCGTTTGGCAATCGGGCCCGGCGTGCCATCACCCAGTGCCACGCCATCAATCTCAACAACCGGCATGACAAAGGCGCTGGCCGAAGTGGTGAAGGCCTCATCCGCCTCTTTCGCCTCGTCGATGGTGAACAGGCGCTCCTCAATCTCCATCTGCGCCTCGGCTGCCATGCGCAGAACCGCCTTGCGGGTGATGCCGTGCAGAATGTCGTTGGACAGCGGGCGGGTGACGATCTTGCCGTTCTTGACGAAATAGGCGTTGTTGCTGGTGCCTTCGGTGACATAGCCGTCTTCAACCAACCAGGCATCGTCACAGCCAGCCGCTTTCGCCATCATCTTGCCCATGGACGGATACAGCAACTGTACGGTTTTGATATCGCGTCGGCCCCATCGGATGTCGTCGATCGAAATAACCTTGGCCCCTTTCTTCGACGCGGGGCTGTCGGCCAGACCTGGCTTATTCTGCGTGAACAGAACAAGCGTAGGCTTGGTATCCGCTGACGGAAACACAAAATCCCGGTCGCCGTCACTGCCGCGCGAAACCTGTAGATAGATCAGACCTTCTTCGATGTCGTTCAGCTCGACCAGTTTGCGATGGATTTCCAGAAGTTCTTCTTTGCTGCAGGGTTCAGCCATCTGTAACTCGTCCAGCGAGCGTTTCAGCCGCACCGCGTGGCCTTCGAAATCGACCAGCTTACCATCCAGCACACTGGTTACTTCATAGACGGCGTCTGCAAACAAGAAACCCCGATCAAAGATCGAGACGCTTGCCTCGGTTTCAGGCAGGTATTCGCCATTCACATAAACGGTGCGGGTCATGTTCTTCTCCTCAGCCCCAAAGTGCCGCTTTGGGCGGATGCACTCCGGCGTCATCAAAAATCAGGGGTGTGTCGCGGTCTTCTGCCAACAAAAGCGGTCCGTCAAGGTCCGTCACCATCGCGCCCTGCGCCACCAGCGTTGCAGGTGCCATGGCCAGCGAACTTCCAACCATGCATCCGACCATGATGCCATAGCCCTCGGCCAGCGCGGCCTTGCGCAGCTCCAGCGCCTCGGTCAGACCGCCGGTCTTGTCGAGTTTGATGTTCACCACATCATATTTGCCTTTTAGCGCAGGCAAGCTGGCCCGATCGTGACAGGATTCGTCGGCACATACCGGCACCGGACGATCCATGCCGATCAGTGCATCATCCTCACCGGCTGGCAGAGGTTGTTCAACCAGAGCAACGCCCAGTCGCACAAGATGCGGCGCAAGATCGGCGTACACTTCAGCAGACCAACCCTCATTGGCGTCGATAATGATTTTGGACTCCGGCGCACCAGCCCGCACGGCCTCAAGCCGGGGCATGTCGTCCGGTGTACCAAGTTTGATCTTCAACAAGGGTCGGAACGCATTTTCTGCCGCCTGTGCCTGCATTGCCTCGGGAGTGTCCAGGGAAAGAGTATAGGCCGTAACTTCAGGCCCCGGTGCGGCAAGTTCCGCCAGCTCCCACGCCCGTTTGCCGGAGCGTTTCGCCTCAAGGTCCCAAAGCGCGCAATCCACTGCATTCCGAGCCGCGCCGGCAGGCAGCAGATCCATCAGGGAATAGCGAGAGAATAAGTCGGGCAGGCCGGCAATCTCGGCCTCGACTGAATCCAGCGTTTCGTCATAGCGCGCATAGGGCACGCACTCGCCCCAACCATGATGCACACCATCCGAGATCCGAACCGTCAGGACCTTTGCCTCAGTCCGTGAGCCGCGCGAGATAGTGAATACCTGCGCCAGCCGAAATACATCGCGGGAAACGTCAATCTGCACGCGTTCAACCTTTCATCGAAAGTGATGTCTGTTGCCGACAGCAAGGGGCGATCGGCAACCTGCTTAGATCACAGTGCGGCCAGCGCATCCACCAGTTTACCGGCACCAAACCGGTAAGGATCGGTTGCTGGGATACCCATCTCGGTCTCAACCTTGGCGATGTATGCGTGTGCGTCGTCTTCGCTCAGATGCTGGGTGTTGATCGACACGCCCGCAACCTGGCATTCCGGGTTAGCAACACGCGCCAGCGGCAGCGCTGTGTCGCGCAACTGCTCCAGCGTCGGCAGCGAATACTCAGGCAATCCTCGCATATGGGTCCGGGTCGGCTCGTGGCACAGGATCAGCGCGTCGGGCTGACCGCCATGAATCAGCGCCATGGTCACGCCAGAATAGGACACATGGAACAACGAGCCCTGCCCTTCGATGTGATCCCAGTGATCCGGATCGTTGTCCGGTGTCAAATACTCAACGGATCCCGCCATGAAATCGGCGATAACCGCATCCAGCGGGACGCCTTGACCCGTGACCAGAATTCCGGTCTGACCGGTGGCCCGGAAGGTGGATTTCATGCCGCGATTGCGCATTTCAGCGTCCATGGACATCGCAGTGTACATCTTGCCGGCAGAGCAGTCGGTTCCAACGGCCAGGCACCGCTTACCGGTACGCTTGCGGCCGTTTGCGATGGGATATCCTACGGTCGGTACGCGGACGTCGTGCAGTGTGCAGCCGTGAGTCTGCGCCGCAGCAACCAGATCGCCTTCGTCGCGCAGCAGGTTGTGCAGGCCCGACGCCAGATCATAACCCATTTCCAACGCTGCGATCAGGACCTCTTTCCAGGCCTCACTGATGACCCCACCCCGGTTGGCAACACCAATGACAAGAGTCTTGGCACCAGCAGCTTTACCTTCGGCAAGTGTCATTTCGGTAAGACCCAAATCAGTCTTGCAACCATCCAGCCTTATTTGACCCACTGCATTCTCAGGACGCCAGTCCCGGATACCAATGGCCACTTTGGCCGCCAACAAGTCGGGCGCATCGCCCAAAAACAACAGGTACGGTGTCTCGATCATTGCGGTGCACTCCTTTGATTCTGGCTTAAGCTAGAGAACCGTTTTGACGAGGGTTTCTCAAATTCTTCTTGCCTGCCCGCCCACAGCGGGAAGTTTTTGCGCATTTGGGCATTCTTACACAAGATTGTTCGAAGTTTTTAAACTGATCAAACTTTAAGCACCCCATTTTGCTAGTATCTTCAATCATGCTGCATTCGCATTGCCGCATATGCACAATCACGCTTGCGCAGCATTGCGCAATTTAATATCCCATGACCAACCCTAAACGCAATTTCCTTACTCTCATGAGGTCCAAATGAGCTTCCGCATCCAACCTGCCGCTCCGGCCCGGCCCAATCGCTGCCAACTGTTTGGCCCGGGCTCGAACACCAAGCTATTTCCCAAGATGGCAGCATCAGCTGCAGACGTCATTAATCTGGATCTAGAAGATTCGGTGGCTCCTTCCGACAAGGATACCGCTCGCGCTAACGTAATCGAGGCGCTGAACACAGTTGATTGGGGCAATAAATACATGTCGGTTCGGATCAATGGGCTGGATACACCCTATTGGTACCGTGACGTGGTTGATGTGCTGGAACAGGCAGGCGACCGTCTGGATCAGATCATGATCCCCAAGGTAGGCTGCGCGGCCGATGTCTATGCCGTGGACGCGCTGGTCACCGCGATCGAGCGTGCCAAGGGCCGAACCAAGCCAATTTCATTCGAAGTGATCATCGAATCCGCCGCCGGACTGGCGCATGTCGAAGAAATCGCAGCCTCATCCCCGCGCCTGCAGGCCATGAGCCTTGGCGCCGCAGATTTTGCAGCCTCAATGGGCATGCAGACAACCGGCATCGGGGGTACGCAGGAAAACTACTATATGCTGCGCGAGGGTGAGAAGCACTGGTCCGATCCGTGGCACTGGGCGCAGGCCGCAATTGTCGCCGCCTGCAGGACTCATGGCGTGCTGCCTGTCGACGGCCCGTTTGGCGATTTCTCCGACGATGAGGGCTATATCGCGCAGGCCAAACGGTCTGCCACGCTGGGGATGGTCGGCAAATGGGCCATCCACCCCAAGCAAATCGCATTGGCCAATCAGGTCTTCACACCGTCGAATGAAGCAGTGTCCGAAGCGCGCGAAATCCTGGCCGCCATGGAACAAGCAAAAGCCAACGGCGAAGGCGCGACGGTCTACAAAGGGCGTTTGGTCGATATCGCTTCGATCAAACAAGCCGAGGTTATTGTGGCGCAGGCGGAATTAATCGCGGCGGGTAACTAAGAAAAAAGGGCGCTCAGCTGAGCGCCCCAATCGATCTGATCAGCGTCCAAATACATTGTTTGGTGTCCATGTGAAACGCTCACCCTTCTTTCCTGATTTCATCATCAGGCACGAGGTACCGTATTTCTGAAAATACTTGATTTTGATTGGATACCAACCCGCCTGCGGCACCTCGACCTCGGTGCGTTGGTTGGCTTCGCAGCCCTGACGGCCGTTGACATAGCCGATCTGCTGACCGCCGACCCAGGCGTCAATCCCATCGTTCGACCAGGTTTCAAGCTCGTAAACTCCGGGTGAATCAAACCGGATATATCCGCTGATTTCCGCGGCAACATTGAACGCCTGATTGTAGGTCAGGACAGGATCACCTTCGTTCGTGTCTCTGTAGTCCAAACCTCTGAGGGGCTGACCCGGCTTTGCCTTTTTCAGCAGATGATTGACCTTCGAGAGGTTCTGGATTTTGCGAGGCGGGTTACCTTCCCAACTGTATTTTACGTTCAAGCCGGCTTTCGGGCTGGGCTGAGGGCTAGCTGGCTGTAACTTCAAAGGTGCTGCTGTCGCAGCGCCGGCAAACATTGCCAAGGCAGCCACCAGCGCTCCGGTGCGGAAAAATGTCATGGTCTACTCCCTGAATTTGCGCCTGCTTCGGGGTTAATCCCTGCCGACGATCCTGTTGAGATGACACTAGGCGCTGAACTTTGACCTCGCAAGATGGTTAAAAATCACTTTTTGATGGTCACGCACGCGTATCCTTAGGCGATCCCATCACAACATATGAGGTGATCGAGGTCACATGCGGCAGTGTACCCAGCACCTCGGTGTGGAAGGTTTTGTAGGAGGGCAAATCGGCACATTCGACCCGTAGCAGGTATTCGATCGTGCCGGTGATATTGTGACATTCCACCACTTCGGGCGCTTGTTGCAAGGCCCTTTCGAACCCTTCCTGCGCCGCTTTTGTGTGCTCGCCCAGACCCACACCGATGTACGCCACAAAACCCACGCCCAGCGCCGCCGGGTTCAGAACCGCTCGGTAGCCGGAAATGACCCCTGCCCGCTCAAGCTCCTGCACCCGGCGCAAGCAAGCGGATGGGGACAGGCCCACGCGATCCGCGAGATCGAGATTGCTGACGCGGCCATCGCGCGAAAGTTCGTGCAATATTTGTTGGTTGATCTGATCAATCTTCGCCATTTATTGCGACATTATCCTAAGAACGCACGAATACGCAATTTCATTTGCCGGGTTCAGCGAGAAAATGCAGCCATGACCTACGATATCCTGATGGCCCTGATCGCGTTTGCTTTTGTCTCGTCAATCACTCCAGGCCCTAACAACCTTATGCTGATGGCATCGGGTGCGAATTTCGGCTTTCGCCGGACAATCCCGCATATGCTGGGCATTGGTTTGGGCTTTACCTTTATGGTGCTTCTGGTGGGGGCGGGTCTGGTTCAGATCTTTGACCGGTATCCGATCAGTCATACCGTGTTAAAAGTACTGTCGGTTCTGTATCTGCTGTATCTGGCCTGGAAAATCGCCCACGCAGCGCCCGCCAAAGGTGCCGATGCTGCAGGCACCCCGATGACGTTCCTGCAGGCTGCAGCGTTCCAATGGGTGAACCCAAAAGCCTGGGCGATGGCGTTGACCGCGACAGCCGCCTATGCGCCCGACCAAACGATCAACGCGATTCTGCTGGTCGCGCTTGTGTTCGGAGCCATCAACCTGCCCTCGGTCAGCACCTGGACGGTTCTTGGACAGCAAATGGCGCGAATCCTGACGAACCCGCACCGATTGCTGGTTTTCAACTGGACGATGGCGGCCCTGCTTGTGGCCTCGCTCTATCCGGTGCTGTGGCCGAATTAGGTTACCTGAGCGGCAGGCAAATTTCGGTCAACAGATCCTCGGGGGCCGTTTCTCGTGGATCGTTGAGATAGATCTCATAACACGGATGGTCCGCAGGTTCTTCGCCAGACTCGGGCAACCAATTGCCAAATAATGCCTGATACGCGCCGTGAAGGCCGGAATAAGGGCCCTTGAAGGTCAGCACCGCTGTTTTGCCACCCGGAATTTCAAGGTCTTCCATCCCCTCGGGCGTATCATCACCGCAGAATTCAGCACCTGCAAAACTGCGCAATTCATCCTCGGGCACATCGTCCGGACTGTCGAGATACAGCCCGATCATCGGGCCGACTTGCGGCCACAGTTTGCGGGATTCGCACAGGGCACCAAAGGCCTCAAAGCTGCGGCCAATCTCGGCATACGCCCATTTATGTGGCAGCGCTATGACTCGGCGGGACGGTTCGGTTCGGGTTGTTACGGGATGCATCGGATATCCTCCGGTTTTGAACACTGGATGGGCCGGCAGTATTTGCCCCGCACGTCGAAACGCGGTGGGGCTGCTGCCGTAGGCCTCGGAAAAGGCCCGTGCAAAGGATTTTTGGTTCGGATAGCCAATGTCGGTCGCGATCCGCGTAACCGGTCTGTCTGTTTGCACCAGCCAGCAGGCGGCACGGTGCAGGCGTATCCGACGGGTGGCCTGCGCGCAGGTCTCGCCAGTAATGGCGCGAAACACGCAATGCCAGTGAAACCGCGACATGGCTGCGACCTCGGCCAAAGCATCCAGCGACAGATCCCCAGCGGGGTGATCGTGGATGTAAGCCAACACGCGCAACACGCGATCTTCGTAGCTGGCGGCCATCAGTATCCTTCCTTCTCTTTGCCCATCGGTGATCGCATATTCCACAACCACAAATCTTGCTGAGTTGCATCCCGGACAAGCATTAGTCATATAGCAGGGAACTTCCGCGTTGAGAGGCGTCATGACCCAGTATCTGGATTTCGAAAAACCGCTGGCCGAGATCGAAGGCAAAGCTGAAGAGCTGCGCGCGCTGGCCCGTGCCAATGAAGAAATGGATGTGACCGAAGAGGCCGCCGCGCTGGATGCCAAGGCCGCCAAGCTTCTGGATGAGCTGTATGCCGATCTGACACCATGGCGGAAATGTCAGGTTGCACGGCATCCTGAACGTCCACACTGCAACGACTACGTGGACGCACTGTTCACCGAATTCACTCCTCTGGCCGGTGACCGGAACTTTGCCGACGATCTGGCGGTAATTGGCGGTTTGGCGCGGTTCAACGATCAACCCGTCATGGTGATTGGCCACGAAAAAGGCAGCGATACCAAGTCGCGGATTGAACGCAATTTCGGCATGGCCCGCCCCGAGGGCTATCGCAAGGCCGTACGCCTGATGGAAATGGCGGGCCGCTTTGGCCTGCCGGTAATCACCTTGATCGATACAGCTGGGGCCTATCCCGGCAAGGGGGCGGAAGAACGTGGCCAGTCCGAGGCGATCGCGCGCTCAACCGAGATGTGCCTAAAGATTGGCGTTCCTTTGGTGTCCGTAATCATCGGCGAAGGTGGTTCTGGTGGCGCGGTCGCCTTTGCGACTGCGAACCGCGTAGCGATGTTGGAGCATTCGGTCTACTCGGTGATTTCGCCCGAAGGCTGCGCGTCGATTCTTTGGAAAGATGCCGAAAAAATGCGCGAGGCCGCCGAAGCGTTGCGCCTTACCGCTCAGGATCTGCACAAGCTGGGCGTTTGTGACCACATCATCACCGAGCCCAAGGGCGGTGCACATCGCAACCGCCCGGCGGCGGTCGAAGCCGTGCGGTCTGCAATTGCCTCGATGCTGGAAGAGCTTGATGGGAAAGACGCGGCAGCCCTGATCAAGGACCGCCGTCAGAAGTTCCTGGATATCGGTTCGAAAGGGCTGGCGGCTTAACCCGTCAGCCACCCAACCGCTGCAACAGAGCCACCGAAGGCCGGCCAGTCACGGACAACCCGTTGGCGCGCTGGTAGGCGCTAATTGCCGCCTCGGTATTCTTGCCGATAACACCATCTGCGCCTTGTGTGTCATAGCCCGCGGATGTCAGGCGGCGCTGCAGTTCTTTACGATCCTCCAGTGTCAAACCGGTCGCATCCGGCCCGAATGACGCTTGGAACGGCGCGCCGCCAGCAATGCGATCAGAAAGATGACCTACGCCGATCGCGTAGCTGTCCGAATTGTTGTAGCGCTTGATCACCTGAAAATTGCGGAACACAGCAATACGTGGGCCGGGCGTCTGCGGTTGCAGCACTGCCGCCGGCGTGCCCGAAACCGTGCCGACTTCACCGCCCCAAGGCTGCCCTCGCACCCAACCGGCACGTGCCAGATAAGCAGCCGTTGACGCAAGTGAATCTGCTGGGTCATCGGACCAGATATCGCGCCGCCCGTCGCCGGTGAAATCGACTACATAAGCAAGGTAGGACGTCGGAATGAACTGTGTGTGGCCCATCGCTCCGGCCCAGCTGCCGGTCATGTTAGC
Source organism: Ruegeria sp. E5 (assembly GCF_056534105.1). Lineage (NCBI taxonomy): Bacteria > Pseudomonadati > Pseudomonadota > Alphaproteobacteria > Rhodobacterales > Roseobacteraceae > Ruegeria > Ruegeria sp. E5. Next base: position 190,986 of record NZ_JBQFPA010000004.1, on the reverse strand, counting down.
CGGGGTCGTATCGCCCTCTTGAATGATCTTCAGCGCCGCCACCAGTTGCTTCTCAAAAAACGCTCCGCGCCGCCCGTCATAGGCCAGAGTCGACGTTGCCGAGATCACCGGCACATCGCCGCGCCGTGCACCATAACGGCTTTCCAGGCCCCAGACGGCCACGACGATTTCCTTGTCGACGCCGTATTGCGCTTCGATCTGCGACAAGGTCCCTGCGTACCGCACAAGCATCTGTTTGCCGGTGCTGATCCGCTCGTCCGACGCAGCAATCGCCAGATAATCCTCAAGCGAGCGTTTGAATTCCACCTGATTGCGATCGCGTTCGATCACGTCGGGTAGATATCCTGCGCCTTGAAACGCTCGGTTAAGGGTCGTCTGTGAAATGCCCTGCGACGCTGCCCGATTTTTGAAACTGGCCACCCAGGCATCCCATCCTGCGTTCGGAACCGCACGCATCCGCGAAGCCGGGGCACTGTTGGGTGCCGTGCCTGTGGAGCAGGCCGCCAACAAGGTTGACCCAAGCCCTAAGGAAAACACTCTTCGATTAATCATGGTTAAATCTGCTCTTGTTGTGATTTGCGTTCAGAATAGCGCAGCCCGGTCGCTCAAGCCAGCAAAGCGACATCCGAAATCAACTGAGTTGAGAGATGGGCAACAAGCCGCTCAGGTAACAAGCAGGCGCAAGCCCTGTGTCACATCCGAACGCACTGCTAGTCGCAACCCTGGCTCATCCCCGGCCTTGAGTGCTGCGATGATCAGGCGATGGTAGTGCGGTGGCTCGGTCCTCCGCAACCGACCGTATAGGGCACGCATGGTGGGACCCAGCTGCAGCCAGACGGTTTCGGCCATGGCAAGCATCGCGGGGGCCTGTGCGCGTAGATACAGCGTGCGGTGAAATTCCAGATTTGCACGGATATATCCCACCGCATCGCGTTTCGTGACCATCTCGGCCACTGCCATGTTGATGCTTTGCAACCGGTCAATCAGCGCCATATGCGCGCGCGGCAGGGCCCGGCTGGCCAGTTCAACCTCAAGCAGCGCGCGCAGCGCCGCCAGCTCCTCGATCCGATCGCGGGTGAGTTCCGGCGTTGATACACGACCGGACGTGGACAGAAACAACGCACCTTCTGCCGCCAGACGCCGCACCGCCTCGCGCGCCGGAGTCATCGACACACCGAATTCCTTGCCAATCCCGCGCAGCGTCAACGCCTGCCCCGGGGCAATCTCTCCATGCATGATACGGGATCTGAGGGCGCGATAAACGCGATCATGGGTTGCGGTATGAGACTCGGCGGGGCGTGAGGTTAACATGAGTTTATGTGATCACAAATCGCGCCGAGGTCAAGCGACGGAGTCGAAGCGATATCTGTGCAGTTCAGCCCCGTTGTCTCGCAGCCAACGGCGTGGTTCTTTGTAAGGGCCAAAAATACGCTCGACCTGCGCCCAGAACGCAGGTGAGTGGTTCATCTCGGCAAGATGCGCCACTTCATGCGCGGCCACATAATGGAGAACCTCTGGTGGGGCGAGGATCAACCGCCACGAGAACATCAACCCGCCCGCAGAACTGCACGACCCCCAGCGCGAACGCGTATCGCGCAATGTAAGGCTACTGTACGACCGCCCCAGCATCGCCGCGTAATCATCGCACGCACCGGTCAGACGATCGCGGGCAAGCTCTTTTAGAAACCGCGCTAGTCGCCGTGCTTCGGCAACGGGCGGAACCCCGATCGCATCGCCACTCAGCAAGACCCTCCGCCCCGATGCAGGAACGATTCGCCGCGCCGTACCCTCGATCGGAATGAACTGCCCTACTCCGACTGCTTCAAGGCTAGGTCGATCCTGCAGGTGCCCGCGGATCCAGCCCTCTTTCTGCTGTGCGAAATCCAGCGCTTCGGCTTCGGCCACTCCTGTCGGGTAGGTCAGCGTAACCCGTCCATCCAATTGGGAAATTCGCAAACTGATCCGCCGTGCGCGCGCCGATCTGCGCAGTGTCAGCGGCACCGGAGGTGTTCCGGGCAATGCGTGTCGCCCCATGGGTGGGCCTCCTTTGCGCAAAGGCTTTGACAGTGCCTGCCGCATGTGGCAGGTGACCTGAATCATTGATGAGATTCACCTGATATCAAGGGGATTTGATATGCCCAAGGAAGAATGGGGCGTAAAGCGTGTCTGCCCGACAACCGGCAAACGTTTTTACGACCTGAACAAGGACCCGATCGTCAGCCCCTATACGGGCGAGGTCGTGGAGCTGGACACCGGAAAAAGCCGGATGATCGCCGCGGATGCTGAAGATGCCGCATCGGTCAAGGCGCGCGAAGCGTCGTCGGACGAAGATATCGTTCTGGATGATGACGACAACGTCGATGTCGAACTGGACGATGATCTGCTGGACGACGATGACGATGGCGATAACGTTTCACTCGACGATATTAAGGACATGTCGTCAGAAGACGAAAACTGATGGATCCCGAGGCGGCCCCGCCGCCTCGACCCGGTCCGCGAAGTCGGTCTGAATTTTTTGCCGATTCCGATTTTAGGACTTGCACTCATCGACGGCGTCTCATAAACGTCCGTCCACCGTTACGACGGTACCTATATGGGGCCTTAGCTCAGTTGGGAGAGCGCTTGCATGGCATGCAAGAGGTCAGGGGTTCGACTCCCCTAGGCTCCACCAAATCCCCATGATATGCTTTGAACTCAATAACTTCATGGTTTTCAATGGTTTTCCTAAGGGTCTGTTACATTGAGGTGTTACAGTGAGGACTCTTGAGAAGATGCCTGGACACCCCCGTCTGTATCGCCGTGGATCAACCTATTATCACCGTGCAGCCGTCCCGAAGGACATTGCTGACTCGTACGGTAAGGTCGAAGAAACCTTCTCTCTACGCACCAAAAACAGGGCTGAGGCTCTCGTTAGGGTCCGTATCGAAGCAGCCCGCATTGACCGCCTGTTTGAGGGACACCGGAGAGCGCTGAGCAGGCAACAGGAGAAGGATGCGGAAGAGCCTCTGGAAGAACTCACCCTCATCCAGATAGCCCGGGCAAAGCAAGCCTACCTGCATCACCTCTTGGATGAGGACGACGAGGCTCGGTTGGAGGGCTTCGAGGACCCAGACGATCCAGACGAACCCATCGCCTATGAACCACGCCCAACCTTTGAGGAATGGCAAGAGGTCAACCAAGACATGAACGAGGTCAACCGAACCAACCTCGCTCGAGGTAAACGTGATGAGTTCTTCCGGTCTGAGGCCGACGAGGTTCTCACATGGGAAGGGATTGACTTGAAATTGGCCGAGGGTTCCCCAAGTTGGCCAAGGCTGATCAGGGCGCTTCAAGAAGCATCTGTGGAGGCCCATGAGGCGACGAAGGATAGAGACCTTGGCAACCCAGTTGCTACCCCGCCCTACCCGGAGGTTACCCCAAGCGGAACTGACGGTGGTACGGCGGGTCCTCTCCTGTCGGAGGCGGAAACGAGTTGGGAAGCGGAGAAGTCACGAGGCGCATGGTCACCCAAGGAAACCCAAACCTGCCACACTGACACCCAGAGAGTTTGAGCGGTTATTCCTTGAACACGTCGCCAAGTCCGGCATACCCGACCCCTCGATCCTGCCGATGATCAAGAAGGCAAAGCTCCGCGCTAACCGCCAAGACCTTACGCTCGACCAGGCCAAGCACATCCTCACGATCGCTGGCCGTGCCTTCAACGGCCGCTCCCAAGATGAGATCGACCAGAGCCGGGACGCTGCTCGGCTTGCTCTGGGGTTGGACCCCTATGTCAAACCCGAGATCACCGCAAAGAAACCCAAAGTCAGCCCCCGCGCATTACTCAACATGACCGAGGACAAGGTTGCTGACGCGATTGGCTACGTCGAGGCCACAGCGTCGGACACGGCTCGACGGCTCTACGCCAAGGCTATCGCTGAGAACGCTCGAGGTGGCCTCACGGCTCACCGGGTAGACCAGATCGCCAGACTTATCAATCTTCGATGAACCGTCATCACAACCAACAACAAGGACCCAACACAATGACATCCAAAACCAACCCAACGCCGGGACCACTATCCGACGACACCGAGGTCTGGCGGCGCACTCTGTCTATTCTCGCGGGCATCAAGCAGGTTGCAAGTGAGGTACGCTCCGAAGCTCGCCAGATCGAAGCGTCTTATCCCGATCAGTGGATTAGACCCGGCCATTGGGAGCGGGTTGATTTGGTGAGCGCTCTCAACAACGCTCACGCGGACTTGAGCGCAGAAGTTCGCGCAATCGCCCGTAGCCGTAACTTAGCCATGCCTGAGGGTTTGAGGTGACGATGGGCGAATTCACAACCTTTAATCACAGGTTTCAAGCGGCTCAGGGTGAACCCTGTGGCCGCCCCTACCTAAGCGATATCAGCTACGGCTTTGGATGTACTGTCAGTTGTTCACTTTCCGAGCGGCCTGCTTCGCGTCGTATTGCTTCCACAGCCCCATATGTCCGTTTTGCCGCGCGTTTGCCAGCCATAGCTTCTTTCGAGCGCCGGGCATTTCCATAGACCGGTACTGTCCACCGGAGAATTTTGGCCAGTCTATCGCTAGACCAAGTTTGACCATTTCAGCGGATAGATCACGGCCATCCTCAAGGTAGCACTTTGCAACAGTCCGTCCGTGGGTGTCTTGCTCGGTCACTTCGGCCCTAATTTTTTGACCCTTGCAAAGCGAAACGAGCGCCCATTTCGCCTTCTTACCATATGGATGGTTCATCTCGGGAGCATCGACGCCAAACAGACGAACCTGTGTTTTTTTAATGACCAGTGTATCGCCATCTACAACGTACGCTGAACCCGCTAGTATCGTGACGTCGGGTTTCGGTACCGTATGGTCTGGATCAAAACGCTCTGACTGCGACGTGCGCTGCCGTTGGTTCGTAGTCAATCTAGGTTTCTCATGCACACCTGACTGACTCGGCGGAGTAGTTGTATCGCCTGGCCTGTTACTGCGCATTGCCAAATACACAGCAACAGCCAAAACCAAACCCAAAACTATCAAGATTTCCATACGCTAGGTCTCCAAGAGTTAGGTCAATCAAATTTTTTTTGCACTGGATCGGGATCGAACCAAGCACACGTTCGGGTTGATATGCTAGGGACACCTCATATTCACTCAGGGTGATGTGACTGATTTACCCCGCTGAGCGAATTCACGCGTGTGACAACGAGGCATCTGATCTATGCTCATTGCCGCTCCCAGAATAGCAACTGGAATTTCAGTTGGTTGATGTTTTTCCCGTCTTCTAGAGCTGGTGGTGCAAGTTGGCGAAAACTCACATAGGAATGGCAGCTTTGCGCAAGCAATCCATTCGCAACGTCCAGATGTGCAACCCAGGGTGAAAAGTCTTAATAAATGATTAAGTGACGAACTATCGCGTGATGAGTGTGGAGCATGTTGAAGTATGACTGAGAACAAAGATCGCTTGACGGCTGAGGAAGCAAAGGGACTTCGGACCGCAAAGGAACTAGAAGGTCATCTCGCGTGGTTGGACACGTTTACCCCCGCAGCCTTGGGTGTCCTCGCCATCGCATCTGGTATCTACACCTATCTCGGTGTGTCCTCATTGCTCGAAGATAACGGTGCGGTATCTTTTTTCGCAGCCGTTGCGTACTCAATCGCGGTCTCTGTCGGCATCTTCGTCTTTTGGAGCTACATGCTCCGTCTACTGCCTTCGATGCGTACGGCTAGTGGCTTCATTGGTTTGACGATCTCCACGATTGTTGGCTCTGTCGCCATTATCGCCATGTCTAGCTGGCTGAATGCAGCCGCACTCGCAGGCTCGGCAGCTGTCGAACAACACTTGGAGAACACTGTCCGTGACTACCAAGCCGCTCTCGAGCAAGCCCACGACATAGCCCTCAGTGGCCAAGCGTTGGGTCGCGAGGTGGAACGCGCCCGCCAAAGTTTTGAAGAACTCGCTGAACTCGAGCAGTCCGGAGACCTTTCAGGTACCGCCGGTAGAGGTGCTGTATTTCGTGTGCTTACCCAAAAGGCTGAAGAGCTACGAAACCTTGAAGAGCAGATCGCAGCACAGCAGGAACCCATCGAGGAAGCCTTCAAACAAGGAAACGAAATCCTTGCGAAAATGCGCGAGCTTACCGTTGCACCCGGTCCAGTGGATCGCCGCTCGGTTCAGTTTTCTGGGGAAAGCGTGAAGTTGGCAGGAGTGATCTCGCGGCTCAACCAGTACAGCGTAGCACCACTTGTCGCCCGCGCTGCTGAGGACCTGCCATCCTCGGTAGTACTTCCCGAACTTGATGGACGCAGTTCCGACGTAAGAGATGCGCAATCATCGACAATTAACTCAGTTTTGAATGCGCTGGACCAACGCAGCAAGACACTCAAGAACGCTGCTGACGAGGTATTGGATATGGAGCCGCCTATCGAGACGGCCTACAACCCGATTTCCAGCGCCGATGCAGTAATCAAGTACGCCCACAACTTCGTACCTTCTTGGGCTGGAGCTATAGCCATCGACTTGTTGCCCGCCGTATTGGTGTTTGTGCTGGCTATCACACAGGCCGCAATCCGCAGTGGTAAGGACGGCATGAGCATCGAGGATACTCTGACGCTTTCTGACCTAAGAGCGGCAATGAACGCCATGAAGGACGTAGAGGCGACAATGGGCGTGGCAGACGCAGCTATCCTCAACCGCGCCACTCCACAAAAAGATGAAACGTGATGAGCCTGTTAAGCCGTCTCGATCCTCGTTCAGGGCTACGCTACGTTCTCATCCTACAGCTCGCTATTGCAGGCGTTCTGATAGCGTCGGACATTCTTGGTGTAATGCCAAGCCCGTTCAAGGAGCGTGTTCAACTCCCGACTGGTCCGATATCCCCCGGCGATCAACGTCGAGAGTATCGCACTGATCGTAGCGATCCGTCGCTTTTGCCGCAGGATGGACCTCTGGACGTACCCGTGCCAGAGGCTTTTCCGAACCGATTGGACTTCTCAGTTCAGGAAGTCGAAGGACTGGGTAGAATACTTCTTCTTAGCGGCCAGATAGGGGTGGACGACTCGGCCCGTTTCGCTTCGTACCTGTCCGACATGCAGGAGAAGCCCGACCTTGTGGCTCTCCACAGCCCGGGCGGAGTAGTTTCCGAGGCACTGTCCATTGGTAAGCAGGTGAGAGGCGCTGAGCTTTCTACCGCTGTTCTAGCTGGCTCGATGTGCGTATCGTCATGTCCTTACGTCCTTGCAGGCGGTGAGGAACGCATCGTCTCTCTTCGCGGCATTGTGGGTATGCATCAGCACTACTACGAACAGCCTCGCCTAATTCCGGCCGTCTTTGCCGTGGAAAGCATCCAGAAGGGGCAAGGAGAGACGATGCAGCACCTGATTGACTTGGGTGTGGACCCGTCACTGATGCTGTTCTCACTCAACACCCCACCCGAGGAAATCTATGCGCTTATCGAGGAAGAACTAGTAGATACCCGCATAGCAACCCAAATTATCGATTAACACGAGACACCGAGGACTTCGCCTTGTTCAAGAAGCTAACCATTGCCTTGGCATTTTTCGCCACTACTGCTGCCGCTGGTGGCCTCCAAGTACGCGACGCGGACACGATTGTCGTCGATGGCACTCCGGTCCGTTTGAACGACGTGGATGCGCCGGAGCTTGGCACTCGTTCTGGTCAGGATGCCAAACGCTGGATGGTGAACTTCCTACGCGGCAAGAACATCGAGTGCAGTCTCAATGGCGAGCGCACATATGATCGCTGGGTTGGTGTTTGTTACGCGGACGGACAAGACATTGGTGCTGCAGTGATTGCTGCGGGGCATGCTCTGGATTGCGCGAGGTACTCGGGTGGGCGCTATAGGCATTTGGAGACATCCGCGGCCAAATCTCGGTTGAGACGCGCCGGGTACTGCCGGTAGGTACAATCGGTGGCTGGAAAGCGGCCATTCAGGCGAAACCGCTGAAAGTCCGCTTAGAGCCCATACCTACCAAATGCTGCGCATAGCGCGAGTGACTGCTTTGGACTTCCTACGCTCGAATCTCTTCACGCATAAACTCGACAAAGGACTTAACACGCGGCTTTCGAAAGGCCGAAGGCAACTGCACGCTTTGGATCGGCAAAGTGCGGGAATGGAACTCCGGAAAGAGTTGCACAAGACGTCCGGTTTCAAGGTCGTCCCCCAAAAACACATCTGGGCATATGAAGATGCCGCTCCCTGCGCGCGTCGGAACGAGGCAGGCGGGAGGACTGTTTGCGAGAAATGGGCCAGAGACAGGCACCTGCACGGTTTGCCCTTCGATCTGGAAGGGCCAGCGGTTTGGATCCGGGTTGTTCGCATCTCGAATGCAAATGTGGTCCGAGAGTTCCGCAGGATGTGAAGGTGCGCCATGTTCTTCAAGGTAGGAAGGGGTCGCGACGACTTTCATATGCGTTTCACCAAGCTTGCGAACGACCAAACTGGAGTCACTGAGCGCGCCGATCCGTATTGCGATATCGAAACCGCCCTTGGCCAGATCGGCATAATGATCCGACAAGTCCAATTCGACCGTGACGTTCGGGTGTTGCTCTACGAAGCGGCTTGCTGCTTTAGCCACCGCCGTGTCGCCATAGGTAAGGGGCGCGGCCACACGAACGATGCCCTTCAAGCCCTCTGAAGCGTCAAACTCAGTCTCCAACTGCTCCATCTCAGCCAGCACTCGTCGCGCTCCTTCTAGATATCGCTCCCCCTCGTGGGTCAGCGACATAGACCTGGTGGTGCGATGGAGAAGATTCAGCCCAACCATGTTTTCGAGCTGTGCGACACGCTTGCTGACCAGCTTGTTTGAAATGCCAAGCCGTTGTCCGGCGGCGGCAAAAGAACCGGATTCCACAACAGCCACGAAGCTCTGCATCCCGTCGATCCGGTCCATAGAATTGTCTCCATTTGCGCGATACACACTCGCTCTTATCGCCATTTTATGGAGAAAAGACCATCGCTAAGTTCCTCTCAAGCTTAATCGCAGGAGAAAAGAACATGGCAGCGTCAGACGCCCCCATCTCAATAGGTCAGGTCGCCCTGACGGTGCGCGATCTGGATAAGACCGCCACCTTCTATGAAGACGTGATTGGCCTCGGCCTGATCGAACGCGACGGTGAAAGCGCCTACCTCGGCACCGAGGCTGGAACGCTGATCGAGCTGCGCCAGGACCGAAACGCCAAACCCTTTCCTAAAGAGGCGGGGCTGTTTCACACGGCATTTCTGTTGCCTTCCAAACAAGACCTCGGCGCATGGCTGATCTACGCGGATGAGCGCGGTGTTCGCCTGGACGGGGCATCCCACCACGGTGTCAGCGAGGCGCTTTATCTGAACGATCCCGAAGGAAACGGCATCGAAATCTATCGCGACCTGCCTCGCAAAATGTGGAAACGCGAGGGCGATACCGTCCACATGACAACGCACCCGCTCGATCTGAAATCACTCACAGAAGATGCCACACAGTGGCAAGGCGCACCACAAGGCACAGTCATCGGACACGTTCATTTACGTGTCGGTGATGTCAGCAAAGCAGCGAAATTCGTTACTGACGAACTGAGTATGGTTCAGACCTTTGAGCTGCCCTCAGCCCGCTGGTTCGGGTCCGGTGGCTACCATCACCACCTAGCTACAAACGCTTGGCAATCCAAGGGAGCAGGCTCGCGCTCTGCTGGGGCCACTGGTCTCACAAGTGTTGAGCTGTTGGCAGACCCCAAAACTCTCACGCCCGGCCGCAAGGTCGACCCGTGGGGCACTGAATTCACGATCAACTCGGCGCAAGCCTGCGCCGCGTGAATATCGTCAAATCAAACCAAGAGAGGACAACAACAATGACACCTAAAGAGCTCGTATTGGAGGCTGTAGCCGCCATTTTCGTCAACTTCGACGCAACCGCAGCCGAACAACTGCTGGCAAATGACTACATTCAGCACAACCCTGCTGTACCCACAGGTGCCGCTCCAATCCTGGGGTTTATCCCCGGTCTTAAGGAAAGCGGGATCGAGGTGGACATCCACCGGGTCATCACGGAGGGCGATATCGTCGTCCTGCATACCACCTACAACAACGCCCAGGCGTTTGGTGCAGACACCTTGGTTGGCTTTGATGTCTTCCGCGTCGAGGACGGAAAGGTTGCAGAACACTGGGACAACCTGACACCAATCACACCGCCGAACCCGTCGGGTCATACTCAGACCGATGGTCCAACTGAGATAACCGATCTGGATAAGACCGCTGAGAACAAGGCGCTGGTCACAGACTTTGTGCACACCATCCTGAAGGATGGCGACGTTGACCGGATAACCGAATTTCTGTCGACGGAGACCTACATACAGCACAACAGCAACATTGCTGACGGTCTGGACGGTTTGGGTGCGGCTCTTGCAGGCATGGCCGAGCAAGGCATCCAGATGATCTACACGGACGTCCACATTGTTGTGGCCGAGGGCAACTTTGTCTTCACCGCCTCCGAGGGCACGTTTGCCGACAAGCCGACTGCCTTCTATGACCTGTTCCGCGTCGAAGACGGCAAGATCGTTGAGCATTGGGACGTAATCGCGGACATCCCGTCCGAGATGGCCCACGACAATGGAAAGTTTTGATCGGGTGCCATCATGAAAGCGTTCTTGATCACCCTGATAATGCTCGTAGGAGGTAACGCAATGGCACAAGACGTCGGCGTCATTGAAATTGTGACGATGGACCTTGCTGAAGGCGTTACACCGCAAGAGTTCGAACCTGTTGATAAAGTCATCGAAGATGAGCATGTCAGCAAACAACCAGGCTTTGTCTCGCGCCAAGCTGCATTCACAGATGGCAAATGGGCAGTGGTAGTTAACTGGGAAAGTGCCGAAGACGCCCAAGCGTCCATGGATAGCTTTGCATCAGCACCCGCTGCTGAACGATTCATGAGCATGATCGATGCAACCACAATGTCGATGACACGCTACAATTTAGCGCGATAGCAGACAAACAGAAGGGCGGCACTACGAGGTAGTTGCCGCCCTCCCCTGGTTGTTGTCGCGTTGTTCGGGATGCGCACTCACATGGCACGACATCTCGTTCTCGATAGCGAACTGTTAGGGCGCTAAATTGACAGTCTATCACTCCATAAGTTCGATCTCGCCCGGGCGCCACGATCCGTCGAACCAAGGCTCGAGAGGGCCATACAATCGCAGTACGGTCGACCAAGATTTGCCCGGCATCGTCTGTATCCAGTTGCCCTCTTTGCCTTCAGGCGCTTCAGGCGCGAACCAGACAGTGTAACTTCCGTCTTCATTCGCTTCCAATGTAGCTTGGTTGCTGTCGACCCCTGCGAGTTTCTGATCAGTTTCGAGCAGTGAACGGGTTTGGGTGTCGTAAACGACGAAAGACCAGTAATCCTGCGCGGGCGGATTTGGCGGGATGGTGACGGAATAGGTGTTGCTCCCATCGAAGTAGTTCCCGTCACTGTCCCGGTTTGCCAGCGCATATTGCGACCCGACACCAACCTTTTGTGCAACCATGGCAGGCGTAATGCCAGTCGCGTAGTAGTGGAACAGGGTCCGCGCATCGAGGATTTTCACGTCCCCCGCCTGGAACTCATGATTGCCACCGACGAACGCCGTCTTCCAATACCCTTCGTCATAGTAGAATGGCGCACGCGAGCGAGGAGCAAAATTCAACGACTTAGCCGCCGCCGTGCCCAATGCGACTGCCTCTGTGAGCAGCAGCCTCAGTTCGTCATCGGGTTCAAATGGTTCACCTTTTCGGATACCCAGCGAGAACATTGCTCCCATCAATTCATCGGGAAGTGCTCCTTCCGCTTCGTTGTCTACAACGGCCTTCATCTCTTCAAAGAAGGAAAAGTCATTGGCGTGTATCGTGTTGAACTGAAGATCAGTCAGGTTCACAAATTCCTGATCGGGCGGCGCGTCGCGGTCTTCCCACCGGTAAACACGAAGAGTTTCCTTCACACGATCCACTGCGGCTCCAACGCCGTCTTCCCCATAAAACGCACGCAACAGAAACCAGTTCCGATAGCTTGGCGGCTTCACAATATAGTAACCGTCGTCCGGCAACTCACCTTCATAGTCGGGCGGAACGATCAAGAACTTCCCACCCTCGCCAGCGTCAGGCCCAGCGTTCCCGATGTCAGTGACATAACGCATATAGGCATCGTTCACGAACCCCAGCATGCCCGGCGGCACGTCGTAAACCACTGGCCCTTCGGACAGGTCCGTACAGTTAAGAATGTAGATTGTCGTGGTGTTCGGCGTGAGAAGAAGCGAACGGGCGTTATACAGGTCTTCAAAGATCCCGATCTTCATCGGATCAACGCCAGCGCCCTCTTCGAGCCCGTGACACATTGCATATGTTGAGGCTGCAGGCATTCCATCCATGAATACCTGCATGCCACGCATGAAATTTAATGCGTTATACGACAGCTTAGCTGTATCCGGCGTCGGCAAGCCGTCAAAATATTCCAACGTTCCAAATCGTGTCTCCACCTGATCCGGTACGATTATGCTATCCGGAACTTCAGCCTTGTACTCTTGGGCTGGAGATTGCGATGCGAGTACCAGGGCGGTCAGCACGGCTAACGACTTTGTTTTCATTGTTCACTCCATTGGGAATTTTTGTTTGTTTTGATCAGTTTACTTTTTCTAGATCGCCCAGCATCCAGCCACTTTCCAACCATCCGTCTTGCGGCCCATATAGACGGAACAAAAGGAAGTACGGCTCTGTGGTTGGTATCCAGTTGCTTTCCTTGCCTTCCGGTGCCTCCGGTCCAAAAAAGATGTCGTAAGAACCGTCTTCATCGGCTTGCATAGAGTCTGTGTCGCGCTCGGACAGACCCACTGGATCAACGTTCCGGATGAAGCTCTTGGTCTCCATCGAATAAACAATCACGGACCAGAAATCGTCGGCAGGTGTGTCTGCTGGCACGTTAAGTCTGTAAGTCTGATTGTGGTCGTACATGTCGCCGTCGCTGTCGCGAAGGCCCGTCAGATAAAAGGTACCGCCACCGAGTTGTTTCGGCAGGTACGTGATCCAGAAGTAGCTGCCGCCCGCACGCGCATCCACAAGTACCTCTGTCTCAGTCTCATACGGGAAGCCTGCCTCGGGTTGACCTTCGGCAAAGTCCCATATCAGCCACTGGCTTTTCATCTCGCCGCTATCGTCGACCCAGAGCGGTATCATGGCTTTGCCGGGCGTAACAAAGTAGTTCTGCATAGAGGCATACGCCAACAACAAACCCTCATTCATTGCTTTCAACTGAATTTCCGATGGTTCGAAAGGTTTTCCCTTTTCGATCCCGAGATCCTTCAGGAAATTTACCATGACCTTGTCTTGTTGTCTGACGGGGTTGTTTTGAACGTAATCATTCAAGTCCTGAAAGAAGGTCTCGTTGTAGTATGGAAGCGAGTCGTACGGCACTTCTGACGCTTCGAGATAGTTGTTGGGTGGTGGATTGTCAGCCTCAGACAGGTAGTACACTTTGATCGTCTGAGCGTACTCGGCCGCATCGGTGTCCGTTCCGCCATTCGTCAGTTTTGGCCGGAACGAAAAACCATATTCGTAGGTATCTGTTTCAAAGGGAAGGTATCCCGCTTCAGTTAATTCCTCCAGCGACATTTCCCCTTCGTAGCCTGGGGGTAGCATGAGGTACTTGCCGCCGGCACCTTCATCGAAACCATCGGGACCTACGTCCACAATAGGAACATCCCAAGCATTCACGATTGTACCGAAGTAGTTCACCTTGTCGGTGGCAGCGGGCACTTCAATGACAAGGGGACCGGGTTCGGAGGTCATTGAAGCCCAAGCATAGGCCGTAACATCGTTGGCCGTAAGAAACCCATGTTTGGAGTCGAACGGCTTGTTGAGATAAATGATGTCATTGTAGTCGCCACCGAGGTCGCGGCGAATGCCCTTGAGGAAATCGATCATACCGGCGGCAGGCATTCCCCAGATGGCCGTCTGGGTGGCACGCTGCACCATAATCTTGTACTCGATGTCCTCGACCTCGGCTGATCGTGCAAGGATGTCGCCCGTGTCGTTGAAGGACTGGGAGAAAACTGGTGAAGCAGAAATACCTGCGCCGAGCACCATTCCCAAAAAATGCATCGAAAAACCGCCGTGTAATGGCCGAAGTATTTTCATATTGCAATGCTCCCTGCTGTTTAGGGAAAGCTTGCACATCCGTTCAGCCGATGCGTATCATTTCACGACACGCGGGCGAACAAGCGGGTTGACGGATTGAACCTACCACCGATGATTTCGGCTAAGGCCTTGGGCGCGATGCCCCAGTTTGTGCTTGAGGCCGCTGGGGAAAGACGCTTGTTGCGTGCTTTTGACTCTGCCGATCTTCCTGTTCACTTCATTGAGGAAAGAGGCGGTTACATCTCGGAGCATGCCTTGGCGACCTTTGTGCACGAAGCCGCACGATCCACGGGACAACAAAACATCGGATTGTTGTGGTCACCGTATCTCACTGTCGCTGACTACGGCGCCTGGGGGAGTTACGTTCTTTCTGCTCCAACGCTGGGGGCAGCGCTAATACGAGCTTCTGCCGTCATGCCATTTCATTCGTCTACGGATCGCGCGTGGCTTGAAACTTCGGGCACAAGCGCGCGCTACTGTTATCGTTTTGGACTTCGCTCGCATTTCGCGTATCCGGACATCGGCTTCTCGGCCGTTGGGGTTTTTTTGAGCATATTCCGCGCGTATTTAGGAAGCGACTGGAAGCCATCTGCCGTGCTCTTGGACTTCCCGAAGGTTCCTGGATTTGTCGAGGCAGAAGACACCTACGCTTGTCCTGTAATCTGGAACGCCTCCCGGCTTGGGGTTGATTTTGATGCATCGGCTTTGCGAGCCGAAACCACGCCCAAAAAACTTACCGGCGGCTCGACAACCGTCGGAGATATTTCTCGCGAACGATTGGGCGGCCCACCTCAAACACTTAGAGGACAAGTCGAGGAAGTGGTTTGGCAACAACTTCATCGGGAGGAAATGTCGATTGATGCCACCGCGCGTTCGCTCGATCTTGGCGTTCGCACACTACAACGGAAGTTAGCAACCGAAGGGGTTCGTTTTCGCGAAATCGTTAACGATGTCAGGGTAGCAAGGGCCGAGGAACTCCTCACAGATACGCGCGAGACAGTCTCCAGTATCTCCTCCATGCTAGGATATGAAACCGCAAATAATTTCAGCCGCGCATTTAGGAAGGTGACGGGACTGACGCCCTCTGACTATCGCAAGATGAACTCCGACAATAGTTGACTTGTGGGTCGCGAGAGCAATCTTCCAATGTCTGCTTTGTCCGCATAGCCGACTTTGATCCAATGGCAATAAAGTCCGCATCTTGCCCATTCATACGACTCACAGCAAAGGGAGCTCCATCCTGGAGCGATCGTTCATGGATCTTGCGACGAAGGTGCCAGGAAAGCCCAACTTTGACGTTCACAAAATAGGAACAAAAGCGGCTTCGTTCTCCTTATTATCCTCAGGAAATGGATCGATAAAGTAAATCTGTTCGAGCCGAAACGAGCCGTCCACGCTTTCCTTGTTATGTGCTATGTACTCATCAGACCAATCCCCGTGCACGCTTTTGATTAAAAACGGTTGCTTCAGACGAGAGCCTTCTATTCCCGCAGTTCCGCACGTCAGCCTGCTTGGGTCGAAGGATGCATCCGTTCCGAAAGATATCTATTGTAGCTCGATGTCGGGAGTGGCGTATTTGCCAACGAAATCAGAGTAAGCCTTCGATAACTCTGATATCATTTCTGGACGTTTGAGACACTCGGTTGCGGTGCTTGTCGCCATGCAATGATCATTCCAGGCTTTGTAGTCCTGACAAAAGCTGCGTATAAATGCTTCCCTGCTCCTGTGATCAGGCCCAGCGAATTCCGGTCGCTTGAACGTTCTCTAAGCCTTTTCCAAAGGGTCAATACTACTCCACGTACAGCTATGTGCGATTCACGCCCTTTTACACTGGACGACCCGTCGAAAACGTTCAACGAATGAATGTTGGCTTCGTCCGCCCCTTGGTGATTGAGGTTGGTCGCGGCGAAAGGTCGGATTGAAAGCCGACTAACCAAATGGGCTTCAATGTCCGGTCTCGTGAAATTTGCTGCACCAACGAGAGGTCGCTGCCGCAGATGCGAGGAAATGCTGCGTGAGCAAAAGCGGCGTCAACAAAAGGCGACTTTGTCCAGCAATCCAGACACTCCGCCAGATTCCCACAACCGCAGTGCAGAGAATGTTCGGTTTGAGCCCATTTTGCCGATTCCTGCAGTGTGCACGAATGACCGCATAACAGATGCAGTCAAGGGCCCAGCATTCGCTTATCAGCTAAACGCAGTGCTTGATGGCTTAATACGGTGTCCCCGAAAGCCAAATGCTTAGCGAAAATAATCAAACTAGCGGCTGATTAAACATAGCTTCGAATCCCACGTGCAATAGATTTAACCTAACATCGGAGACGCTATCATGACTGATTCAGGTGCAATTTTCTTTGGCTATCATGCTGACCCATCGCGCTCCAGCTCATTGCAGGCTGCTGCCTACACCGAGCGCAAGTGGTTTGACGCAGACCTTCGCTCCATCCTCTCCAAAACTTGGCAATGGGTGTGTCATGTCGAGAAAACACGAGAGCCGGGGTCCTTTGTAACGGTGGAAGTTGCCGGTCAACCTATTGCGGTTGTGCGCGACAAAGAGGGTAAGCTTCGCGCCTTTTACAACGTATGCAAACACCGTGCCCATGAACTGCTATCAGGCGAAGGCAATACCACACGGATTATGTGCCCCTATCATGCCTGGGTCTATAAGCTTGACGGGCAATTGGCGCGTGCGCCACATACTGAAAACCTCGAAGACTTCAACAAGGATGAGATTTGCCTCGACGAAGTGCAGGTCGAAGAGTTTTGCGGCTTTGTTTTTGTCAATTTGGATCCGACAGCGACTTCATTGTCGGAGCAATCCGGAAACCTGGAAACCGAGGTGCGCCATTGGGCACCGGATGTGGATCAACTCACTTTTGGCCACCGTCTGACCTACGACATCAAGTCAAATTGGAAGAACGTCGTGGACAATTTCCTTGAGTGCTATCATTGCCCTACGGCCCATAAGGATTTTTGTGACCTCGTGGATATGGATACCTACAAGGTTACAACCTACGGCATCTACTCCAGCCATATGGCTGACGCAGGCAACAGTCCAAATACCGCCTATGACGTCTCGAACGCCACGGTAAAAACCCACGCGGTTTGGTGGCTCTATCCTACCACTTGCCTGATGCGATATCCGGGACGGTCCAGCATGATCGTGTTGAACATTATCCCTGTTGGGCCAGATCGGACGCTTGAAACTTACGACTTCTTCCTTGAGACGCCGGAACCTGACGCGATGGAGCTGGATGCAATTCGCTATCTGGACGAGGTACTTCAGGTCGAAGATATCAGCCTCGTCGAAAGCGTACAGCGCGGGATGAAAACGCCTGCGTTCACCCAAGGTCGGATCGTCAATGACCCGGATGGGTCTGGCAAGTCCGAGCACGCCGTTCATCACTTCCATGGCTTAGTCTTGGACGCTTACGCAAAAGGTGCCACGTGACGCGGCCAAACATCCTTGTGGTCATGGCGGACCAATTGGCTCCGCATTTCACAGGGGCGTACGGGCATAAGGTCGCCAAGACGCCACATCTTGACGCGTTGGCCGCGCGCGGCATGCGCTTCGATGCAGCTTACTGCAATTCCCCTCTCTGTGCGCCTTCACGGTTTTCCTTTATGTCGGGTCAGCACATCAGTCGCATCGCAGCTTACGACAATGCATCCGAGTTCAAGGCTTCGGTGCCGACATTTGCGCATTATCTGAAATCGCTGGGCTATCGTACTTGTTTGGCAGGCAAGATGCATTTTGTCGGACCGGATCAGATGCATGGGTTTGAGGATCGTGTGACAACCGACATCTATCCTGCTGATTTTGCGTGGACCCCGGATTGGGAGGCCCCGGACGAGCGGATCGACAAGTGGTATCACAATATGCAAACGGTCAAAGAAAGCGGCGTTGCCCACGCGACTTTCCAGATCGACTATGACGACGAGGTCGGTTTTGCTGCCAAACGCTGGCTGTTCGATGCGGCCCGAGACAAAGCGCTTGGCAATGACGCGCCTTTTGCGATGGTTGCAAGCTTCATTCACCCGCACGATCCATATGTAGCCCGACCAGAATGGTGGAACCTGTATACGGATGATGAAATTGACTTGCCCGCGTTTGTGCCCGCGTTGGAGGATCAAGACCCCTTTTCACGACGTTTATTGGATGGGATCGAAGCGTCTTATGTGCCACTGACCGAGGAAGAAGTCCTGCGCGCGCGCCATGCCTACCTGGCAAACGTCAGTTACTTCGACAGCAAAATCGGAGAGCTGGTTCAAACCCTCGAAGAAACAGGCGAGTTGGACAGCACCATTGTGATTGTCACAGCCGACCATGGCGACATGCTGGGTGAACGTGGGCTGTGGTACAAAATGAACTTCTTCGAGCACTCAGCACGAATTCCATTGGTCATGGCCGGACCAGGCATCGCTGTTGGGGCCGCTCAAAATGCAGTGTCACTGGTTGATCTATTGCCGACATTTATCGACATCGGTGGCGGTGATGAGACGATGATCGGAGAGCCGATCGACGGTCGTAGCCTTATGCCTCTGGCTCGGGGTGAAGAAGATCCAGTTGATGAGGCGATCGGAGAATATTGTGCCGAGATGACGGGCTATCCTGTGATCATGATCCGGCGCGGGCCCTTGAAATATATTCATTGTGATAGCGACCCACCGCAGCTCTATGACCTGAGTGCTGACCCGATGGAAACGAAGAATTTAGCTTCGGACCCAAGCTACTCCGACGCGAAAACTCGTTTTGCAGCTGAAGTCGTCGAGCGTTGGGACGGCAGTGCTTTGCGAAAGAAGATAATCGCCACACAAAAATCGCGCCGTGCATTACATGCCGCGATGGAGGCCGGTGCCAGCGAGCCTTGGGACTACAACCCGCCGTCCGATGCAAGCCAGCAGTATGTACGCAACAATATGGATTGGACAGTGGCTGCACGCCGCTACCGCTATCCGCCATTGAAGGATTGAAACCAATGATGCTGAACGGAAAAGTTGCTCTCGTGACTGGTGCCCGCGGTGGAATCGGGCGCGCGATTGTCGCTCGGTTTCTAAGAGAAGGCGCAACGGTATTTGCCGCTGACCTCACACCGGAAGGGTCGTTAGATCAACACGACGACGACGGCAGTCATTTTGTTAAGCTGGATGTGACTCAAGAAGCAGACTCGGTTGCGGCGATGGATCATGTGCGCGCCGCACACGGAAAGTTGGACATCCTAGTGAACGCGGCGGGGATTGAGATCGAAAAAACGGTTGAAGAGACCACGTTGGAGGAATGGAATCAAAGCTTTGCGGTTAATTCCACGGGCACGTTCCTGACCTCGAAATACGCCATCCCATTGATGCGCGAAGCGGCGAAGACAGGGAATAGCGCAAGCCTTATCAATTTTGGCTCCTACGACGGGTTCATCGCAGATCCAGGGCTTGCGGCCTATTGCGCGACCAAGGGTGCAGTTCACGCTTTGACCCGCGCAATGGCTTGCGATCATGGCCCAGAAGGTATCCGGGTGAATGCCATCTGCCCTGGCTATATCGACACTCCAATGCTGCAGAGCTTCTTCAACGGCGATGGATCCGGCGGAGGAGGTGGCAACATTGAAACGCTGCAAAAGGCCGTGCGCGATGTTCATCCAATGCGGACCTACGGGACGCCCGAGGATATTGCAAATTTGGTCAACTGGCTTGCCTCGGACGAGGCGCGCTATGCCTCTGGCCAGTTGTGGGTTCTGGACGGGGGGCTGTCTGCACAAGTGCAGCAGATGAAGCTCTGATGCCCAAGCCCGTCATTATCACTTGCGCGCCGACCGGAGGCATCCATACGCCGTCAATGTCTCCGCATCTGCCGATTACACCGGCCGAGATTGCGACGGCCAGTATTGAGGCGGCCCAGGCAGGGGCATCAATCATTCACCTGCACGCACGGCACCCGGAGACAGGAAAACCCGATCCCCGACCTGAGCTGTTCAAGCAGTTTCTACCCGTAATCAAGCAGTCCACCGATGTTGTGATGAATGTCTCGACCGGCGGCGGCTTGGGGATGTCGATGGATGAGCGGCTGCTGGCGGCGACATCTACCAGCCCAGAGATGGCATCGCTCAACATGGGATCCATGAACTTTGGTATCTTTCCGATGCTGCAGAAATACACCGAGTTTCAGCACGACTGGGAACGGCCATTTTTGGAGATGACGGAAGACTTTATCTTTCCCAACACTTTCAAAACAATTCGTTACGCCATCGAAAAACTTGGTGGAGATCACGGCACCAAGTTCGAATTCGAATGCTATGATCTTGGACATCTCTACAACGTCAAATGGTTCGTGGATCAGGGCCTGATCAAACCGCCATTTTTCATTCAGATGGTATTTGGCATCTTGGGTGGCGTTGGCGCAGATGCCGACCATCTGACACACATGCACAACACAGCCGATAAGCTGTTCGGAGCAGAGAATTACGAATGGTCGGTCCTTGCCGCTGGTCGTCACCAAATGCCATTTGCGACCCAAAGCGCGATGCGGGGCGGTAACCTGCGTGTCGGTCTCGAAGACAGCCTGTTCATCGGCAAGGGTGAGTTGGCAAAATCTAACGCGGAACAGGTCACGCGCATCCGATCAATCGTTGAAATCCTTGGCCTTACGGTCGCGACGCCAGCAGAAGCGCGCATGCGGCTCGCACTAAAAGGCGGCGATCAGGTTGGCTTCTGAGGAGACGCATATGCAGACGAACATGTTGATCAACGGCGAAATGGTTGAAGGCACCGGCGACGCCTTGAACATCCTGAACCCTGCAACAGGAGAGGTTATTGGTACCGCAATAGAAGCCTGCGATGCACAGATCGAGGCGGCGGTGCGCGGCTCAGCAGAGGCATTTGAGACCTTTTCGGCTACGACCCCTGCAGAACGCGCTGCAATCTTGCTTCAGATAGCTGATGTTATCGAGGCGAACAGCCAGGAGTTGGCAGAACTTGAGAGCCTAGATGTGGGAAAACCCTGGCCATCGGCTCATGATGATGAAATGCCGCTGACGATTGATGTCTTTCGCTTTTTCGCCGGGGCTGCGCGCACCATGATGGGGTCTGCCTCTGGAGAGTATGTCGCGGGTCATACGTCGATGATCCGGCGCGACCCCATTGGCCCTGTCGCCGCCATCGCCCCTTGGAACTACCCGCTGATGATGGCGTCCTGGAAGATTGCTGCACCAATTGCGGCAGGATGTTCGGTGGTGTTGAAACCGTCCGAGATCACGCCGCTATCTACTCTGCGACTTGCAGAACTGTTACAAGATGTTCTGCCAAAAGGCGTGCTAAATGTGATCCATGGTCGCGGGCCCGGCGTGGGGAATGCCCTGATGAACAGCCCACAGATGGAAGGGATCAGTGTTACGGGTTCTCCGGCGACAGGCATGGCTGCAATGCGGGCTGCTTCCCAGAAAATTAAACACGTTCATCTGGAATTGGGCGGCAAGGCGCCAGTCATTGTCTTTGATGATGCTGATCTCGATGCTGTGGCCGAGACGATCCGATATGGCAGCTACTTCAATGCCGGTCAGGACTGCGCACAGCCTTGCCGCGTGATGGTTGCAGACAGAGTTTACGACAAACTTGTGGCCGCGATTGCCGATCAGGTTGGCCAGATCCAGATCGGTGCACCGAAAGCTCAAGGAACGGAAATGGGCCCGCTTGTCTCTGCGACACAGCGGGATCGTGTAGCGGGTTTTGTGGATCGCGCGCGCAGCAGCTCTGAAATCGTTTCCGGTGGGGCCTCTGGCGAAGAAGACGGCTTTTTCTACCAGCCAACAGTCATCGCCAATGTTGACAACACTGCAGAGATTGCCTGCAATGAGGTTTTTGGACCCGTTGTAACTGTCTCTCGGTTTTCTGCGGCAGAAGATGCGTTGAGGATCGCCAACACCGGAGCTTACGGTTTGGCCTCATCGGTCTGGACACGAGATGTTGGGAGAGCAATGCAAATGACGTCCAAGTTGCGCTATGGATTCACCTGGGTAAACACGCATGGGGTTGCGACCCCCGAGATGCCTTGGGCCGCGATGAAGGGCTCAGGCACGGGCAGCGATATGTCGGTCTATGCGCTGGATGCTTACACCGCAGTCCGTCACGTTATGGTGGCACACTGATGCGGTTAGCTGGGAAACGCGCCTTTGTTACCGGCGGCAAACAGGGCATTGGTCGCGGCATCGTTGAGGCCTTCGCAGCCGAAGGTGCGGCTGTCGCCACCTGCGGGCGCGGCCCTAAGCCAGATGATCTACCGGTTCACGTAGCATGGTATACGCTGGATGTATCCAATCCCGAAGCGGTTGCACGTACTGCCCGAACAATCGGCCTGGTAGATATCCTGGTAAACAACGCCGGCGTTCAGGTCGAAAAAACAGTGACCGAAAGCTCAGACGCGGATTGGGATTTGGTGATGGGAGTAAACGCACGAGGCGTTTTTAACTGTTGCCGCGCCTTTGTTCCGAAAATGTCTCAGGGTGGTTCGATCATCAACATTGGTTCGATCTCGGGCAATGCCGCTGACCCGTCGATGGCGCTCTACAATGCTTCAAAAGCGTTTGTGCATGGGCTTACACGCTCTATCGCAGTGGACCATGGACCTGCGGTGCGCTGCAATGCAATCTGCCCGGGATGGATTGAGACGGGCATGCTGGACGCAGCATTCGAACTCGCCCATGACCCGGAAAAGGCTAGATCAGACGCGCTGGCAC
Source organism: Ruegeria sp. E5 (assembly GCF_056534105.1). Taxonomy (NCBI): domain Bacteria; kingdom Pseudomonadati; phylum Pseudomonadota; class Alphaproteobacteria; order Rhodobacterales; family Roseobacteraceae; genus Ruegeria; species Ruegeria sp. E5. The sequence goes on along the minus strand of NZ_JBQFPA010000004.1, from coordinate 168,124 downwards.
GCCATGCGGTCAAACGCTTTGGTAAGCCCGCAGACATTGCTGCGATGGCTGTTTGGCTAGCTTCTGACGAGTCGTCTTTTGCGACTGGCCAACTGTTCACTGTGGACGGTGGTATGACTGCGGCATCCCCCCTGAATCCGGGACTGTTCTGATGTCGGAAATCGAAAGAACCGCCATTCTCGGAGCCGGTGTCATCGGGGCAAGCTGGGCAGCGCTGTTCCTCGCGTCGGGTCGCAGTGTGACTGTATTTGATCCCGATCCGAACGCTGAGGCATCCGTCCGTAAATACATTGAAAAGGCGTGGCCTGCGTTGGAAGAATTGGGCCAAGTTGGCCACGCCACCCGAGATGCGATCACCTTTGCACCGACCGCAGCTGAGGCCGTGCGAAACGCGCAGTTCATTCAGGAGAATGTGCCCGAGCGGTTGCCGATCAAACATTCCACCTATGCGGAAGTTGAGCCAGAGTTGGGTGCTGATGCAATAGTTTCAAGCTCAACATCCGGCTTAACACTCGAGGCTCTCCAACAGGGATGGCGCGATCCGAGTAAGCTCATCTTAGGTCATCCGTTCAACCCGCCACATCTCATTCCGCTGGTCGAGTTGACGGCGAACGACGCAACCGGTTCAGATGTTCTGAACCGAACAGAGACGTTCTACGAAGATCTGGGTAAAGTCACGATCCGGATCAAGAAGGGCATGCCCGGACACGTCGCAAACCGCTTACAAGCTGCAGTATGGCGCGAGGCCGTCCATATGGCGATTGAAGGCGTTGCGAGCGTCGAAGACATCGACAAAGCGATGTGGGCCGGCCCGGGATTGCGGTGGGCCGCGATGGGTCCGACGACGCTTTTCCACCTGGGTGCAGGCGACGGCGGTCTGCGGGCCTTCTGTGACCATTTCAAGGATACATTCAATGGCTGGTGGGACGACCTGGGCAACCCTCGTCTTGATGAGGATGTCATCAATAAACTGGTCGATGGCATTAACGATCAAACTCAAGGGCAAAGTACCGAAGAGTTATCAGCGCAACGCGACAAGATGCTTACGGCGATGCAAAAAGCTACCCAACAACTTCGGACTTATTATCAGGCTTGAACATTGGCCACGCGCGGAACTCGAATGGAGTACGGCCTTCAATACGGTCTGCAGTTGGTGTGAGGCCAAAACGGCTTCGATATGCCCGGCTGAAATGAACTTGCCCGTTAAATCCTGATGCTTCTGCAATCTCGCTGAATTTCAGCTCTGTTTGGGTTACTAGTCCACGCGCGCGATCAAGGCGTATGTCACGGTAGTACTCGATCGGCGACTTCTGGACATATTGCCGAAACAATCTGCTAAGTTGTCGTTGCGAAATCTTCAACCTCGCTGATATTTCAGGGATCGACAAAGTGGCTTCCAAATGTGCCTCCATCAAGTCGATCGCGTCCCTTACCACCCCAGAGGTGACATACCCCAGTGGCTCCACGTCTTTGGGGTTCTGTGATTGGCCCTCACCGCGTACATTGTGATGAAAAAGATATCGCGCAGATGCATTGGCGATACTCTCACCATCGACAGAGTGCACAAACCGCAAACCCAGATCAGTCGCTGCGGAACCCCCGCAACAAGTGAACATCTTTCCATCCATAACAATCATGTTCTCTGACACTGTGGTATCATGGGCCATTTCAGCAAAGGCATCGATGTGCTCATAGTGAACCGTCGCTGTCTTGCCTTTAAGCAGTCCAGCAGCCGCAAGAACAATCGCACCAGTATCCAAGCCGCCAACGATTGCTCCGCACGCCTCCCACTTCTGAAGGGCCACCTTAAACTGAGATGTTCCGTGACGTTCAGGTGACCAACTTGTACTCACCAGAACCAACCAGGGCTTGCGCCCCGTCACGGCCGCCAATGGGGCAGTGTCAACGACAAGGCCGCTGCTAGACTCAACTGGTCCACCGAGGTCCGAGACATAGGTCCAAGAAAATCGAGCCGAACCTGTCAGGTAATTGGCTATTCTGAAAGGATCCACGAAAGACGTAGTCGCCGAAACATTGAAATGCGGACTCACCAGGACAACGATATCTAACTTGCGATCAATTGGATGGATCATGGCCGATTCTGTAAAATGGCGTCCAAAATTGTCAATAATGAACTTATCACTGGTTCAAAAAAGTCCAATTACTAAGGCAAACACAGCATAAACAAGGGGAAAATACCGGGGGAGATCAGCGCTCATTAAGTTTCTGAAATCCAAAAACCGACATTCGTTCTACCGCGGCGAAAGTCCGTTTTGGCCGCTAGAAACTTAGTGTTGTTGCGAGACAAAGAGATCACAATTCGGGATTCCGCGTCCAAGCGCAGTCATATCAATCTTTCACAGGCCAAAGCTTCTGATTTGCAAGGCATTCTGCAAGGCTCACATCATTAGCGCCAACCCATCAAATCTTAACTGGTCTCCCATCCGCCTGGATCATCTCATCACCGCCTGAGAGGCCTTCAACAATTACGCTACTTGTGGCTGTTTCGATTGCTGTTCCATCGACAAAGCATACGTAATTCATCTTGTTCGGATTGTTTGTGCTTATGCTGGCTAATGCAAGCGGAACGCCTTCTAGCAAGGCCCGGTCGTCGAAAAGAACCAGCTACTTGCCCCGCCATAATAGTCACCCGCTGTCGTCGATACCTCTAAAGGGTAGAGGACATAGTTATCAGTACCGTCTATAGTGGTGAACGTGGCCTTATAAAAAACTCGTTCTCCGCCAATCGTTTGCTGGGTTGTATCGCTTGAGATCTGCTGAGGTAAGTCACCGGATAACTTTGCACGATTTGCCCGATAGTTTGCACACGCACCATTTTGGTGCCAGATCAAATCCTTCCGAAAGTCTCTTTGAGTTCTGCGACTTGTTCTGCATCCAGTAGGCGGGTTGGCAGGCCGCGCAGTGTCACGAGCAGCTTGGCTGTTTCTTCTAACTCTTCTGCTGCAGAGACCGTTGAAAACAGATCCTCTCCCGATACGACGGGACCGTGATTGGCCAACAGAACCGCACTATATTTGCCATCCAGATCGCGGATCAAATCACCGGACGTCGGGTCGCCCGGCTTGACGTATGGAACCAGTTTGACTGTGCCGACACGCATAACCACATATGGCGTAAGCGGTGGAATACAGTCGTCAGGATCGGTGTCTTCCAGACAAGACAGTGCAGTGGCCCAGGTCGAATGCAGATGCACCACTGCACCAGCTTGTGGCCTCGTCTCATAGAAGGCTTGGTGCAGAAAGACCTCCTTGGTCGGCTTGTCGCCGGAGACGTGGTTGCCATCCAAATCAATCTTAGCGATGCGCTCGGGGTCGATATCGCCCAAGGTGGAATTGGTTGGTGTCATGAGGATGCCGTCGTGCAGACGTGCAGAGACGTTGCCAGCAGTGCCGACGGAAAATCCGCGCGCAAACAGCGATGCACACAGGTCCGACATCTGCTTTCGCAGCGCCTGTTCTTTAGAACTCATTTGCCGGCCTCCATCATTCTGAGGGCCTTCGGGAAAAAGTCCGGAGCGCCAAAGTTCCCAGACTTTAAAGCCAACGCAATGGGTTCAGTTTTTCCAACGCTTAGGACTGGCACGCCCGGGTCAATCTCTGGCCCAATTGACATGGCCGGTGACCCCAGTGCCTCAGAGACAGCCTTGGCGACAGCTCCCGACGTCTCCCCTCCGGCAACCACCAATCGCTTGTAGCTCTTCTGAACAAGCTCGCGCGCGGTATCTGCAAAGAGATTGTCCAGCTTTTCCGCCACGGCTTCTTGGCCAAATTGACCTTGTACCGCGCGCACATCATCCGGGCTTCCCGATGAATAGGCGAGCGGTGCCTGACCCGGATGCGTTTCAAAGAAATCCAGAAGCGTTTGCATAGTCACATCCCCGGACATAACACCCGGAACGTCAATGGCGAATGTCGGATGGGATTTCGCATGAACATCGATCTGACCACGGGTCGCACCTGAGCAAGACCCTGCAAGGATAGCGGCGGGCCCAGCGATACCTGTGAATACACTGCCACCTCTTTTGGACGAAGCTTTTCTGACGAAGTTCTTGGGTAGCCCCAGCGCTATCCCAGATCCCCCAGTAATGAGCTGGGCATCCTTCAGAGCCTCGCCCCAGGCCAGCAAATTCTCGTCCGAAATCGCATCACCGATCACAAAGCGTTCGTCGACGTTCCGCAAAGCAGTAGCAATCGCCTCTGGTCCTTGCGTCACGGCGTCAATTGAAACCAACCCAACCGCTTCTTGGGTCTGATACTGCAACCACCGCCTGATGTCCGCATCCGTCATCGGAGTAAGAGGGTGATTTTCCATCCCGGACTCGTTCAACAGCTTGCCAAGCACAAATAGATGGCCGTGATAGATGGTGCGCCCCGTTGTCGGAAATGCTGGACAGAAAACCACCTTTTGCGCGCCCAGTTCGTTGGCCAACGCTTCCGCAACCGGGCCGATATTTCCCCGCCTAGTGGAATCAAAGGTCGAGCAATACTTGAAGATGAACTGGCGGCATCCTTGATCTTTAAGCCATCGCAGGGCTCGCAGGCCGTCCGCAACAGCTTCTTCGACAGGTGCAGTGCGGCTCTTGAGTGAGACGACACCCGCTTCGATCTCTTTGTCGGCCGGGGTATCCGGAATACCTGGAAACTGCGCGGTTCTTAACCCACCTTCCGGCTCGACGCCCTTTGCCAAGGTGTTCGCAATGTCGCTCGCACCAGTGAAATCGTCCGCTATGACGCCGATTAGCATATCTTAATGTCCTTCGTCGGCCCTGGATCCAGCCTATGGATGTGCGGTGCTGCTCCGACGGGAAAAATCTCGCGCACAAGTGGATCATGGCCGGGCACGATAAGTCGAGGATGTGAGGCCAACCTCTCTAGGGTCTTGAAACCATCCATCATGTCCTGCAAATCGACAACGATGGGAAAAGCTTTTCGCGCCATGAAATTCTCGTAGTAATGCGAGGCATCCGAGGCCAGAACCATCCACCCGGCTGCTGTTCTTACACGAACACATTGCAACCCCCGCGAATGCCCGCCGATACAGTGTACGGTCACCCCATCTGCTATCTCGGCCTCTCCGTCGTAGAACACAACCTTGCCTGTATAGAGGCGCTTTACGACCTCGCAGATATGGCCCGCCGAGAAAGGCGCGCGTAAGTGGTCGTGGCACATGCAGGGACCTGTGGCGAAGGCCATTTCCGCCGATTGCATGTGCAACTTCGCATTTGGGAACATATGCAGCCCCCCAGCGTGGTCATAATGAAGATGGGTCACGATAACCTCGGTCACCGCTTCAGGCATGATGTCTAATGGGCGCAAAGCCTCGCGTGGGTCCATCGCAATGGGACGACCACGGGCGGCTGCCTCGTCGCTGTCGTATCCGGTATCGACCAGTATAACTTTGTTGCCACGCTTGAGCACCCAAACGAAATAGTCCATCGCGTGAGGTGCATCGTGATTGTCATCCAATATGAAGCTGTCGCGTCGAGTGCGAGCATTGCGATCCGCGTATTTCACGGCGTGAATTTCCCAATCGTTCATCGGATGACCTCGGAATACTGGTGAACAGTCTTGGTGGCGATCATATCAGCCACAGCCGTATCGAAGGACTGGAAATGCGCGCTTTCCAGGTGGGCGGAGAACGCCACGCTGTCATCATAAACCTCATAGAGAAAAACTGTCTCGGGATCGTCGCCGAAGCAAACGTCAAACTGCTGGCATCCGGGTTCTTCACGCAAAGAGGTTGAAGCGTTTTCGACCATTAGCGGCAAAAAGGTTTCTCTCGTACCGGGCTTGAGAGTGAAGGTGACGGTAACCACAAACATCAGACGGAAAGTCCTTTCAGACGTGAGAAAGCGCGCTTTGCCACGGGCAGTTGGCTGAGGATCAAACCAACGTTGAGCACAAGTAGAATGGCCGCACCGGGTCGCGAAAAGAAGACCGAAAGACCCCCGTCCGACAAGAACAGCGATCGGCGGAAAGTTTCGTCAAACAGGCTTCCCAGTATAACCCCAATGACCAATGGAGCGATTGGGTACTTCATCAGGTTCATAAAATAGGCGACGGCACCAACGCCCAACATCAGGTAGAGATCATTGATGCCACCACCGACGCTGAAAGACCCGATTGTTGTCAGAACCATCACAACCGGCAAGAAGATGGTCTGCGGGATCGCGAGTATTTTGATAAAGACCCGAGCAGTGAACAGGCCCATCAAGAACATGGTCAGGGATGCCAACACTAGGATTGCGACTACGCGCAGAATGATCTCGGGGTCTATCGTGGGGCCCGGGATCACGTTGTTGATCTTGAAAGCCCCCATCAAAGCCGCGGCGGGTGGTGAACCGGGAATGCCCAAAACCAAAAGCGGGATTAGCGCGCCCCCAATGCAGGCGTTGTTTGCTGTTTCAGAGCATAGCAGACCTTCCAATGACCCTTTTCCGAACTTGTCGCCCTCGGCAGATACGGTCTTGCCGACACCGTAGCTGACCCAACCGGCGACATCTTCGCCGACGCCAGGAAGCGCTCCCACCCCGGTCCCAATTACCCCTGAACGGCCTATGGTCGGCAGGTAGCGTCGAATAGAGCGAAGGTTTGGAAGAATACGGCCCTTCAGTGCCAGAACTTTCCCGGCTTCAACATGCCTTAGACCGTCGATGATTTGAGGTATCGCAAAAGCCCCCATCAAAACTGGCACGACCTGAAACCCGCTCAACAGGTAAGACCAGCCGAAAGTATAGCGCGGTTCAGACAACAGAGGGTCGAGTCCCACCATGGACATCGCAAGCCCGATCAGACCGGCGATCCATCCCTTGATCACCAGATCCTCGCTCATAAGTGTGCCAGATAGAAGGATGCCAAACAGAGCCAAGAGTGCTTTTTCCGGACTCGCGATGTTCTTCGAAACCAAAAGCAGTGCCCAGACAAAAATCAAAAGCGTGATCGTCCCGATAACCGTACCGATAAAGCTGGCCGTTGTGGTCAGACCAATTGCTTCGCCCCCTCGACCTGCTTTGGCCAGAGGGTAGCCATCCATGGCCGTCGCCGCGCTGGCTGCTGTGCCGGGAATGTTCAGCAGAATAGACGGGTAAGAGCCGCCGTAAATCGCGCCGACATAGGCCCCGAGCAAAGCGATAAGCGAATAGTCCAATGGAATCTTGTTGCCGAAAAATCCCGTCAGGATCGTCACTGCCAGCGTTGCGGTCAGGCCGGGCAATGCGCCGAACGTTATGCCTAGGAACACGGATGCAATCAAATACAGATAGGTCAGCGGGTCCACTGCCAGGCCAACGAATGCGGTCCCAAACCCAGCCAGTTGCGAAAGGATAAAGTCCATCCGGTCAGTCTTTCCATAACGGACGAAGCGTCACGTAGTAGTGGTATTCGATTTGCTTGAAGATCAGCCCCCCGCGCGCGGGCACGTTCTGTCGGAAAATAAAGGCCATCGCGCAAACGAGGATCAGCGGGGCCAATATTGCGACGACTGGCACAATCCGCAAAACGCGTTCGGAAGCCGCTTTGGTCAACACCACAAGTGATAGCGAGACCCATAGGGCCAGTGTAAACCAATCATCACTGTGTGCATTCCATTCCGCCTGCGCGGGAAATACAGCGAACGCAAAAAGCCCGGCAGAGACAACTGCGACACAGGCCACCAAAGCACGCCGCGCGTGACCGCCGTAGTAACCGTAAGTCAAAGCTGTAATCAGTAACCCCGAGCACAAAATGAAGTCCACTCTGGGAACCAGTCCGACGACGTATGCAAGAAGGATCAGGCCTATTGTTGATGCTCGATAGGCTTCCGACTTATCCCAACCGATCCCCAAAGCCGTGAGCGCGTTCTGGGCTCCACCTGAGCGGATCGAAGTAGCCAACAAGACGAAGGACAACACAAGCAATCCACAGAAGATGAACAACGGTACAATTGCAGCCGAGTTGTACCAGTCCGACCCACTTACACCTGCGCGGTTTTCACCCCAAAGTGGGATATCCAACGTCTTCCAAAGGAAAAAGACGGACACTGTTATTAGAACAATCGCAGCCCAGAAATCGCGGGTCCGCATGACCAGTGTTTCGTCGATTTTGTCCATGCCTGCCTCCTAGAGGAAAGGGCGCGATCAAACGCGCCCTTCCAAAATTGATCGGATTAGGGCTTCTCGATACCCAGCGAGGCTGGATCGACCTTGGCAGCGCCCAAATCTTGCAAGGTATAGGCAAAAGTAGCCTCAAGGTTCGCAAACAATTCTTGAGCTTCTTCGCCGTGTTGACCACCGACATCATAATTGTTTGCCTCAGCCCATTCAGCGACGGTATCGGATGCAATCGCCTGCTCGAACGCATCGCCGAGGGCCGCCTTCACATCATCTCCAGCCGAGCTGTGAACGGCAAATCCGATGGCTTGTTTTAGTGGCAGATACTTGTCGAGACCGTCATAGATGCCAAAGGCAGATGGCACTGTAGCTCCGGCAATCTGCGCATCTTCCGGTGTCAACATCGCAAGTGGCTTCAACTGTCCGCCTTCGATCAAAGGAGCTTGTTCAGCCAGCGAAGTCACAACCAACGCAACCTCACCTGCTATCGCCGCTTCCTGCCCGGGCGCTGAGCCTTTGTATGGAACAAACTTGAACTCTGCACCGGACCCTTTCTCGATGGCGAGAAGATTCAAGTGGTGGATCGAACCCGCGCCGGACGCGGCAGCGGGAATAGTGCCAGGAGCGGCTTTGGCAGCGTCGACCAGTTCTCCCAGAGTGTTGTAAGGGCTGTCCGCTGGAACCGAGATCAGATCGGGTGATCCGCCAACAATAAACGGATACCAAAAGTCAAATTTCTTATCCCAACCACCCTGCACAGCAGCGGTGACGTTCGATTCAGACAGACCAACCAGTGTATAGCCATCGTCTGGTTGGTTCATGACGTAGACCATGCCGTTGGAGCCTGCGACCCCACCGGTTTGGTTGATCACATTGATCGAGACTGGAAGGTGTTTTTCCATTTCGGCCATGATCATTCGGTTGATCGTGTCCGTGCCGCCACCGGCCCCCCAGACCACAGCTGTGGTGATATCACGGTAAGGGTAATCCTGCGCGGTAGCAGCCCCTGAAATCCCGGTTGCAATCACGGCTGCGGCCGCCAACTGCCCTAGCTTCAGTTTCATTTCCAAGTCCTCCCAAACATCTTTGCGTTTATTATTGCATTTATTTGCGTATACATTAAAGAATGCGTTGTCAACGGACTGTAGCGAAAGCTGCTATCGCGCTATGAATGCGAAACTGGAAGGAAGCGGGCCAAGATGAAAAAGACTTACGATGTCGCGGTGTTCCATGGGGACGGGATCGGCCCGGAAATTATGGCCCCTACGCTTGAAATTCTGCGTCAGCTCTCCGGCAACAATCCCAGCTACGACCTAGCGTTTACAGACGCTCCAGCAGGCGCAGGCCACTACGCCAAAACTGGAGAATCGTTTCCGACTGGTTCACTCGAAACTGCGCGCCACGCCGACGCGATTCTGCTATCTGCAATGGGTTTGCCGGATGTTCGCTACCCTGACGGAACCGAGATTTCACCGCAGATCGATCTGCGAAAGCAACTGGGACTTTTCGCTGGTGTAAGACCAGTAAAGGTAAGCAGCGGACAAATGACCCCCTTGGCGCTGCCTCCCGGAAAAGAGATCGACTTTGTCTTGATACGCGAAAGCACAGAAGGACTGTTCTTCACCCAAGGCGCTGGAGAAGTTACCGAACACGAAGCACGTGAAACTCTGCTGATCACTCGTGAGGTGTCCGAAAAACTGTTCCGGTTTGCGTTTGAACTCGCCCAGAACCGCAAAAGAACCGGGCGCGGTCGGGGTCGAGTTACATGTGTCGACAAAGCCAATGTATTCCGCGCCTTTGCGTTCTTCAGATCGATGTTTGATGCAGAAGCTGCAAACCATCCCGAATTGCAGGCAGACCATGCTTATGTTGATGCCACTGCGCTTTGGATGGTGCAGAAGCCTTGGGAATTCGATGTTTTGGTGACTGAAAACATGTTCGGCGACATCCTTTCTGACCTTGGCGCCGGCCTTATGGGCGGTCTTGGATTGGCTCCTTCAGCAGATATCGGGTTGAACAACGCCGTGTTCCAACCCTGTCACGGCTCTGCTCCGGACATTGCGGGACAAGACATTGCCAATCCTTTCGCGATGATCCTGTCTGCAGCAATGATGCTTGAATGGTTAGGGTTGACCCATAATCATCCAGAACTGTCCAAAGATGGCGAACGTTTACGGGAAGCCGTGGAAATGGTGACTGAGAGCGGTCAAAACCTGACGCGTGACCTTGGTGGCACCGCCGGAACGCAGGACGCAGCCTCATCGGTATTGGAAGCATTGCTGGCATGAATACTCAACAAGCCATCACGGTCGCGTGCGTAGGTGCGGGGTATTTCAGCAAGTTCCACTACGAAAGCTGGTCTCGAATGCCCGGAGCGGTTCCGATTGCATCCTGCAACCGTGACATCAAAAAGGCGAAAGAAACAGGACTGGCCGCTTACGATGATCTGTCAAAATTGCTGGAGGCGGAAAAACCAGATCTCGTTGACATCATCCTCCCGCCTGTGGCGCAGGCCGATGCCATCCGAACGGCGCTGCACTCTGGAATAAAGTGGTTGATCTGCCAAAAACCTTTCTGCATGTCGTTGCATGAAGCTGAGAAAATTGTTTCAGAGGCCGAAGCGGTAGGAGCAACTATTGTTGTACACGAGAACTTTCGCTTTCAACCTTGGTATCGCGCGATCAAAGAGGCGATGACCGAGGGTCGAATTGGTACACCTCTACAAGCTACTTTCCGGCTTCGGCCTGGCGACGGACAAGGACCACGCGCCTATCTTGACCGGCAGCCGTATTTTCAGGACATGCCGCGTTTCCTGGTTCATGAAACAGCAGTTCACTGGGTAGACACATTCCGATTCTTGTTCGATGCGCCCAGCGCAGTTTATGCGGACTTGCGCCAAGTGAACCCCATTATCGCGGGTGAGGATGCCGGCTATATCCTGTTTGATCATCCCAACGGTTTGAAAGCTCTGTTCGATGGGAACAGGTGTCTTGACCACAGCGCCAAAAACCTGCGTCAAACTATGGGTGAAGCTCTCATTGAAGGAACAACAGGATCATTGGTTCTTAACGGCGATGGTTCAGTTGAACTCCGCGCTTTTGGAAAGCAGACGCAGCAGCAAATTCTACCTCCAAGCGATCATAATGGATTTGGCGGCGATTGCGTCCACGCCTTGCAAAGTCACGTCGTTTCAGGCCTTGTAAAGGGCACGCCGCTGGAAAACACGGCTCGAGACTATTTGGACGTGATCCGCATCGAAGAGAGCATCTATCTCTCGGCTGCGGAGGGACGAAAGATCAACCTGGAGACGCCGTGAAGGGTCAAGACGCAAAAACTCTTTCCAATACGCAACGCGCCGTTAGGGATTTGCGGCAGATGATCCTGTCCGGCGAACTTGCAGCCGGAACGGACCACCTAGAGTCAGAACTCGCCGAAACCCTTGGTATGTCCCGCACCCCGATACGGGAAGCTGCGCTCATGTTGGAAAGCAAGGGGTTGCTGGAAATGCGGCCCCGCAAAGGCGTGCGGATACTGCCGGTTTCATCAGACGATATGCGTGAAATCTACGACATCCTGACGGAGCTCGAGAGCCTCGCTGCACAACGCGCTGCCGAAGCGGGTTATTCAGAAGATGAACTTTCGGTACTTGCTGGGTCAATTGCGAAGATGGACCGAGCCATCGAATCCCAAGATCTTGAAGCCTGGGCCGAGGCCGATGAGTTGTTTCATCAAGAGCTCGTTCGGCTGGGCGGCAACAAACGGGTCGAAGCGATTGTCGCCATGATGAGCGACCAGGTGCGCCGCGCGCGCGCAACGACCTTGTTCATCAGACCCCTGCCCGTCAAATCCAATGAAGACCACCGGGTTGTTTTCCATGCGATTAGTGAAGGTCGACCGGATGTCGCCCGTGAACGTCATCGAGAACACAGGCTGCAAGCCAAGGCTATGCTTTGCGAGATACTCGAAAAGCATCGGCTCAACAGCCTCTGATCTTCTCGTATCCAGCCATTAATCATCTAAAATATCTGCTTATTTTCGGTACTAAAGGCGCTCCGAATACTTGTCGATAACGGCAACCCGCAGTTGCCTCCGGCTGCTCTGATATTCTTTTTTCTAGTCGCTCAAACAATCACTGCATCGATTGGGGTTGAAATAGTACGATTTCGTATTAATTTAGTTCGATATCGTACTATTGGAGAGTCAAGATGCCAAACCGAAGACGTTTTCTCAAGATTCTAGGCGGAGGCACAATACTGGCGGCAACGGGCGCGGCTGGGTTTCTCACGACACGTACGCCCCATGAAGCTTTAGCTCCGTGGACGCCAAAACCGTATGATGACCCACGCAAGGCTGCTTTGTCCTACGCAATTCTCGCCCCCAATCCGCACAATTTGCAACCTTGGCTGATCGAGTTGGTTGGGCAAGACAAAGTGCGCATCCACCGTGATCCTGAACGTGAGCTTCCTGAAACCGATCCTTACCACCGCCAGCTCTATATTGGCCTCGGTGCATTTGTTGAGACGATGGTTCTAGCAGCAGGTGCACAGGGGTTTGATACAGAGGTCGAGTTACTGCCAGGTGGGAATGACGGACCTATCGCAGCAGCGATGTTTGTATCTGGCGGGGCATCCGATCCACTCTCAGATCAAATCCTCAACCGACATTCAAATAAAGAACCGTACACTGAACAGCGGCTCTCTGAGGCGGAAATATCGGTCCTTGAAAACTATGCCACTCTGATTTCCGATGAGGATCTAGTGGCCCGTATTCGAGACCTCACAAAACGCGCTTTTGAAATCGAAATGCGAACTCCACAGACCCTTAGAGAATCCGTCGACCTGATGCGGATCGGCAAAGCAGAAATCAACGCAAACCCAGACGGGATTGAACTGCGTGATCCCATGCTGGAAACGCTGCGACTTACTGGCCTATTGGACAACGAGACCCTGATGAACGTTGATCACCCAGGCACTCAGGCGCACATGCAAGACTACTTCGCTATGCTAGACGCGACACCGCAATACGCAGTCCTCGCGACAGCCACAAATACGCGAAGCGATCAACTTGATGCTGGACGTCAGTTGATGCGTTTCTACCTGAAGACAACCGAAATGGGCCTAGGCGTTCATCCTGTCAGCCAGGCCCTTCAGGAATATCCTGAGATGGCCGATGAATACGCTCTGGCGCATGAGCTTCTTGCGTCACCGGACCACACGGTGCAAATGTTGCTGCGTTTGGGGTATGGACCTGAACCAATTGCCACACCCCGCTGGCCGCTGGAGACACGAATTCTGAATGAAGCCTGAAGATGAGACCACCGAAGTTTACCGATTCTTCACCGAGGTCGGGATCATCAATCAGTTGATCTCGACCAAGCTGGAAGCGTTCTTGCCTGGTAGAATGACGGCGACTCAATTCGGAATTTTGGGCCATCTGGTACGGCGTCCCGAGGGTGAAACTCCACAGCAACTTTCGAACGCGTTTCAAGTGCCTAAAACTTCGATGACGCACATGCTCTCCAGTCTTGAAAATCATGACCTGGTTACTCTTGAAGCCAACCCCAATGACAAACGTTCGAAAATTGCTCGGCCTACACCGCAAGGCGCTGAGTTTTTGAAAGCTTGTATGGAGCGGATGTCGGAATCCCTGGCTCCAGTTTTGTCCGAACTCGGGCCTGAACCGTTCCAGGAATCATTGCCTAATCTGACGCTCATACGCGAAACTTTGGACAGCGAGCGCGACTAGCCGAAACCTGCGCCAGCCGAAGCAAGCAACCAAATTTTCAGAACATCATGCAATCCGCGCCCGGCGGGAGCGGCGGCGATCCTTCAGGCAAAGTGGGCGTGTAGTCAAATGTCACAATCTTCGCGCCGCTGTCGAATGCAACGAACAGTTGATTGGACCCCGGCCTAATGGCGATGCCTTCTGGATCGGTTCCGAATTCCAACAAACTTTGCTGGGCGAGAAGTTGGCCATCTGCCGTGAACTCATACAGGCTGTTTGACCCTTCCCAGTCATCAACAATCAACATGTGGCCGGTACGCGGATCAATCGCGATCCCCTGCGCCTCACTCAAGGGAGGAGAGAGCTTCATGGTATCCAACCTCGCCGTCAAAGCACCCTCTGAAGTGAACCACGACAACCGTTCGGGGTCATCCTCTACGGTCACGATCTGTCCCTTGGCGTTGATCGCAATTCCTTCCGTATCCGCGAAACCACCTTCCAATTCGAAGGGTGCTCCCAGGCGTGATCCGTCCTTGGTGACACGTTGAAGACTGCCGAGACCATCGCCCAGCAACAAGTGATCCCCTTCAACAGCAATTGCTTTGATCCGAAAGAGATCGCTGGATATACGGCGCAATTCATCACCTTGCAATGTAACGAGAATTGCCTCGGGCCCCTCGTTCGCAATCCACAACCCACAAAAGGTCGGATCGTAGTCAAGACTTGCGGGCTGATTAAGTTCATAACGCCCTGTTTCGCGAAGCTGCAATGCCGTGGCCGGGGTCGACACAGCAAAAATCACTAAGGCGGTGGTCCTCACAAACACTCAGGATGCTCCGAAAATCTGCATCAAAACTGTGGGGCGGAATCGTAACACGTCAATGCTAAGAGCACCTAAACTTCCAAAATCAGAGAGCATCATTTTACCTGATCAAAGAATTATAACACGGAAACTGGTTACGAGCGGTGTGGTTCGACGCATCTGGGTTCTGCCATAGTCCGTTGGAACTAGGGGTGTGTCGAAATCGCAAACCAACAACATGGCGCTTGTGAGAGTTACGAAATCAACACTAGCGAACGAAACAACCTCAGGCTTCATAGAACAAACTTGCAATCGCGTGCTCGGGCGTAGTCACCTAGGGCATAGGGTTGGAGAAAGCCAATGGCGCTGTGGAAGTTCGTGATTAGTGTTTATTGCGCGCTGTTTCTTGTCGCTTGCGCTCCGAAAACCCGCACGTATGAAAAGACTGTATCTGCTGCGCTACCGGCAAATTCCAGCACTGCTCTGGGTCAGGCGGCCAATCGCCTTGGGGATCCTAAAGACGGTCGGTCAGGCATCAAGCTGATCAGTGATGGAGAAGAAGCGCTCGTATCACGGCTGTTGTTGGCCACTGCGGCCGAGCGAACGATAGACGCGCAATACTATCTTCTGCACGACGACCCAACCGGTCACCTGTTCGCTGCCAGCCTATTGCAAGCGGCGGATCGAGGTGTTCGTGTCAGGCTGTTGTTGGATGATATGGATACGTCCGGCTACGACGCGATGACCGCTGCGTTGGACAATCACAAAAACATTGAAATAAGGCTATTCAACCCGTTCTGGCGAGATCAGAGCCTTTTGATCGCGGGTCTGACTGATTTCAAACGCATCAATCGCAGAATGCACAACAAGTCCATGACAGCAGACAACGTGTTCACGATTGTGGGTGGGAGAAACATCGGTGCCGAGTATTTTTTGGCGCGGGAAGAAATGAACTATGCTGATCTGGATGTGCTGGCCGCAGGCCCAGTTGTACGCGAAGTGTCAGGTAGCTTTGACGCTTACTGGAACAGCGAATTCGCAGTTCCGGCTCGCGTGGTTGTCGGAGAACCCGAAGAATTTGACCTGAGCGATGCACGCAGCAGGTTGAATGAACTCGTCGAGGAAGCGAAGCAAACGCAGTACGGCGCAGCGCTCAGAAAGTCGGCAAAAGAGAACTTCGCGGATGGCGCCCTGTTACTGGATTGGCTGCCAGCGAAACTTTATGCTGATCCGCCTTCAAAGGCCGCGGGCCTCGAGAACTCAGGTCCCGTTCTTGCATCTCAATTGCTTCCGTACTTTGAGAATGCCAGCAGTGAAGTGAACATCGTGTCCGCCTACTTCGTGCCACGCAACAACGGTGTGAAATGGCTGACCGAACTCGAGAACCGTGGGGTCGACGTAAAGGTTGTAACCAATTCACTTGCATCTAACGACGTCGCACCCGTTTACGCACACTACGCCAAGAAACGCCGAGCACTGCTACGCGGTGGAGTAGAACTCTACGAGCTGCGACCCGACGCTTATCAAGTCCAACGCCGCGGTATTAACTGGGCTCAGTCCAGGTCAGGCCTGCACTCCAAGGCATTTGCAATTGATGACCAGTACTTGTTCGTGGGTTCATTCAACTGGGATCCGCGATCTGTCAACATCAACACCGAGATGGGAATTCTGATTGACTCGCCAGCATTGACTGCGCAGACGATGGGAGCCTTGGACGACGCACTACCCGCATACACATATAACGTGACGCTCGAGCAAGCTGGCCAGCTTAAATGGACGACAAGAGCCAATGATGGCACCATTCTTGAATACCAATTCGAGCCGACAGGATCGGCCTGGGATCACATAGTTGCCGGGCTATTAAGTATTTTACCAATTGGGTCCCAGCTTTAGGTTTCTGCAAACTACTTGATCGCTTGGCCGTCACCGGCGCCTGCGAAGATGGCAGCAAAAAAGAAATAGGTCATCAGTCGCAGATATTTCCCAATATCCAGTTCTTAACACAGACTAGATATTCACTTTGTCAACTGCTGGCGGGATAATGCCTGCTACCAAAGTCAATGGACATGTTTATCATTCCAGGGAAGCTGAACGTTATCGGGCAAGTCCCGTTATCCGGTTACTTGAACAGTTAGGTTCAGCTTGCCGCGCCTTAGTGAATTTTTGCGCTTTGTGTTTCATTTCTAGCGATCATCTAATTTCGTAAGATGCCGAAGGTAGATTGTTTTGAATAACTATAGCTGACTATTGTGCATCTTCAGTGAGAAAGAACAACTCAATGGGCTGCGCAAGGCCACGTATTTCGTGATCCCCACAGCTAACGAACATGTTCGGAGCAGCACTTGCAACGGCTGACGTCGCCAACACTCTCCGACCAGTTGATTTTGTTAAACCTTCAATTCGGCTTGCAACGTTCACCGCCCCGCCCAGAACTGTGAAATCAAGCCTGCCGGGGCTGCCGATATTACCATAGCTGACCTGCCCGACGTTAATTCCAATACCAACATCCAAAGGCGGTTTTTGAAACCCGTCTCGTCTGGTGTTGAGATCGTTCAAACCACTCAGCACACTCTGCGCTGCAAGAGCCGCCATTCTGCAGCGGTCGGCATGGTCTTTTTGCGCTTCAATAGTAAAGATCGACAGGATGCCATCGCCCATGAACTTGAGGACGTCTCCACCGTTGTCCTCTACGGCTTTAACCACCAGATCAAAATAGTCGCTAAGCGTGTCGAAGATATCTTCTTCCGGAGAGGTCTCGGAAAGTGCTGTAAAGCCTCGCAGATCAGAGAACATCACCACGGCATCCAAAGTTGTTCGCTCTCCGCGCTTTATATTGCCGCTCCAGACGGCCTCGGAAGGTCCATCTCCTAAATAAGTTCGAAGCAGACCTTTAGACGATTTTCGCATCGTAACAGGTTCCAAGGCGGAAGAAAGGGCCGGTAAGGCCGCTTCAATCAGCATAAGATGTTCGGGCGAGAATCCATCCTTTGCCTGAGTAACGAACGTACATCCATGCAGCGATCCATCGCCGTAATAGAGCAAAGTAGCGTAGTAGTCGGTGCCACCCTGCTCTGCAAATTCAAGATAGGATGAATGCTCTGTTTCCAAGTCCAGTCGCCGTAGACTTTTGTGAAGTGGCTTTCTGTTCGCAAGAATATACTCGAATGAACTCCCGACATAACCATCTGTCAACATCGTCTCATGCGTGACGTCGTAGCTGTCGGTGCCTTCAGGCGTCCAAACTACCCCCCAGGCAATAAGCAATGGGTTGGCAAAGCGCTGGCCAATGTTTGCCCGCCATAGCGGCACTCCGGCTTCGATCAAGGAGGAACAAAACTGTGACACCACCTTTACAGGATCACCGGAGCGACGACCTTCTGTAATCATCCATTCGGTCAGTCGAGTGACTTCTTCCATGGACCCAATTTAGTCGCTTGGAAACGATGAGCAAAGACAATTGGATTGGCAATGTCGGTTGCTGTTGTTGAGCAGCCTGATCAGACCTGTCCAAATTGATGCTCGGGCATCAACGGAATGTATTCCATCGGGAAGATGGTTTGCAAATTTAGATCCCGCGCGGTTCCAAACAGACCTATTTGAAGATTGCAGCCCTCTCTTGGGAAACCTTCAATAGAAACCAATCTCGCTGACATCTACGCGGGCCTCGTGATCTCTCCCGTAGGCTACAACTCCAACTGAGGTGATTTCGTCAGCAACGGGAATAGCGCGCAACATGGCACCTGAAGCCTTGAAGCCTGGGAGAGGTAACCAGACTTCGGTCCAGTTGTCAGAAGTTGCGAACGCGGCCTGATAGTATTGCCATGGAAGCACCGTGCCACGTGTCCTGAGGTGGACGAAGTATTGCTCGCCATTCCCCCGTACCAACAGCCTGACGCCCGATACACCCTCATCTGGTCGATCAGACAACTTGCGTCGGAACTAGATAAAGCCGCCGTTGTTTTTTGTGCTGACAGTTCCGGTCAACCGGGCGAACGCAACATCACGTTCCGAACGAAACTGCACCTGTCCTGAAGAAACTCCTCCCATGACGGTGTCGGCAACGTAGTCCCAACTCGTCTCCGGAGACTTGGAGAAGTCTTCTGCAAGATTTTCATCAGCCTGTGCCATTATAGATCCGATGATAACAAGACCTGAAACAAGCCCAGCGAAGTTTCCACGCATATCGTTTTTTCTCAGTTCAGTATTGCAATAGAAAGGTTCAAGACAGTGGCAAATGCGACCCATGCAAAGTACGGCAGGAAGGCTAGTGCGGAAACCTGATCCGAGCTCCTGACCAGAGCGATGAACATGACGATGACAGCCAGCAACGCGGCAATTACAACAAACGCAAACCACGGTAGTCGCAGTATGAAAAAGATTGGGGACCACGAAAAGTTTAGACCCATCTGTGCCCACCACAGCTTCATGGCAGTCGAGCTTCGGTCTGTTTCGAACTGGCGCCAACCCGCCATGGCGATCAAGACATAAAGCACCGTCCAGACCGGGCCAAATATCCAATTTGGTGGATTGAAAGCAGGTTTAGAAAGCTGCGCATACCAATCGCCAGGCGCGGTCAATATCCCGATCAGGATGCCGCCTCCCAACGCGAGCGCAAGAAATGCTATGCGGACCATCCAATTCGACATTGTGGTATAGCTTTCAGCAGCCCTTGGTCGTCACGTTGACAAGCGCTTCGGAAGAGAAGGTCGCAGTACTGGTCTCATCCGCGTCGGTATATGACACCGTGGCGCCTTCGATCTCCGACTCCGATACGGTGATTTCGCGTTGCCCGATCGTGTCGTCCACATCGATGGTAAAGGCTAATTTGTCCCCGGCTGCGAGGGAAACGATCTCAAGTTCAATTGTATTCTGCCCGTCCACGACCGAAGGAAATTGACGCAGTGCATCCGCACCCTCAACGAATTCGAGCGGTTGGAATACCTCTACACCCGCACCTTTTCCGGTAACATCGAAAATCAAACGTCCGGCAGATTGCGACAAGTCAATTTTAACGGTCGAGGTTTCTACTTCGCACGTTCCCACATTTGTCAGAACAAAACGGTCTTTGGGTGCGCCTTCTATGAAGCGAATTTAAACTCCGGCTTGAAGCGAAGTGGCTGCAAATAGTCCAAGGGTCGCCGCAAGAATACTCTTCGGGAGCATATTTATCTCCTTCCTTATTGGTTCTTGATAGATACGCTTCGGCGGATCTCTTGGATCAGACTTATGCCCTTTGACTATGGTGGTTTAGCTGACAAGCCCTTTCGAAGTTCCATGCACCGCTGTCAGAACGACGAAGTCAAAACATACCATTGTCATTCTCGCTGTTTGCTGGAACTTCCTGAAGAACGTCCCAGTGTTCGACAACCTTGCCATCAGCATCCAGGCGAAAAATATCGATCCCTGCGTACTCGAGACCATCGGGCCAGATTTGATGGCAATGCAGAACAACGTGATCGCCTTCAGCAAACGCACGTTTGATGTCCACACGCTTTCCCGGGTATTCGGCGGCCATGCGCTCGAAGTACTCAACAAAGGCTTGCTTTCCGTCGCCAACATGCGGGTTGTGCTGCGTATAGGTATCACCAACAAAGGTTGCTATGGCCTCCGCAGGTCGACACTCGTTGAACATCATTTCGTAGAAAGCGATGACGTTTTTCTTGTTTGTTTCGAGGTCCGGCATGCTGATCTCCAAATCGACGTTTGTACCACCCAAAAATGTTGGCCCACGCAATTCCGGGGAGCAACCCGGCAAGAATCTCAATCACTAATCGACAAGAAGTTGCGAGCTTGATTTTGTGCTCCGACTATTTCGAGAGTTGGCCAATTACTCGGCGTCATCGAAGTCAATATGAATATGATTCCCATCAGGATCGGCCACATGGATTTGGACCATTCGAGCCCCAGGGACTTCAGTTTTGCGATACTGGATCTGACTCGAGATCAGTTTTTCTTCGAATGCGCTCAACCCCGTGGCTGAGAGCGCAAAATGCTCGAGCTTGAGCTTCACTTCGGAGCCAACGTTAGGTGTTCCTTCGTGACCCACAAGATGAACCACGGCGTCATCACCCGTATACAACCATGCTCCGGGAAACGGAAAATCGGGGCGGGCCCCGGGTTTCAAACCCAGGACATTTTCATACCAAGTAACCATCTCAGGCAACCTAGTCGTCACAATATTCACATGATCCAGCCGTTCAATTCTCATTAAAAACCCTCAAGCACAAGCTTACCTTTGGCTTTTCCGCTTTCGAGGATAGCATGCGCTTTCATTAAGTTTGTAGCATTGATCCTACCAAGTGTATCGGTCGCTGTGGATCTGATCTTTCCATTGTCTATCAAACCGCCGACCTGATTCAGGATTTCGCTTTGACGATTCATATCTCCAGTCCCAAAAAGCGACCGAGTGTACATGAACTCCCAATGCAATGAGATCGATTTGGGTTTGAACGGCGCGATGTCGAAGGTCTCAGGATCATCGATCAACCCAAAGCGACCTTGGGGCGTCATCACCTCTCCAGCTTGGGACGCATAAAGCTGGGAATGGTTTGTCGAATAGATGAAATCCACGCTGTCGATACCGAGAGCCTTGAGTTGTGAGCCAAAAGGTTCCGCGTGGTTGATGACTTGGTGTGCACCTAACTCTCGAACCCAGTCTTGTGTCTCGGGTCGGGACGCCGTCGCTATCACTGTCATGTCAGTGAGGGCCCGTGCTAATTGAATGGTGATTGACCCTACACCGCCTGCGCCACCAATAACCAGCAACGTATTGGTTCCGCCGGAAACGGCATCTTGGACCCGCAAGCGGTCGAACAGCATCTCAAAAGCAGTAAGCGTCGTTAGCGGCATCGCCGCAGCTGCCTTTGCAGGTATGGACTTTGGCGCTGACCCGACGATACGTTCATCCACCAGATGAAACTCGGCATTGGTTCCCGACCGGTTTATTGCCCCGGCGTACCAAACTGTATCTCCCAGACTGAAAGTCTCAACCGCTTCGCCAACTGCTTCGACGATCCCTACTGCGTCCCACCCCAGAATATCTGGTGCTGGACCTACAGGAGCACGTTTTTGACGAATTTTCGTATCGACTGGGTTCACTGACACGGCCTGCACCTTCACCAACAAGTCGTGCCCTTTCGGCGTCGGTTTATCGGCCTCGAAGTCGATTAAGGCGTCCGCCCGATCAATCGACCCTGTCTTAAGGTATCCCACGGCTTTCATAACGTGCTCCTTTGTCCGGTTCTTTATCAACCGATGACTGTCATCTCATTTAGCGTGAATTCTGCAACGGCGCCTTCTGTTGCTTCCAGGTAAGCCGCAAGGTGCTGAGCACCCATGTGGGTTTGCCAAAGCTCTCGGCTTTCCCAATTTTCGTAGAACACGAAATGAGCCGGGTTGTCGTTGTCCTGGTGCAGGTCATAGTTGATGCAACCCTCTTCGGCTCGGGTTATGTCGATGAGCTTGATCAGCTCGGCCTTTACGAGGTCAATTTTGTCAGGGTTGGCTTTGATGTTGGCGACGATTGTCAGCTTGGCCATTGGAATAGATCCCTTGTGTTATTGAGCGATGCGCAAGATTTACGCCGCAGCTCCTTCGGGATAAACAGGGCAAGATCGAACATATAATCCGGAAATTCCGTTTAATGCTTTTAGACAATCTTCGCTTGTTTCTGACCATAGCCGAGAAAGGCAGTCTGGTGGCCGCGGCGCGCGAGACAGGGTTGTCGAGTACGACAGTGTCCGAACGGCTCGCGGCTCTGGAGGCACATTACGGCGTGGTTTTGTTCAACCGCACCACCCGTTCCATTAGCCTGACCGAAGAAGGCCGGACACTCGCAAATGGAGCAAGAAACGTTCTCAGTGAGGTTGCGGACTTGGACACACTTGTTCGGCACGGCGCCGAAACTCTGTCTGGTCCAATTCGCATAAGCGCGCCCATTGACTTGGGACGGAGCATTGTCTCCAAGGTTATTGCCGAATTCACCGAAAAGAACCCTGCCGTCTCAATCGAACTGTCCCTCTCGGACGGTTATGTCGACCTCGTAGGCCAGGGTTTTGACCTCGCCGTTCGCTTCGGCAACATCACAGACAGCTCGCTCAGGTTGCGAAATCTGGGAAGCTACCAACGTTTCGTTTGTGCGTCCCCAAGTTACCTGGCCTCATTTGGAACGCCTGAAAAACCAGAAGATCTATTAAACCACAACTGCTTGGTCATGAGGTTTGGCGACATGATCGACAACGTTTGGGAGTTTGGATCAGGACCAAATGCCCAGCGCGTTTCGGTAAAGGGAAATCGAATAGTCAATGATGGTTCACTCATCCGCGATTGGGCGATTGCAGGCCATGGGGTCGTATTGAAGTCCGAACTGGATGTGGGCGACGATGTTCGATCTGGCAGACTTGTTTCTGTCTTGCGCGACTTCCTCCCACCGCCGAAACCTTTGCAAATGATGTTTCCACCGAGCCGGGCCCAACCACGTCGCATAACAGCCTTAGCTGAGCATTTGCGTCGCAAATTTGGTGTGAGTTGAGGCCGCAGGGGAAGACACTAATCTGATAGCTGCTATGTCTGCTCAATGAATTTCAAAGTCGCATGTGCTAGCTCAGTGCCAGCATCTTCTTGGATGAAATGCCCGGCTTTTGGCACAACTGTATGATTTTGACCAACTGCCCCAGGGACCGACTTTTGGAACAGTTTGTCTACGCCCGCCATAACCCTGTCGTCTTCTCCAAAAACAGTCAGAAACGGGGTGTTGAGGGTCTTGAGGGTTTCCCATGCGGCTCGGTTGGCTTCAGAAGCTGGATTATCAGGTGTGTCGGGCACCAACACTGGAAACTCGCGAGCGCCTGCCAGATAGCGCGCATCCGGGAATGGTGCGTTGTAGGCTGCGACCTCTTCTTCTGAAATTTTAGATGTCGTGCCGCCGAATACGATGCGTCCCGAATTAAATGCGGGTACGGATTGTGAGTATTCCCGCCATGAAAGAAATGCATCACCCAAGGTTGCGTCACCGGTGGGCAAGGCCGTGTTTGCCACAACTACGCGCGAGAACCGCTCGGGCATACTCGCAACCAACCGCAAGCCTATTAGACCACCCCAGTCCTGGCAAACCAACGTGATGCCCGTCAGGTCAACCTTCCGCAACCACTCGGACATCCAGTCTACATGGCGTTGGTAGGTGTAGTCGGATCGCTCTGTTGGTTTATCCGACCTTCCAAACCCAATCAAATCAGGAGCCAGAACTCGATGGCCAGCGTCCTTGAATAACGGAATCATGCGCCGGTAAAGGAAGCACCAGGTTGGCTCTCCATGCATCAACAATACTGGTGATGCATGAGCCGGTCCCTCGTCCAAATAATGCAGTCGGAGAAGACTTCCCTCGGTGTCATCCACATCAAGATAGTTCGGGCCAAAGTTGAAATCTGGCAGCCCGTCAAACCGATGGTCCGGTGTACGAAGGAACTTCATCGTGAACTCTCCAAAAATGCCGACGGTCTTGGTCCAATAACAGTGATCGATAAAACAAGAACGGTCCAGTTCCAGCGTATACCGACTTCAGGTTTGGTTGAGTTGGACACATTACTTCGGTCCCTCGCGGAGGAGGCCCTTTTTGCAGACGTTTTGAACCCGCGCCAAAAAATTTGGTCTCAAAAACCTTATATTGTGAGTTCTTCTGTACGGATCGCCGAGAGGCGGCTCAGAAGAAAATCGCAAGCCCGGTCATTGAGACAACCAAGAAAAGGAGAGACATAATTCCACCGGAGCGAACGAAATCCACCACCCGGTAGCCTGCTGGGCCCATGATCAACGCGTTCACCTGGTGTGTTGGGATCAAAAATGAGTTGGACGTTGATATTGCCACCGTGAGAGCAAACACAGCCGGATTGCCACCCGCGGATACGGCAATAGAAACTGCTAGTGGCACCAGCAGGACAGTTGCGCCTACATTGGACATGACCAGCGTGAACGCCGTTGCCAAAACGGCAATCCCTGCTTGCAAAGACCAGATCGGCCACCCCTTCAGAAGGGCCAACACATGCGCTGCAATCCAATCCGCAGTGCCGGTGTTCTGAACCGCCTGACCTAGCGGGATCAGTGAAGCGAGTAGAAAAACAGTACTCCAACTTATCGACTCGTAGGCTTCGTCAATCGAGAGCACCCGGCTCAACACCATCCCAATAGCGCCGATCAACAGGCATAATGACAAGCGCAGATCGGAAAACAGAATTAGGCTCAACGCTATTAGGAAGAAGGCAAGCGCCCAGCCGACCTTGTGCGGCCGCAACTCTTCCTGGGGAAAGTCCGAGGTGACAACGACGAAATCCCTGTCTGACTTCAGTCGTGTCAGACGATCCCACTGCACGTGCACCACACACGTATCACCGGCCTGCAAAGGGACTTGTCCGATATGCGTTGCTGAATGATCTTCGGTTTCTACATGGCTCAGTGTTTCTTCGCCGCGCTGAATGGCCAGCAGAGACAAACCATGTGTCTGACGGAGGCGCAGATCAATCGGAGTTTGGCCGATCACTGAAGAACCGGGCGGAATAACAACCTCGGCCACCCCAGACTGCGTCGCGGCGAAATCATCCGCAAAGACATCTAGTTGGGGTAGGATCTCTAATCCGTAAGGCTCAGCGAACTGTTGCTCAACCACCCGACGCAGGCCAAGTACTGCAAGCCGCGCCGGGGCTTCGATCTTGGTATCAGCCATCGGCGCGATGACCTTGTGGCCGCGATAAGATGTGCCAAGAATGTACATGTTATGGGCGACCATTAGATCTGCGAGCGTTTGCCCGATGATGATCGAACCTTCAGGAACACGTATCTCGAACATATCGGCCCTAAGCCCATAGGTGTTTTCGACATAGGTCTGCATGGACCGGGCTGAGCTTGCGTCTTCCCCACGCTCCCGCTGCGCTGGGAGGACCCAACGACCAAATAGTACAAAGTAAAGCACCCCTGTCAGCACGAGCATCACACCGATAGGCGTGACGGAAAACAACCCAAATGTCTCCATTTGTTGGTCAGCCGGAAGGGATGAGTTTGCTGAAACAATCAGGTCATTCAACAGGATCAGGGGCGATGACCCGACCAATGTAATCGTACCACCGAGTATCGCGCAAAACCCCATAGGCATCAGCAATCTACTCATCGGGATTTCTGTACGTGCTGAGATGCGGCTGACAACAGGAAGGAAAAGCGCAGCAGCTCCGACGTTCTGCATGAAAGAGCTGATGACACCAACCGTTGTTGATATAATTGGGATAATCCGGGCCTCAGTCGTGCCACCATTCTTGAGGATCAAGGCCGCAACCTTTGACATAAGTCCGGTCTTATCAAGCCCAGCCCCAATTACCATAACTGCGATGATGGACATCACAGCGTTCGAAGAAAAACCTTCAAAGAGCTTGGATACATCTGCAAGATTACCTAGCCCAGGGAGATAGCTCAGTGCACCAAGCAGCACCATTACGAGAATCGCTGCGACATCAATCCGTATGATTTCGGTAACAAAAAGTAAGACCGTAAAAGACAATAGACTCAGCACGGCTATCATTTCGTACGTTAGTGTTGGTAATTCCATATCTTACTCCCAAACTAACGTTACCTGACTACCAGCAAATACGAAGGACCAACTCTGCGCGGCAGATAAGGCCAATAGACATTGGGCTTGCTTACGCGGCTCGCTTTTTCGGGCGCGGTATCTGCTGAAACCTGGATTCTGCCAACCCAAAGAGAGGTAGATGACAAATTCATAAGCCTAACTAAGCATCACAATGCGAAATGAACTTTCACACTTTCTAAAATACACACAAATGGATTTTCCGTATCGTTATCATTCATATCCAGTCAATTATACTTGCCAAGTAGGGAACGCTCTGCGCGATGCCCTCACGACGGCTCAGCTCTGCATTGCTGTCCTCGCCTTTTAGGCCGTCCAGCACGATCCTGATCTTCTCTACTGCGGAATACTGTTGCGGGTCGCACCGCGAAAGGCTGCATTGAGCTGGAAGCGGCAGACTTCAAGCTTCACGTGAGCCATGATCATGGCATGAATCCAACTAAAATTTGCACTGTGCAGAATTATCTTTGGATACCAAATTCAATGGGTGGCTGTTGCACCCAAGGCTTTGGTCCAAATACGCAATTCTTTAGACGAAATGCAAAGCTATTCGCGCCCCTACAAACCGCTGTAGGTGCGCTCATAACGCTGCAATGCCGACATTGATTTCATTAAAAAAATCTTGGAAGTTCGCCCATAACTCTGCGCGGTATTTGCGCATAAGTCTGCACGATTTGCCCATAAGTTTGCATGCTACATAGAACTCGTTGAACAAACAGGCTCTCAGGTTTATCTGCGATGCCCAAATGCAACTTACTCCCAATAACTAGCAGACGAGCGCCAAGTGTTTGCTTGGCCATCCCAAGCACTGGCGCTGACGCATGACGTGGGATTTATTCCGTCGCAATTGGATCCATGGTCGTTTGCGAGGACAACGCGTTAACGCCCAAAATCAGCAACAGTCCAGCCTTGATTGAGCAAGGAATGAGCCTCCTCTTCTACCAGGAAGTGCGACATGCACTCCCCGTTTCGCAAAAAAGAGAGGCGGCGCTTGAACACGCAAGACCGGACTCATTCAGAACCCAATCGCGTTGTAGGTCTCCGTCGAGATCGACCTTCTCAACCGCACCCCAATCTAAGTCAAATTGAGCGTCGTTGAATTCCGCACAGGCTCGTGCCGCCAGATCAACCTTCGCCTGCAAACCGGGCGTAAGGCGCGATACATCAGCCGCGACATCTGGTGAGGTCCAAACAAGGCCCGAAGCAAGCACAATCCCGGCGACCAAACACTTCATCTGACGCGCTATTTGGAAAGCTGGTTGGCACAAGGTATCAATTGCACTGATCATATCGGTAGTCCCCATATTCCAGCCAGTTTGCCGAGCCTTCGTTAAAAATCAGAAACTCGGACCTGTCCTCCCCAAGCAGGGCCACGACAAATTCGGCTGGCGGCTCAGAATTTCCGAAGTAACTGTAAGCAGTCATGGCTCTGATCGACTCGCCGTTGACTGTTACTCGCGCGTCCCACTCTTCCCCCGAGTTGTCCAAAATTACGGGTTCGATCACGCGCTCTATCGCTCCGCCACCACAATAGACGATGCCTTCGGGGGGTTCGTAGTAGGACCGCTGGCTAGGATCTGAATCGCAGGCGGAACGAAGGGACCGAATTGCCGCGCTGGAACCTTTCAAGTCAAATATTCCGTAGCTGACATCTTGATCAATCATCGACAGGTTAACCGATGCATTGGCCGCAAGCTGGCCCAGTACAAAACCATAGTCCTCTTGACTATTGAAACTGACCTCGACGGGATAGTTATCAACGATCTGTACGGCAGCGTTTTCTGCGCCAACCTGAAATGCTCCAACTTCGGTGGCTCCGTTCTTCAAGAAACGAATGGAAAGCCCCTGCTTGTCCGTAATGTCCTGGCTGTCCTCATATCCAGCCGGAGCAAAGCGAATACGGTTACACTGAAGTTCCAGCGTCATGTTTCCGGTTTGAATAAATGCATTGGGAGTAGGCCCAGAGTTGAACGACCACTCCGCTGATGCAGTGGTCGCCATAACCATCATTAGCGTCCCAGTGGAAATCGTTTTGAAACTCATTTTCTCTCTCCATGGTGTTACGGTTCGCACTGTCATTCAGCCTGAGATTCCGGCCAATTGCCCCGGCAACCAGGTCAGGAAACAGGTTCGCCGTATTCGTTTGCGCCTTCTTCCGAAGGGCGCGTCAACCACCAGATCATCAGAATGGACAGAACCAATTGAAGAATTGAGACAACAACAATACCGGTCACGCCCAGTACTGCCGCGGGTCCTCGTAATGCATCGGGGTTTTCGGTTCCTTGCTCCAATACCGAAAAGAACGCCACGCCACCCAGCATAACAAAAAGCGTTGTAAAGCTGAGCGCCATCGGCAGCAGCAAATACCAGCCAGGTCGTCCTGTATCATGCAGCCTTCGCCAACCGGCGGCCAGCATAGGTATGAGAACAGCCAGTTGAAAAACAGAGGACAGAACCCGAGATCCTTGCCCTGTCTCGGGGTTAGTCCCGAATAGGATCGTATCGAGCACAGCCAAAGCAGCACTCACGAGAACCACAAACAAGAAGAACCACCAGTATTCTGAACGTATAGCCCGGCCGGAGAACTGGAAGTATTTTGAAAAACACGTTTTAACGGCCTCACTAAATCCCATTTTCATTCCTTTCTTAATCTCTGTGCGGCCTCAAAACGTTTCGCCACCTAGAAGAACAAACTCGCCTGTATGGATGCTCTCACTTACCTTTTTGTTTGAATGCAGAGGCCTATCGTACGAGAGCGTAGAGAAATTTACGCGCGGAAAAAATGTTGATTTATGAAAAAATAGATTCAAACATGCGAATTCGACACAACTTTCATTTTACCTCCGTTGATGTCGCTGTCGCCCGATTTGTCGGGCCCTTCCGACTGCTGGAGTGAGTGCTGGCGGTCGGAGGTCCTCAAACAAAGATCAAGCATTGGGAGGACGCGATGCTGAAACTTAACGTACTCCCCCTCTTTCCAGAGTTTGCTCTAGCTTTCGCCAGTGTCGTCATTCGGCCTTCACACGTTGTTGGCGGCCCCGATGGTCAACGAAATGTTGTTCCGCCGAGCAAGCCCCACGCGGCAAGTTTTGGGAAAGATAGTCAAAGGATCGAGGTAAGTTCTATTGGCTGCGCAGACGCGAGAGCTTCAAATAAACGCATCCAATTTCACTAATTTCAACGGACCCAGAGGGAGAAGAAAATGACCAACAAGATGGTGATGATTTCAGGCGCAACTTGTTTCGCAATGCTTGCGGCCTGTGACGACGCGAGTACATCCAGTGCGTCCGCCGAGCTCACACCGGCTCAGCAAGCATGTTTGCGAGATGTAGCCAAGACGACGAACAATTCGCAAGTCGTTGTGCTCTCATCCGCGTTCAGCGAGGCTGGAACACAAGTCACTGTCGGTGTTGGCGAGGATCGTGCTCCTTGGAATTGCATTGCCTACAGTGATGGCGCGACCGCTGGTATCGAGTTCCTGGGCGACGAAGGCGCATTGTAGTCTGTTTGCTGTGTATCTCGAAAGCACCAGTCGTGATCAAATTTGAATAACGGCAAGCTCAGACATTCAAACCTCGTAATAGGATTAGGCTCTAACATTCTCAATCATGCAAAGGTTGTAGAAAATGCCCGTGACCAACTCGGTTGTAATTGCGATCATTTGCACTTTTGTGGCCATTGTTTCGGTTCCAAAATACAGCATTGCACAAACCTGGGACATAGCATCACAGCACTCAGTCAACGGCGTAACGGTGTATGATACGGATGAGCTGTTAACTTTTGCCGGTCAATTGGCCTTCAATCGGTCAGGGCGCATCACAGCGGTGGAGGTCGCATCAACGATCACTCAGATCTACCGAGAAGACGGTTATTTTTTGGCTGAAGCCTGGCCCGGTCCTGATGGGCAGAGCATAATTGTTAATGAAGGGCGCATTCAAACCATCGAAATTGAAGGTGTAGATACGCGTACGTTCCAAACACTAGAGAAGATTTTTCAGCCCCTCACCACCTCCTATCCCATAACGCTGAAACGATTTGAGCGGGCAGTGATGCTGGCCGAGGACATACCTGACTTGGAATTGTCGACCGAACTTGATTACCCGGATCAGACTGGTGCTCGGCTGAGAGTATTGGGAGAGCCACTGCGAAAACAAGCCGGTAGTGCGACACTCGACAACCCTCCGCGTGAGCTTGGAGAAGCGCTTAGTTTTTATGTCGTACAAGAGTTTTATTCGACGCTGACCGTCGGAGATTTGCTGCGATTTGAGGGATCAGGCAATTACAATTGGGACAAAGACGATGAACACTCATTGTGGGGCGCTCTTACCTATCGCACGCCGCTGAACAGCAATGGTCTATACGGTGAGATTTTTTATGGGAACGTCAACGCAAAACGCGACATTTCAGGGGACTTTGCCAGAACAGATATTGACGGCGAGAACTTCACCGTTGCGATGGGTTATCCTGTGATCCGCGATGTTGCTCGTTATGGATACCTGCTTTTGGATTATCGCCTTTCAGAATCGGATTCTGTTAGCGGTGGCGTTCCATTGTCCAGTGACGCAAGTGTTGTTGGCCTTACCTATCTGTACGGGCAAAACTATCCAAAGGGACAAGCTCTGGAAGCGGGGCTAACCTTATCTTTTGGTGACAATGACAACGACACGACAGACGCGAGTTTTGACGACGGGGACTCTTCTTTCTGGCATCTACGAGGCGGCGTCGGATACGAAAGCCCACTTACGGGCTTGTCGCCCAACACAGCTTGGCGCACCGAGATCTGGGGGCAGTACACAACAGACCGGCTGCCCTCTGTTGAAGAGTACTTCCTTGGTGATCGTTACGCTTTGCGCGGATATCGGTTTGACGAAGTAGACGGTGATACCGGGATTTCTGCAATATTCGAAATATCTCACTCCTACTTCCCCAGCTCTCAGAGCATTCATCGGCTAACGCCCTTTGCCTTTTTCGACGTGGGTTACATCTCGAACAATGACCCTGCGAGTTTTGAAGTTGATAATGCTACACTGGCATCCACAGGTCTGGGTTTGGACATCGAGTTCAAGCGAAACCTATTTCTGTCCGGATACGTCGGTGTCCCTTTGAGAGACGGCCCTTTAACCGAATCTGGCGATCCTGGCGCGTATCTTGCTCTGACAACAAGTTGGTGAGGATGTTATGAAACGGAACCGCATTGTTTTACTTACTGCAGCTTGTTTGATTGCAGAACTGGCCGCTACTCAGGTCGTTGCCCGCGGAAATCACTACGGGTGGTGCCGAGGCGTAGGGAACCCGCACCAGTCGAGCCAAGGATGCGGGCAGGCTGGTGGGCAAGGGGCAGGTAATCAAGTTACTGGCCCAACTCAGCCGGTGGCAAATCAGTTGCCGCCTAAGGGAACGCAGCAAACACCCACGTCCGTTACTGTTCCAGTCCTTGCTCCGGGCGCGGTTCCGAACGCAACTCCCGGTCAGGTTCCTATTGCGACACCAATAGCGGTTCCTGGTCAGGTTCCCACACCGATAGTAGCGCCGACGCTAACTCCGCCTTTGGCGCCAAACGCGACACCAAACCGGGTTCCGACAGCCGTTCCCAATCAAGTTCCAGCATTGGCTACCGGTCCTACCGCGGTGCCGCCGCAAGTTCCGACTGCAACTCCTAATCAAGTTCCGATAGCTATCCCTGGCCAGGTTCCGCCTCAACCTACCGGCCCAACAGCGGTACCGCCACTTGTGCCAACCGCAACGCCAAACCAAATACCAGTCGCAGTTCCTGGTCAGGTCCCACCTCAGCCCACTGGACAAACTGCTGTGCCACCGCTCGTCCCGACTGCAACACCAAACCAGATTCCGGTCGCAGTGCCCGGCCGTGTTCCGCAACCCAGCGGTACTACGGCGACACCCCCGCTTGTCCCAACCGCAACCCCCAATCAGGTTCCCACGGCGGTTCCTGGCCAGGTTCCACAGTTGACACCGAAACCGACGGCAACTCACGTGGCCGTCCCAGGACATCCGAAACCTCAAGGCGTCGTGACAATCATGCGCCCCAAGCCGAGGCCGACAACCGGTAGTGTCCAGCAACCCAGCACAACACAAGTGACCCACCATTTAACCCACCAAAGTAATGCGAAGAAACACGATCACGTCGCATCAACACCTGGACGACATGACCCGCATGACCTACCGAGATTCCGCGACGCGGCAGCCAAGGAAGACTGGGAATGCGTAGCCAGCGGATTCGGACAGCGCCGGTATGATGCTGGGCGAGGCGTATTGCTGAACAACGGAGCGTTGCGGCACCTCGGAAACGTGGACGCTATGGCAAGGGATGTGCCTGCAAGGCATCCAAAACATTCTGGATGCATTATTTCGGTCAAACGAAAGCAGCGCTGAGGCTCGCATGGTAGGTTTTACTCGGACAATGAGATTAGTCGACCAATAGTTCGTCAATTGTCATCTGGATAATTGGATTTCGTATTGCCCATATTCCCTGGCGTTTACGTTGGCTGACGTAGCCCAAAAATGCTCTGTACCTAAATTTGCCTCAATTAGGCCAACAATCTAAAGTGCCGCACTTCCAAGAAGAGCCTCCGACCATCTGGGACGGTCAGGTCGGGCAAGCGAAACTTTGAACGGCAACTTTGCAATGTCAGCTTTCTGCGCATCGCAGACCTTCGCGAGAATCCAAGTTTCCTTAGAGTTGCCCTTTGCGGGATTGAGAAATGCAAAGGGTCGAAACCACAACGACTAGGCCAAAACTGATTGAATTCGTCGCCAATGCCGACAATCGCGCAGTGCAAAACTGTGGGCGAACTGCGCAAATTTATGGGGTGTGCGAAGTGTTATGCGCAAACCTACAACCGTGTAGGCGCGCTCATAACGCTGCATTTCCGACGTTGATTTCATTAAAGAAAATCTTGGAAGTTCGCCAATAACTTTGCGCGGTATTTGCGCATAACTTTGCACGATTTGCCCATAACTTTGCATGCTACGGAGAACCCATCGAACAAACAGGCTCTCAGGCTTATCTGCGGTGCCCAATTGCAGTTTACTCCCAATCACCAGCAGACGAGCGCCACGTCGTAGCTTCCGCATCCCAAACACTGGCCGTGACGCAAGGCGTTGGGTTTACTCCGTAGCAATTGGATCCATGAATATCTGCCACGACAACGCGTTGACGCCCAAAATCAACAACAGTCCAGCCTTGATTGAGCAAGGAATGAACCTCCTCTTCTATCAGGAAGTGCGACATGCATCCGCCAGTTCCGCAATAAAGAGATGCGGCGCTTGAACACGCAAAACCAGACTCATTCAAAACCCAGTCGCGTTGTAGATCTCCGTCGAGATCGACCCTTTCAACCGCGCCCCAATCTAAGTCAAACTGACCGTTGTTGAACTCCGCGCAGGCTCGTGCCGCCAGATCAACCTTTGCTCGCAAACCGGTTGGAAGTTGCGAAACGTCAGCCGCGACAACTGGGGAGGTCCAAACCAGGCCCGAACCAAGCAGGATCGCAGATACCAAACGTTTCAAGTAGCTTGCCAATTGGGAAGCCGGTTGGAAGGTGGCTTCAGTTGCATTGTTCATACCTGTAGTCCCCGTATTCCAGCCAGTTTGCCGAGCCTTCGTTAAAAATCAGAAATTCAGACCTGTCTTCACCAAGAAGGGCGACGACAAATCCGGCCGGTGGCTCAGAGTTTCCGAAGTAACTGTAGGCCGTCATGGCTCTGATCGACTCGCCGTTAACCGCTACTCGCGCGTCCCACTCCCCCTCTGGATTGTCCAAAATTACGGGTTCGATCACGCGTTTTTTCGCTCCGCCACCACAATAGACGATGCCTTCGGGCGCTTCGTAGGAGGTCTCTTGGCTAACTTCTGAATCGCACGCAGAACGAAGGGACCGAATTGCTGCGCTGGAACCTTTCAAGTCAAAAATTCCGTAGCTGACATCTTGATCAATCATCGACAGATTAACCGATGCATTGGCCGCAAGCTGGTCCAGAACAAAACCATAGTCCGGCTGACTATTGAAACTGACCTCGACGGGATAGTTGTCGACGATCTGCACGGCAGCGTTTTCTGCGCCAACCTGAAATGCTCCAACTTCGGTGGTGCCGTTCTTCAAGAAACGAATGGAAAGCCCCTGCTTGTCCGCAATGTCCTGGCTGTCCTCGAATCCAGCCGGAGCAAAGCGAATACGGTCACACTGAAGTTCCAGCGTCATGTTTCCTGTCTGAATAAACGCATTGGGGTTGGGCCCGGAGCTGAACGACCACTCCGCTGATGCTGTGGTCGCCACTGCCATCAGTAGCATTCCAATGGAAATGGTTTTGCAGCTCATTTTTTTCTCTCCATTGAGTTACGGTTCGCACTGTCGTTCAGCAGAAGTTCCAGCCAATTGCCCGGACAGCCAGATCAGGAAACAGGTTCGCCGTATTCGTTTGCGCCTTCTTGGGAAGGTCGTGTCAGCCACCAGATCATCAGAATGGACAGAACCAATTGAAGGATTGAGACAACAACGATACCGGTCACACCCAGGACGGCCG
Source organism: Ruegeria sp. E5 (assembly GCF_056534105.1). Classification (NCBI taxonomy): domain Bacteria; kingdom Pseudomonadati; phylum Pseudomonadota; class Alphaproteobacteria; order Rhodobacterales; family Roseobacteraceae; genus Ruegeria; species Ruegeria sp. E5. The sequence goes on along the minus strand of NZ_JBQFPA010000004.1, from coordinate 133,324 downwards.
CAGGTCCTCGCAATGCATCGGGATTTTCGGTCCCTTGCTCCAATACTGAAAAGAACGCTACCCCACCCAGCATAACAAAAAGCGTTGTAATGCTGAGCGCCATCGGCAGCAGCAAATACCAGCCAGGTCGTCCTGTATCATGCAGCCTCCGCCAACCGGCGGCCAGCATAGGTATGAGAACGGCCAGTTGGAAAACAGAGGACAGAACCCGAGATCCCTGCCCTGTTTCAGGGTTGGTCCCGAATATGATCGTATCCAGCACAGCTAAACCAGCACTCACGACAACCACAAACAAGAAGAACCACCAATATTCTGAGCGTAAAGCCCGGCCGGAGAACTGGAAGTACTTCGAGAAACACGTTTTAACGGCTTCACCAAATCCCATCTTTCAATCCTTTTTCAGTTTCTGTGCGGCCTCAGAACGCCTCGCCGAGCCAAAAGATCACATTCGCCCTTATGGAAGCTCCCACTTACCTTTTTGTTTGAAAGCAGAAGCCTATCGCACGAAAGCGTAGTGAATTTTACGCGCGGAAAAAATATTGATTTATTAAAAATTAGATTCAAACATGCGAATTCGACACAACTTTATTTTACCTCCGTTGTTGTCGTTGCTGCTCGCTGTGCCGAGCCCTTCCGACTGTTGGAGTGAGTGCTAGCGGTCGGAAGGCACTTTACAATGATTGAGCGCTGGGAGGACGCGATGCTCAGACTAAACGTACTCGCCCTATTTCCAGAATTCGCTCGAGCTTTTGCCAGTGTCGTCATTCAGCTTTCACACGTCGTCGGCGGTCTCGGTAGTCAAAGTAAAATCGCTCTGCCCGCCAAGCCCCCCGCGACAAGTTGTTGGAAAGGGAAATCACAGGGTCGAAGTATGTTCCATAGCCCGCTCTGACGCGAGAACTTCAAACAAGCCCATCCAATTTCACTAATTTCAAGGGAACCAGAGGGAGAAGAAAATGTCTAACAAGATGGTGATGATTGCAGGCACGACATGTTTCGCACTGCTTGCGGCCTGCGACGATACGAGTACATCAAGCGCGTCCGCCGAGCTCACGCCGGCTCAGCAGGCGTGTTTGCGAGATGTAGCCAACACGACGAACAATTCGCAAGTCGTGGTGCTCTCATCCGCGTTTAGCGAGGCAGGAACACAGGTCACAGTCGGAGTTGGCGAGGATCGTGCTCCTTGGAATTGCATTGCTTACAGTGATGGCGCAACAGCTGGTATCGAGTTCCTGGGCGACGAAGGCGCATTGTGACCTGTCTGCTGCGTAGCTGAAAACGGCTGCGCAGCACTGGCTTGATCTGCTGAGGCTCGACTTGGTTTGTAGAACCACCATCATCGTATTCGCGGTCATGTACCTGTTGGCGTTGGTTGCATTCTTGACGGGCACATTTGGCTGGTTGGGACAGGAACGAGACCCTTTGTCCGGAGTGTTCCTGCTGCCGTTGGGACTACCTTGGATACTTGTGGCGGACTTATTTTCGGATTCCGCCAAGCCGTGGTTCGCGGCGATTGCTCCGGCGCTCAACCTGTTTGCGCTGGTTTTGATTTGCAGATGGGCACGCAGATTGCGCCAGTAGTGGTGGCTGAACTCTTTCTCACCAAAAGGGAGGAAACCATGGGAAAAGTGATCTTGGGTATTGTGATCGGGCTCGTCTTAGGCGTGGTTGGAGCGATGACCTTGGGTGGCGGGGCCGCGATGGGTGTCGGCGTTGCGACAGGTTTGTCCGCCGGTGTCTGCTCCACATTGAAAGGAGCGCAAGCCGAGAACCTGATCACCGCCGAGCAAGCCGATCAGATCCTCAACCGCGTAAATTCCGAAATGGCATCACTGCAAGGAATTGAAACGACGGGCGAGATCGTCGGCAGTGCACAGGCATGCGATGAGTTTCTGTCAAAGTTACAAGAAGCGAAGTGAAGTTCCGCTTTGTACGGAACAAAACTGTAAGAACAAGCTAACAGGGAACCATCTGATGAAACCCTTATTAATCAAACTCTTCACACCCATGTTCGCAATCGCGGGCACAGCTGCTTTTGCAATGTCTGAAGCAGACGACGCCTGTATCGACAATTTGCGGCAGGTTGGTGGACCAGACGGTCAATCCGGAACGATTGAAAGCTCTCAGTTCTCGGAAGCTGGTACGCTCGTCATGCTACGTGACGCAGGCGGAACGCTTTGGCGCTGCATCGCGTACAAGGATGGAAGCATCGGCGAGATGTCGGTTGTCGAAGCGATGGATGATGGCGGTGGAGCCATGGCAGGCGCCGCCGGTTCTACCGGTAGCCAACATGTCAAATTCGATGCTGGCTCCACCGGCGCCGAACTAGTTGGTGAACTCGCGCCCGGAGCGTCGCAGCAATATGTTCTCGGTGCCAAAAACGAACAGTTCCTTTACGTTCGCGTTGCGCCGCGAAATGGCTCCTTGGACTACGTCATTCGTAACCCCGATGGTTCTGAACTGTTGGGATTGATGTCGGCGGAGAAGGAGTATCGAGGACAGCTTTGGCAATCCGGTGATCATGTTGTGGAGGTTATCAATCGCAGCAACTCTTCTGTCGACTACAACGTCATTTTCGGAATTGAATAGGTGATCTAGCAGAAACCCTGGAACGCAAGTCCAAAAAAGCGAGGGAAAAACAGATGAAACCCAATGTCCTAATGGTGATCGGCGCGGTATGTATTTCTGCACTGGCAGCATGCGATGAGAGTGGCGGATCGGTGGATGCAAGTGCACCAACTGTGGGCAGTTCTAGCGATCTTTCGCCATTTGAAGGGGCAAGAGCGGGCCAAGCTGAAATGGGCATCCAAAGTCTCGGATTTGAACTCATCCGAAGCGAAGGGCTGACCTCGTATTGGTTTAACAAGGATACAGGTGCATGTGCTCAGATCACAACGTCTGAGGGAAGGTACTCAGATGTAGCTATGCTGCCATCAGGTGACTGCTGACAAATTTCCATCAATCCCAAATCCAAGAGAAGGAGCCCAAACTTGCAATTCGACCTGGCACACGCGGCGGTCATCGTTGTCGCCTTAATCATCACTAACCTGGCATTGAAATCGGCTGGCGTGATCAACGAAGAAAACAAGCACCAATGGAACTGGAAAGTTGTTCTAGCCTACTTCGTAGTCGTCGTTATCATCAATCTCGTGTGGCCTATTTAAAGTTTCACAGCGGAAAGTTATTTGCCCAATTGATATGGTTGTCATGAACTAGCCTTTCCGAGAGACTATCAGGTCGCAAGAGTTTGAGCATTAAAGGTTCAAGAATAGAAAGGATTTGGCATGCGGTTTTTGGCGTCCCTCATATTCATTGTTGTTTTCGCAACCGCTGCGAATTCTGACGTGACCAGTCGAAATGGCGGTCCAAGCAACAGTCAAATGCTTTCAAAGGGTGGTGACGGAGGCATTGATGGTGTCGCTTTCTTTCGCCCAGTCTTAAGCGGAGTGTTGTATCGATCCGGCTTCAAGGGCGGCGACAAGGATCGAACTGGCCTAAGTGAAGGTCAACGCGAAACTCTGTGCGGTGAAGGGTTTTCAACCGGGTTTTATGCCGACTTCGGCAAAAACACTGAATACGGTCGCACCAGTTGTGGAAGCGGATCCTTTGACTATCAAAGTGCCAGATCCTCCCGACCCGATACTGTCATGGCGTCCATACACGAGGTGATTGAAAACCCTGGAAAAGGCCCTGTCTTGGTGCACTGCATGTGGGGCGTTCATTCCTCAGGTGCATTGTCGGCGATGGCGCTCGTTCAGTTTTGTGGTTGGTCGGAAGAAAAGGCCAAGGAATATTGGAATGATGCCCGAAACGGGGCGCCTTGTTCAGGCGGATGCAACCAGTGGATTGACTCAAAATTCTCCAACTTCAGCGTCGACCCAAAGTTGAAGATCTCCACCGAACAACAGGCAGCGATTTGCCCCAAATGATATTGGGAGGACTATCCAAATGAAGTTCAATCTTCTGGGGTCACTTGCTTTCATTGCACCCACCGTCTTGTGGGCGAACGACGATGTTCTAGGTGAAGCCACGACATTTGATAGTCCCAACGGCGTTACTGAACGCTGTATTCGGATCAACAAAGTTCCAACGGGCGCGTATAAGAAAAGCGATCTTGAGGAAGAAACGGCCTATTGCGAGATCGATTTCTATGCCTCCGAAATTGCTATTTGTCCAAAAACCTGGAGCACCAGCCCAGGAATGGCTGTCTACGATATTTCGGAAGGACCCTACACGGGGAACCGTTCTGAATTCGAGAGAAACGCTTGCAAGGAGGGGAAGGCGGCAAAAGATCTGGCTAAGGACAGGGTGGCTAAATTCAAGTCCACCATGAACCAAAAAGGCACCAGTGGAACGTTTTCAACCTCGTCGCTGCTTTACTATCATTTCTCCAGGTATTTCGACGCGACCGTCAAAGTTCCAGTCGCCGTTTGGCGTAGCATGGACGCCCAGGCGCATTTTTCCGAAGTCGCAGAGCCTGGCCTTGCGATTTCTGGTGGCTCTCATGGCGGGCGTATGAACCATGAAGGCTGGCGGGTCTTCGCAGCCGCAGATGCTGACCCGGACTCATACCAGCCCACCGACGATCTATTCACCGCAGATCGAACGCAAATATATGGTGTTCTGCTTGATAGCCCTGGGCATCGATACGGCTCGGAAATCAACGGCACCCGCAAATCTGGTTGGGGAAAAGGTCAGAACCGTGATTTCCAGGAAACCCCCGCTTTTTTAGCTTTGCGTTCTTCAAAACCCTTGCCAGAGGCCATTGTAGAGGGCGTCGGAAAAGGTCGAAGAGACCGGATGATCAACAAGGATCTCGGTCCCGATGTCAGCGACCAACAGATGGCATTTTGGATGCAAGAACTTACCGAGATTGTTCTACTCGACTTCATCTTCAGCCAACAGGACCGTGTAGGAAACATAGACTTCACACCCTATTGGTATTGGGTCGAAGACGGAAAGCTGAAGCATAAGAAAGCCAAGCACCATCAGCCGAACGATGGAGATATTCCCGCCGAGGCATTATTGATCCGTCGCAGCAATCTAAACGACAACGATGCTGGTGGGCGTGTCGAGTATGCCAACTTCGCGAAATCTACTCAAATGCTAGAGAAAATGCGGCACTTCTCTCCAAGCACATATCGGAGCTTGGTCGCTTTGAATAATGACCTTCAATCTCATGGTCCCGTCTACGGCTGGTTGTCGCAAAGCTTTGGGTTGTCAGACAGTCAGATTGCCCAAGTTGTGAAAAACACCGCGCTGGCAACATCCATCCTTCAGGACAATTGTTCTAATGGTGATTTGACGTTCGACTTGGATCCTGTCGCATTCTTTTTGAAAAATGACACCGAAGTGGAGGCCTTGGACTGTAATGACCCGTAGGTGTTCTGCTCTTATTGCGGTGTTCATTTGGACCGCTCTGCTCGCCTGCAAGGCGGCGGCATTGGATGTTATCGTCATATCGGATCTGAACGGAAGCTATGGTTCAGTAAGATACGATGCCCGCGTCGACAAAGCGATTAAGCGGATAGTCGAGATTGATCCAGATCTGGTTATTTCGACCGGAGATATGGTTGCGGGACAGCGCATTCCAAACTTGTCCGACAAACAGGTCAGGGATATGTGGAAGGCGTTTCACGAGGCCGTATCAGATCCTTTAAAGGCTGCCGGCATTCCATTTGCGGTCACACCAGGAAACCATGATGCCTCTGCGTACCGTGGGTTCGAGCGTGAAAGAAAAATATACGCAGAGGAATGGACTCCGAGAAAACCAGACGTCGATTTCCTGGTTTCAGATGACTATCCGTTCTTCTACGCATTTGAGATGCAGGGCATTACGTTTGCGTCTTTGGATGCAACGACCCTAGGACCCCTATCCGGTGACCAGCAGGATCGGTTACAGGAATTGGGTGCAGACCGAGACCCGATTGTCACTTTCAGTCACCTCCCACTCTGGCCCTTCGCGATTCAGCGCGAACGCGAAATCATCGGTGACCCAACACTTGAAAAGATCTACCTGGATAGCGGTGTTGTTCTGCATCTGTCAGGCCACCATCATGCCTTCTACCCCGGTTGGAAAGACGGTGTGGCTTATGTCTCTCAAGCTTGTTTGGGAGGTGGTCCGCGGCGGCTTATTGGCGATAGCGCCAGATCACCTCACAGCTTCACTCATGTTACGTTCCAGCCGAACGGAGAGTTTGGGATAGCAGTATATCGAGGGCCCGATTTCGAAAGGTCGGTAAACTTCAAGTCGCTCCCAAATGAGATCAGATCCCCGAATGCTGTGTTGAAACGTTTAGACCTTGTGAAATGACTAGAGGTTGAGTTTCAGCTCAACTTTATCAGGGACCAGATCGTTTATCATCTCTTCTATCCGGGCTTCTGAAAGCCCTCCCGAGGTGATGAAAAGCAATGAGACGCGAGACTTTCCGGGGACGTGGTGTTTTCTGACCAGCTTCCAGCCAGCGTCTGCGGCCATAGCTTCAATGGCGCCGCTGACGTTCAATGAGTGTTCTTCGTCTGAAGCTTTGAGCGAAATTTCCACACCCTTGTTTCGTCCACCGAGCCAAATGAAACACCAACATACAACCGCCACCAGTGTGGCCATCAGCGGCAAGCCCAAACCGACCGCAAGACCAAGAACAGTCACGATTATCATTTCGACAGTGTCCACCGGATCATCGAGATTGGAGCGGAACCTGAGCAACGCTCCGATTCCAAATATGACAAAACCGATCATTGACCCGTGCTGAACCACCAGAAAACCAACCGCCATGCCGATAAGCGCATACAGGAAGAAAAGCCTTGGCATAACTATGTCGCGGACGCTTCTACGGGCTTTACGTCTCACCGGATGATAGACGATCAAGCCAGCCAGAATGATCGTGACGATCACATCGAGAGTAAAGAAATACAGTTCCTGTTTGCCACGAAACTGCGTCCACCGGCGTTCGATAACGATTTCCGACCCCGAAGCCCCGGCCAGCATCGTCGCAGGGTCGACTTGTGACACCGCAGCACCTGGCAACAGCAGCATCAACAACACGGTCACAAATGTGAGGGTCGTATTCAACTTGTCTTCCTTCCTGCTCACGCCAAAGGCTTACGCTTAACCAAAGGCACATCGTGCCCTATTCAATTCAATCGCAACAGGCGGGATCAGGTAAAGAGATTACAGTGCATTCCTCGGACATCGTATCCGGACTGTGATACGAACGCTGATACAGAGATGTGGTCCAAGCGCGAGAGAATCCAATGACAGAAAACAGAGTGTTTTCGTCAAAAGCTGAAATTTCACGGTGTTTCTGCAAACTTAGACGACTCGCTTTTGCGGCCAGCTTAGTTGCGGCAGCCTTCTTGCCTTGGACCGATTTTGCCTACGCTGAAAGTGCTGGTTTGGTTCTGGTCGATAAATTCAAGGTGGCAGACAAATCAGAGGGATTTTCAGAGCCTTCCGGTTTAGCAATGTCTAACGCTGAAGGCTTCTTGTGGTCTGTAAGTGATGCCGAACCTAAACTGCACCTACTCGGAGTCGACGGGGTATTAGGAAACTCTTTCAAGTTGCCAGCATTGGCAGGATCAGATTTGGAGGGCGTCGCATCACGAAAAGATGGGACTGTTTTAGTACTTCAGGAAACTGATCGATCAATTCTAGTCGTTCACCCGACTGACCCCATTCAACTAACTACAATCCCTCTCACATCTCTCAAAGGCTACTCGGACGCCGCTGAATTGCTCGTCGGTAATCCTTTGAACAAGGGACCTGAGGGCATCGCCGTCGACCCGGAATCCGGGCGGGTCTTCATTGGCATTGAAGGACAACCAAGGTTGTTAATGGTCGTATCACCAGCGCTAGACGAAATTGTTAAGATCATTCCTTTAGCCCGCGATGCAGGTTTTATCTCCGAGCGTGTAGATGATGATGAACTGGATTTGAGTGGCCTGGCCTGGTCCCCGTCCTCACGTTCTCTTTGGATTGTGAGTGACAAAGGCCGTCAAATCTTCGTCTACAATCCAGAGTCCAAGTCCGTAAAGTCTATCAGTTTGACGTTCACAGAAGATGGCAAACAAAAGGAAGTTAAACATCCCGAAGGGATCGCTCTCGATGAGACCAGAGGGCTTCTCTATATCCTGACAGACGATGCCAAGAAATCGCGGCTTTATGTTTTTAATATCCCCAAATTTTGATCGCTAGAGAATGAAGCCCACATCGCCACAATAGCTTCCGTAAGTTATTGCAGCTAGCTTACCACTCGTCTTCGTTGGTCCACCCTAATCAGAACCGAACACTTAAGTTTGCACCGAGGCCATGCTCTTGGCCGTTGGAGCGAACAGAATAGCCATATCCTGCCGTTAGTCTGGCCAGATCAGAGATCTGATACCCTAGCCCCAGACCAAGTACGAAGCCATTTGCACCTCGGTTTTGTCCGACTTGTGTGAACGTGCCGAATATCGGGCTCGTCACAGTGATTTCGTGCTCACTATCCTTGTTGGCAAAGAAGTCATACTCGTAACGAGCAAAGGCGATTGGGGTTAGCAATCCATTCTCTGTCAAGAAGTCGCGTTGGTAATCAACTCCAATGGAAGCAACCAGAGACTCTGCGTTCGCTTTCTCAATCGAGTAGTTGAAATCACCACCGCCGGTCTCTGTGCCTGAACCTTGTTGAATACGCCCGTAGTTCAATCCAAAAACCGTAGAAACCCTTGCACCGCTGTCCAGGTTAAACAGCTTCCGTGCCTGGATACCGGCATGGATACCCTCTTGGTCCAAATCAGACTTTGCCTCGCCCCCCGTAAAGCCATCAACAGAAGGGTTATTTCGCTTGGCGTCGGTTTCACCGAACATGTAACCGACCAGCCCGGAGAACTCCCAAGTTCCGGTTGTTGTGCGCCCATAGACGCCCACATGATAGCTGTCGGTCGAAAAGTCCTGATCGACTTGATCGTGTTCATCCATGGAGGATGTCCCAAAACCTGCGTAAACTCCGACCACACCTCTATCGGTGCTTGCGACATCCGCTCCGACCAAAATGGTGCCCAGCGAATAGTCGAATGTCCCGAGGCCGTTACTTCCATCAACGTCCCCGCTCACATACGCTGTGTCGATCCACCAGCGCCGATCAGAGCAGTCTATTGCTCCGCTAGGTCTCTGGGCCAAGTCGATATCGCCTGTTGCAACGGGTTGATCCTCGTTGCTGAAGCCAACTGCTTGATACTTGCGGCAGTCAGCGTGGCTCAGCACGGTGTTGGTTATCAGGTCAAGTTGCTCAAGCCCAACGGTCAAATTGGAGGAATAGGGCTCTGCGTGCACACGATTAAACCCAGCCAAACCTGAATTGGTAAGCGTGTTAACTGCATTGCCCAAGGTTGTGCCGTTGGTCAGAATGGTTCCAGGTGACTTGATTGCAGTGTTGGCCACCGCACCAGCGAGATTGCTTGCATTGGGTGATCCTACAACTGCTGGATGCTGCGGTAAGCTCGAGACGGGGAGGGTCGAAAACGCTATGTCGATTCTACCGTCCGCGGTTGGCGTGTTTGAGATACTCAGACTGGATAGGGCGGGCAGAGATCCTCCGGCAACAAGAGTTGGGGAGTTTCCATCGAAACGCGAGGCTTGAAAAACCGTGTAGTCGTTGCCAGCAGCATAGTCCTGCGCAGTCAGGCCGGGACGAGCGGCTTCGACTTGTATAGTGGCGCGGTTAATCCCTGTAACGGGCCCGCTGGATGACACCAAATCGGCTTTCTGACCGGCCGTCGGATCGACTTCACTTAAGATCCTTGACCCAGTTTCAAAGGCGATACCGCCACTATTGTTAAGCGTACCAATTGAAAAGCCCGGCGAAAGCACCCCTCCGTTCTTAACTGTGAAGTTGAATGCGTTCACGGTTCCCGTTCCGGCCAGCGTGCCAAAATTCTCAAAGTTTACGGTGTTCAAACTGCTTGCTGCATCGAGCCGAACGGTCGTGCCTGCCGCTATCGCCATGTCACTGGTTGAAGAAATCGAACTATTCGTCAGTGTGAAATCAGAAGCCTCGGCAACCCGGGTTTGGATATAGTACGCCCCGAAAACCACTTCGGTAGCCCCTATAACGGTAAGGTTGTCGTAGGTTAACGGTCGGTCTGACTGGAAGTAAACTTCAGTGGGGTCGATATTCGCGCCGTTGAACGGAACGAACGTCATTGATCTGCCGGAACCAATCGAAGTTCCAATGAGGTTCACTCTGAGCTTCCCGTTGATGTTCGTAGCCAAGGCTTCCCGGGAAACAAAGTCTCCGCTACCCGCAGCGACATCAACATTCAGAAGAGTTAACACGGAAGCATTGCTTGGAACGGTATTTTGGCCCGGGACATACAACTCTATTTTACCAGAAGACGTGATCGAGGAGTTTCCAATTGTAAGTCCTGTAATGGGTCCGTTTGGGATCGGGAGACACGTACGTTCCGTCGTTGAGATTGTTTGATTAACGCGAGTATTTTCAGATCCAGAAGAGTACTCAATTCGAGGGGAACCCAATTCCACACAGGCCTGTGAGCTTTGGGCTTGTACTTTGGTTGGCGACATCAAATAAGCCAAAATTACGAATGCGATATTCGCCAGAGTGATGAGCTGAGCAATTCGACTTAGTGGGAACGGCCTATTGTTTGTCACCAACTTTCTCCTCTCGCGGTACAAGCGAAGCTACCTCAACTTAGGTCTTGAAAAACAAAGTTTATCTTTTTGGATTTTTTGTTGTGGCATATGAGCAAACTCACAACACGGGAAGGTCTGCCCAATGCAGACCTGCTCGTGCAATTGCTGCGAGGCAAGACAAGCCGGGTTTTGCATTCCGACCATACCCACCTTTGCGTAGAAGCAGTCGCAAAAGGTCAAGCCTTGAAACGATTTTCCCGAGCTTGACGGGCGCTGAACAGCGCCATTGAGTATAGGCATGGATCATTGGATTTCGGAGTCGATAGCTAAGATCAATGCAGATGCTCACCGCTCTGCCGATACGCACCTTTTCAAGCTAGTAGGCCAAAACTTCTGGACCGAGATTGATCTGATCGAGGGCGCGTTCCTTATTCAGAAACTCGACGAAACCAATTTGAAGTTTGAGTTTTAGAGTTTGCCAATTTTCGACAATATCTGAAAGCTGGTTGACTGACACCAAGAGAATGAAACAATAAACTGAGCAATGACACGGAGTACGAAGATACTGTTGGCGTTCACCGTATTGACGGTGGGGTTATGCATGTTCCTAGCGGGACGTGCGGTCGAACGTTACCAATATTAGGAGGCCTGCCTAGACTTGGGCGGAGGTCGCCATCCTGGAGATTACCCGATTTGCGTTTTGGAACAGCATTCTAACTGACGGACGCGTCTCAGTCACGCCGCGATTGGAACAAAGAAGCTACGAGCACAACGATGCCAATTGCTGCTAGAATGAAAGTCAGCGGCAAAAAGAAGCTTTCTTGCAGAACGCCGTTTGGGTCGACACCGCCATAAAACAGATGCTCTGAAAGCCCACTTAGTGCTGCAAGGAAAAGGATGACGATACCAAAAAGGCGAAGTTTGGTCATGTCAGGTCTCCTAGGGAATGGACCAATAGTTAGCATCGTTCTTCATACCTGTGAATTGAGGAACCTAGTTCTTCAATACCTTGATTGCATCGCGATCCAGCCGTTGGCGCGTATAATGCGAATATGACAAGAGATATTGAATCTAACGCTCAGACAATCTCTGATGCCATTGCCTCTGCCCAGCAGATATCTCCACTGTCTTCAGAGGCAGGGCAGCTGACTCTGGATGACGCTTATTCGATTGCAAGTCGCGTCCGAGAGCTACAGGGCAAAAAGAGAGTTGGCCGGAAGGTCGGCTTCACGAACCGCGCGATTTGGCCTGTTTATGATGTAGATCAACCCATTTGGGGAGAGGTCCACGCAGATGGGCTGTTTTCGACTGATCAGCCGGTAAACTTGGCAAGGTATTCAGAACCGAGAATCGAGCCAGAAATCGTACTAGGTCTTGGCTATACGCCGACGGCTGAAATGAACAATGAGCAATTGGCAGGTTGCGTAGAGTGGGTTGCTCCAGGATTTGAAATTGTTCAATCGATTTATCCCAACTGGAAATTCTCGGTCGAAGACTCAATCGCAGCACAAGGATTGCACGGCTGCCTTGTTCTTGGCGACAAAATCGCGGCGACGCATGATGTCTTGACCGGCTTGGCCGAAGTGCCTCTAGCATTGTTCAAGGGCACCGAGGCTATCGAGTCCGGCAAGGGTGAAAACGCGCTCGGTGGCCCAATTGAAGTCCTGGCTCATCTTGTTTCTCTGCTCTCAGACGCCGACCGGCTTCAAGGAGGCGAGCTAGTCACAACTGGTACTTTGACAGACGCATGGCCAGTGTTTCCGGGCGAACAATGGTCAGCGGGTTTTGGTGGCGTGATGGAAACTGAGCTATCGGTACGATTTACATGAGGCTTTGGTAGAGTGGTGACGCCTACTTCACCAAAGAAAAGTTACCCTCAATAGCTGGGCGCGATAGTCTTCCACTGATTTCATCAATTCTGGAATGCAAATTATACGATGCTATCCAAATCAGATTACATGATGTTTCTCAGGCACCCCGCCTGGCTATGGATCAAGAAACACGCCAGGCATCTGCTGCCGCCGATTGACCCTTCATTGCAAGCACGTTTTGACGAGGGGCACGCGTTTGAGCCATATGCTGAGGAGCTATTTGGTGATCTCGTTCGCCTCGGTTTTTCAGATTTTTCAGAATACCAGGCTCTGCCCGCGCGTACTTTGGAGGCTTGGAGAGATGGTGCAAACGCAGTGGCGCAGGGACGCTATGAAGATGGAACCATAACTTGCATCTCCGACATCGTGAGCCGCAGTGACGATGGGTACGTTCTGACAGAGATCAAGAGCGGGACATCTGCAAAGCCCGAACACACTTTTGATCTCGCATTCCAGCGTGTCGTACTTGAGGCAGCGGGGTTCCCCATTGCGCGCTGCGAAGTGGCACATGTGAACCGTGATTACGTCAGAAACGGCGAAATCAATCCGCAAGAGCTTGTCAGCATCACTGACATCACGGATGCGGTGACTGAGCAGCTCGAAAAAACACGCACGCGTATCGATCAAGCATTGAGCGTCGTTGCCAGCGGTACGATGCCTGATCCGTCCCCCGAACGTGCGCGCCTTAAATCCTATGGTGAATGGCTGGAGATCCGCGAAAAACTCGATCCACCTCTCGCGCATGACAGTATCCACCGCCTTCCGTTCATGAATGCGGAAAAAGCCTCGGAACTCATCGCAAATGGGATCACAAAGATTGACGAGATCAGTGATCCACCTGTGTTAGGCAAGTCGACACAGCGCTACTTGAGAGCTCTGGCGAACGGTGAACGCACAATCGATCATCAGGAGTTAAGCAGGTTTCTGAGCGAGATTGTCTATCCGGTTCACTACTTTGACTACGAGACATCTCAGAGTTTGCTGCCACCCTGGGACGGAACGCGTCCCTATCAGCAAGTGGCTTTCCAGTATTCCTTGCATATCCAGCATGAGCCTGGCGGAGAAATCGAGCACAGGGAGTATCTCCACCGAGACGCCAGTAACCCAATGCCAGCCTTGCTGAAAAGGCTTCGTGAGGACATAGGAAACGTTGGCTCTGTAGTGGTTTGGTATGCTCCGTTCGAGAAATCGCGCAATACGGAAATGGCGGAAACTTATCCAGAGCATGCAGAGTTCCTGGAAGGCCTAAACGCCCGCGTTGTAGATCTTATGAAGCCGTTTGCAGATGAAGTGATCAACGATCCCGCGTTCAAGGGAAGCGCCTCTATCAAGGCCGTTCTTCCAGCGTTTTTGCCAGAACTTTCATACGATGATCTGGACATCAAAGAGGGGGCGAGCGCGTCTCGCCTTTGGAAGGACGTAACACTGACCGAACCGGATGATCCAGCGCGCGAGAAGGTCTATTCTGGTCTTGTGGCGTATTGCACGCGCGACACCTGGGCGATGGTCGAAATTCATCGGGAATTGCTGGCGATGTGAGGTGTGCCGCGAACCTCAAAACAACTGGCGGTGCTGCTACCCTACGAGACCAGGCGATTTGCCGGAGTTACGGCGCCCCCAAGACTTAATCTTGCCAATCCAGCCGATACAAAACGTGGTGACGTGCAAGGCGTAGAACAGACTCTTCAGCGACCTTGGCAAAGAGGACCGTGAACAGGACGCCACCCATCGCCAGCAGCGCCGCGCCGTAGCCAAGTGCCTTCGCCAAAATGGCCAAGACGATAACACCGTCAATGTGTGCCAGACCGATCACTCAGCGACCGTGAAAGAGAAGCTGCCCTGCATCGGGTGACCGTCTGAAGCCATACCTCGCCAGTCGAAGCGGTAGCTTCCGGGTGCAAGCTCCTCCAAAGGCATAGCCCGGAATTCCGTGGTGGGGTCCATGCCCGTTTGGCGTTCAATTTCGACGTCGCCATCGTGTGAGGTCAGCGTGACCGAGATGATACGCATCGGATCATCGAACCGCATGGTAAGCTCCGGCACATCCGTGACAGACGCGCCGTCAGCCGGTGTCGTTACTTCCGACTTTGAATGTGCGGCCGCAAGCATTGGAGCCATTGCTAGCACCAAGCCGATAAGAGTTTGTTTGATCATCTGAGTTTTCCTCTATTCGGATTGGGCATTCAGCTCGTCGTGGTACTCACGAAGGTCATTGGGCCAGGTTGACTTGATAAAAGATAGGACCGCTATGATTTCGTCATCGCTCAACACACCTTCATAGACCGGCATACCGGTTGGGGGCGCATTTTCCATCAGTCCGGCCAGGCCAAATTTAGTCAGGGTGAAAAGCGTTTCATCATCGTGGTGCCACGTATGCCCTGTGGCGTCATGCGGCGGTGCTGGTAGCAAACCATCCTCGCCGCGTATCCGCCAGTTTGGCTGTCCTTCAAGGCGCGCTCCGTGGCAGGCAGCACATTGGTCCGCGTATATATCTTGGCCAATGGCGACAACTTCCGCGTCATCAGGAGTTAAAAGACCGACCGCTTCGGGGGGCTGGGCCACAACGAAAGCTACGGCGAAACCGGCGAGCGCAAGCCCACCGGTAACCAAGAGTGTTGTGCGCCCTAGCATCAGGTGTCGAACGGCTGCGCGGTGCCCGCACGGTAGTATACTGTACCGGCCCCAGCCTCTCCCCCAAATGCAATGACGTCGTAACGGACGGACGGATCATCGCCCATACCAGGGGAGCCCATTGGCATGCCAGGAACGGCAAGCCCTGTAATGTCAGGCTGATCCTTCAACACGGCTTCCAGTGCTTCAAACGGCACATGGCCTTCAAAGACATAACCATCGGCTTCAATGGTATGACAGGATGCGAGGTTCAGCGGGATACCCCGCGCTGACTTCTGTGCCTCGGGGTCGGTCAGTTCCTCAATGGTTACGGCGTAGCCACGTGCGCGAGCCAAGTCGGCCCATGCGTGACAACATCCGCAACCTGGTGAGCTTAGCACATGCATTGGGGTGCCTGCTCGGACGGGAAGAGCGGTCGCGATGAGAGCAGTTGCAGACAGTGTGGTGAAGTGACGACGTGTGATCATGTCTGTCGGTCCTTTGATGTGAAATTTGAACGGATTGCGGGCGGGCGCCCGTTGCCGCTCAGGCTTTCGGAGGACCGGTAGGGACGCCCATTGCGAGGCCCGAAAAATCGGAATCAGCTTGCGTCACACCACACTCTGAGATCGCCAATGGAGCAATCGGCGAAATCCCCGCCGTGGCGACAAGATCACCAAAACAGGATGCTGAACTCATGCCGCTGGTGGTGTCGCAACAATCCGCAACAGCTTTCTCGGCATTAGCCAACGGATCGTCGCCTGCCATTTGAGCATGATGACCAGAGTGATCCGATCCATGAGTCAAGCCATGCTTCACGGACGCTGCGGATGCGCCAGAGAATGCAACAACAAGAAGTATCGACAGGACCAGGCGAAACATACCAAATACCTACTGGGGGTATGAGGTTTTGACAAGTTTCGAGGATGTGTCGCCATTTACATCCTAGCTGCACTTATTGTGGGTGCGCCACATCTCTGGATCATGTCCGTCCGGAACAGTGGAACATGGATCATCTGTATATCCGCGCAAGGCTGAATACTGGCTGACCTGCGCATTAGTCAGCAACGGAAAGGTCAGCAGGTGGGCATTTAGCCCAAGGTTTTGCCGGTGATGAAGGTGTACGAACTTTCCACCAGATCAATGACGACATCCAGCTCTTCTGGTGTAGTCGGAGTATAGATCATGACAAAGCCACTCCATCCGGGACGTTGATTGGCCCAAGGGTGAGCTACGGCCCAGCCAGCCTCAATCGCCCGTCGCGCCATTGCCGGATGCAGCGAAGCATGCAAGCTGCCATCAGGATGCATATGCGCAAATTCAAACCCACCGACGATAGAGCTCGGTTGAGACAACAACATGTCGGGATCAAGCTGAAAGCCAATCGCGCCAGGAAGTGATATGCGTGTCGGGCCAAGCGTGACCCCTGGGAATTGCGCAACACGCTCCAGCAATAGCTTGGCCAAATCGGCATCAATTTCGACACCGATCTGAATATGCGGTACGCCGCTTGTCGTTTCGGGACGGGGCGAGGTGCGCTCCGGCAAGGAGCGCTCTTGTGCGAATGCCAACGGGCACGTCAACGCCACCGCTATCGCAGCAACCGCCAGTAGTCTAAGGAACACATTCATTTTTGTTGCCAGCCCGTCAAAAGTTAAGAATGAGCGCTCACCGCAGTATCAGCGCCCTTGCACACATTACTCAGCCTTTAATGCTTCGATATTGATCAAGAGCTCTATTTCGTCGCTCACCGCTGGCGCAAATGCCCCAAGTCCGAATTCAGACCGCACGATAGTCGCCGTGGCAGCCAGCCCCAAAGTCGGCGTGCCCTCTTTTTGGCCAAACGGATATGGCGCTGACTTGTTGAGCGTTGTTTCCAGAACAACAGGTTTGGTGACGCCATTCATGGTCAGGTCGCCAGAAATATTTGCGGTATTGTCCCCGGTCACTTCAATGCTGGTTGAGGAGAATGTGACCACATCACCGTCACTCGCGCTGAAAAAGTCATCGGACATGAAGTGTTGCAGACGGGCATCCCAGCCCGTGATCATGGATTTTACAGGCATAGACACCGTGACAGATGACGCAGACGGATCATCTTCGCTGAACTCTATCTCGCCGCTAAAACCTGAGAACATTCCAAACGTTTCTGAGAACCCGATGTGGTCGTAGCTGAACAATACCTGGCTGTGCCCAGGATCCAGCTCGTAAGTGCCACTCTCGGACAATGCGGTTGTCGCGCCCATCGATAAGAGTACCGCCAGCGGGGTTGCTGCCACTTTGAACATTGATACGCTCCCATTTTGACAAGACGTGTTTGTGGAATTGAGTTTTGGGATTTAGGTTTTGGCCGACCATACTTTTAGGACAAAATGTTCTACTATGCAACAATGTGTTCTATAGGAGGAGTGATTGAAAGAAGATCCTAGGCTGATCGCCACACGACAGACTGCGCTTGATGCTGCGCAAAAGATACTGATGGATGAAGGCGTGCTGCACGTAACTCATGGCGCAGTTTCAAAGGCAACGGGCATTTCGCGCAGTACACTTTACAGGCACTGGCCAGATGCGCGCAGTCTGCGTGATGCAGCATTCCGGCGCATCGCAACACCGCCAAACATACCGCCCAAAACCGATGGCCCGCTACGATCTGACCTGCGCTGGTTACTCGGTGTACTGATGGGAGCCTTGAATGACACACCGTGGGGCCAAATCGCGCCTCAGGTGGTCGCTGCTGCGTCCACCGACGAAGAAGCAAGGTTAGTGATAACGGAATTCATGAAAGACAGGTTCGCGAGTGTTGAAGCAGTATTTGCAGCCGCAGTAGGTCGCGGTGAGATCACCGCCGACATTCCGGTTGACCAGCTCATAGAACTAGCAGTCGCGGCACCTTATTTCCGCAAGCTCATACGCCACGAGGCACTGGACGAAGAGTGGTTGGACAAACATGTCGATCTGCTTTGCAGTATCGCGAAAACCAATTCGGGACAGTGACCATCGCCTGACTATGCAATCAAAGCGGCCAATAATCATAACAGTTTCCAAGATCGCAGTATGGCTACGTTCGCCGCTTGACATCAGCACGTCGCAGGGTCAATTCGATGCGCTCCTCAAAACGTTGACGACTGCACCCTGATTTGTCGCTGCCGCTAATTCACAATGCAACATGGACACCTTTGGGTTCAGTGTCGACCACGGCAATGTCGACTTTCGGGAACCGGCCAACATTGCAATGTCCAGTATCCTCCTCGGATGCGCCTTTCGCTGACTTGCACATAAGTGACTTGAAGCAGCCCAAACTGAACCTTCTCACCCAAGCATTGCAATTTAGTAAACTCGCAACGAAGCGGCATTTAGACTATTTCCGCCCAAAAACCGCTTCCAAAACGCGATCCCCCAAACTGACTTGGCAATGTCAGGTTCAATGCGGGCGTCACGCGTACCAATGCTGCCCGATCAGTCCGTTGCAAAGCAATAAAACAGACCTGCCCCGCCTGAACGTGGCAGATGTTCCTCTCCGCAACCGCGCGAGCCGTGCGATGAGTTCCAGGATATCATGTTTCGAGCATCGTTGAGACCTACACGATCATGGTGCCCGACAATCGCAGATCCATCTTCACTATTCGAAGTCCAGTTGCTGCATGTCGTGTCGCCTCCTGCCGTCGAGAAGTATCCCGCGGAATCGGAGCCGGTCAGAATGTCGTGTTTGTTTGGCTGACTGCCACGCCCATTTACAGGGTTACCATTTTCGTCGAGCGCGGACTGTAGGTTAATGTTCACGCTGTTGCTGTGCAGGTCCTCAACGTTGTTGGCGATGAGCTCTCCGTTGGCATTGTACCACGGGCCCGATCCGATCCGGTCGCGAGCAGAAACGCCATTGGTGATTGTCATCGGGTCGGTGCTGCGATCAATGGACATTGAGGTGCTCAGATAGGCCGCAAAAGTCTTGGTAGAACCGGTCGCGGAAGCAAGCGCATTGCAATGAGCATCGGCGCCTTCGAGGCCGCCTAGATTTGCACCGTCCCCCTTGCCCACACTAGTGATGAAAAACGACATCTCCTCGCCTGCCGATTGCGCGTGTGCGGTCGCCGCGATACAGCAGATTACGAGTGCAACGACCCCATGGGCAGTTTTTCCGTTGGTGAACTTCGACATGTGTGTCTCCCTCTCTGCTGTGTGATCACTGATGCTAGCCGTATGTAACAATCGGGTCCATCCGAGTAACAAATGTATGACACTTTGGTGCCAGCGTTATTCACGACAGCCGGTCGTGCATGACCGACCCTGTGGCCTTATTCATTATTACCTTACTCCTGTCTTACGTGTTAAGTACGGTCGCTCACTTGTTCCCAGGATCATTTGTAACGATTGACTGAGGGTCGCGGCCAAATGACACAAAAAATCGCTCTTTGGTCCATTCCGATATCCATTGCGGTACTGGCCCTAAAACTGTTGGCTTGGTGGCTGACAGGCTCGGTGGCGCTATTGTCGGACGCGATGGAATCTACCGTAAATGTTGTTGCGGCACTGCTGGCGTATTTTGCGGTTCGGATTGCCAACATACCCCCTGACGAAAACCACCCCTTTGGTCACAAAAAAGCCGAGTATCTTTCCGCCGTCGCCGAGGGTGTAATGATTGTGCTGGCGGCGTTCCTGATCATCAGAGAAGCTGTGCTGGCACTCCCAAACCCGCATCTTGAGGATGCGCCGCTGCTTGGAGTCGCCATCAATATCATTGCAACGGGCGTGAATGGCGCATGGGCCTACCTATTGCTCAAAATCGGCAGGCGCGAGGGTTCGCCTGCATTGGAGGCAAGCTCCCGGCACATTTTCACGGATGTCATGACCTCAGTTGGTGTCATCGCAGGTCTGATACTTGCACTTGTCACCGGCTGGCTGATCCTTGATCCGATCCTGGCAATTCTTGTTGCACTGAACATCTTGTGGGAGGGCTGGAAAGTTATTCGGGCGTCCGTCGATGGCCTGATGGATGTGACCCTTTCGGATCATGACTTGCAGACTGTTTCCAACGCAATCGAAGCAAATCTCGGCGCGGCCTTAGAGTACCACGACCTCAAAGGGCGCAGATCCGCGAATGTTATCTTTGTAGAGTTTCACCTTGTTGTGGACGGCACAATGCCAGTCAGCGCAGCTCACGATATATGTAACGACATAGAGGAAGAACTAGAGTGTCTGTACCCGGGTTC
This sequence comes from Ruegeria sp. E5, assembly GCF_056534105.1. NCBI lineage: Bacteria > Pseudomonadati > Pseudomonadota > Alphaproteobacteria > Rhodobacterales > Roseobacteraceae > Ruegeria > Ruegeria sp. E5. The sequence continues at coordinate 113,006 of NZ_JBQFPA010000004.1, read as the reverse complement.
CGTCTTTGTCATTCACCTCGAACCTGATGACGAGTTGAAAGGCGACGGGGTTAATCCCCACTGAACTGCTCATTTGGTTCTGCAAAGAATCTATTGGTTTGACTGATCTGATTAAGACGTTCGGCTTGAAATTCGTCAGACCTAAGCCCGATGTGGGAAAGTCGGGCCGGTAGTAGCCTGTCTCCAATGTCATGAAGCGTGACGATCAAAATTGGAGGCGAAAATGAAAATTCAAAGAAAGCTGGGTCAACTTCTAAGTACCGCGGCGTTGGCTTCGTTGATTGCCGCGACGCCTTATGTGCCAGCGTTTGATGCCGATGGTCGCCTACATTTTGAACCGTCATATGCCTTTGCCAAGAGCGGCAAGGGGAAAGACGGGGATGGTCGAGACGATGATCGGGATGATGATCGTGACGACGACAGAGATGATGACCGCGACGACAACTCGGGGTCGGGTAATAGCGGCCGTGGTGGTGACCGGGACGATGATCGTGATGACGATAGAGACGATGATCGCGACGACGACCGAGATGATGATCGTGACGACAATTCAGGATCAGGCAAAAGTGGTCGCGACAATGCTGACGACGATGACGATGACGACTCGAAACGCTCCAATAGAGGCAGCGGAAAGAAGGATCGGTCTCAAGCAGGGGGCAAGCCGTCGGGTTCGGCCGGGATAACAAAGGTCGAAACAAACGCTAACGGGATTGAAGTGCGTTACGCCGACGGAACCAAGGAGGAGATCGAAAACGGGCGGTATGAGAGAAAGAACGCTCAAAACCGAACTGTTGAGGAGCGCCCTGCGACCGGTGCGGACGTCTCAAGGCTTCGGTCTTTGGCGAATGGTATCTCAATCGACAGCGTGCGTTCTGCTGGGCAAGGCGGCACTACTGGAAGTCGGCCCACGAAAATCGAACGCCAAGGCAACAATATCGAAGTGAACTATGCCAATGGTTGGAAAGAGGAGATCGAGTTTGGGCGCTACGAGTTGAAAGACCCGTACAACCGGACTGTTGTTGAAAGAACCGCGACGGCCTCTGATCGCCGGAGGTTGCAGTCGGTTGCCAACTGAACAGCAACTAGTCGATAATCGTTGGCGGCTTCTCTTAACGAGAGGCCGTCATCGTCGTCAAAGAGACCGCAGCTAATCTCCATTGTTCCAAACATCATGTGCAATAAGCGCGGCTTCTACCCGATTTCGCGCATGAAGCTTGGACAGGATTGCCGTCATGTAGTGCTTCACGGTTTTTTCCTGGAGGTCTAACTCGTCAGCGATTTCACGATTACTCAATCCTTTGGCCACACGTCGAAGTATTTCTTCCTCACGATGCGTAAGGTCATCGAGAATGCCGCTGTTAACAGACATGCCGCTGTCAGCGTTGATTTGAAGCAATACCCGCGAAGCCAAGCCCGGAGAAACGAACCCTTCACCCGCAGCGATGCTGCGTAAGGAAGCGGTTAGTTCGCTCGCGGTTACTCCCTTCACAATGTACCCAATTGCGCCCGCCTCCAAGGCGTCCGCGACATCGCTGCTGTTCTCTGAGACCGTCAAGATTGCAATGCTGGGTGGATTTTCCATTGCCGCAATTTTACGTGTCGCGCTTATCCCGCCACCGGGCATAGAGAGGTCAAGAATGGCTATGTCCGGCTGATGCGTGCCGACCAGCGATACTGCCTCGTCAGCGTTGGACCCAGCGGCCAAAACTTCAAAACCATCAGCTTCATCTAACGTGCGTCGCAAACCATCCCTGAATATCGGGTGATCATCAGCTATTACGACAGATGTAGTCATGATGTGCCTAACTTTCTGGGAAAGAGTGTCATAGCAATGGTGGTGCCTTCGCCAGGTCTCGATGCGACTTCGAACCGGCCACCAATACTCTCGACCCGATCTCGCAAGCCCATAAGCCCCTGGCCACCATCGTCTCGCAACGCGGTTTCTTCTGACCTGTCAAATCCAGGTCCGTCGTCTTTGACCTTTACAACTATGCGGTCGTTCTGTGCCTCAGAGATAACCGTGCAGTTGGATGCTGGAGCATACCTCGCGGCATTGGAAAGCGTCTCCTGAAGGAACCGAAAAACGCACAGCTTGTCGGACAATGACAATACTGGAGCCTGGCCACCCAAGAATGAAATATCCGGTCGCAACGGGCTGTGTTCGGCGTGATCCTCTACGGCTCTCTTCACAACATCGACGAGTGAAAGGCTGTCGATATCTGGCGCGGACAGCCCTCGCGATATTGCACGAATTTCAGCCAGAGACTTTTGCAAAGACTGTTGAATTTCCTCTGCCTCTTTAGGTCTTTCGGACTCTTTGGAAAACGCCGCCTCCAGTCTAAGGGCGGCGAGCGACAGGTATTGCGCAGGACCGTCATGTAGCTCGGCACCAAGCTTCTTGAGAAATCGATCTGTTTGCGTGGCATGTCTTTCTGACGCCTCGACCACACGCGAGCGCAGCCGGGCATTCTGCTCGGCCATCCTCTCACTTTCTGTCAGGCGCTGTTTAAGAAGAGCCCCCTGTCGTCGAATTGTTTTGTCACCAATTGCGACGATGGAATACAGAACAATAGTACTTGCCAGAAATGCGGAACCGACGACCAACCAACTTGTTCGCCTGGCCTTGGCTAAGTCTAACTCAAGCTGATCAGCTCTTTCGTAGAACTCCGCAACGGCGATGATTTCGCCGGACCAGAGTTCGCGGATGGGGCTGTAAACTTCAAGTAGTGGTATCCCCAATGCCGCCTCGGCGGCGCTCTCGGCATGATCAAGCTCTTCGAAAGAGCCGGATATGTCACCGTTCCACGCCAGCCTTAAGTCATCCGTTGGATTGAAACGGTTTCCAATAATGTCTGTATCCGAGGCATGTGCTATCACACCGCCTTGCTTCCAGAATTTGTAGGAGACGATACGGTCACGCATTGGCTGGGTCATGAAAATCTCGTCCAGCGCCAGGCTCGCCTGCTCAGAAAGATGGTCGCCATGTGCCAATTCCTGACTGAGCGGGATACTACGCTTTCCATATATATAGCGGCAGAGTTGGCGGAGTTTTGCACGACTGCGTTCTGGATTCGATTTGACACCCAGACCCCAACGATTGCGGTAGCAGTACCCATCACGAAAATGCTGGCCGCAAGAAACACTCGCGACAACGACCAATTGCCAATCGTCAGGTCAGTTACTTTCACTCTCATCGTGAAATCGACTATGAACTACAATCTCTTACCGCACCACAGACCTTGGTCTGACGCGATCTGGCTAAATCTCAGACCCTTTGATTCCGCCCAGTGGCCAGAGTCAGATATCATCCATCGTTTTCAGTCTTTGCAGCATCGGGCATTGAACGTTTCCGCTTTCACAATTGGCGGTAAGCTCACTCAAGGCGTACTCCAGGCTTCTGAGTTCATCAATCTTGCTTCGAACGCTGGCAATGTGTGCCTCGGCCAATTCTTTAACTGACCCGCAGTCTTCGGCACTTCCTTCTGACAGATTCAAAAGCTCCTTTGCGTCTGAGAGAGAAAACCCCAGGTCGCGGCATTTCTTCAAAAATCGAAGTCTTCCAACATCGCTCGCTGAATAGAGGCGACGATTATTCGGAGCTCGTGCGGGTCTTGGTACGATACCTTCGCGTTCATAGTAGCGGATGGTTTCTATGCCGACCCCGGATTGCCGGGAAGCCTCACCTATCGCAATCATGTGAAGTGCCTCCACTTGATCCTGTAGTTACTACAGGAGTTATACGTACTGAATGCCGGCGCCTCAACTCAATCAAATCGCCTACCCAGGGAGCGAAAGATGAAAAAATATGTGACCCTCAGCTACCTGGGATCGGTTTCCGCTCTGGGGGTTGCGACATGCTGTGTTCTTCCAATGGCCATGATGTTGCTCGGCTTGGGTGGCAGTTGGTTGGCGATGTTCGGAAAAATAGCGGCAGCAAGCTACTATGTTCTCGCCATCTCAACAGCGCTGATCGCGGTTTCGTGGTTCGTAGCGCATCGAAACGGGACACTGGCAAATCTGAAATGGTGGCTTGTCGGAAGCACGGCGATCACCGCGCTGGCATGGGTCATCGTGTTCAATGAGGCTCAAATCAACGATTATCTAATCATGCAGATGTGAGACAATGACAAAACAAACTGTGGTGCTGGATAGCACTTTGACCTGCCCTCGGTGTGGGCACGTTGAAATCGAGAAAATGCCAACTGACTCGTGCCAGTGGTTTTATGAATGCAAATCATGCAAGTCAGTTTTGAAGCCTTTAGAAGGCGACTGCTGTGTTTTTTGCTCTTACGCTACCGTTCCGTGCCCGCCAATTCAGTTAGGTGACTGCTGTTGTGGATAAGCGGGCCGCAACCGCGACATCCGAGAAAGATGTTGATTGTCCGTGTTGGCTCGTCCACCAAAGTTTGCAAAGTCTGGTTTCTGCGCATAGCTGACCTTAGTATCCGCTGAAACATTTTGTACCTTGGGCTCAAGGTAACCACTGAAAGTGTACTCACGACTGGCCGTTTTTCTCGTGCGGCGGTGGTTGGCCGACGAGAGCCCAAACGCTCCATAATTGCGACTTATGTTAAATTTAAAACAGTCTCCGGATCGGGGGCAAATTCCGCAATTCTTATACTTAAGATTAAGTTCGGCCTGCGATGGTTGCCCGGTATTCTACATTAGGATCTGACATGACTAGACCCATCAACATCGACCATTTTTTTGACGAAGAAAACGAATTCACAGCGCTCCCGACTGGCCGAACCGCGGCCGAGAGCGCGAGAGTCGAACAAACCCGCGCTCATACCTTCTTGGAGGATGCCATCGCAGATGACTTTGAGCACCTCTTCCGCAATGTAAAAAGCCATCTTACCGTCTCAAACGCGAGGGTGTGATGCGATGGGCTGGTCTTCACCAGCCCATCGCTTCAATTCACCCAAGTCTTATCTCATACACGTTGCTCAGAATTGCGGCTTACAAATGGTTGGGGACCAAGCTCGCAAAACCGGTGCGTATTTCCGACAGTTTCAGGAAAACGAATGTTTCTTCCGATGATGTCTTGAAGGACGATGCCCGCAGTATCACTATTGGACTAAGCGTCCTAAAACCAAGTCTTGTTCATTGTTTTCACTCCCTGATTGGCTGCGTTCCAAGCCAAAGCAGCTCACCGAAGCAAATCAAAAGCCCGAAAACGAGCTTGATGCCGAACCGGTTTCGAAGGTCGGCACCAATATCGACCGGCCGGTCATCAATCTTTATCGACCCCATATCACCTCCGGGGATTGTCTGATTGTCACCGGGTATCAGGGCTTCCTGTCTTCGCTGTCGATTTTGATGAAAGAATTGCCCGAGCTGCGGGATCTGGAAAATGACAGCGATATCCGGATACGGATATCGTTCGGGATCGACACAGCGAATACCAAAAGGCTGACCAACCCCAAACCAGTCACCGAAGAAATGAAACTCTACTGGCTGGAGCGCTCCGGGCTTCAAGTGGAAGAAGACCACGATCTTATCGCGGTGCTAGCAAAACACGCCATCAAAACCGGGAAAATAGATTTGCGTGTCTTCGATCCGGAACTCGCAAAACGCAAGTTGGGGATATCTGGAGATCGGCGGCTACACTCAAAAATCGTCAGCTCGCCAAAAGGTGCCGTCGCCGGATCCGCAAACTTTTCCTACTCAGGGCTCTACAGAAACATCGAGTATGCCGATGACCTGGATGCGGGCACTCATGAACTTCAGGTCGAACGCACAGAAGCCGCTGAGCAGGCTTGGGATGTATCTGTCGATTGGAATACCGAAGCGCTGGAGATACTAGAAAAGCTTATCAAACCGGTGACCGCCGAAGACGCGATGGCGCGTACGATCTCGGAGCAAAAGGGGTTTGAACCCTGGCTCACCGGTGATCGAAAAGAGATCACGGGTCATACCCTGTTTGGGTATCAACAGGACCTGACCTATGAGGCGTGTTCCATCGTCTATGACCATGGTATCGCTTTCGTAGAAGCGCCAACCGGCTCGGGCAAAACCGAGATCGGATGTCACTTGGGAGAAGCTTTGACGAAGACCTACTCAAAGGTCGTGCCCAGCTCTCCGGTGCATGGTGTCGCGCGCAATAATGCGGTGGTGATTGCACCCCCTAAGGTCATCCCAAGTTGGGAAAAATACTCAACTCCATCTCTGGACGCGAAGCCGAATACCAAGTTGGCAAAACAGAACCTGCGAGGCGCTGGGGATGACAAGGAACCCGGGCTCAGGCTCGAACAATATGGCATTCTGATCATTGATGAGAGCCATACTGTTACACCGGGCTTTGAGCAGGCATCTCAGATGGCATCCGCTATTGAGCTTGCCCCGCCGAGCTGGAATGTTTGCCTGTCCGCAACCCTACTTGGGAACCGCGATGTCGATTGGTTGACCCATATGCAGGAGAAACGCGCGTCCATTTTCATGACGCCGACTTTCATTCAGGCCATGGGCGAGTTGTTCGAGCGCGAAACCCAAGTTCCTAAGGATATCTTCAACCAGGATGCGCAACTGGCCGTCCTATCAGAGCCTGACACGACGCTCACGCGAGAGGCTCGCAACGCACTCGCTCAGTTGGTTTCGCCGTTTTTGACACGCAGACAACGGAAATGCATTGGCGAGGACGAAGATCCGACCAAGCACAGTTATCCAAGACTAGAAAACCACGGGCGCCCGAAGAAACTTAAGGTGACAAAGCCTCAGCAAACGCGCCTGGATGAGATTGTGGCTCTCTGCAAAGAACTTGCGCCTGGCGGTAGGGTGACCGCAGTCGAGAAAAGCCGCTTCGGACACGTCAGCACGCAACAAAGCACGCAGGATCAGCTCCACATCCGAAACCTTTTGAACATTCTGCGCGTGAGTGCCGCCCAAGCCCATTGGGAGATGTCTCAAGGAGCTATTGGCAAATCGCTTCGCGACTTCGAGCGTGGTGGAAAATCGAAGAAAAAGGTATCCCACCGCGACCAGTCCGACATGTTCGCAGCACTGGGAATAGAAGCGCCTGAACCCACAAAGAAATGCGACGCTCTAAAACAAAAACTGGGTCTCAGTGTTCTCAAGGAGCTTGATGAGAAGCGGTATGAGGCGTGCCTGAGAATACAAAATGAAAAAGACAGGGTCGTCTTTCTCGCAGAACGGACGGACACACTCGAGATTTTTGCAGAAGCGCTTTCGCGCAGAGGCCACCACACCAACTATGTCGTGGGAAACCAAACCAAGGGTGAAGATCGCGCCGTGAAGGCGATCTTTGGAGATGGCCCCGACAGTTTCAAGCGTATCAAACAGGGCAAGTCCGTGGAGTCTTACTTCCGACCTGGAGGAAAGAACGAACCAAAAGGATCCGCATCGGTTTTTCTGACTTACAAGATGGCTGAAGGCATCAACCTTCAGTCGTCAGACACGCTGGTGTTGCTTGGTCTGACCTCGAACCTGAAAGAGCTCATCCAAGGTCTGGGTAGGATCGACAGGATCGATAGTGAGTTCGGGGTCGTCAATTACCACCTTGTTGATGTGCCAGTAGGTCAGTTTGCATCTGACGAAAAAATCGCCCAGCGCATAGAGAACTATAAGACATTGGCTGGGGAAGCGTTAATCGATGCTGTCCTGGAAGAAAGTAGGGAAGACGCAGAAGTGATACTTGCAAGTGTTGTTGAGTATCTGCGATCCCCAAGGCAGCTTCGCGACAACAACTTTCACGACGTTCTGGAACGCACCAAACAAACAATCCCCGAAGACCGCTACAAACTCATCGACAAAGCCAAAATCCAGGGAACCTGGGGCGCGGAGTTGGCGCTCCTATCGGCCCGTGAGAAATTCACGGCGCTACATCTCAAAGGACTTAGCAAGAGCAATAGCTTCTTTCCGCCTCGCCTGCTGCTTCTTAAGGATACCGCGCCAGGCCTGATATTGGAACGCGACCAGCTGGCCTGCGTCCAATCTCTGGAGACTGCATACGAACGGACCAGAAGCCTTGGCATGGAGCACGTCCACATGTCACTGGAAGATCTCTCTGAAGCGCTAGAGACGATTTCAGCGCAGATCGGCAAGCTGACCGAGTGGGACTTGCGCCCCGCTCGCGTTGAGAGCCTCATGAAAGCTTGCGCCGAGTTCATGGGACGCAAAGGTGGTGTAGAACTCAGTGATCAAGAGTGGTTTGGCCATCTGTCACTGCCTGCCGTGGAAATGGTGTGCGAGGCGTGGAGCCGTGAGCTTGATCCCTTCTGGGAACAAGCGAAACACGAAGTGCGTGACAGCTTCGCCTATGAGGGTCTTCCCAAGGGGTACATCGCGCTTCAGGTTATCCTGGAAAAGCTCGAAAGCGATCATCAGGCGTCCGCTGAGATCCATGAAAAGATGGTCCGGGTCATCGAAGAAGCTGAGCAGGTATCACGTGACCACGAACCCGCAATTGGACAACGCATTTCAGTGGTGTTCTTTTCGGATGGTGCAGGCGAGCACTAGGCAGCCTCAGACAGCAGCGAAGCCAGATCACTCAGTTTTACCAAGTGTCCTCGCGTCGTCTTACCTTCCATTTGCGCACCATGGGTCTCAATCCCTTTGCTCTCAAAATCAGACAGGAGTTTTCGGGACGTAGTTCCTCTTGACCTAGCCAGTGTAGCTACCGGCATGTACTCGCTTTGAAAGATCGCAAGCTGCTGCGGTCTGACCAAGAAAGACTCGCTTGGGCCATGCGGAACTTTGCGTGATCCGAGCAGGCCCAGCTTGCACCAATGTGTCACCGCCTGAGCCTTCCAACCCGTCAACTTTGCGACATCATTTGCGGTCCAGTCTTTTGACAACCGCTGCGTCCCAAGTTCGCGGTCGATGTCGGAAACTGAAAAATGAAACTCACCAAGTCGCATGTTTTCTTCCGCAACAACAGGTTTGATAACGCCTGTGGAGATTTTCTGAAGAACATGCATCAAAGCAGCTCGATAAGTTGTGCGCCTCAGGTTGAGCTGATTGAACGGAATAGTTTCTCCCGCTTGAACTTTAGTGCAGTTTCGAATGTTTGTTGTGAGCTCTTTTAGGCTTTCACCGTCAATGCAGCCATCAACAAGTGGAGGACGGTATTCAGCAGCAACCTCGTGGATCAATTCTGACGCGCGAAGCAGATCAAATTGCTTTCTTGTAACACCAAGGTAGTCTCTGGCCTGCAACCCATCCCAATACCGCTTCCTATCCAGATAGATGTTCGAAATTTCGAAGCGTGGAATCATCGTATGCCGGTGCCCATACCCGCTATGGGCTTGCTTTCCGGCAATTTGACCTGACTGAACCTCAGCCACCAAGCGCTGTGCAGAAATTCCCAGTTCCTTGGCCGCTTGTTTAGCCGAGACCCATTCCCGAGCTTGCAACGGCGTTAGCTTTCCCAGGTAGGTTCCCTTGAACTCGGTTGAAGCAGCACGCGACACTGCATCTCTGAAAGGCTGGTACGCATCATCTTCGAACTTCATAAGTCTTTGATACCAGCTTCCGAGCATGGACGGCACAGAGTTGGATTCTGAATTTCCTGCCAGTATCAACCCTCGAACGTGTTCTTCGAACCCATTTGGCCAATGGTCAAATACAGTTGCCAACGGCTCAATCAGTTCCAACGAATCTGCAACGCTTTTGGGTGTTTGTGTTTTCCCAGACTTGCCCGTGCGGTTCTGAGCGAAACCACTCGCTAGGAAATTAATAAAAGCGCCAATGTCTTTTGGGACCTGACGCCCTCCTGCAAGGTCAAGAAACCGCTTGCCAACCGTTGAATCTCCCGCAATCAAGGCGGAGATGATCACTTCGTGGTCCTTTGCTGCCACCCCTGAGAAATTTGAGTAGCTAAAGCCACATCTGCATTTATCAAAGCCGCCGGACGTCGGACGCAATGTGGTTTTGCAGACAGGGCAAACATCTTGAAGACGCGTTTTGTGATGGTGACAGGCTGTCACCAAGTAATGACGCCAAGTTTGTTGAAAGGGTAAGCCATCGGCAAGACATGAAGGGCAAATCGGATCGCTATGATGCCGCTCGAAACGCCAGCTTAAGCTGGGTGACTCAGGTTTGGCAGAAGGGGAGATAGCAACCAACAAACCTTTCTCTAAGCCCATCTCTTGCTCAAAGTGCTCGATGTTCTCGACTAGAATTCGCCCATACTTCCGCCGGAACCGTGTCAAAAATTCAGAGACATCTCTGTATCCATTTACATGGGCTAGACGACGCAAGTATCCGATAAGGCTCTCGCCTTTCAATGGTGGTACTGCAAACAAACCCGGCACCTCATACACCTCGCATAATCGCAAGCTCATGCGACGTCATAGGCTCTACTTCGAGACCCGCATCTGCCATGACTCTGATGTATGACCTGATCAGCTCAGTATCCGATGGTGGTTCTTCTTGAAAAAACGACTGATACGGATCTCGCTCCAGGCCTGAATCCGTCGCTGCCCTGGCAATCGTTTTGGTGCTGTATTGTAAATTTTGGGCACCCAATGCCAGGGGCGCGCGCAGCACTTCCAACGCCACTGGCACACGTCCGCCGGAAACACCGTACAATCGCCGTACCATATCGTCTTGGTCAAACTCCAAAAGGATGCCGGACTCCTCAAGACAATAGAAGGCCGCAAAGATTGCATCGCAGAACGCGATACGATCAGCCTCAACGCTCCACCAATAGGGGTTCATTCGAATGGTGTTCAAACAGCGTCCCGCAAACTGCTCGTTGCTGTCCATAACCGCTTCGAACATTGGCAACCCAGCTAAAATCAGAGTGACTGAGGTTTCATCAACAATAGTCTTGAAGTGATCAGCGGCTTGTCGACGCGAGTGTCTAGTCAGAGTTTCGGCGCAATGGTTCACTTCGTCGATAATGATAGTTTGAATGCCGTGCTCAGCTACGAGCCGAAAGAGACGTTCTCGAATTTGGGCAGGTCGCTCTCGTTCTACGAAATCAAAGCCCATGCTTCGCAAGCAGGAACCGTAATAATCCCGCTCGGAAGGCCGTGGCGCAAGTCGGCCCAGAATGACATCTGAAGATACCAGAATAGCACTTGGGCCGTGGCGGTCATTTTCAACTTGTGCCTTCAAGTCCTTTGTCAGTTCTGTCTTTCCACATCTCGTCGGCCCCAAGATTGGTATGATCCGTCCACCCTCGGTTGCTGCAATATTCAAAAGACGTTTTATCTCCGAGACAGCCCATTCGTGGCGGCTATGTCGGATGAATGCACCTTGCAGAGCTCTACTAGTTGTTTGGTCCAGCATCTTTTCTTTCGACCCTTGGCAAGTTCTTTGATCTCGTAACTGCGAGCTTGTTGTGACCAACCTCTGACCGTATTTGGTCAATTAGTTGTGGTTCTTTCAAACTTCTGTTCTGCATATCAGCGGCCCGCAACTTGTCGATTTCCGCAGAGCGGTTCCTTTGCAGTTTAGTTTTTTTGCCCTGCTTATACGTCCTGCGCGCTTGGATATCTTTGTGGATCTCCAAAGCCGTTTTGATTGGTCCGTTGTGTTTCGCCTTGGGTGACCGGCATTCTCTTAGCTCACGATAAGAAAGTGCTGCCAAGTCTTTTGCTTTGTTGGACGCGCGCACCAACTCGCCTGTATGCGGATCCACGACCAAAATTTCCCTAGCATCAAGTGGAGCATAGCGTATTTCAACACGCTGGCGCGGGCCTAGTCGTCGGTACAGCCTTGCCAAGTCTTCAGAGTTGTATTGCATACTCTCGAATTCGATACCGTAGTGCCACAGAGTTCGAGATTCGGATTGGATCATCAGCGCTGCGTGATGCTCGTCCAAAGACGGGGGTTCTGGCACTATGTGTTCATCTGCCAATCTGTCCCAAGCAGCGCTAGGTGTTTCACCCCGTTTAAAGATGTCTTGGACTTTTCTCCTCGGAGTTCTTCCATATTCGTCGTAGCGCCAGCGTTGCATTATTGAATTGAACACTCTTAGCGTCAGACGGGCTTCATCCATTGCTTTTTTGGTTCGATCCCGGTCGGGATACGCCTTTGACTTAGTCGCACCCGGAAGCTGGCTGACTTTGCTTCGAACTGCCCCGAACAAGTTTTCGATAAACGGCTTTTCCTGGGGTTTTCGAGGTTGCGCCCAATGGCCATGGACACCAGCAACTTCGATAAAAGCATCGATGGGTTCGCCCACGTTCTCTGAACCCTGATCCATTACAACCACTTTCGGCAGTGCGGCGATTTTTTTCCTGTTTACAATTTCGTGCTGTTCGAAAAAGTCTTCCTCTGGGTAGCTAATCATCTCCTTTAGAGCTTTGGCCACATGTTCTGATGATGGATCTGGTAGGAAGACCTGAAATGCGACAATCCAACTAGTAGCACAGTCAATCGCTGCACAAATCCACGGCCGACCTATTACCTCCCCGCTATCATCAACCAGCATTATGTCAGCTTTTGTGCAGTCCAATTCTATTTGATCGTAAGGTGCTGTTATATCATAGTATTTTTGGGCAATTCGCATGTGTTGGCGCGCCTCGTTACTGCCCAGTTGCCACTTTAGAACGTCAAAATGAGGGATTGTGTGCACAATCGCTTCGACTGCCTTGCGTCCGCAGCACCCAGGTTTTATGCCATTCTCATGGCAAACCAACTGGTATTGAATATAAGCGTCGCTAGACAGACTTGTTAGATTTTGTCTGTCCGAAGACGTATATTGCATTTCCAATAGATCGAGCACTATCTCTTGGAAAACGCTGTCAAACCTTGGCATACGATTTCCTGAATTGCTGCGCTTGGGCAAAAGCGCGTCCGGCCCGCCGCGCCGATACAATTTGACCCAATTCTGAACAGTCGATTGCCTCGGAAAACGGTTACCCTTGATTTTGAAGGTGGGTTCTTCGGCGAACTCGCGTTGAAGTATCGGTATGCGTTTTGCCCAATGAACGCCTTCCTCCCCAAGCTTTAGTGCATTTTCCACAATGCGTAGTCTGAGCTGAGCTTCACGTGCATCTTTAGCGGTTACATTACGAGGACGTTTGTCGAAGCCTTCTTCCTTCACTAGCCCATCGTGCACATGGTCTCGATATTCTTGTCCAGATATCTCAAAAGGATCAACTTGGGAGTTCGATATCTGATATGCATCCCGCCCAGCTATCGCTCCATCGACAGCATAGGTTTCTCCCCTATATTTGATGGTTCTCTGGTGCCGCCTTTTGACAATCTGCTTCAAAATTCGATTACCTCCAGATGTCTTCGGTCGCGGTTCGCAGTATTCAGGTTCGTGGATGGCCCAAGAGCTTCACATGAAAAATCGAACACCAGATAGCCATCAAGAATAAGGCGAAGAATCTTCGCTTGGGGGATGCCAATATTCTCTCTTAGTTCTTTGAACGTCACACGTTGCTGTTTGAGACACGCTATTTTGCTTGCAAGTTTAGGGGCGGTCTCTTCGGCTTGTCCTTGCAATAGCAGCCAAGCATTTCGATCAATCGGCCCCTGCAATAAGGACTCAGTTACAATGACAAGCGAGATTCCGACTTCGGCAAGAAGTGAAGGATAGTCCAGGTACTCAGGTTTCTTATCTATGTGAGCGCTGTGCTTGGCGTCCAAGTAGAACAAACGGCCGTCGACAAGTTTGACTTCTAGGTCTGGTGTATAAAGCTTAGGCCTGTACCGACGCCCTTCATAAGCCTCTAGCGCTGCTTCTTTGTTTGCAAATGCTCTTCCGGTTCCCATGTCGATTGTGCAAGGCTGTGGCTTAAGCGAGACCACACGAGGGTCGACCTGCATGCAACGAACCAGTGCTGCTTCCATTTGGCTTTCGAGCTGAATGACGCCTGGGAACTTGACGCCAGACATTTTGCCAGCGCGTTTTTTCATTCCGCGCTTGTGAACGCGTCGGGCCGTCGGGGGTGCGTGTCGATCTATCCTCATACGGGCTCTATACATGCATCCATTCGCATTGGCAATGGGCTCGATGCGAATAAAATGATTGCGACCGATGATGACTGAAGACGAATTTCAAGATTTGGCCAAAACTGAAAACTGGATTGCCCTCGGAGCGTGGCTGAATCGCGTTGTCCAAGACAGCCAAGCCTGCGGGTACGCGTTTCCGGACGATGCACTCCAAAGCGTTGCCGCTATTAGAGGCACAAAGCCTGCAAGCCTTCGCAATCCGATGTCCGCGGCGAAATGGTTAGAACAGAACCGACCCGATCTTTTTGAATCAAAGCCCGACTGGCTGGCCATGATGCAAGTTATTTTGCTTTCAAGGATAGATCGGTATGACCCTAGGAAATCCAAAGAGATAGCTGATGCCGTTCTTTCAGGGGAGTTATCTCAGGCGGAAACTAAGTCTATTCTTGATGAAGTTCGATTGGCGGAGAAGCCTGCGGTCGTGATTGCTAGAGGTGGTTTTGGCGGCCAGCGAAGAGCCCGAGACTTCGAAGTAAACGCAAAAATGCTTTTCAAACAGAACACTAGTGACATTTTCAATATGGAAAATTTGACTGTTCGAGAAGGCAGAACGTTCGAGCCTCTTGCCACAGACTTAATCGTATACAAAGGCTCGGAGCCTTTTGCGGCGATTGAGATCAAAGGCCCGAGGAATAGAATTGATCCTGGCTACTTGATTGACCAACTGGCAAGAGCAGCACTTCTTTTGAGAAAGGTTCCTCAAGTACTATACGTTGTTCCTGAGCAATCTGAGTACAAACTGGGTGAACTTGTAGCGATACGAGACAAACTCGAAATCGAAGGAATTAAATTTGGGACATTGCCGGAGAAAAGTCGGCTCGCACCAAAAGATCTAAAAGTTCTGGGATGATCCACTCTCTAATGTTGGGTGGTATGCCGTGCGCGAAGGTCTGCAATGCGCAGACAGCGGACTTTGCAAAGTCTTGGGTACAGATCGTAATAGAAGTCTCTTTTCTCAGAACTCTGGGCCTGAGCATCGCTGGCTGGGGATTAGAAGCGCGAACAACGGATTCAGTTTCAAGGTTCAAATCCATCTCAGCGGATCGCCTAGAGACTGTTGATCTTCCCCGAGTTCAGAGCGGAGCGACCAGGTAGAATGATGCGGCGCGAGTGACGCCAATTTATTTCCTACCAACCCGGCGCGGGCAGGGATTGGCTCAAGGCAGTTCCAGGAAGGGTCAAGATAGGCGCAGAATACAAATGGCTGAACAGAGTTCTGGACTGTGACATAGATGATCTTCGCCGAGGTTGGGTGTGGGTGAACTAGTAGTTGAAACGCAAACCCAAGCCGGCACCTTTATCGTAGGGGCGGTCGGAACCTATACCGATTAGGAAATCAGCATAAATTGCGATGCCAGGACTGAGGTTCTTGCCAATCTGGAACTCAGCGGTCGCTGGCCAAGCATCGTTCTCCCAGTCATATGGTGCTTTGATGTCAGCCTTGGCCCAGTACCCATCGCCAAACGGTTGTAGCGCAATCAACCGCATCGCAGTTTGGTTTATGTCCGTCGGGCCATTGTATGAAGCAAAATGCTGGAGCAGTGGGATCAGCGTCAGCCCTGATTTTGTGTTTGCAAAGGCGAACCCGCCAAAAGGCGCAATTTGATCGGACCCGGTTCCGATCCCTTTTTCCGGGTCGCCAAAGTCCAGAATCCACTCCAGACCAATGGCCGACTTGATGGCCCACGTTTCGTTGAGCGGTCTCTGAGAGGGAAAATAGATCGCTTTGAGGCTCAATTTCTCGAAGTCAGTGAACCGAGTTCCAGTCACATCCGTTGAGTTGTAGTGCAACTCATATTTCAGTTTCAGATCAGGCCGCAGCATGTATGCGCCATCTATAAAGGCGTCCTGCTTGTCAGCACCGTTGCCCAAATCAAAATACTGATACCGGATGTCCGTGTTATTAACTGCGGCCAAAGGGTTTGAAGCGTTTTCATCGGCGATTGCTGGGGCCGCAACAATGCCAGTCGCCAATGCAAGGACAAGCGCTTGGATTTTCATATTGTTTCCAGAATTTTTGTTGTGGATGCCAAGCCCCACATCAAGCATATCATTATCTGATGCGGGGCTTGCATTACTCTTATCAGCTTCACCTTTTAGTCGGGCTGAATGTCCCGCTTGGCGACAAAGGCATCCACCGCTGCGACGGTTTCAGGACGAAGGTTCACGATACCTTCATAGGGACGTCCAGTCGCGGCCGGTTGATCGGGGTACATTTCCTTAAATTTCAGGTGGCGGGCAATAATGCGGTTAAACTCATGTCCAGCCCATGCTCCGATCTCGGTCGATACGCTCTGTTCTTCGCGGGGGTCGCGGAACAGGTTGTAGAACTTGGCCACGATAGCATTTTCACCTTTGGCCGGAACTTTGAGTTTGATGTGTTCCTTTACCACCTCTTTCAGCGAATTGATCGAGTAGATCAGTACATGATCCCTGCGCCCATGCGTATCGCCAATAAACATCAGGGACGTCTGATCGACACCGTCAATGATCCGGTCGCGGGGGATGGCATCCATCGCTCCGCCGATACGCGCAATTGACGTGAACAAATCAGAGATATGAATAATGTCAGATACAATCGAGTCTCCCTCGATCAAGCCGGGCAGGCGGGCGAACGCATCCACCCGAACGCCTCCTTCAGACGTATCGGCCTTGCCGCCCCGGAAGACCAGCGGCGAAAACCCACTGCCGGGGGCATATTTGGTGAAGTGACCGTTGTCGCCCATCAAAACGATCAGGGTATTGTCCCTAAGCCCCAGCGCATCGACTTCGTTCAGAATGACCCCGATCCATTCATCCAGCTCTTCCATGCTTTCAACGAATGTACCGCCGTTGGGTGTCGTGAACGCCGCTCTCGTCGTGCGCGTTGTCGACAGAGGGACAAGCGGCCAGTATTGCAGGAAGAACGGTTCATCCCGTTCTGCTAGCAGGCGCAACTGTTCCATCGCCTGTGCCTGATAGCGGATGTTCATTTCATTATATTTGTCCTGGGTCCATTTCTCACCCGGTTCCATATGGACTTCGCGGACCTCCCCGCCAATAACAGCTTCGAGGCCGGTAATCATGTGTCCCGGATCAGGGCGAAACCAATCATCCAGCGTGTATTTGGAGTTGTAGTTGTCTTCCCCTATGGCCATGGTGATTTCTTCCTTGGCTGCATCTTCGTTGAAGATGGCCAACTGGCCCTGCTGATGGATGGGGAACGCGGCGTAGTCAAAGCCCTGATAAGTAGGCCAGGATTCCTGAATGTCGCCCATGTGCCATTTGCCAACATGCGAGGTGTTGTAGCCTACGGATTTCAGAACTTCGGCAATTGTGACTTCTTCATCGGCAAGGCCAAAACCTGAAATATCGACGGCGGTATCGCCCATCCCATTGCGATACGGCTGGCGACCCGTCATGAAGGCGACCCGCGACGGTGTGCAGGACGGCTCGGTATACATGCGCGCAAACCGCATGCTTTCCTCTGCGAGCGCGTTGATATTGGGCGTCGAATACCCGCGTATCGCGTTCATCTCGGGCATACCCATGTCGCCAAAACCCATATCGTCAATAAGGATGTAGAAGATGTTTGGAGGGTTCCCTCCGTTTTTCTCACGAAAATCGGCCAGCAGTTGGTCAACCTGTGCGTCGTTCTCGACCCAAACGGCTTCGTTTTGCTGCTTCAGGACATAGTATTCCGCATCATGCACGATATTGCTGTCCTGAGCTGCCGCCGTGATAGCGGAGCCGGTAAAGACCAGCGCTGAGAGGAACAGTTTTGATTTCATGAGATACCCCTGTTTCATGATTTACTTGTTTTCAGACCTTCAAGGATCAGATGATGGCAAAAGGTTGAAAGGGAGAGTTCGCTGTCTTCAGCCTGTGAGCGCAACAACTCTTTTTCGCTTTTGGTTAGCAGCGTTACGACGCGTTCGGTGCGCGCAGTATCGTCAGGCAACGATGGGCGTCCGAACCTCTTCCCTCTCGATTTGTCTGCTTTGTCTTGCAATTGTCCAAGCCTACATATTCGAATAACATTTCATGAAAACTACCTGCGGGGCGGAATGGACGACATCAAAAAACGATCAGCCCCCAAAAAAACCTGCGCCCCAAACACACTTTTTTTGCAGGACCCTTCGCAATTCCGCGAGCTGTCCCAATGGGATGTTGAGCTACGCCAAATTGAGGAGGGAACTATGAACTCTTCGGTATCCGTTTGGGCAGGTCTTGACCTTCAAATGATTGATTTGTCGTTTGATAAGGCTGTGTACCAAACTGGTGTTTCTCGCCCTGACATTCTAGCGTTTGGCTTACCAGACAAAGGGAGTGTACGGACTTGGCTTAACGGCTCACCCTCAGACACCGCTCTGATGAATTTTGGTAGCGGAGACCCTTTTGAAGGCGTGAGCAATTCAACGCTCACAGGCCTGACCTTTGGCATCAACATCCGAAGGGCTCAACGGATCGCCGACGATTGCGGTCTTGATATCAGCACCGTGCGAAATGACGCTTTAAGATCTTTCGTTAGCGACGCTGGAAAGCTTCATTCCTTAGTCAAAAACAAAGCGCGCTTTCTAATTGGATCAGCGGCCGGACCAAGCTCTGATAGTGAAGAGAGTGATATGATCTTTGAGCTTCTGGAAATGCTGGTGGTAGGCGAAAAATGGAGTGATCGGCGAAACAGTAAAAATAGAACCCGTTTAGCACAACAAGCCGTTGAGTTCATGCGGGCCCATTTGATGGATAACGTTTCAATCGGTGAAGTATGTGCAGATATTCAGGTATCTGCATGCACTCTTCGTCGCGCGTTTCAGGAAACATATGGGGTGAGCCCCAAGCAGTTTTATCTAAGAGCCCGTCTCGGTGCTGTACGCCATGAACTGGTGTCCTGCTCGCCAGAGGAGAGTATATCGGACATCGCAAACGCTTACGGATTTTGGCACATGGGTCAGTTCGCGCGAGACTACAGAGCACTCTTTGGACAACTGCCGACACAAACGTTGTCAGGCAAAGTGAACTGAAACAGAGCTTGGCAACAGTCTTTGGCGCAAAGTTTGTGTTAAGCAATTGTAGTTGCGGAGCCACTGTCAGAGTTCAGTGGCTAGCGACGCTGAGACCTTGGCAGTACGCGGCCTAACTTGTCCGCAACACGAGAATTGCAAAGTCGGATTTTGTAGGTCCGCTTCGGGCTGGAAGCGGCCATCCGAAAACCTTCCCCGGCAATACGGCGATGGCGCGAAACAGGCAAAGAATGAGACCCGAAGATATGGAGCCTCGAACCAAGAAAGTTGAAGGTTAATGCGCCCAAAGTTTTGGGCCAAAAATGCAATTCTTTGGGCGAAATGCAAAGCTATGGGCGCACCTACAAACCGCTCAAAAATCCAAATTCTCCACGCTCAGAGCATTCTTTTGAATGAATTCACGGCGTGGCTCTACCACATCACCCATGAGTTTGGTGAACAGATCATCGGCCTCGACCATATCATCCACGCGTACTTGCAACAGGGTCCGTGCGTCCGGGTCCAGCGTTGTTTCCCAGAGTTGATCGGGGTTCATCTCTCCCAAACCTTTGTAGCGTTGCAGCGACAAGCCCTTTTCGCCCTCCTCCAGAATCGCGCGCAGCAGGTCGAGCGGGCCGTGTATGACTTGACCCCGATCGCGACGCACCAACGTTGCGGGGGTGTTGTAGACCTCTTGCAGGCTTTGGGTGAAACTGCCGGTTTTACGGGCCTCACCCGAGCGCAACATGGGGCCGTCCAGTGTGCGCACTTCTTCCACACCGCGCAGGATGCGCGCGAGACGGATGCCGTGATCCTGTGTGATGCGGCCTTGCCAGCCGCGTTCGTATTCCAGTGCAATCAAGTCAAGGCGCGCCGCGACCTTGTCGGCCACGCCCTGCAAATCGGCATCAACAGCGCCGGGCACGAAGGCACCGGCTACAGCAGCCTGCTCCAGAATATGGCGCGGATAATGCGTTGGGAAGGCGTCCAGCACACGCTTCAGCTGGCGCGCTTCATCCACTACGCGGGTCAGGTCCTGGCCGATGATTTCCTCGCCCGAGCCTAATTTAAGTACTGCGCCTTCGACGCCCTGATTGATCAAATAATCATCCAGCGCGGCCTGGTCCTTCAAGTAAACCTCTGATTTACCGCGAGAAACCTTGTATAGTGGTGGTTGAGCGATGTAGAGATACCCGCCCTCGATCAACTCTGGCATTTGCCGGTAGAAGAAGGTCAACAAGAGGGTGCGGATATGCGCGCCGTCAACATCTGCGTCCGTCATAATGACGATTTTGTGGTAACGCAGTTTTTCGATGTTGAATTCGTCGCGGCCAATGCCGGTGCCCAACGCCATCACGAGGTTACCGATCTCTTGGCTCGACAACATCCGGTCAAACCGCGCCCGTTCCACGTTCAAGATTTTGCCACGCAAAGGCAGAACAGCTTGTGTCAGCCGATCCCGACCGGTCTGGGCAGAACCACCAGCCGAGTCCCCCTCGACCAGGAAAACTTCGGTCTTGGACGGATCTTTTTCAGAGCAATCCTTGAGCTTACCAGCCAGATAGTTCACATCCATCGCAGTCTTGCGGCGGGTCAGTTCGCGAGCTTTACGGGCGGCCTCGCGCGCTAAAGCTGCCTCGATGATCTTACCGACAATCCCCTTAGCCTCACTCGGGTTCTCTTCGAACCATTCAGCCAGCTTCTCGTTCATCAGACCTTCGACCGCCGGGCGCACCTCAGAGCTGACCAGCTTGTCCTTGGTCTGGGACGAGAATTTCGGGTCGGGCACTTTCACAGACAACACGCAGGTCAGTCCTTCGCGTGCATCGTCACCGGTAAAGCTGACCTTTTCCTTCTTCGCGATCCCGCTGGACTGCGCATAGTTGTTGATCGTCCGGGTCAGTGCACCACGGAAGCCAGCCACATGGGTGCCGCCATCGCGCTGCGGGATGTTGTTGGTGAAGGGCAGCACGGTCTCATGATAACTGTCGTTCCACCACATGGCGATTTCCACGCCGATATCGTCACGCTCGCCCTTGATATAAATCGGTTCGGGCATCGCCGGGGTCTTGGACCGGTCGAGATATTTGACAAACTCTTTGACGCCACCCTCGTAGAACAGTTCGGTTTCCAGCCGCTCAGCAGGGCGTTCGTCGATCAGAATAATCCGCACGCCTGAGTTCAGGAAAGCCAGCTCGCGCAAGCGCTTTTCCAGCGTCTCAAACGAGTATTCGAGATTCGAGAACGTGTTGGTCGAGGCCAGAAACCGTACCTCGGTTCCCGTGCGATCGCCGCACTCGCCGACGACTTTCAGATGTTCCGCCGTCTCACCGCCCTCAAAACGCGCCACATGTTCCTTGCCGGCCCGCCAAATGCGCAGTTCCAGCCAATCGGATAGCGCATTCACCACCGAGACGCCCACTCCATGCAGACCGCCTGACACCTTGTACGAGTTGCTGTCGAACTTACCGCCAGCGTGCAGTTGGGTCATGATGACTTCAGCCGCTGAAACGCCTTCCTCGGGGTGGATATCCACCGGGATTCCACGTCCATTGTCGCTGACCGAAACGCTGGAATCCGCGTGAATTTTTACAGTCACATGGTCGGCATGACCGGCCAGCGCCTCGTCAATTCCGTTATCGACAACCTCGTACACCATATGGTGCAGACCCGAACCATCATCCGTATCCCCGATATACATACCGGGACGTTTGCGAACTGCCTCTAAGCCTTTGAGAACTTTGATGGAATCAGCGCCGTATTCTTGGGGTGCCTGTGCGTCTTCGGACATGCCGTTAGTACCTATATTATTTTGGTAACTTATACGTTTTCTGGTGGGGATTGTCACGTGCTCCCCCCATATTTTGTGGTTCTGATCCGCTTAATTTGCGGATCAAAGCCGATCAAGGTCTGCTGCAATATCCTCGGCAATTTCTGCCGCGTTCACATCGTCCCGTTCGGCTGACAATCGCAACCCCAGAAGGTCGGATTGATAGCGCGCCGCCAAGCGATCCGGGTCATGACTTGGCGCGATTTCTCCGGCCTTCTGCGCGCTGCGAAAGAGGTCCGCAAAACAAGCTTTCATGTCAGCCATGTGGGTTTGCGCCTGATCAGCCAAATCATGGTCTTTGGCTTGCAATTCCGCATAAGTCTTCGCCAACATGCAGGCTTTTGTTGGCAGTTCCGACGCCTCGATCACACGACGAGGTTGCACCTTAAGAGCACCAAGCGGGCCCAATTCCTGCGCCAAAGCCTTCATATTGGCAACCCCTTCCTGAGTATACCGCTCTAACGCCAGGGCGTAGAGCGCATCTTTCGACCCGAATGCCGCGTAGAAGCTGCCCGGTTTCAGCTTCAGATCTCGCTCGAGATCCTTAAGCGACGTCCCCGCCCAGCCGTGACGCCAGAAAATATCTCGCGCCTGCGCGATAAGCGCGTCTCGGTCATATGAGGGTTTGCGGGGCATCGTTTCACCAATTCTTGAACGTTCGCTCAAATATATACTTGAGTGATCGCTCAAGAAACCCTAAATACGACTCATCGCGCCAGAAACAGGAGTTTTGACATGGCCAATTTCCCGTCTCACGACCTAGAAACCGCCCCGGAAGGGTCCAAGCCGCTGCTTGAGAAATCTCAGGCTGCATTCGGCCGCCTGCCCGGTCTTCATAAAGTAATGGCCGAAAGCCCCCAGCATCTGGAAGGCTATCAGGTTCTGCACGGCCTGTTTCTGCAGACCGATTTCAACAACGACGAAAAAACCGTTGTCTGGCAAACCATCAATGTCGAAAACGAATGCCATTACTGTGTGCCTGCGCATACCGGCATCGCAAAGATGATGAAAGTCTCTGACGAGATCACCGAGGCGCTGCGCAACGAAACTCCGCTGCCCACGGCCAAG
Source organism: Ruegeria sp. E5 (assembly GCF_056534105.1). Lineage (NCBI taxonomy): Bacteria > Pseudomonadati > Pseudomonadota > Alphaproteobacteria > Rhodobacterales > Roseobacteraceae > Ruegeria > Ruegeria sp. E5. The sequence goes on along the minus strand of NZ_JBQFPA010000004.1, from coordinate 90,194 downwards.
CTGGAAGCGCTACGCACCTTTACCCTGCAAGTGATGGAAACCCGTGGAAACCCGACTGAGGAACAGCTGCAGGCCTTCTTTGACGCTGGCTATTCCCACCGTGCGGTCCTGGATGTCGTACTGGGTCTGGCACAAAAAACCATGTCGAACTACGTCAACCACATGGCCAAAACCCCGGTCGACGAAGTGATGCGCGGCTTCCTTTGGGAACGCAAAGTCGGCGAGCCTGCCTAAACGCTGACGACCGAGCCCTCGTCGCCTTCGGTAACGACCAGCGTTTGGGCTCGATCCCCCAATTCTGCAAATAGCTCAGGCCCGGTGCCCGTCATCCAGGCCTGTGCACCCAGCGCACAAATCTCATCATACAACGCAGCGCGCCGACCCGCATCCAGATGCGCGGCCACCTCATCCAGCAATACAATAGGAGGTGCTCCAACCATCTCCGCCAACGCTCGCGCGTTTGATAGGATCAGCGATACCAGCAGTGCTTTCTGCTCACCGGTCGAGCAATCTTTGGCAGGAACGCCCTTGGCGGAATATACACCATACAGGTCTGATCGATGCGGGCCGACCAAAGTCCGCCCGGCGGCCAGATCGCGAAACCGGCTTTCATCCAAAGCTTCTCGCAAGTCTTCCGCCGTCTCAGGCATTGCACCTTCGGTTTGAACCAATTCGAGATCCGCTGACGGAAAGGCCGTCTCAGCTTTGTCCTGTGCTGCGCGCAGATACTCCAACGCACTCAACCGCGCGGCGTGGATGCGATGCCCCATCTCAGCCATCTGCCCTTCCAGCGCCGCGTACCAATGGGCATCGCGAACTTGTTCTTTCAGCAACCGGTTCCGCTCGCGCATCGCTTTTTCATAGGTCAGAGATGCCTCGGCATGTGCAGGATCAAAACTCAGCGCGATTCTGTCGAGGAACCGCCGTCGCCCTTCGGCCCCTTCGATCCAGAGACGGTCCATCGATGGGATTAACCAAACTACCCGCGCCAGCTTTCCCAATTCAATCTGGCTTGAGGTTTTCTCATCAATCCGCACTTGCCGCGCCGCACCACCTTCGGACCAGGTTTCAATCTCGAAATTCTGTCCTTGCGCATTCAATAGCCCAATCAGCTTCCACCCCAGCGCCTCGGGGCGCCGTGTCATCTCAGCGGCGCTTGCCCGCCGCATCCCGCGCCCGGGTGAAAACAGAGAAACCGCTTCCAGGATGTTGGTCTTACCGGCCCCGTTTGGCCCATGGATCGCCACTGGCCGCCCGTCCAACGACAGGCGCGCCAGCTTATGAGACCGAAAATGCGAGACCGTAAGCTCGGTCAGGGCCAATCCCATGACCCCTCTCTTTCGTTAGAGATCACCCAGTCGAGGCAATCAGACGCGCATCGGCATTACGACGTATACTGCGCTTTGGTCGTTGCCTTCGCGCATCAGTGTCGGATCACCCGCCGAGTTGAACATAAACACCGCATTTTCACGATCCACCTGAGACGCGATTTCGAGCAGGTATTTGGCGTTGAACCCGATCTCCAGGCGCTCATCCCCATAAGCAACTGCCAGCTCTTCCTCAGCCGCACCACTGTCGGGTGCATTCACTGACAGAACCAGCTTATCCGCATCCAACTGCAATTTGACGGCCCGCGACCGTTCGGACGAAACTGTCGCCACACGATCCACGGCCTGCGCGAATTCAGCCGCGTCCACTTCTAACTTGCGCGTGTTGCCTTGCGGGATGACGCGTGTGTAATCCGGGAACGTTCCGTCGATCACTTTCGAGGTGAGCGTGATGTCAGGTGTTGCAAACCGCACCTTGGTTTCGCTGACCGAGACGGCGATGTCCATCTCGTCATCATCCAGCAGCTTGCGCAGTTCGCCCACGGTTTTGCGGGGCACGATCACGCCCGGCATATCCGCTGCACCATCCGGCAGATCCGCATCGATCCGTGCCAAGCGGTGACCATCAGTCGCCACGCAACGCAATACCTTGCCGCCCTCGGAACCATCCGCAACGTGCATGTAAACGCCGTTCAAATAATATCTCGTCTCTTCCGTGGAAATGGCAAACTTCGATTTATCGAACAGCCGGCGCAACAATGCCGCCGACGCCGTAAAGTTCGATTGGTATTCTGAAGACGCCATAACCGGGAAATCTTCTTTCGGCAGCGTCGCCAGAGAAAAATTCGAGCGCCCCGCTTCCACGGTCAACCGCCCAGCTGCACTATCTGCGGTCAGGGTCACCAGCGCCCCATCGGGCAGCTTGCGTACGATCTCATGTAGCGTTGTGGCCGCAACAGTCGTAGCGCCCGCTTTCTCGACTTGCGCGGGGGCCTTGTCGACCACTTCGATGTCCAGATCGGTGGCACGAAACAGCGCCTGATCGCCTTCGGCCTCGATCAGCACGTTGGCAAGTATGGGAATCGTGTTGCGACGTTCGACAACTGACTGGGCCTGCGAAACGGCCTTGAGAAGGGTGCCGCGTTCGATGCTGATCTTCATACCCTCTGTTCCTTTGACTTGCGTGCCGAAATAGGCGGGACTGGCACGTTAGCGTCTCAGCCCTGAGGCACAAGGATTTTTTACGGATTTCTGGGTCGGATTGCCTCGGTGGTCAAGAGCAGCGCGCGTGAAACACTCCAGATCATTCTCAACCGTGGACAATAGCGCACAAGAAAACACCCCGAACGCAATAGTCCGGGGTGTTTTTCAAGGATTCAGTGCGGTTTAGGCTTCCAAGGCCCGGCGCAGCATCTCAACATCTTCGGCAATCTGGCCATCGGTCAACTTCAGCTCTTCGATGCGCTTCACGCCATGCATGACCGTGGTGTGGTCGCGCCCGCCAAATCGACGGCCAATCTCAGGCAGCGACCGACTGGTCAGTTGCTTGCACAGATACATCGCCACCTGACGCGGACGCGCATAGGACCGCAGGCGTTTAGGGCCGATGATATCGCTGAGGCGGATGTTGTAATAATCCGAGACCTTGCGCTGGATCTCTTCGACGGTGATCTTGCGCTCGGAGGCGCGCAGTACATCGGCCAGACAATCCTGCGTCAGCTCCATATCGATCTCGCGCCCGACCAGCGAGGCAAAGGCAAAAAGGCGGGTCAGCGCCCCTTCCAGCACGCGCACATTGGTCGAGATGCGGTGTGCAAGGAACTCCAATACACCATCAGCAATGGTCAGATCGGGATAAGTGCTGCTGTACTGCTGCACTTTGTTCTGCAGGATTCCCAGACGCAATTCGTAGTCTGTGGGATGAAGATCGACGACAAGGCCACATTGCAGGCGTGACTTTACGCGGTCTTCAAGGTCCTTGATCTCGCCCGGCGCGCGGTCGGCCGAGATGATGATCTGCTTGTTCTGATCCACCAGCGCGTTGAACGTGTGGAAAAACTCTTCCTGCGTCGAATCCTTGCCAGCGATGAACTGCACGTCATCGACCATCAGCACATCGACCGAACGGAACAAGTGCTTGAAATCCATCATGCGGCGTTCACGCAAAGCCTGCACAAAGCGATACATGAACTGTTCTGCTGACAGATAAAGCACATTCAACTCGGGGTGCTTGGTTTTCAACTCCCACGCAATCGCGTGCATAAGGTGGGTTTTACCCAGTCCAACACCGCCGTAGAGCACGAGCGGATTGAAAGTTACCGGGCCGCCCTCGGATACGCGGCGAGCTGCGGCATGTGCAAGTTCGTTGGGTTTGCCAACAACAAAGCTATCAAAGGTAAACCGTGCATCCAGTGGCGCAGCCTGTAGTGCTTCAAGTGCATCATTGGCTGTATCTGTAACAGCGGGCCGGGTTTCTGGCGCGGGAGATGGCTTGGACTCTTCCACCAATGTGGGACGGGCTGACGAATTGGCCGCTGTGCGAAACGCCAAGCGCTGAACCTTTTCGCCCGAGGTATTCAGCTCATAGAGAATAAGGTCCGCAAAATTCTGACTGACATAGTTGCCCATGAAGTTGGTCGGCACCGAGAACACCGCTACACCATCCTGCAACTCCTGAAACTCCAAGGGTTCAATCCAGGTGGTAAAATTGTTCTTCCCAACCGCCTTCATCAATTTGCTACGCAGTTGTCCCCATTTCTCTTGTGTCATTCGGCGCCTCACGCATCCCATTCATTATTGGCCTTAAGGCCTTTTTTAATGTGTCCCGAATTACGGGCCTTTATGGCGCTCACACACAAGGGAACGTTTCGCCAAACCTGATGGTCTGGCGGGTACGCTCGAATATCATCGCAGTCCAATACAGCACGGCCCCAAAATGGGGGCACACCCGGAATCCGGGATGCGCATGATATTCCAATTTATCGACAGGGCCAGGATCTTCGGCTAACCCGAGACCCAGAGCAGATCGTCCAACTGACCGAAGCCAGCTTTCGAACATTCGTTCCTAAATCTTCCCGATGCCCGTCGGTCAGATCCTTGGAACAGCCTGTCCCCCCAAGCGAGTGAATCGCTGACTAAGTCGTAGCAAGAGCCCAAGGGTCCGGGCAACGAAACTCTGATATTGACTCGGGGTTCTGGGCGAAAGAATCTCTCGGCTTCGTGAAGACGCGGCTTTCCGGCAACAATGAAAAAGGCGTCGCAATCAGCGACGCCTTTTTCGTAAATCAACGCTTGACGCGTTTTCCCAAAGAATCAGCCCAGCGCTTTGACGCGCGCCGACAGGCGCGACATTTTGCGGGCTGCGGTGTTCTTGTGGAAGACTCCTTTGGTGACGCCACGCATCAACTCGGGTTGAGCGGCGCGCAGGGCTGCGGTAGCTGCGTCCTTGTCGCCGGATGCGATCGCTTCCTCAACTTTGCGCAGGTGGGTACGGATGCGCGAACGACGCGCTTTGTTGACGGCGAAGCGCTTTTCGTTCTGACGGGCGCGTTTCTTTGCCTGGGGCGAATTTGCCATGTGTCTCTGACCTTTTGTTCGGTACGTTTATCTTGGGTTGCGCGCCACGGACATATCCGCACCGGATCAGAAATCACGAGTGTGAGTCGGGCCAAGCGGGCCGCACGCGCATGTATGACGGCGGTCTCTAACCAAGTTTGGCAGGTTTGCCAAGCTGATTCTTCCAGTATGTGATGAGGGAAAAAGGCGGGGTCTGCCCGCCTAATATCACTAAGCGACGATTATGATCACTTGTCGCGGAACTGAGCCGCACGTTTTTCCAGAAACGCGGCCATGCCTTCTTTCTGGTCCTCTGTCGCGAACATCGAATGGAACACCCGACGCTCAAACAGCATGCCTTCGCTCAGCGGTAGCTCATAGCTGCGGTTCACAGCCTCTTTGGCCGCGATGGCCGTGATCTGCGATTTCTCTGCAATCTTCTGCGCCGCACCGGTTGCCTCTTCGATCAGCTTTTTGGCGGGCACGACACGACTGACCAATCCGGCGCGCTCGGCCTCTTCAGCGTCCATGAAGCGGCCTGTCAGGTTCATGTCCATCGATTTGGACTTTCCTACGAAGCGGGTCAGACGCTGACTGCCACCAAGCCCCGCGATGACTCCCAGATTGATCTCGGGCTGGCCGAACTTGGCGGTGTCGGCAGCGATGATGAAATCGCACAGCATCGCCAGTTCACACCCGCCGCCCAGCGCGTAACCGGCAACGGCAGCGATGATAGGTTTACGGATCGCGGAAACCCTATCATTGGCGTCCGCAAACAGATTAACGTCGAACACATCGACAAAGCTCATTTCGGACATTTCCTTGATGTCCGCACCGGCGGCAAAGGCCTTGTCCGAGCCGGTGATGACGATGCAGCGCACCTTGTCATTGCTATCCGCATCTTCCAGCGCCTCGCACAGCTCACCCAGCAACTGTGTGTTCAGCGCGTTCATCGCATCGGGGCGGTTGAGCTTGATAAGGGCGACGTGGTCTTCGATTTCGACGATGATCGTCTCAAAAGCCATGAGGTGTAAGCTTCCGGTTGTTCCGTTCAGGTACGATTCCTTATCACGCGATTTCGCTGGATCAAGTTATCTTTGGCATTGCGCGCAATAGAAGGATGAGCGACCGGACTGGGTGATTCTCTTGATTTCAGCGCCACAACCCTCGGTTCGACAAGGCTCTCCTTCGCGACCGTAGACGTCGAAGCTGTGTTGAAAATATCCAAGTTCTCCATCGGCTTGGCGGAAATCACGCAGCGATGACCCACCCGCTTCAATCGCGTCCTGCAACACTTTTCTGATGATCGGCACAAGGGCCGCAACGCGTGGCGCAGAAATCTGTCCCGCTTTGCGACGTGGCGACACCTTGCCGCGATAAAGCGCTTCGCAGACGTAAATATTACCCAAACCGGCAACGATTCCCTGATCCAACAACGCCGATTTGACCGGGCTGTTCTTGCCTTTGAAGGCGTCTATCAGGTGCTGTTCGTGAAAATCATTACCCAACGGTTCAGGTCCCAGAACCGATAGCAGCTTGTGCTGCTCTGCCGTTGCCGTCGGCAGCAGATCCATTGCCCCGAACCGGCGCGGATCGTTGAAGGTGATGCGTGCGCCATTAGCCATATGAAACACCACGTGATCATGTTTCTGCGCCATCGGATGCTCATGCGCATACTGTCCGAGCGGATCGCCAGAGACCGTCATCCGCCCCGACATGCCCAGATGGATCAACAACGTCTCGGCACTGCTGAGATCCGCCAGAATGTACTTCGACCGTCGCCGCAGCCGATCCACCCGTTGGCCCGTCAGCCGCTCAGCCATCCGAGCCGGGAAAGGCCAGCGCAAATCAGGCCGATTCACATCCGCCCTTTCGATCACTGTGCCCTCCATTGCGGGGCTCAGGCCGCGTCTTACTGTCTCGACCTCGGGCAATTCGGGCATTACAGGGCTCCTATTCCAAAGGGCCGCATTGTGCCCGCCTCTTATCGCCCTATAACAGAGGCGAAATTCGACAAACGGCAAGGCAAATGTCCGACACCAACGACAAGACCACCCATTTCGGGTTCGAAACCGTGCGCGAGGCTGAAAAAGCCGGCCGCGTACAGGGCGTTTTCAATTCGGTCGCCTCGAAATACGACGTGATGAACGACGTGATGTCGATGGGCATCCACCGGGTCTGGAAAGACGCGATGATGGACTGGCTTGCCCCGCGCGCCGGTCAGCGGCTTCTGGATGTGGCGGGCGGCACCGGCGATATCTCGTTCCGCTTTCTTAAGCGCGCAGGCCACGGCCATGCTACCGTGCTGGACCTGACCGAGCCGATGCTGGTCGAAGGCCGCCAGCGCGCCGAGGCCGACCAGATGTCCGACAGCCTGAATTGGGTGGTGGGCGATGCGATGGCGCTGCCCTTCGAGGATAACACCTTCGATGTCTACACCATCTCCTTCGGCATCCGGAATGTCACCCGCCCGCAAGAGGCGCTGAACGAGGCCTATCGCGTTCTGAAGCCCGGTGGTCGTCTGATAGTGCTTGAGTTCAGCCAGTTACCCAATGACGGGCTGCAGAAGCTTTACGACCTCTACAGTTTCAATGTCATCCCGCGTATGGGCAAGCTGATCGCCAACGACTACGATAGCTATCAGTACCTTGTGGAATCGATCCGCAAGTTCCCAGACCAGGAGACATTCCTGAACATGGTCCGCACCGCCGGGTTCGAAAACGCCAAATACCGCAACCTGAGCATGGGCATTGCCGCACTGCATTCTGGCTGGAAGATCTAGATGCGCGGCCCCCACAACATCATTCGCCTGGTCCGGACGGGCGCCACGCTGGAACGCACCGGTGCCATGAATGTGGTGCTGGACGCGTTTGAAGCGCCGCGCGCCGTACGTATTCTGGCGCATACGCTGGGCAAACCGTTCCAATGGCTGGGCTACAAGGGCGACCCCGAGATGCCGCCCGCCACCCGTGCCCTGACCGCATTGGGTCCGGCTTACATCAAATTCGGGCAGGTACTTTCGACCCGCCCCGACGTGGTGGGAAATGAACTGGCCGAGCAATTGCGTGTTCTGCAAGACAAGTTGCCGCCCTTTTCCAAAGCTGAAGCAATGGCAGAGGTCGAGAAAGAGTTAGGCCAACCGACGTCAGAGATATTCAGCGAGTTCAGTGAACCTATCGCCGCTGCCTCGATTGCTCAGGTTCACAAGGCCAAGCTGACCAGCACAGGCGAAGACGTTGCTGTCAAAGTCCTGAGACCGGGTATCGAGCGCGCCTTCCGCAAGGATGTAGACGCGTTCTATTTCGCCGCGCGTATGGTGCAACTTTGCGCCCCCGGAGCGCGCCGACTACGCCCGATGGAAGTGATCGAGCATTTCGACGGCGTAGTACGCGGCGAGTTGGACCTGCGTCTGGAAAGTGCCGCCGCCTCGGAATACGCTGCCAATACCAAGGATGATGCCGGATTCTGGCTGCCTCCGGTGGTCTGGTCGCTATCCGCACGCCGCGTCATGACGCTCAGCTGGGCTGATGGCATTCCCTTGGGAGATAACAATGCGCTGGACGCTGCCGGACATAATCGCCGCGATCTGGCTGAGCGCGTGCTCCGCCTGTTCCTATTGCACGCGCTACGCGACGGCTATTTTCACGCCGACATGCACCAAGGCAACCTCAAGGTCGCTGCGAACGGGGACATTATCGCCTATGACTACGGCATCATGGGTCATATCGATGAATATACTCGCCGGGTATATGCCGAGATTCTCTTTGGTTTCATCCGCCGCGACTATAAACGCGTGGCTGAAGTCCATTTCGAAGCAGGCTATGTGCCTGCCAATCAGGACGTCGACGAATTCGCCCGCGCCTTGCGCGCGGTAGGTGAGCCGATCTTCGGCATGGACGCCACCCATATCTCGATGGGTCGGCTGCTGAGCTACCTGTTCGAAGTCACTGAACGCTTTGGCATGGAAACCCGCACCGAGCTGATCCTGCTGCAACGCACCATGGTGGTGGTCGAAGGCGTCGCCCGCTCGCTTGATGATCACATGAACATCTGGGAGGTCGCCCGACCGGTGGTCGAGGATTACATCAAACAATCCATCGGCCCCCGCGCCGCCCTGCGCGATTTCGGTAAAACCGCCCTGGTGCTTGCCCGTTTCGGTCCCCGCTTGCCCGGTCTGGTGGAAAATGCCCTGATTGCCCAGACCCAAAAAGACGACCCAAAGACACCGGGTTTCATCGCAAACCTTCTGCCAGCAGCGATCGGCGCGGCCGCAGGCATAGCCGCGACGCTTGTTATCTTCGCACTCAGCTAAACCAACCCGACCGCTTCATCTGGCCAAAAATACCTTCGGGGGGAATCGCGCCCCGGCGCGATGGGGGGCAGACAGCCCCCCCTTGCCCCGGTCCAACTCAGAGCCGCTCGATGGCGAGGGCAATCCCCTGACCTCCGCCGATGCACATGGTGATCAGACCTTTCGATCCGCCAATACGCTCCAACTCATACAATGCCTTAAGCGTGATAATCGCCCCTGTGGCGCCCACCGGATGGCCCAGTGCAATAGCCCCACCGTTCGGATTCACCTTTGCAGCGTCCAGACCCAATTCCTGATTGACGGCCAGAGCTTGCGCCGCAAACGCCTCGTTGCTTTCGATCACGTCGAAATCACCCGCAGACAAACCCGTTTTTGCGAACAGGTTCTGCACAGCTGGAACCGGGCCGATACCCATCACCTCGGGTCGCACGCCGGCATGGGCATAGCCAATCACGCGCGCTTTGGGTTTCAAGCCCGCCTTTTCTGCAGCATCCACTGTCGCCAATACCATCGCCGCCGCGCCGTCATTGATGCCCGAGGCGTTGCCTGCCGTCACCCGCCCATCTTTCTGGAATACCGGGCGCAATCCGGCCAGCGCCTCGGCAGTGGTGGCCTTGGGATGTTCATCGACCTTGAAGTCGACCTTGTCGCGCTTGACCTTGACCTGCACCGGCGCGATTTGGCTGTCGAAATACCCGGCCTCAATCGCCGCAGCCGCACGGGTCTGGCTGGTCAGCGCAAACGCGTCCATCTGTTCGCGGCTGATCTGGTGTTCATCCGCCACATTCTCGGCGGTCACCCCCATATGCCCGGTGCCGAATGGGCAGTTCAGCGCGCCCAGCATCATGTCGAGCGATTTGACATCGCCCATCTTCGCCCCCCAACGGGCCTGCGGTACGACATAAGGGCTGCGCGACATGCTTTCGGCACCGCCCGCCACGGCAAACTCGGCATCGCCTAGCATCAGCGCCTGCACCGCCGACACTACTGCCTGCGCCCCCGAACCGCACAGCCGGTTCACGTTCATCGCCGGAGTCCCGTTCGGAATACCTGCCTGCATTGCGGCGACTCGCGACAGATACATGTCGCGCGGTTCGGTGTTGATCACATGACCAAAGACAACATGATCAATCTGCGCGCCTTCAACGCCCGAACGCTCCATTGCCGCCTCGGTCGCCACGGTCGCCAGATCGATCGGAGCGGTCGAGGCCAACGCACCGCCAAAGGTCCCGATGGCTGTGCGCGCACCGTCCAGTATTACTATGTCCGTCATGTTTTCTCCTCCAAGTCTCGCGCCCATTATGCACCTGCAGCATGATCTTCATATTAGACTCACTGTCACGCCGGAATTGACATTACGTTGCGCAACACCCATGGATTCCGTCATGACGGAAAACACAGACGATATTCTGACGCGCCTGCCCGCCCGATTGAAAGAGGCGCGCCGCGCCAAAGGCCTGTCGCTTGAGGCGGTCGCCAACCTCAGCGGCGTCTCGCGTTCCATGGTCAGCCAGATCGAGCGTGGCGAAAGCAGCCCCACAATTTCGACTCTGTGGAACCTGACACGCGCTCTGCAGGTGGATTTCGCCGGACTTTTGGAAGACGCCAAAACGACCGACCAGATCGAAGTGCTGCGTCAAGCAGAAGTGCCCAGTATCGACAATATGGGCGAGAAATGCCGGATTCGCATCCTCTCTCCCCCCGAAGAGGCCGGAGGGCACGAGGTCTATGATATTCAGTTTCAGGCCAATGGGAGCCTGAACAGCCAACCTCATGCGCGCGGCGCGCGGGAGCAACTGACTGTGCTGGAAGGCGCCGTCCGTGTCACTTCGGGAACGGCATCCAGCGATCTGAAACAAGGGGATACCGCCCGGTATGCCGCCGATATTACGCATTCGATAAGCGCTGAAAACCCGGCCCGCGTTTTCCTGATCGTAAAAAACGCCTGAACGGGCAAGATTCCGCCTTCACGGATATTTTTCCCAAATACTGTAATTCTCCTATTTGGGAATTTCATCCGCTATGTTAGACGTGCGACTCAGATTAACGGAGGTCGCCATGGCTGATGCATTCCTGTCCCATATTTCGGATACACTCGCGCAGATTGAGGCAGAGGGTCTGTACAAGCGCGAACGAATGATCACCTCGCCTCAGGGCGGTGAGATTACGGTGGGTGACAAGCAGGTGATCAACTTGTGCGCCAACAACTATCTGGGTTTGGCCGATCACCCCGCGCTGATCAACGCCGCCAAAAGCGTCATGGAGCCCAAGGGGTTCGGCATGGCCTCAGTCCGGTTCATCTGCGGTACGCAGGACATTCATCGCGAACTTGAGCAGAAGCTGGCAAAGTTCCTGAACAAGGACGATTCAATTCTGTTCGCTGCCTGCTTCGACGCCAATGGCGGGTTGTTTGAGCCTTTGTTAGGGCCCGAAGACGCCATCATCTCTGACAGTCTAAATCATGCCTCGATCATCGACGGGGTACGGCTGTGCAAGGCAAAACGCTATCGCTACATGAACAACGACATGAATGACCTCGAAGCGTGGCTGAAACAAGCGCGCGAGGACGGGGCGCGGCATATCATGATCGCAACCGATGGTGTGTTCTCAATGGACGGCTATCTGGCCAATCTGCCGAAGATTCGCGAGCTGGCCGACAAATACGACGCCATCGTGATGGTCGATGACTGCCACGCCACCGGCTTTATGGGGCCAAACGGAGCGGGCACGCCGGACCACTTCGGCGTCGACGTGGATATTCTGACGGGAACTCTGGGCAAGGCACTTGGGGGGGCAATCGGCGGTTATATCGCCGGGCCGCAGCCAGTGATCGACCTGCTGCGGCAGCGGGCGCGGCCCTATCTGTTCTCAAACTCGTTGCCGCCATCCATCGTTGCCGCAGGGCTTGAGGCAATCCGTCTGGTTGAAGAAGGTGACATGCTGCGCGCCCAATTGTTCGGCAATGCCAAGTACTGGCGCGCCGGGTTAGAGAATCTGGGCTTCGACCTACTTCCGGGCGAACACCCGATCATCCCGGTCATGCTGGGTGAAGCGACCCTGGCGCAGGATATGGCATCGCGATTGTTTGACGAAGGCGTCTATGTTTCGGGCTTTTTCTTCCCTGTCGTGCCGCGTGGTCAGGCCCGAATCAGAACGCAGATGAATGCGGCTCTGACACGCGACGAATTAGACCGGGCGCTCGCGGCATTTGGCAGGGTCGGCAAAGAATTGGGGATAATCTGATGCGGCCCAACACGATGAAAGCCCTTGAGAAATCCAAGCCCCAGGAAGGTCTGTGGATGGTGCAGGCCCCGGTACCCGAGATCGGCCCAGACGAGGTTCTTATCCGCATCAACAAGACCGGGATTTGCGGCACGGATATTCATATCTGGAACTGGGATGAATGGGCTGCGGCCACCGTGCCGATCCCGATGATCACCGGCCACGAGTTCGCGGGTGAAATTGTTGAATTGGGTCGCAACGTGACAGGGATGACGGTCGGCCAGCGCTGTTCAGGCGAGGGCCATCTGATCACCCCTGACAGCCGCCAGAGTCGTGCGGGCAAGTTCCACCTTGATCCCGGCACGCGCGGTATCGGTGTGAATGAACAGGGTGCCTTTGCGCAATACCTGAAACTGCCTGCCTTTAACGTGGTGCCCCTGCCTGACGACGTACCGGATGAGATCGGGGCGATCCTCGACCCGCTGGGCAATGCCGTGCACACTGCACTCAGCTTCGATCTGCTGGGCGAGGATGTATTGATTACTGGCGCAGGCCCTATCGGCATCATGTCCGCCGCCGTTGCCCGTCATGCCGGTGCCCGGCATGTAGTGATCACCGATATCAACCCCGACCGCCTGAAACTGGCCGAACACGTGGTACCAACGGTACGCACCGTTGATGTGTCCAAAGAGGATCTGCAGGATGTCATCGCGGAACTGGGCATGACTCAGGGCTTTGATGTCGGGCTTGAAATGTCGGGCTCGCAAGCCGCGCTGGACCAGATGATCGAAGCGCTGGTTATGGGTGGCAAGATCGCACTGTTGGGGATTCCGCCCGGAAAATCTCCGGTGGACTGGTCGCGCATCGTGTTCAAAGCTATCACCATCAAGGGTGTCTATGGGCGCGAGATGTTCGAGACCTGGTACAAGATGATCGCCATGTTGCAGAACGGGCTGGATGTCAGCCGCGTAATCACCCACCAGTTCGCGGTCGATGACTTTGCTCAGGGATTCAAGGCCATGAAATCCGGTCAATCAGGCAAGGTGGTTCTGGACTGGACCTAACGCTCTGGAACCGTGCGGGTTTTGTCCCTAAACAGGGATAAACCCGCGCGTCTGGAGGAGTACATGGGCGACAAAGACAGGTATACAGAACGGGGAATCGAAGAGTCTCTGGTCACCGATTTCACAGAAACTCACCGCAAAAGCTATGGGGATTTTCTGCAACTTAAAACTCTGCTGAATCTGCAAAAGACCTTTCAGGACCCGGCCCAACCTGATGAGATGTTGTTCATCATCATTCATCAGGTCAGCGAACTGTGGCTGAAACTGATGCACCATCAACTTGTCGAAGTCCGCCGGTTCTTGCAGCAGGACGATTTCGGTCCGGCGATGAAGAACCTCGACCGGATCAAGGCGATCCAACGGCAGTTGATCGCCGCGTGGGAGACGCTACTGACTATGACTCCCGCGGACTACATGACGTTTCGGGACGCATTAGGCAGTTCGTCAGGCTTTCAAAGCTATGGCTATCGCCAAATCGAGTTCATTCTGGGCAACAAAGATCCCGCGACCCTGAAAGTGCATGCGCATGACCCAGAAGTGATGGAGATGCTGAACGCGGCTCTTACCAAACCCTCGCTCTATGACGAAGTGCTGCGGATGCTGGCCCGGCAAGGGTTTGACGTGCCGCATGATCTGATCGAGCGGGATTACGCAAAGCCCTATTCCGGCGATCCGCGTATCGTCAAAATCTGGGTCGAAGTGTTCCGCAACACGAAACAATACTGGGATCTTTACGCGCTGGCCGAAAAACTGATGGATGTGGAATCTCTGTTTCAGAGGTGGCGATTCGATCATGCAACCGCGGTTGAGCGCGTGATCGGAATGCAGCCCGGAACGGGTGGATCTAGCGGCGTGGCCTTCCTGCGCAAGGCGCTGGAGTTGCGGTTTTTCCACGACCTCTACGACGTGCGAACCGAACTGATGTATACTGGGGAATAGGCCATGCTGTATCGCGGATTCACCCAAGAAGAGCTTGAGCAGGAGTATTCCCCTAGCTCAATGATTGGCGGTGATCTGACGCCATATCTAGCCAGCTATTCTGCCCTCAGCACACAGGCACGGTCTGAAATTAGGATGCAGGAAAACCGTTCCTATGGCGACAGCCCGACGCAAGTTCTAGATTTCTTCCCCGCACCTGGCGCCAACGCGCCTTTGCATGTCTTTATTCATGGTGGCTATTGGCAGGCGCTTAGCCAGCGTGAGTCGGCCCCTATGGCACCGGTATTGCATGAGAACGGGCAAGCCTTTGCCACGCTGAATTATACGCTCGCCCCCGATGCCAGATTGGGGCAGATGGTCGAAGAATGCCGTACCGCCTTGTTGTGGCTTGCGTCACAGGCCGAAACACTGGGTTTTGATCCATCAAACATCACGCTATCGGGTCACAGTGCAGGTGCCCATCTGGTTGCGATGGTGATGGCGACGTCTTCGAAGGCATTTGCGCAGGCTGGCCTGCGGGTGCGCAATGTGATCCTGATTAGCGGGATCTATGACCTTGTTCCGATCAGCCTGACCTCGGTGAATGATCCGCTGCAACTGACCAAGGTCGAGATTCACGATTTCTCACCCTGCCTCAACCTGCCCGCGCCAGGACCCCGTTACAGGGTGACAGTCGCCGAGCGGGATACGCCCGAGTTTATCCGCCAAAGCCGTGACTATGCTGAACTACTGCGCAAGGCCGGACATTCGGTCAGTTTCGATCTGCAGAAGGGCAAGCATCATTTTGACATCATCATGCCGTCGGGCACGTTTCTGTCGTCGCGCACGGACTAACCTAAATGAAAACAGCGGCCTCGTGGGGCCGCTGTTTCAAGTTTCTTTCTAGATCCGGATCAGTCCAGCGTGCGCGTGACCTCTTCGCGCTCGAAGATTTCGATCACGTCGCCTGCGCGGATATCGTCGTAGTTCTCGAACGCCATACCGCATTCCTGACCCGATTGAACTTCGGCCACTTCATCCTTGAAACGCTTGAGGGTCTTCAGCGTGCCTTCGTGGATCACCACGTTGTCGCGCAGCAGGCGGACACCCGCCGAGCGGCGGGCAACACCTTCGGTGACCAGGCAGCCAGCAACCTTGCCGACGCCGGTGACCTTGAAGACCTCTTTGATCTCGGCGTAACCGATGAATTTTTCGCGAATCTCGGCGCTCAGCAGGCCAGATGCGGCCGCTTTCACGTCATCCACCAGATCGTAGATCACCGAATAGTAGCGAATCTCGACGCCTTTCTGGTTGGCGGTGTTCCGCGCCGATGCGTTCGCACGCACGTTGAAGCCAAAGATCGGTGCACCAGAGGCTTCGGCCAGGCCGACATCCGTCTCGGTGATCGCACCAACACCCGAGTGAAGAACGCGTACGCGCACTTCGTCGTTGCCGATCTTCTCCATCGCCTGAACGATGGCTTCGGCAGAGCCCTGCACATCCGCTTTCATCAGAATAGGCAGCTCGGTGACGTTTTCGTCTTCCTTCGCCTTCTGCATCAGCTGTTCAAGGGTGGTCGCGGCACCAGCAGCGGCGCGTTTGTCCTTGGCGGCTTGCTCACGATAAGCAGCGATCTCACGGGCCTGCGCTTCGGTCTCGGTCACGTTCAGAACGTCACCTGCTTCGGGCGTACCGTTGAGACCCAGAACCTCGACCGGAACTGAGGGGCCAGCTTCTTTGACACGGTCGCCCTTGTCGTTGATCAGCGCACGGACCTTACCGTACTGCTCACCCACAACGAAGATATCGCCCTGACGCAGCGTGCCGTTCTGAACCAGAACGGTGGCGACGGGACCACGGCCCACATCCAGCTGCGCCTCGATCACGGCACCTTGGGCGGCGCGATCTGGGTTGGCTTTCAGTTCCAGAATCTCGGCCTGCAGTGCAATGGCTTCCAGCAATTCGTCCAGACCCTGACCAGTCATGGCCGAGACCTCAACGTCCTGAACCTCACCCGACATCTTCTCGACGATCACTTCGTGCTGCAGCAAGTCAGTGCGGACTTTGTCGGGGTTCGCGTCGGGCTTGTCGATCTTGTTGATCGCCACGATCATTGGCACTTCGGCCGCTTTGGCGTGGTTGATCGCCTCGATCGTCTGCGGCATCACCGCGTCGTCGGCGGCAACAACAAGAACCACGATATCCGTGACCTGAGCCCCGCGCGAGCGCATCGAGGTAAAGGCCGCGTGTCCCGGTGTATCCAGGAAGGTCAGCGTGGTGCCACCATCGGTTTTCACCTGATAGGCGCCGATATGCTGGGTGATGCCACCAGCTTCGCCGGCAACAACACGCGCGTCGCGGATCGCATCCAGCAACGAGGTTTTGCCGTGGTCAACGTGACCCATGATGGTGATGACCGGCGGACGGGGCTGCAGATCGTCATCGCTGTCTTCGACCTCTTTGATGACGTCTTCAACATCCGAATCAGAGACACGCGTGACCTTGTGGCCAAATTCTTCGATGATCAGTTCAGCGGTGTCAGCGTCGATGGTCTGGTTCTGCGTGACCATCATGCCCATCTGCATCAGCGATTTGACAACGTCAGCGACACGCTCGGCCATACGGTTGGCCAATTCCGAGACCATGATCGCCTCGGGCAGCTGAACGTCGCGGATCACCTTTTCCCGCTCGACCGTGCCGCCCATGGCCTTCTGGCGCGCCCGCTCTTGCTTGCGTTTCATCGCGGCCATCGAGCGTTGGCGATTGCCTTCGCCGCCAGTGGCCTGACCCAGTGTCAGCTTGCCCGAGCGGCGGTTGTCGTCACGGCCCTTGCCACGGCCACGCTGCTCACGCTCGCGATCCTGCTTGCGCGGTGCCGCAGCAGGTGCAGGCTTGCTGGATGGGCTGCGTGCGGCCTTGGGCTCGGCGGGTGCCGGGGCTGCGGCAGCACGCTGGGCTGCTTCCTCGGCCTCTTTACGCTTGCGTTCTTCCTCTTCGGCCTTGGCACGGGCACGCTCTTCAGCTTCACGCTGCTCGCGTTCCTTGGCCTCTTGTTCGGCCCGGCGGCGTGCGCGTTCTTCTTCGCGCGCCTTTTCCTGCGCCTCACGGGCAGCGGCCTCTTCAGCCTCGCGCGCTTTGGCGGCTTGCAACGCCTTCATACGACGCGCCATTTCCGCATCGGAAATACCCGCTGGGCGACGCGAAGGATCACCCGAAGGTGTCGCACCACCACTTGGTTTGGTCGCGCCCGGCTTGGGTACGACCACGCGTTTGCGTTTGGTCTCCACCACGACATTCTTGGTGCGTCCGTGGCTGAAACTCTGTTTCACATTTCCGGGGCGTGCCCCGCCACGAAGACCCAATGTCTTTTTGCCGTCACTATCGCTCATAAAGCTTCTTACCCTTCCGAGCGGCCCTTGCCGCCGTCATCCTTTTCGCGCAAGCCACGCAGGCGCTGCGCTTCCTCTACAACACGTTTGGCGAGTCCGCCAGAGGCCAAGGCCGCATGAATCACGGTTTGGCGCCCAAATGCCGCCCCAAGCTCGTCTGCGGTCAGCCAGCCGATGTATTTCCCGAAGTGCGGCGTGCTGAGTTTCGACTTGCCGCGCCCCGATCCATCTGAGGCCTGAATCAGCACCTGGGCCTCTTCCCGGTCCAGCCACGACTTGACCTTTTCATACCCGGCGACCGCGTCACCGGACTTGCGCGCCAGACTGATCAGCTCGATCACACGACGCGCCACCTGTTTCTCGACCTCATCGGTCAGGTCCTTGGCGGCACTCACCTGTGCCTTAAACCCGCGCGAGAACAGTTTCTTGTTCACCGCCTTGTCCAGCGCCGCACGATCCGCCGCCACGTAAACCCCACGCCCCGGCAATTTCGCCGCGACATCGGGAAAGACCTGACCATCCGGCCCCGTCACAAAGCGGATCAAGCCATATTTGGGCTGAACCTCGCCCGTGGCGATGCACTTGCGTTCAGGGCCTTCCGACCGATCCTTATGGACGCCACCGCGACCCATGTCAGCCACCCGAGGCCTGAGATCAGGCCTCGACCTCCTCATCGGTTGCTTCGCCGTCTTCTTCGGCCTGCTCCAGCTCGGCCGGATCAACCCAGCCCAGCATGATGCGCGCGGTCATGACCAGATCCTGCGCTTCTTCCAGCGTCACGCCGAAGGGCTCCAGTACACCATCATCCTTGATGCGTTCGCCATCGACCGTGGTCCAGCCACCGGCCAGTTCCCAGTCGGCGCAGGTTGCGAAGTCTTCCAGAGTCTTCACATCATCCTTGGCCAGCGCCTCTACCATCTGGGGTGTCAGGCCCTCGAATTCAATAAGACTGTCCTCGGCACCCAGCGCACGGGCTGCATCCAGCGCCGCCTTGGCCTGAGCTTCCAGGAATTCGCGTGCACGTGTCTGAAGTTCTTGCGCGGTACCTTCATCCACACCGTCGATGACCAGCAGTTCGTCGATTTCAACGTATGCCACTTCTTCGAGGTTGGTGAAGCCTTCAGAAACCAGCAGCTGAGCGAAGAATTCGTCCAGATCCAGCGTTTCCATGAACAACTGGGTACGAGCCTCGAATTCTTTCTGACGGCGCGCCGATTCTTCGGCTTCGGTCATGATGTCGATGTCCAGATTGGTCAGCTGGCTGGCCAGACGCACGTTCTGACCACGACGGCCAATGGCGAGGCTCAGTTGCTCCTCGGGAACCACAACTTCGATCTTGCCGGCTTCTTCGTCCAGAACCACCTTGGAAACCTCAGCGGGCTGCAGCGCGTTCACCAGGAAAGTCGGCTGATCTTCGTTCCACGGGATGATGTCGATTTTCTCACCCTGCAGTTCGTTCACAACGGCCTGCACACGGCTGCCGCGCATACCTACGCAGGCCCCGACGGGATCGATCGAGCCGTCATACGAGATCACAGCGATCTTGGCGCGCGAGCCGGGGTCACGGGCCACGGCCTTAACCTCGATGATGCCGTCATAGATTTCCGGCACTTCCATCTTGAACAGCTCGGCCATGAATTCCGGCGCAGTGCGCGACAGGAATATCTGGTGGCCACGAACCTCGCGGCGAACCTCTTTGATATAGGCGCGCACACGGTCGTTCGGGCGATAGCTTTCGCGACCGATCTTGTCATTGCGGCGCAGAACGGCCTCGGCACCGCCCAGATCGACGATCACATTGCCGAACTCTTCACGCTTGACCGCACCGTTGATGATGGTGCCTGCACGATCCTTGAATTCTTCGTACTGACGATCACGTTCAGCTTCGCGAACCTTCTGCAGGATGACCTGCTTAGCGGACTGAGCAGCAATCCGGCCCATTTCAACCGGCGGCACTTCTTCCACGAAGACATCGCCGACCTCGGGGTTTTCCATGTACTGCTTGGCCTGCTCGACGGTGAACTCGGCCTGATAGTTCTCAAGCTCTTCATCCTCGACCACGGTACGGACACGGGTAAAGGTCGCCTTGCCGGTTTTGCGATCGATGGACACACGGATGTCCATTTCCGCGCCGTAGCGGCTTTTGGCGGCACGGGCGAGCGATTCCTCCATCGCTTCGACAACCAGACCGGGGTCGATCATCTTTTCGCGGGCCACGGCCTCGGCGGTCTGCAGCAGCTCCAGCTGGTTGGCTGAGGTGATTGCCATCAGTTCGTCTCCTCTTCGGACCCTTCGGTCTCAATCTCGTCGAAAGCGTTCTCGTTCAGGGCACCAGCATCTTTGCGCTGGCGCAGCATTTCCTTGATCAGGTCATCGGTCAGGACCAGCTTGGCATCGCTCAGCCAGTCAAACTGCAAACCGATAGTGATCGTCTCATCCCCCTCAGGGATGTTGATCAGAACCTCATCCCCTTCGATCCCGGCCAATTCGCCCTTGAAGCGGCGGCGACCGTCGATCAGTTCTGCGGTTTCGATCTTGGCCTCATACCCTTCGAACGTCTCAAAATCTTTGAGACGGGTCAGAGGACGGTCAATTCCAGGGCTGGAAACTTCAAGCGTGTAGGCGTCCAAAATGGGGTCTTCGACATCCAGCGTGGCGCTGACCGCATTGGAAATCTCGGCGCAGTCATCCACTTCGATGCCGCCATCGGGCTTGTCTGCCATAATCTGCATCGTGGTGGTCTTGCCGCTCATCAGCCGAATGCGGACAAGCTCATACCCCAGATCCTCGATCACAGGGGTGATGATCTCGGCCAGTCGCCGGTCGATGGCAGCTTTGGCTATCAGGTCGTTTGTCATTCAGGTTCTCTACCCTGCTATCGGGCACAAAAAAACGGGCGCGCGGCCCGTCGAATTTTCCGGTGGAGCCCCGGACCAGAAGTCCGACGCGCCGCTGTTGCAACTGCATATACGCAGGAGTTCCTGAGTCTGCAACCCCCGGCGCAAATCGTGATCAAATTTACGCCAGCCACCACCGTTCGGCGATGCGCCCATCATCCAGCGCAGCCCGGCTGATCTGGCGCGGCATACCGACATGAGAGGCCATTGCCAACGCCATCTCGGCCTCAGACGGATGATATCGCAGCCCGCGTTGCGCGGTCAGCTCCTCACCAGCCGGGAGCGCTGCGATATCTACATATCCATCGCGCAATGCTTCGGCCCGCACCCCGGCGTCCGGGATCACGATAATCTCAAGCGTATCAACCCATCCTGCCGTTCCGCTTTTGTAGTGATTGGACACCCTCCGTGCGCGGAAATGACGTTCATCCTCGGCCCGCTCAACCCGGTAGCATCCTGTGCCGTTGGCCTGAGCCAGTGGCGTCACGCCCCCTCGCGCAATGACAAACCGTGACCCAGCCAGCAAGAATGGTAGTCCCGGGTTACCCTCAGCCAATTGCAACTGCACACGATCAGGTGCAATGGCCTCGGCCTGACCAATATCTTCCAGAACAGCTAGAACATCGTTCACGTCCAGCTTGGTGCCATCGTGGAACACAGCATCATCGCGCAGGTCAAAGTTCCAGACCCGCGCATAAGCATCGGTCTGCCAATTTGTAGCCAGCTCTCCGCGCAGGGTACCATCAGGCGCGATCTCGGTCAGGCTGTCAAAGACTGCGCCCCGAGCCACCTGTTCCAGACTGTTGTCGCGTGGCACCGCCAGCCGCAAGGTGCCACCCTGTTTCGGCGTATCGGCCAGAGACGCTCCTGTCGCCGCCAGCAAAGCGGCGGCGGCGCCCGAGGCAAATAATGCGCGACGGTCGATGCGAGTCATACCGTTTCCTCCGACACGCGATCCATGATCCGAACCAGTTCCGCGCTGATGCCCGGTTCTGACAGGGCGTGACCGGCTTGCCGCACCATCTTCAGTTCGGCATTGGGCCAGCGCTCGGACAGGTTCCATGCAGCCTGCGGTGGGCAGATCATGTCATAGCGTCCCTGAACGATGTGACCGGGAATATGGGCAATCCGGTCCATCTGATCCAGAATTTTCCCGTCATACTCAAGAAACGCCTTGTTCGTGAAATAGTGATTCTCAAGCCGCGCAAAAGTTCGCGCGTATTCGCCGGGACTTTCCCCAACCGAACCATTGGTGTGGATCGAAGCCAAAGCGTTTTCCCAATGTGACCACGCGCGGGCATAGAGGATCTCGGTCGCGCGGTCGCCCGAAAACAGGCGCTTGTTGTAGGCCGAAATTGCGTCATTTACTTCATGTTCGGGCAAGAGAGAGGTGAACTTGGCCCATTGTTCAGGCCAGAATTTGCCCGCACCACCGCCATAAAACCAGTCCAGCTCGGCCTGTGTGGCCAGAAACACGCCGCGCAATACCAGCCGATTTATCCGATCCGGATGTGTTTGGGCATAGATCAACGCCAGTGTCGCGCCCCAGCTACCGCCAAAGACGATCCAATCTTCGATGTCGAACAATTTGCGCAGACGCTCGATATCCGCCACCAGATGCCATGTCGTGTTGTTTTCGACCGACGCAGTTGGCCGCGATCGGCCACATCCGCGCTGATCAAAGAGAATCACCCGATAGGCATCCGGGTTGAAATACCGTCGCATCGCCGGGCTGCAGCCGCCGCCCGGCCCGCCGTGCAGGATCACCACTGGTATCCCATTGGGATTACCGCATTGTTCCACATAAATACGGTGCCCATCGCCCATATCGACCACGCGCTGATCGAACGGATCGATCGGCGGGTAAAGATATTGAACTGCGCGCTTTTGGTCCGGGTACTTATCCATTACGGCCCTATATAGTCCTTAAGCGTAAAAGAGCACACGGAGACAGGAATGCAAGCGCATCCGAACACGGTTGACCCGTCCGAGATCGCAAAATTCGAGGCGATGGCCGCAGAATGGTGGGACCCGCATGGGAAATTCAAACCTCTGCACATGCTGAATCCGTGTCGCCTGGATTATATCACACAGCAGATCGCAGGCGAGTTCGACCGTGATCTGAAAGCTCCGCGTCCCTTCGAAGGCTTGCGCCTGCTGGATATCGGCTGCGGCGGCGGGTTATTGAGCGAACCGATGGCGCGTTTGGGCGCCACGGTCGTGGGCGCCGACGCCGCCGAAGGCAACCTGCCTGTCGCCCGCATCCATGCCGAGCAATCGGGGCTGCAGATCAACTACCGCCACACTACCGCCGAAGACATGGCCGCCGCAGGCGAACAGTTCGATGTGGTGCTGAATATGGAAGTGGTCGAACACGTCGCTGATCCGTTGGGTTTCCTGACCGCATCGCAGCAATTGCTGAAACCGGGCGGGTTACTGATCTGCTCAACCATCAACCGCAACCCAAAATCCTACGCGATGGCCATCATCGGGGCCGAGGTCGTCATGCGTTGGCTGCCGCGCGGCACGCACGAGTGGAACAAGTTCATCACCCCGGATGAGCTGTTCGACCTGCTGCGCCAGGCCGGGCTGGATCCGGTGGACCGCAAGGGGTTCGTCTTCAACCCGATCCTGTGGAGCTGGTCGATCTCGGACCGGGATTTGAGCGTGAATTACGTGACGGCGAGTGTGAAGCCTAGGTAGGATGGGTTTTCAACCCATCTTGCAAGCGTTTTCGATCTTAAGCGATGGGTTAAAACCCATCCTACGCTTGATTATTTTACGGCTAAACGGTGAAGGTAAAACGCTGAGGCAAAACCAGCTTCGTCCAACGAGTGTTTGAGATGCCCATTTAGAAAAACGCGATGTGGTACGCCCGGGTCGCGCCAAATGTCGATCCCGGACGCCGCATCTGCATAGCAGACAACGTCCCCGGGCTTGGCATCCTTCCATTCAGGAAGTCGAAAAAGGTCATCCCGGTCGGGTCGGGCTCGTCGAAGACTTTTTGACTCAGCAATGTTCAGCGTGCCGGATTTGTTTGCGATCCACAGGATCGAGTAGTCCTGCTCAATCGGTGTGATCTTGTCTCTTTCGAACAGGTTGACGGGATAAAGCCCCCCTTGCCCTAATTCGAGATTTTTGAGGATATCAGCCACATCTGATCGGATCGCCAGAATTCCAAACAAAGTGATTACAGGAGAATACTTCCCGTAGTGAGGCTCAAAATCATGATCTTCAGGAGCAACCTCTTGAAAGAAATCCGGCAAGATATCCTGCTGCTCCAGCGGCTCCCCGTGGCGCTGCCAACGATACAGATTCGCATGATAACCTGATCCGGGTTGCCACCTGAAGGCCTTGAAGCGTTCACTTGGTTCTTCAGGAAAATCATCGGGGACAAGAGCCCGGAATGGCCTCTGCAGGTCCATCCCGACGGTAATGTCTGAAACCCAAATTTCATCCGTCATCTTTTACGATCCTTTGGCGCAGTTGGCGTAAAGCCCCTACTCCCCCTCCAACTGCAACCGCAAATCCCGTAGCACGGGCAGCGTGCTGCGCACCCGCTCCAGCCCCAGCTCTCCGACCACGCGGTTGATCAGCGGGGCAATCGAGGAAATCGCCTGATCGCGTGCGCGTCGGCCTGCGGGGCTGATGGCGACCATCTTGCGGCGGGCGTCGTCCCAGTCGGGGCGGATGTGGATATAACCGGCCCATTCCAGCTTGGCCAAAGTGTTGGTCATCGCCCCGCGCGTCACATGGAACGTGTTGGCAAGTTGCGCCGGGGTGCGCTCGTCGCCGACAAACACCAGATGGTTCAGCACCGAGAAATGCGAGATTTCCATGCCCTTGGGCAGCACCCGGCTCAGCCGGTTGCGCAATAGCTGATCGGCGGTCAGGATCTCGCTGAACAGCGTGACCGCAAGGGCATTTTTTTCGTCAGTCATGGTCCGGTTCTGGATCAGGGTCCGTCAAAGGGGCGGACATGTGTTAGTGAAGGCACGCGTCGTCGCGCCTCTGTAACAGACCTATCATCCAAATCAAAAAAGTGAATGCCCGGATCGGTGCCTGCGTCGATCAGCACCTCTCCCCACGGGGCGACAACCATACTGTGGCCGTGTGTATATCGCGTCTTGCCGCGAGTTTTAGGGTGCTCACCCGTTTGTGCCGGAGCCAGCACCCAGCAGCCGGTCTCAATGGCCCGCGCGCGCAGCAGTGCTTCCCAATGGGCCGCACCGGTGACCGGCGAAAACGCCGCTGGGACGGTGAGAATCCGCGCGCCCGCCTGCGCCAAAGCGGCATACAGGTAGGGAAATCGAATATCATAGCAGATGGTCAGGCCGACTTTACCGAAATCGGTGTCGGCAATCACCGCTTTCTGACCGGGGCGGTAGTTCTTCGATTCGCGGAAGGTCTCGGATTCCGTGACCTGCACGTCGAACATGTGAATCTTGTCATACCGCGCCACGATCTGCCCCTGCGGGTCGATCATGAAGCTACGGTTGGCAAAGCGGCCATCGGTATCATGCGTTTTGATCGCTAGTGACCCGATCAGCAGCCAAACACCCAAATTGGCGGCCTGTTCGCCAAGGCCCGCCAGAGTGATATCGTCCTCTTCATACTGCAAAACCTCGCGCTGCCGAGTGGTGCTGGTTGAGACGCAATTCGTGACTTCAGGCGTCAGAATGAACTGCGCACCTTGCGCAGCCGCATCGGCCATCATGGTTCGCACCATGTCCAGATTCTCGGTCGGATCATCCGACGCGGTGATCTGCAGCAAAGCGGTTTTCATCAAGCCGCCAGCAGGCGATCCAGCTTGCCCTGACGTTCAAGCTCGTAAAGATCGTCGCACCCACCAACATGGGTGGTGCCCACAAAAATCTGCGGCACAGTGCGTTTTCCTGCCGCGCGCTGGATCATTTCAGGTTTGCGTTTCGGATGCATCAGCACGTCGATTTCCTTGAATTCGACGCCTTTCTGTTTCAGCAACCGCTTGGCCGCATGACAAAAGCCGCACAGCGGCGAGGTGTAGATTTCTACCGGCTTCATATTCCGTCCCTTTGGGTTTCGCACATTCTTGGGCGAATTAGGCATCCTTGGCAACGCGCGCCAGTACCAACACGAAAATATGATTTGCCCCCGACGCGCGACAGACACGCGCGCAGGCGTCCAACGTCGCACCCGAGGTCATAACATCATCGACCAGAAGAATATCCCGGCCTCTGATCATGGGAGCACGTTTTCGGTGCAGGGATATGGCGTTGGACAACGCAAGGGATCGCTCAACAGCAGTTTTTCCATCCAGAACAGGGGTGCGTACCGTGCGTACCAGAAGATCGGGGCAGACACTCAACTCCGCTTCCCGGCCCAGATGCCCCGCCAGCAGCGCCGATTGATTGTAGCGACGCTTGATCAGCCGGGTCCAGTGCAGCGGAACCGGTGCGATCAGCATGTTCGGGTGCAACAGCTCTTGCCCGGCTTGGGCCATCCAGCGGGCGGCAGGGCGGGCCAGCTCAGGCCGATCCCCGTGCTTAAAGGCAAGTATGAGTGCCTTCGCGCCCCCCTGATACAGCAACGCTGCCCGACCATGCTGCCAAGCGCGCGGTGCCCTGAGACAGTCATCACATTCAATCCGGTGTCCGTCCTGCGCGCCGGGAAGTGGCATGCCGCAGCTTTCGCAGACGGTGCCACCGATGAACGGCGTGTCGCGCCAGCATGCGCCGCAGAGGCCGAAATCGGATTCGGTCAGTGCTCCGCAGGACAGGCAACGCGGTGGGTAGATCATCTCGACAGCGGTTTGAATCCCCTGACGAATGCGATACTTGCGGCTTATGAAGCTTCCGTCCGACACTACACCCTCTCTGTTTGACCGCGCCGTCCTTGCGCTTCACCGCAGCCGCGCGCGGGACGACGCGCTTTTCCTGCACCATGCCGCTGTCGACGAAGTGCAGGATCGTCTGTCCATGGTTAACAAAACCTTTAAGGCGCCCGCCGTCGTGACCCCCTTCCCCCATATCTGGGAGGGGTTGTGGCCCGAGGCTCGGGTAATTGGGGATGAAGATGTTCTCGACTTGACGCCAAGTGCGCATGATCTCGTGATACATGCGATGGCGCTGCATTGGGCAAACGACCCGGTCGGGCAACTGATCCAATGCCATCGCGCCATGAAACCCGATGGATTGCTACTGGCGGTATGTTTGGGGGGTGACACCCTTCAGGAATTACGCGCGGCCTTGGGTCAAGCCGAGATCGAGGTGACTGGCGGTCTCAGCCCCCGTATTGCTCCTATGGCCGAGCTTCGTGATCTGGGGGGGCTGCTACAACGGGCCGGGCTGGCTTTGCCGGTCGCCGACAAGGCGACGCTGTCCGCAGAATATCGCGATCTGGTGCATCTGATGCGTGATCTGCGTGCGATGGGGGAAACCAACGCTTTGGCGGATCGCCTGAAACACCCGACCCGACGCGCTGTTTTTGACAAAGCGCAGGACATCTACGCCGGGCATTACGCATCGCCACAGGGCCGCCTGACGGCAACCTTTGAACTGATCTGTCTGACGGGCTGGGCCCCCGATGACAGCCAACCCAAACCTTTGCGTCCGGGATCCGCCAAGATGCGGCTGGCTGATGCGCTAGATACGGATGAGGGCAAACTGCCCGATTGACGACCGGCCTTTTCCCTATATCTCAGGCCAGACACCACAAATCAGGAAGCTTTCAATGTTTGATGCCACTCGTCCAACCCATGCCCCTGCAGACCATCCCAAGGTCAAGATGGGCCGCGTCGGCATCCTGCTGGCTAATCTGGGAACTCCAGATGACTACAGTTATTGGCCTATGCGGCGGTATCTGAACGAGTTCCTGTCGGACAAGCGCGTGATCGACTACCCGGCGTGGAAGTGGCAGCCGATTCTGCAAAGCATCATTCTGACCAAGCGGCCTTTCAGTTCGGGTGAGGCGTACAAGTCAATCTGGAATCACGATAAGGGCGAAAGCCCGTTGATGACGATCACCAAAGATCAGACTGCCAAGCTGCGCGCAGCGATGCAGCAGCGGTATGGCGATCGGGTGATGCTGGATTTTTGCATGCGCTACGGCAATCCTTCAACTCCGTCGAAGGTCCGGGAGATGGTAGAAGAAGGCTGTGATCGCATCCTGTTCTTCCCGCTCTACCCGCAATACGCCGGTGCCACGACTGCTACAGCAAATGATCAGTTCTTCCGCGCGTTGATGAAAGAGTCATGGCAGCCTGCCAGCCGAACTGTTCCGGCCTATTTCGACGAACCTGCCTATATCGATGCGTTGGCGAGCTCTGTCGAGCGCGCCTATGCAGATATGGAGACAAAACCGGATGTCTTGGTCTGCTCGTATCACGGGATGCCCCAGCGTTATTTGCAGCAAGGGGACCCCTACCACTGCCAATGCGTGAAAACATCAAGGCTACTGAAAGAGCGTCTGGGATGGACGGATGATCAGCTGATCTCGACCTTTCAATCGCGCTTTGGACCGGAAGAATGGCTGAAGCCCTACACCGTTGATCACGTGGCTGATCTGGCGCGTCAGGGTAAGAAGAACATCGCCGTCATCGCACCTGCCTTCTCTGCCGATTGCATTGAGACGCTGGAAGAGATCAACGAAGAGATCAAAGAGAGCTTCGAAGAGGCAGGTGGTGAATCGTTTACCTATATCCCTTGCCTTAACGACGATGATTCGCATATCGCCGCGCTGATTAAAGTGATCGAAGACAATCTGCGTGGTTGGTTAGACTAATCGCGCGCTTTCACCAGACACGAAAAAAGGCGGTGGTTTGCACCACCGCCTTTTAAGTGCATAAAGTCTCGTCGACTTAGCTTGCTGCAACAGCTGCGGCAACAACAACCAGCAGGATCAGCGGCAGGATGATGCCCTGCGACGAACCTTGGGTCTCTTCGACAACAACAGGTGCTTCAACAACCGGCTCTTCCAGGTTGCCAGCATATGCGGTCGAAGCAGCAGCGGTCAGAGCAGCAGCGAGAACGAGTTTCTTCATATTAACCTCCAGAATTTGCGCGATTCCCAATAGCGAAACCACGCATCTAAGACTTACCTCGTGAGTTTTTCTAATCAGCAATGCAGGCGGATTGCAATTGCAACTTGTCCCGCAAGCGGGTTCGTGCGCGAAAATGTCGTCAAATTAGCAACACTTGCGTGCCGACCTTGGCCATAGAAAACAGTTCGGCGATGTCATCGTTGAACAAGCCAATGCACCCGTTCGACGACCGGCGTCCAATTTTACGCGTATCGTGGGTGCCATGGATGCGATAATACTTCCAGCTCAGATATAAAGCGTGTGTTCCCAGCGGGTTATCAGGACCCGGCGGAATATAATCCGGCCATTCAGGGTTGCGCTTCTTCATCGATGGCGTCGGTGACCAGCTTGGGCCTTCCACCTTGCGAATGACACTGGTGCGCCCGCGACGGGTCAATTCCTCGGTCAAAGGCACCGAAGAGGGGTACAGTTTGTATACGGATTGATCATCTGACCAATAATGCAGCGCTCTGGATACGGTATCCACCAGAATGGCACCGTTTCTTGTGTTCGAAAAATAGGGCTGCCAGTCCAGCGCACGGAATCCCGACACATTGCGGCGTACCGGAGCTTCCGGTTCCGGGGCGGGGCGTAGCGGGTCGCCCGGAATATACTGAGCCAACGCAGGCGAGGCCAAGCTGGCGGTTGCACCGGCCAGGAATCCCCGGCGCGTCGAAGTAAGAATATGTTTCTTGACCATGGAGATCGGTCCTCTGCTAACAGCAAATGCAAAATCTAAGGCATTTTATGGCCAGAATGCTTCAGTCGCAAATCAAACCGGCAGAATCACGCAAGGTTGGGGCATTGTAGGTTTGCTCCGGGCGGTCAAGCAGGCTATTTCCCTTCTCGACACAATATTTAGGCCGATCATGACACGTATTCTTTCTCTACTAGCGATTTGTTTTGTCGCACTTGCGGCATGTACCGATTCGGGCACATCCGCTATTGGCGCCGATGGCAGGCCGCTGCCATCCGTGTACAAAATTCGTGGCAACCCTGAAAAGCTGCAGTTTAGAATGCTGGATTCGGTGAATGCCTTGCGGCAAGCATCTGGCCTGCAACAGGTCCAATTGAACTCGCAACTGAATGCAGCTGCCGCCACTCATGCGAAAGACATGGCGCGACAGAATCGGCCATGGCATTTCGGTTCGGACGGTTCGTCTCCGTTGGATCGCGCGGCGCGCGCCGGTTACTTCGGTACATTCCTGGGTGAAGCGATCTCGGAAACCTTTGAGACCGAGACCGAAACGCTGGCCGCATGGATGCAGGAACCCGGTCCTCGTGCTGTGATCATGGACCCGCGCGCCACCCAGATGGGATTCGCCTGGCACCAAGAAGGCGGTGGCAAGATCTGGTGGACGCTGGAAATGGGATCCGGCGGCTGATCACGCCAGCTAAAGAAACAAAAAATGCCCCCGACAAATCGGGGGCTTTTTTTGTTGATAAGTGGGCCAATCAGGCAGCTTGCATCGATTGCGCTTCAGTCAGAATGGCATACAGCTTTACCGGGTCAGGGTTGGCCCGCAGCTTGGCGCAGACCGATTGCTCGCGCAGCGTGCGCGAGACCAACGCCAGCGCCTTAAGGTGTTCAACCCCCGCCTCTTCTGGCGCAAACAGGGAAAACGCCAAATCGACCGGCTGACGGTCGACCGAGCCGAAGTCGATGGGCTTTTCCAGCATGACAAACACACCCGAAACCGATTCTAGTTCGGAAAGCCGTGCGTGCGGAAGTGCAACACCATGTCCAACACCAGTTGGGCCAAGGCTCTCCCTCTCAAGCAGGCTGTCTACGATCGTCTGAGCATCCAGCCCAAGCGTCGCGGCGCCCACATCGCCAATTTCCTGAAACAAACGCTTCTTGCTGGAAGCAGCGGACAGTACACGCACCGCTTCTGGCTTTAGAATGCTCGAAAGCTCCATCATTTTGCTCCTAAGCCGTGCCCCCAGCTATTCGGGGGCAGGCCGATTTGTCTTGCCTGTTACGGATCGATCCAACCGATATTGCCGTCCTCGCGGCGATAAACGACATTCAATCCGTCCTTGTTCTCATTTCGGAACACCAGTACCGGAGCACCAGCGAGTTCCATCTGCATGACGGCTTCACCAACACTGAGCGATGGGATCTTGGTTTCCATCTCAGCCACGATCATAGGCTGCAGCGATTCGGGTTCGTCTGCCGTCTCCGATTCGTCAGAGGCGAGGATATAAGAGGACGCGCCAAAGAGTTCAACCGGCTCGGATCGATCCTTATGGTGGTCTTTCAGGCGGCGCTTATAGCGTCGCAGTTGTGTCTCCATCTTGTCGCAGCAGCCTTCGAATGCCGCGTAGATCTCGGTCGCGTGCGCCTTGGCCTGTGCGGTCAGGCCGGTCGACAGATGCACGGTGGTTTCGCATACATATTCATGCGCCGAACGGGAAAAGACGACATTGGCGTCTGTAGGCCGCTGGGCATATTTGCCCACGACCTCGCCCAGTTCGGTCTGCACATGGGTCTGCAGGGCCGCACCGATGTCGATCTGTTTTCCGCTGATTTGGTAACGCATGTGATCTCCTTCACAATTCACACCCATTCTGACGTCGCGTAACGCGACTGACTTGTTTTTATCGGGTGGGGGGTATCGGCATGTTCTGCGGTTGCCGTTGGCCCGGCCCTTCAACGAAGGGAGATCGAGATCCAGTTTGGAACCGAAGAAATGCCATACGCCAATTGAGCCAAGAGGTGAGGGAAGAGTCAATCAAAACAGGTGTGTATATACGTGATTTCCGTCATGCGTCAGGCGCATCTCCGCACAACCTTATGAAATACGGAAGTTTTCACCCAGATAGACCCGGCGAACATTTTCGTTTTCGACAACTTCATCGGGCGTGCCTGACATCAAAACCTGGCCATCATGCAGGATATAGGCCCGGTCCACAATCTCCAGCGTTTCCCGGACGTTATGATCCGTGATCAGTACTCCGATGCCACGCTTTTTCAGATCGGCCACTAGATGCCGGATATCACCGACACTGATCGGATCGACACCCGCAAATGGTTCGTCCAACAGCAGATATTTCGGATCGGCGGCCAGACAGCGCGCAATTTCGACCCGGCGGCGTTCCCCGCCGGACAATGCCAATGCAGGCGCTCGGCGCAGGTGTTCGATGGAAAAGTCCGATAGCAGCTCTTCCAGCCGCTCCTTGCGGCGATGGGCATGTTTAACCGTGATATCTAGAACCGAAGCGATGTTGTCTTCAACGCTCATCCCGCGGAAAATCGACATCTCCTGCGGCAGATATCCGATCCCCATCCGGGCACGACGATACATCGGCAGGGTCGTGACGCTCTGCCCATCAATCGTGACCGTGCCTGCTTCGGGGAAAACCAGACCCGCGACAGAATAAAAAGTGGTGGTCTTGCCCGATCCGTTCGGGCCTAGCAACGCCACGACCTCGGAGCGGTTCAATTCCATGGACACATCGCGAATGACGGTCTTCTTGCGATAAGACTTTCGTAGCTTTTCGATCTTCAGACCGGAAGAACCTTCAGCGATGGAGAGTTCGGGCCGGTTCATCAGTTGCCACCTTGTTGCAGAATGGTTTTGACACGCCCTGACATCGTCGCGGTTCCCGTGGTCAGATTTGCAATCATCTCGTCGCCGCTGATGATACTTGGGCCCTGCGTCAGCAACACGTTGCCCTTCATCTCAATCACGCCGGAATCGATGGTGTATTCTGCCCAATCGCCCTCGGCTGCGTCGGGCGGACTGACCAGAACCACGTTTTCGGTGGCCTCCATCCGTTCGATAGCCGAGCGTTCTTCGTTATAGATGACAAGAACCCGGTCTGCCGTCAGGCGCATCTCACCCTGGATGACAATGACGTTGCCGATAAACTCGGCCGATCCATCTTCCTGATTCACGTTCAATGTCTCGGACGTCACCTCGACCGGCAGCGTCGGGTCGGCATTGACCGAGCCGAACGCCACCTGAGCCTCTTGTGCAGAAACAGGTGCGGCCCCGACAGCCACGGCTAGACACAAAAAGGCGACACGTAAATCGAACACAAGTTATCTTTCTGCTTTTTGCGGCTCATATATCAACTTCACGCCGCCTGTAAAAAGAATATGAACCGGACCGTCCTTTTTTTCAGTCCCAAACACCATTCTTCCGGCAGTAAAGTCGCCAATCGGACCGGTTCCGTCAATCTGTCCAGGGCTATCACCACGTATTTCATCCAGCGACGTATTCAACAGGTCGGTGGTGACCTGGATGCCGTCTCTGGTGGTGATGACCACATCCCCTGCAAACGTTGCAGTACCCTTGTCTGGCCTGATGATGCCTGTGTTGGATTCGAGTGTGATCTCGCCCCCATTGCTTAGTCCAAAGCGACCCTGCACTTCGGCTGCCGTCGGCGTGTCGCCATCGCCACCTTGACTGGCCCTTCGGGCTTCGACGCGGATTTCCTCGCCCTTGCGGGTGACACCTTTATAGTCGGGCCGCGTGACCACCTGATCTGTCAGCCGGTCGTCAATATCCTGATCACTGAACGGCACCGAGACATTGGTGTCGACGCTGCGAGAAAGAAGAAAGACAGAAGACAGCAACAAAATCGCCACAAGCGGTAGCAGTACCTTCAGGAACTGCACCCATCGGGAATGGCGATCAACTTCAGCCATCTTCCTAACCCAATCCTACACGCAGACAGTCATGTATGTGCAGCAGTCCCAAAGCTGGGCCATTTGTGTCAGGATCAACCACAAAGAGTGACGTGATCTTGCGATCGTTCATGATTGCAACCGCCTCCTCCGCCATGGCACTTGGCGCAATGGTCATTGGGTTTTCGGTCATCACCTCTTCGGTGTTTTTGGTCAATAGTCCGTCCATGTTCCTGCGCAGGTCGCCATCGGTCACAATACCCAGCAAACGACCTGCATGATCAGTGACTCCCACAACACCAAAGCTCTTCTGACTCATGACCAGCAGTGCCTCGCTCATCGGGGTGCCAGCGGTCACCAATGGCAAATCTTCATGCATCAGATCACGCACAGTTGACAGTTGCGCCCCCAACTTTCCACCGGGGTGGTAAGCGCGGAAATCTTCGGGTTTGAAATCCCGGTACTTCATCAGCGCAATCGCCAGCGCGTCGCCCATCGCAAGGGTCAGCGTCGTCGAAATTGAAGGCACCATCCCAAAGCCGCAGGCCTCTCCCAGTGACGGGATCAGCAGATGCACATCCGCCTGTTTCATCAAGGTGCTTTCCGGCTTGCTCGACAACCCGATCAGCGGAATTCCAAAGCGACGCGTAAAGGCCAGCAAGTTCGCCAGTTCCGGCGCTTCACCTGAGTTCGAGATCGCAAGGACCACATCGCCTTTCGAGACCATCCCTAAATCACCATGGCTGGCTTCGGCGGGATGGACAAAATAGGCGGGCGTGCCAGTGCTGGCCAGAGTCGCCGCGATCTTGTGGCCAATATGGCCGGATTTGCCGATACCACTGATAATGATGCGGCCAGTGGCCTGCAGGATCAGTTGCACGGCTTCGGCGAAATGCTCGTCCAAGCTTTCGGCAAGGACCTCCAATGCGCGGGCTTCGTCGGTAACGACCTGCCGGGCGGTTCTGAGGAATGCTTCGGTGTCAGTCATGAGTGCGCAAAAATATCGGTTTCGGGCCAGCCTGCGAGGTCAAGCTTCGCACGCATTGGCAGGAAGTCAAAACACGCCTGCGCCATTTCGGTGCGGCCTTCGCGGGCCAGACGTCCGTCCAGTGCATCCCGCAGTTGGTGCAGGTACAAAACATCCGATGCCGCATAGTCCAACTGGGCATCAGTCAGCGTTTCAGCGCCCCAATCGCTCATCTGCTGCTGCTTCGAGATATCGACGCCAATCAGTTCCTGACACAGGTTCTTAAGACCATGACGATCAGTATAGGTGCGCACCAAACGGCTGGCGATCTTGGTGCAATAGACCGGGGCGGCCAAAGCGCCGAAGGTGTGATACATCGCAGCAATATCGAAGCGGCCAAAGTGGAACAGCTTCAAAACATTCGGGTTTTCCAGCATCGCACAGAGGTTCGGCGCCTGCGTCTGCCCAATCTCGACCTGAACGATATGGCTGTTGCCGTCCCCTCCTGACATCTGGATCACGCACAGGCGATCTCGATGCGGGTTCAACCCCATGGTTTCACAGTCAATGGCCACAACCGGGCCCAGATCCAGCCCGTCCGGCAGGTCATTTTTATACAAGTGGTTCGCCACGGAAATGTCCTTTGTGCGCTTTCGGCCCCGAGATAGGCGGTTTGGCCCGCAAACTCAACGCCGTCCTTGGAAAAGCGGCACCCTTGACCTTATGGCCAACACGAGAACTATGGATGCGACACCGCGATTGAAAAATTCCGACAATGCTCAGCATCCTGAAAAACCGTACCTACAGACATCTGCTGGCCGCGCAGATCGTGGCGCTGACCGGAACCGGGCTGGCGACGGTTGCCTTGGGGCTGTTAGCCTTTGATCTGGCCGGAGAGGCCGCCGGGATGGTCCTTGGTACCGCTCTTACGATCAAAATGATCGCCTATGTCACCGTTGCCCCGCTTGCTGCTGCCTTTGCCGAGCGGCTGGATCGTCGCCGGATGCTGGTCGCACTGGATTTGGTGCGCGCTGTGGTTGCGCTCTGCCTGCCTTTCGTGTCCGAAATCTGGCAGGTCTACGTGCTGATCTTTGTGCTGCAATCCGCCTCAGCCGGATTTACACCCGCGTTTCAGGCCACCATCCCGGATGTGCTGACCAACGAACAGGACTATACCAAAGCCCTGTCCCTGTCGCGGCTGGCTTACGATCTGGAAAGCCTGCTGAGCCCGATGCTGGCCGCCACCTTGCTGCTGTTCGTCAGTTTCGACAGCCTGTTTCTGGGCACCTGTGTCGGTTTTGTCGCCTCGGCCCTGCTTGTGGTGTCTGCAACTTTGCCCTCACCCAAACCATCCCAGCCGCGTGGCATCTATGACCGCACAACGCGCGGCATTCGAATTTACCTTAAAACCCCGCGCCTGCGAGGCCTGCTGGCGCTGAGTTGGAGCGCGGCCGCGCTCAGTTCGATGGTCATCGTCAACACGGTCGTGATCGTGCGCGGCGATCTTGGTCTTTCTGAAAGCGCCGTTGCCATCGCGCTGGCCGGGTTCGGTGGCGGTTCGATGCTCGCGGCATTTGCACTGCCACGCCTTCTGGATCACATTCCAGAGCGTCGCGTCATGCTGGGTGGTGCATCATTGGCGACGGGCACCATGGCGGTGGCAGCGCTGCTATCTGTCACTCTGCCGATGACATTAGGTTTGCTGACAACGACATGGCTATTGATTGGTTTTGGGTATTCCAGCATGCTGACGCCTTCGGGCCGCCTACTGACCCGATCAGCCCACCCCGAAGATCGACCCGCCGTGTTTGCCGCACAGTTCACTCTGTCTCATGCTTGCTGGCTGGTGCTTTATCCCCTGGCCGGGTGGCTGATGACCCGCTTTGGCGTAACTGTGGCCATGGCCGGAATGGCGACCGCAGCGATTCTGGGTCTGGTTCTTGTGCTCATTGCCTGGCCACGGCGCGAAGACAATGCGGTGGTTCACGGCCATCCTGACCTCCCACAGGATCACCCCCACCTGTCTGGGCCGAAACCTCATGCGCATCCGATCATCATTGATGAACTGCATCCCCGTTATCCGCACCAGCCTTGAGCCCGAACACCAAACTACCCTAAACCGAGGCGAAGTTGCCTGAACCCGGAGCCGCAATGGACCAGCTTGACCGACGCATCATCGCCGCCTTACAGCACAATGCGCGCGACTCGACGACCCGCATTGCAACAACACTTGGCGTCGCGCGGACGACGGTGCATGAACGCATCAATCGAATGGAAGAGCGGGGCGTCATCGCTGGTTACTCGGTCGTCCTGCGCGAAACCGAAGATACGCCACGCGTTCAGATCATCGTTCTGCTTGAAGTGCAGCAGAAAGAAACCACACGGATCATCAAGCGGCTTGAAGCTTATCCCGAGGTCAAACTGTGTTTATCAATCAATGGCGAATTTGACCTGCTGCTTTCCGCCGAAGCGCCACGGATCGAAGACCTCGACATTCTGGTCGATGAACTTGCGCGCATCCCTGGCGTGTCGCGCACCAACACCAGCGTGGTCTTCGGTCGAAAGATTGATCGAAACTAAGGCACGCTAACTCTCTGTAAACAGGTAACTGGATAGCTTGGCCCGGACTGATCAGAATCCCGGACCGGCAGAATGCCAATTCAAAACCTCCTGATTGCGGCGCTTATGTTTTTTGCGCAGGACGCAGACGCGGCGGCAACGACAGCTCTTTGTGACCGCGCAGCGCAACGGGCTGCGCTGGCCGAAGACGTTCCGCTCGATGTTCTAAAGGCAATTGCCCGCGTTGAAACAGGCCGCACGCTGGACGGGGTTCTGGAACCCTGGCCATGGACCGTCAATCGTGAAGGACAGGGATATTGGTTTGCCTCCGAGGTTGAGGCAAAGTCTTACGTGTTCGACATCTTCAAATCCGGTGTACGCAGCTTTGACGTCGGTTGCTTTCAGATCAACTATCGCTGGCACGGAAAGGCTTTTCGCTCGATCGACGCGATGTTCGATCCGGATGAAAACGCAGTTTATGCGGCGCGGTTTCTGGCCCAGCTTTATGCGGAACTTGGATCATGGCCCGCCGCTGCCGGGGCTTACCACTCGCGCACGCAGCACCTCGCAGCCTCATATTCTGACCGTTTTCAGACGGTCCTGGCGCAGCTGGATGGCTCGGGCACAGCCCACGAACGCGATCCATTCACCGCATCTGCCAGCCCACTCATCCCGCTGAACGCTCACCCGATCGGCCAGAACGCGCTGGGTTCACTGGTTCCCGAAACCTCTACAGCCACCGCCTTTATCGCTTTCAATTAGGAGCAGATAGTGCCCCGAATCGATCCCCGCACCTTGTTCTCTCCGACCATACTGCTGGCGCTGGCGCTGATGGCGGTCATCGTGATGATGATCCTGCCCATGCCAGCCTGGGTCCTGGATGTGGGGCTGGCGGCGTCCTTTGCGCTGGCGATCCTGATCTTCACATTGACGCTGTTCATCGAACGGCCACTGGATTTCTCATCCTTCCCGACGATCCTGCTGGCCTCGCTGATGCTGCGCTTGTCGCTGAACGTGTCTTCGACGAAGCTGATCATCGGTCAGGGGCATACTGGCACTAACGCCGCTGGCGATGTGATCGAAGGTTTCGCCCAGTTTGTCATGGGCGGCAGCATCTTTCTGGGCCTTGTGGTGTTTGGCGTTCTGCTGATCGTGAACTTCACGGTCATCACAAAGGGTGCAGCCCGCATGGCCGAAGTGGGTGCCCGGTTCGCGCTGGACGGGATGCCAGGCAAACAGTTGGCCATCGACAGTGACATGTCGGCTGGAGCCATCGATCACCAGCAAGCCAAAGAACGGCGCGAGCGCGAGCAGCAGGAAACCACCTTTTTTGGTTCGCTCGACGGCGCGTCGAAATTCGTCAAAGGCGATGCGATTGCCGGGTTGCTGATCACACTTCTCAACCTCGTGATGGGATTGGTCATGGGGGTCATCGTGCATGGGATGCCGGTATCGTCCGCCTTCGAAACCTATGCAATCCTGACCGTTGGGGACGGGTTGGTGTCGCAGATACCAGCTGTGATCATCTCGATTGCGTCCGCCTTGCTGTTGGCGCGTGGCGGTACGCAGGGTGCAACCGACAATGCGATCTTCTCGCAGCTTGGACGCCACCCGGCGGCGTTGGGCACCGTAGCGATTCTGATGGTGCTGTTTGCCCTGGTGCCCGGCTTGCCGTTCTTACCGTTCATTCTTGGGGCCGGGGTGCTGGGCTATGCGGCTTATTCAGGCCTCAGAAAACGCAACGCCAGCGAGGCAGAAGCTCAGACCCCCGAGGCCGAGTCTGACACTCCGGTTTCACAGGCCATCGGTGATATCCTGGACCTCGACGACGTTCACTTGGAATTCGCCCCCGATCTGGTCAGCATGGTGCTGAACCCCGGTACCGGCCTTGACGCGCGGATCGCCAACATGCGGACCTATGTCGCCTCAAGCTTTGGGCTTATCCTGCCCGAAATTCGATTGACTGACCGCGCCGATCTTCCGACCGGAACTTATGTGATCAAAGTACAAGGGGTCGAACAGGCCCGTGGTGTTCTGAATTCTGAACTTGTGCTCGCGCTGGTACAGGACGGGCACGACTTTCTACCTGATGGCACCGATGTGACCGAACCCGTCTACGGTGCCCCGGCGCGCTGGATATTGCCCAAGGACCAGGAGGTCGCCGCACTGAATGGGGCCACCATCGTCACCCCTCCTGAAATTCTGGCGACCCATCTGCTTGAGATCATCAAACAGAATTTCTCGCGCCTTTTGACCCTGAAATCCCTTCGCCGCCTGCTGTCCGAGATGACGCGGCTTAGCGATCCGACCCGAGCTGAAGCCAACCGCAAAATGCTGGACGAATTGATCCCAGACAAGGTGCCGATCGACACACTGCATGCTGTTCTGCGGCTGTTGCTAGACGAACGGGTCTCGATCCGGAACATGGCGCTGATCCTTGAAAGCGTGGCTGAAGCACGATTGACCACCACCCAGCCCGAAGGGATCTGCGAACTGGTCCGCCAGCGGCTGGGCTTTCAACTGGTTGCCGACATGAAGCGCGAGGACGGCTCGATCCCTCTGATCCAACTCGCGCCGGAATGGGAGGACACATTTGCCACCTACCAGATCGACGCCGCGAACGCAGGTATCGACGTGGCACTACCGCCCAACCTGTTCAATAAGCTGGCCGATGGGGTTGTCGATAGCGTCGCAAAATCAGCAGATCACGGGTTGTTCCCGGCGGTCGTAACCACGACCCGCCGACGCAGATTGCTCAGGACCATTATGCACGCGCGCGGCGTCGCCAACCCCGTCCTGTCTTTTGAAGAGATCGGGCTTGAGGCGCGCCCCGCCTTGGTCGGAACGGTGCCCGCGTGATCTCAGTCCCGTCAGAGCTTTTGCCACATCTGGGGCAAAACCTGTGGCATCTGTTCGCCGTATTTCTTCGTGTGTCCGCATTGGTTTCGCTGCTACCGGCCTTTGGTGAACGCAGCGTCCCTGTGCGGGTCAAACTGGGCGTGGCAGTTGCTTTCACAATGATTGTCATTCCCGCCATACCCGCATCGGGTGTTATGCCGGGCTTTCACAAAATGATTGGATTAATCACCATCGAAGTCTTGATCGGTCTTATGCTCGGCATCGGGTTGCGCCTTTTTGTCCTTGCATTACAAACTGCAGGTTCAATCGCGGCGCAAGCGACATCCTTGTCTCAGATCCTGGGCGGAGCGGCCGCAGAACCTGTCCCGGCGATGGGGTATCTGCTGACGCTGGCCGGCTTGGCGCTGGCGGTATTGCTTGGCCTTCATATCCGTGCAGCGCAGTTCATGATCCACAGCTATATGCTGTTTCCGATGGGCGCGCTTCCAACTGCGCCTGATCTGTCGCAATGGGGCATTGCGCAAGTCGCCCGCAGCTTTGGACTGGCCTTTGCGCTGGCGACGCCCTTTGTCATCGCATCGCTGATCTACAACCTCGCACTGGGCGTAATTAACCGCGCCATGCCGCAGCTCATGGTCGCTTTTGTCGGTGCCCCAGCAATCACTTTCGCTGGCCTTTTCCTGCTTTTCGCCGGGGCACCATTGATCCAGGCAACCTGGTCTGACGCTTTGTTTACCTTTCTCCAAAATCCTCTGGGAGGGCTGAGATGAGCACATCAGACGACGACAGTGATAAGTCATTTGAGGCGACCCCGCAAAAGCTGGCAAAAGCCCGCAAAAAAGGCGAGGTGGCGAAGTCCAATGATCTGTCGGTGGTGGCTGCATACATGGGACTGCTCGTCGCACTTTTGCTCACGGGGCAATTCACGGCAGAGCATCTGGGGGCTCTGTTCGTGGTCTTGATCGACCAATCAGATCAATTCGCAAGCTTGCTGACCGTCGGACCCGCGACATCCACCGTCGCTGGGATTCTGAGATCAACTATGGCACCAATCGCCGCGTTGTTTATCGTTCCGGCAGTCGCGGTGTTGCTCAGCCTGATCGCCCAGCGCGCATTGATCTTCGCGCCGGAAAAGCTGAAACCACGCGGTTCACGCATCTCGATCGTCTCAAACGCAAAGAACAAGTTTGGCCGGGGCGGGTTGTTCGAATTCGCCAAGAGCTTTGTTAAATTGTTGATCTATGGAACATGCCTGACCATATTTTTGCACGCCCACCTGCCCGAGATTCTGACAGCCAGTGCAGCCGCCCCGAGATCCTCAATTCTGTTGATGATGAACTTACTCAGTCAATTTCTGTTTATCGTCATAATGATCGCGCTGGCGATCGGCATGATCGACTATCTGTGGCAACATGCCGAACACCTTCGCAAAAACAGAATGTCACGCAAAGAAATTCAGGATGAAACCAAGGATTCCGAGGGTGATCCGCACGTCAAACAGCAGCGTCGCCAACGCGCGCAGGACATAGCAACCAATCAGATGATGGCGGATGTGCCCAAGGCCGATGTGGTGATCGTCAACCCGACGCATTATGCGGTGGCGCTGAAATGGTCGCGAGCAAGTGGCAGCGCTCCGGTTTGCGTCGCCAAAGGGGTAGATGAAATCGCGGCAACAATCAGGGCCACGGCCGGAGACGCAGGCATTCCTATTCATTCCGATCCACCAACAGCACGCGCATTGCACGCGACCGTCGGGATCGGACAGGAAATTACCGAAGAATACTACCGACCCGTTGCAGCAGCTATTCGGTTTGCCGAAGCCATGCGCAAACGAGCGAAGGGTCAGGTCGGATGACGCAAGATCGCATAGACAACCTTTTGACCGTCGTCGAAGCTGTTTATCAACAGGAACACCAAAAATTGCACCCTTTGTTGCAGCGCGAAGCCCAGTTGCTTCAGCAATTGACGCGTCTGGATTCTCAATTAGCCGAAGTAAAATCGACGAGTTCACAGTCGGATGGCTATCAGGTCACCGGCACAGACCTGTTGTGGCACGGCTGGGAATCTTTGACACGGCGCAACCTGAACACCGAGTTGGCGCGCCTGCGATCACAAAAGCTTGCGGCAATGGAAGAATTGCGTGGGGCATTTGGGCGCAAACTGGCCGTTGCCGATCTGTCGCGCCGCCTGCAGGAACACAAGCGACGCGTGCGACAATCTAAGGCTCAGGATTCGTAACCCCAACCCGTTCAGGTATCCTGTCGGCTGACACTCATGATCAGAACTTGCGAGACATCTTCGCCCAGATCCTTTCTCGCAACCTCCAGCAACGCATTGCGCAATGCCGTCAGGTTGTCTGACCGCGTGAATGCGCCGTCAAACCCGCCGATATTGGCGTGATCAAACAGAAC
This sequence comes from Ruegeria sp. E5, assembly GCF_056534105.1. Taxonomy (NCBI): domain Bacteria; kingdom Pseudomonadati; phylum Pseudomonadota; class Alphaproteobacteria; order Rhodobacterales; family Roseobacteraceae; genus Ruegeria; species Ruegeria sp. E5. The sequence goes on along the minus strand of NZ_JBQFPA010000004.1, from coordinate 48,018 downwards.
TTGCAGAAACCGGTCCCTTAATTTTGGCTCGATCTCATAAAACGCTTCGGCAATCCCCGGCCTCACCTCAAGGCTGAGGGACATGGTGACGAGCGCCGATATCTCGTCCTCGGAAACCACGGGGACCACGAACTGTTTGGTGAGTTTCAGATACTCATGTGTTTCTGATTGATCGTCTTTGCCGGGTTTAGTTTTGTTTTTCTTGTCTTCATTGGGTTTTTGCCCAGCCTCCGCAAGATCTTCAGCTTCCCCGGAAGGGGACAATAGGATCCGGGCGCCCGCACCGGCAGCCAGGCCGAAAACCAGAAAAACGATCGGTAGTAGTTTTCCCATAAGCGCGGCCCTCAGAAAGGTAGCAAGGTATCAAGTATCTGTTGTCCATAGCGTGGTTGCTGCACATCCGTGATCTGCCCGCGGCCACCATAAGACACCCGCGCTGACGCGATCTTGTCATAGGTGATTTCATTCTGGCGCGAGATATCTTCGGGGCGGACATAGCCCGAGACCAGCAGTTCCCGAAGTTCGAAATTCACCCGCAGTTCTTGCGATCCAGAAATCGAAAGCACACCGTTTGGCAACACGTCGACGACCGTTGCCGCCACGCGCAAGGTCAATTTTTCTTTGCGTTTGACCGATCCCTTGCCTTTGCTGACCGAAGCCGAGTCAATTGAAACGGCATCATCAAGTGAGGCCCCTTCAGGTAGTCTTTCACCTGCGCGCTGAGGAAGGCCGAAGAGTTCCGGCACCGCAAGACTTTCTGACCCGGCCCGCGACCGGTTGGTGTCGTTGGATATTTCGGCCTTTTCATCCAGCTCGATCACGACTGTCAGAATATCCCCTTTTTTCATCGCCCGTTGATCCCCAAGCAAGGAATGCTGACCGCCACTCCACAAAGATGACTGATCAACGGTTCGCTGAGGCTGGCTGTGCAAAGGTAGTCCGGGCCACAGCATCGCAACATGCTCAGGCGATTCCGTGTTTGGTGTCAGGCTGGGCGGCTTGCCAAGGTGGTCCAATCGTCCACACGCCGCAACACTCAGAACGACAAATAGCAGGGGTTTCGAAAGGCTCGGCATTATTTAACCTCAATTTGTCCACCGGGACGGATTACGCCCGTTACTGTTGTGCGAGACGCCAGATTCATGACGCGGATACGCTCGCCTGCTGCGCCCCGGCCCAACGCGCGGCCTTCGGCAGTGATCGATAGCGCGACGTGATCGAACACCAGCGTCACCAGATCGTTTCGGTCCACGATCGCAGGCGGACCGACATCGGCAGGGCGGATTGGCCGACCTGGATAAAGCGCAACACGTGCCTCCTGACCGATAAGATCCTCTGGCCTACGAACCGCCCCATTGACCTCAGTGGTTTTGATTTCGAGGTCGGATGAGACAATGACCTCTTTGGCGCGGATCGTGCGGGTCGGCACAACGATCTCGGCCAAGCTTGGCATCGGCATCATGCATAGTATGAGGGTTAACAGGCGCATCACCGGACCTGCGTGGTCGCGCCCATCATCTGGTCGACGGCGGAAATAACTTTGGCGTTCATTTCATAGCCACGCTGCGCTTCGATCAGTTCCGTGACCTCGCGCACCGCATCGACAGAGCTGTCCTCAAGATAGCCCTGCCGCAATGTTCCCAGCCCATCTTCGCCCGGGGTGCCGACCACCGGTGCACCCGAGGCTTCGGTTTCCTTGAAGAGGTTGCTACCAATGGCCTCAAGACCCTTGGCGTTCGAGAAGCTGGCCAGCGTAAACTCGCCCAGCAACTGCCCCTCGGCCGTATCATCGAAATAGGCATAGACCTCACCCGCCGCATTGATCGAGATCGATCTGGCATCGTCTGGAATGGTAATTTCAGGGGCAACGGCAAAGCCATCAGAAGTTACGATCAGACCTTCGGCCGAACGTTTCAGGCTTCCGTCTCGGGTAAAGGCGGATTGGCCATTCGGCATGGTGACTTCAAGGTAACCTCGCCCTTCGATGGCGATATCCAGATCACTGCCCGTTGCCGAGAGCCCACCCTGTTGCAGCTGTACGGTGACGGCGGCAGGGCGCACGCCCAACCCCAGCTGAATACCTGTCGGAAGGACCGTTCCATCCGAGGCATTGACCGCCCCGGCGCGCGCCATCTGTTGATAGTGCAGATCGGCAAACTCGGCCCGGCGGGTGTTGTAGCCGGTTGTATTCATATTCGCGAGGTTGTTTGAAATTGTCTCAACCCGCATCTGCTGTGCGGTCATGCCCGTAGCCGCGATCTTCAATGCTCGCATGTCGTATTCTCCTTCCGGTAATCAGCGCATCAATGCCTTAAGCGCCCCGCGAACCCGTTCGTCTTCGGCCTCAAGAAAACTCTGCCCGAGCTCGTAGGCCCGCTGAATTTCAATCATCCGGGTCACCTGACCAATGGCATTGACATTCGATCCTTCGAGGAACCGATGCAGCACGACCGGCTCGCCCACCGGTTCCACCTGCCCGCCTGCACGAAAATGTGTGCTTCCTTCGCGCACCAGGTTTTCGGGATCAGCGACGTTGTAGACACCGATCTGGCTCAGAAATTGTCCATCGACGCTCATCGTGCCGTCGCTGCCAACATCGATCGTTGCGGCGTCGGGCGGGACAAAGACCGGCGCGCCATTGCTGTCCAGAACCCGGTGCCCGTCCATCGTCACCAGATCGCCCTCAGCATTGGGTGAGAAACTGCCGGAACGCGTCAGGCGGTTCCCAGCGGACGTTTCGATCATAAAGAACCCGTCCCCTTCGATGGCAAAGTCGAAGGACCCGCCTGTCTCGGTCAGCACACCTTGTTGCAGAGAAGTGTTTCGAACCTGCGCACGGCTGAGCGATAGTGAAGGATTGCCCGGCATATCCCGGACGAATTCGGAGAACACCAGCCCCTGCTGACGATACCCGGTCGTGTTGGCATTGGCGATATTGTTGGCCACCATTCGCATCTCATCCATGAGACCGGATTGACGGGACAAGGTGACATAAGCGGTGTCCATTAGCGACCTCCGGCAATAAGCGGGACCAATGTCCCGGTAAAAAACGTAACAAGGGTCTGGGTCATGAAACCCATCGACATCCAGAACACGACCACGATTGCAATCAGCTTAGGCACGAAGGTCAGGGTCATCTCCTGAACCGAGGTCAAGGCCTGAAACAAACCAACTGTAAGGCCCGAGATCAGCGCCACCGCCAGGATCGGAACCGACGTGATGACTGCAACCCAAAGTGCCTGGCGCACGATGTCGTAGAACAGACCTTCGCTCAGCATCGTTCAGACCGGCATCCGCAAGATTTCCTGATAGGCTTCAACGACTTTGTTCCGAACAATCACAGCCGTTTCCACTGCCAGCTCTGTCTGCGCCAGCGCCTGAACCAAAGCGTGCGGGTCGGCCTGCCCAACCATCGAAGATTGCGTGACTTGCTCGCTTTGTTTCAGCGTCGCCACGAAATCCTGAAACGAGGATCGCAGCCCTTGCGCTGTCCCCTGATGTTCGGGGGCGGCCTGCGTTGCAGGGCGCGCCCCCGTATAATTCTGCGCGGCGGTAAGTGAGCGAACATCCATTCTGGTATTCCTTTATTTACGGAGTAGATCCATCAGACTCGATGACATCTGCCGGGTCTGGTCGAACATCTTGAGGTTGGCTTCATAGCTGCGCAGCGCCTCTCGGGCGTCTGCGATTTCGATCATCAGATCGACGTTTGATCCTCTGTAATGGCCAGTCTCATCAGCCATAGGGTGGCCAGGATCATAAATTCGGCTCAGGTCGCGACGATCGAGTTTGACGCGCCCCGCCTGGACCATCTCTTTTCCGTCCCGTTCGACTGTCTCAAACGGGACTGTCTTACGCCGGTATCCGGGCGTATCGGCGTTCGAGATGTTCTCGGACACATGACGCAACCGCGCTGCTTGCGCACGCAGTGCGCTAGCCGACGCGTCCAACGAGTAGGAAAAATCGCTCATCGTGAAACCCCCTATGCCCGGCCCAGACTCGTGCGCAGCACACCGATTGAAGACTTGTAGATCGCTAATGCCCGGTCATGTTGTCGCTTGACCTCGACAGCTTTCAGCATCTCTTCTTCCAATGAAACACCATTGCCATTCGGATCGCTCGAAGCCGCGACCGTGAATTCAGCCCAAAGCTGAGCGCGCACATCACCATTCAGATGACCCGTCCGAGTCGCGGTCATCGCGACCTCTCGGCTCGTGTTTTCAAACGCTGTCTGGAAGGCTTCAATATCGCGGGGCTTGTATCCCGGCGTATCCGCGTTGGCCATGTTGCGCGCAACAACCGCTTGCCGTTGTCCGGCATGGGTTGCCATTGCGTACGCAGTCTTAAAGACGTTCAGGTCATTGAACATCGGGGCTTCTCCCTCGATCAATTTCAATCAAGGCTTAACCCCGATTCCTTTAGAAACCGTTTTCAACAAATCTATTTGGAGGACCTGTGATGGCCGATCTCGATCCGATGCGTCTGAAATGCGAATTCGATAGGATGTCGGCGGTACACCATATCGGGCGTGTGACCGGTGTTGCGCGCGGCGTGGTTGAAATCGATGGTCTGACCGCCCAAGCCCGGATCGGGGATCATCTGACGCTGCGCCGACAAAAAGGCCCGGACCTGCCGGGCGAGGTCCTGCATGTCGAATCAGGCGCGATCCATATGCTGCCAGCCTCCGCACCCGATGGCGTAAGCCTGGGGGATCAGGTCTCTCTCGACCAGATGCCTGCCTTTGCGCCCGGAATGCATTGGCTTGGGCGGGTGATCGATCCGTTTGGCAAACCTCTGGACGGCAAGCCCCTACTGCCTGGCACGCTTGAACGTGACCTTATACAGGCCCCGCCAACCGCGGTATCGCGCAAGCCGCTGGGTGGTCGTATGGAAACCGGGTTGGCCATCCTCAACACGATGCTGCCCATTGTCCAGGGTCAGCGAATCGGCCTGTTCGCTGGTTCAGGCGTTGGCAAATCGACACTTCTGGCGACGCTTGCCCGCTCAGTCCAGGCGGATGCGGTGGTCGTTACATTAGTGGGCGAACGCGGGCGCGAAGTGAATGAGTTTGTCGAGAACGCCCTGGGTGCCGAAGGTCTGAAACGATCCGTCGTCGTGGCCGCAACCTCGGATCAATCGGCCCTGATACGCAGACGGTGCGCATGGTCGGCCATGTCGGTGGCGGAATACCTGCGGGATCAAGGGTTAAACGTTCTGTTTCTGGCCGATTCAGTTACCCGCTTTGCCGAAGCGCACCGCGAGATTGCCGCCGCAATGGGTGAGGCCCCATCGATACGTGGCTACCCGCCATCGGTCACGCCGCTGATTGCAAACCTGTGCGAACGGGCGGGTCCCGGAACTGCCGATCAAGGTGACATCACCGCAGTCTTCAGTGTTCTTGTCGCGGGTTCTGACATGGACGAGCCCATTGCGGACATTCTGCGCGGCGTCTTGGACGGACATGTCGTGCTGAGCCGAGACATCGCCGAACGCGGGCGCTTCCCGGCCATTGACCTCAGCCAATCCGTATCACGCAGCCTACCAGGTGCGGCGACCGCAGATGAGAACCATTTGATTACAGAAACCCGCAAGCTGGTCGGCAGTTATGAGCAATCTGAGGTGATGATCAAAGCCGGTCTCTATGCCGAAGGAACAGATCCTTTGTTGGATCGCGCCGTCCGAGTCCACGAAGAGCTAGATAGCTTTTTTGCAAAGGCCGATCCCGATGGTATCGAAAACAGCTTTGATCGATTATCTCTGATTTTAAGGCGAGCTGGTGTAAACCCGGTGTCGCAATCTTAGAATTCAGAACAGTTTTAAGTGTTAAGCCCACCTTAACACCTGCCCTGCTAGGCCAGTAAGCGGGTGAATAGAAGGTGGTGGAGATGGGTGCGCAATCCAATGCGGCGCCAATCATCATCAAGAAGAAACGTGTATCGGGTGGCGATGCTCACCACGGTGGTGCGTGGAAGGTCGCGTATGCGGACTTTGTCACTGCCATGATGGCGTTCTTCATGTTGATGTGGCTGCTGAATGCAACGACCGAGACGCAACGCAAGGGTCTGGCGGATTATTTTTCGCCCACGATTCCGGTCAATCCGGTCTCGGGCGGTGGTGATGGTGCCTTCGGCGGTGACAACATGTTTTCGGAAAAAACCATGGTTATGGATGGATCAGGTGCCAGCAATCGGAACCCCACCGAGGCGAAACAGGCGCGCGGATCAACCGGCGTGGATGCGAAAGGCGGCGGTAAGGGTGCGTTCGAAGATTTCTCGTCGCTCGAGGCGCAGTTGCTGGGGCGCGCTGGGGAAAGCCTTGTGTCCGATAAGATGCGCAAGCACATCGTGACCCGCGTCACCGACGAAGGGCTGGTGGTCGAGCTGTTCGCCACTGAGGATCAACCGTTGTTCGAATCGGGGACAGACACGCCAACCCAAATGATGCGCGCGCTGGCACTTTTGGTAGCGCGGTCTTCTGATCTGGTGACAAACGCAATCGCGGTTGAAGGGCATGTGCGGTCTGCGCCCGTCGTGTTGGCGAATAACCCGGTCTGGGATCTGTCGACCGCGCGGGCGCAAAGCACCCGCCAACTGCTGCAGAACAAAGGCATCCAGCCACAGCGGTTGGACCGCGTGACTGGGCACGCGGACCGAGAGCTTTCGGATAAAAACCCCATGGCGATACGCAATAATCGGATTGAGATCATCTTTTTACGCAACCCTTAAGGGGTAAAGGATAGACAGCATTTTAGCTGTTAGCCGGCTGTTAAGGGCCAGTGCGGTACGTGTTGCATCAACGAATGACGCAACAAAAGGGCGTACCGATGACCATATCCTCTTCGCTGAATGCCGGTGTGGCAGCGTTGAAGGCCAACGCCAACAGGCTGGCCACGATCTCTGACAACATCGCCAACTCATCGACATTTGGCTATAAAAGGGTCGAGACCGACTTTCACTCCATGGTCACGTCTGGTCAGGGCGGCAGCTATTCGGCAGGCGGGGTCAGAACCACCAGCCAACGCCTGATAGATCAGCGCGGATCGTTGGTAACCACCAACAACTCAACCGATCTGGCCGTGCGCGGAAGGGGTATGCTACCGGTTCGTCCCAGTTCGCAGATCGCGTCAGGTTCAAATGAGATGCTGCTGACCACGACAGGCTCATTCCGCACCAATGAGGAGGGGTATCTGGTCACACAATCCGGCCTTGTACTTCTTGGCTGGCGTGCCAATCCAGATGGCTCGATCCCCAGCGTCCCGAGGGATACGCCCGCCGCTCTGGAACCCATTCAGCTAAGCGTCAATCAGCTTTCGGGCGCCCCCACAACATCCATGAACCTGCGGATGAACCTGCCTGCAACAGCGACCGACGCCGGTGCTCCGGGTGACACGCAGCCCTTGTCGGTCGAGTATTTTGACAATTTGGGCAAGTCTGAAAGCGTCGATATCGAATTGATCCCCACCGTTCCTGCGACCGGCAGCAGCAATGAATGGACCATGACATTGCGCGATTCAGCCTTGGGCGGCGCTGTCATCGGAGAATATACGCTGACCTTCACCGATAGCCGCACAGCCGGTGGTACACTAGCCAGCGTCACCGCCGTGACCGGCGGTGCCTATGACCCGGCAAACGGCAGCGTTGTCGTCAACGTCGCCGGCGGACCGATGGAGATCAACATCGGCCAGATCGGCGATGCGGACGGCATTACACAGCTTTCCGATACCTTTGCTCCGGTTTCGATCACACGCGATGGTTCGGCCGTTGGCACGATGACAAGCGTACAGGTTGATGAGAACGGCTATGTCTATGCTTTCTATGATACTGGGGTCAGTCGCCGGATGTTCCAGATTCCACTGGCCGATGTGCCGAATCCAAACGGCCTGACGGCACTGGACAGTCAGACCTATGCCCCTTCGCGTGACAGCGGCACCTTCTTCTTGTGGAACGCAGGCGAGGGGCCGACGGGCGATCTTGTGTCTTTTGCACGCGAGGAATCGACCACCGATGTCGCCACCGAGTTGACCTCAATGATCCAGACCCAGCGGGCCTATTCCTCAAGCGCCAAGGTCATTCAGACTGTGGATGAGATGCTGCAGGAAACCACCAATATCAAACGCTGATCTGATGATTGATCAACGAAAGGGATGCGTCCGATGAATATGTCGACAGCACTGAACAACGCTCTGGGCGGGCTGAGCGCAGCCAGCCGTGGTGCGGCGGTGGTTTCAGGAAACATCGCCAACGCCTTGACCCCGGGATATGCTCGCAGATCGCTTGAACTGGCGACCAGCGCAGTTTCTGGTAATGGCGTTCGTGTCGTTGGTATCACTCGGCACCAGGATCCGGTACTGATCGCAAACCGCCGTGCGACCGATGCAGACCTGATGGCAGCCAAAACCGTGGCGCAATTTCATTCAAGTTACGAGAAACTGTTGGGGGCAGCCGACGATGCCACTTCGATCTCGGCCAGACTGGCCCAATTCGAAAGCAGCCTGATTACAGCTGCAAGCCTGCCCGGCTCAGCCCAACGGCTGGATCAGGCCGCCCGTGCAGGCGGTACATTGAGCACAGCGCTCAATACAGCGTCCGAAGGGGTGCGGCAAATGCGATCCGATGCGGATCGCACGATAGGCAAACAGGTCGATACGCTGAATCAGACTCTGAAAGACATCGAGAAACTGAATGCTCGTATCCCCGCTGTCCGCAATTCGGGCGGTGATATTGGCGCGCTGTTGGATCATCGTCAGATTCTGGTCGATCAAGTCAACGAGTTGGTGCCTGTCAACGCGATCGCGCGCGATAATGATCAGATTTCCCTTTATTCCGATGGCGGGTTGATCCTGCTGGAAGGAACCGCGGCCGAGTTTTCGTTCTCGACCACAGGCGATACCATGCCGCATATGACCGTTGGCAACGGGTTGTTGTCCGGGCTCGAGATCAACGGCCGACCCGTTCGCGTGAGCGGAGAGTTCGCCCAAATCCGAGGCGGCGCATTGATGGCCCAGTTCTCGGTCCGCGACGAACTGACCGTCGAAGCGCAAGCCGATCTGGACGCCGTCGCCCGCGACCTGATCGAGCGCTTTGAAACCACCGGGTTGGACCCGACCGCTGCCGCGACCGATCCGGGCGTCTTCACGGATGACGGCAGCCGCTTTGATCCGGTTTCTGAAACCGGTCTTGCGTCGCGCATCTCACTAAATGTTGTGGTCGACCCGGATGCAGGGGGTGACAGCTGGAGATTACGCGCGGGTCTGGGGGCATTGATCCCCGGTGCGCCGGGTGATGCCAGCCAGTTGCAAGCTTTTGGGGCCGTTCTGACCGACTCGCGCCCGGCCCCCAGCGTGGGGTTTGGGACAGGCACGATGCGCGCGGCCGAGATCGCCGAGGCGTTGCTTTCCAAAGCCGGGGCAAACGCACACACAGCTGACCAGCGCAGCAGTTTTGCAGCAAACGCACAGCTGGAGATGCAAAAAGTCGTCGCGGAGCAAGGTGTTGACAGTGACGCGGAACTGCAGCGCTTGATGCAGATCGAGCAAGCCTATGCCGCAAACGCACGCATCGTCGCTGTCGTGGATGAACTGATGGATACCCTGTTGAGGTTATGAACATGACACTGAATTCGATCGGGGATCTGGCCCGCGGCCTTACCCTCAGAACTCGCAGCGCCGAGATCAAATCACAAATCGAAACACTGTCGTATGAGATGTCCACCGGCAAGGTGCAGGATATCTCGGGTCGTCTGGGTGGTGATTACTCGCACCTACTGGATCTAGATCGCAGCCTGGAACGGTTGGACGCGCTTTCCATCGCCACCGCCGAGGCGCGGCTATTCACGGACGCAATGCAATTGAGCCTGACAACGCTAAGCGGCTCGGTCGCCGAGATGTCAGCGTCGCTGCTATCATTTGGCACGGCGAACCAGACCGTAACACATGAACAAGCATCGGTTCAGGCACGAAATGAGCTCGACACAATGATCTCAGCCCTGAATACGCGGGCGGGAGGGCGCAGCCTGTATTCTGGAACATCGACTGACGTCTCACCTCTGCCCTCCGCTGAAACACTATTGACAGCGCTGCAGGCCGAATTGATAGGGCTGACCTCCCTAACAGATATCCAACAGGCCGCTGAGGATTGGTTCAACGACCCCGCCGGATTTGATGCGGTGATATATCAAGGTGGCACAGACACCTTGGCTCCGATGCAGATTTCCGAGAACGAGCGGATCACGCTTCCGATCACTGCGACAGACCCCCCGCTCAAGGACGCTTTGCGCGATGTTGCGGTTGCGGCTCTGGCCACAGATGATGCGCTTGGATGGACACCTGATCTACGAACCGCATTGTTCACGCAGCTTGGTGTTGAGCTGGCCAATACACAGGATGCGACGGTCAATTTGCGCGCCCAGGTCGGCGCGGCTGAGGCGCGTGTGGAGCAAGCCGCAACGCGCAACGCCGCCGCAAAGACCAGCGCTGAGCATGCGCGCAATGCGTTGATCGCTGCAGATCCCTATGAGACTGCGGCACAGTTGCAAACCGTGCAGTTCCAACTGGAGAGTCTGTATTCCGTGACCGTTCGCAACGCCAACCTGTCACTGGTGAATTTCTTAAGATGAAGATACTCGTATTCCTTTTGATAGTCTTACCGTGCATTGCCAATGCGGGGGCCATACGCCTGAAAGATCTGGTGGATTTCGACGGTGTCCGCGGCAATGATCTGGTTGGCTACGGCCTTGTGGTTGGCCTGAATGGCACCGGCGACGGCTTGCGCAATTCTCCGTTCACCGAAGAGATTATGTCCAACATTCTCGAACGGCTGGGCGTAAACGTGAATGGCGAAGATTTTCGCCCCAAGAACGTCGCCGCCGTATTGGTCACCGCCACCCTACCGCCCTTCGCGCGCGTCGGCGGTCAGATTGACGTCACCGTCTCTGCCATTGGAGATTCCAAAGGACTTCTTGGGGGGACATTGATCATGACACCCCTGAATGCAGCAGATGGTCAGATTTATGCCGTGGCGCAAGGGACAGTGCTAGCCGGAGGCGCTGCGGTTGAAGGCGAAGCAGCGTCGGTTGTAAGCGGGGTGCCGACATCGGGCGTCATACCCTCGGGCGCGCGTGTGGAGCGCGAGATCGATTTTCAGCTTGCTGATTTGACTCAATTCAGACTGGCGTTGAGAGAACCGGATTTCACGACTGCAAGCCGCATAGAGGCCGCCATCAATAAGGAATTCAACCGAGCGGTCGCACTCATGCGCGATTCCGGCACTGTGGAGTTGAGCATTGAGGCGACGCGGGCCGTATCAACCGCGCATGCCATTGGACGTATTGAAAACATTCTGGTCGAACCCGAAAGCAAAGCCCGCGTCGTGGTGGATCAAAGATCGGGCACAATTGTCATGGGTCGGGACGTCAGGATTTCACGCGTGGCGGTATCGCAGGGCAACTTGACCCTCACAGTCGAGGAAGCCCCGATTGCTGTTCAGCCAAATCCGTTTGCGCGAGGCGAAACAGTCGTTGTTCCGCGCACCTACGCTGGGATCGAAGAGGAAGAAGGAACGGGGCTTGCTGAAATCCCCGAGGCAACCACCTTGTCCGAAGTGGTCGCCGGGTTGAACGCCTTGGGCGTGTCGCCACGCGATATGATCGACATCCTGAAAACCATCAAGGCTGCCGGGGCGCTTCATGCTGAGTTCATCGTGAGATGAGCAGTCAGACCACAGCGTGCGCCTTTTGGTGTACGGTTTTACTTGGATTTCCAACTGTCCAGCCAGCGGCGAAAGCCCTTGCGCTTTTCATCTATTGCATCACCAGCGGCGTAAAGACCATCTTCCATGTTCTCCAAAACAGGATCGATCTTCTTTTGCCGAAACCGCCGCCATCGAACCCAGATGGCCCAAACCAGCGCAGCAAACAAAGTCAGGAAGACAATATTGAACCACGGGATGATGCGGACATCCGGCCCCTCGACATGCCGGATGAAAATTGCGTTGGGAAAAATCGACATGAATTCATTCCGCCAGCCGTAGTGCGTTACGACCACCCAATCGGGGTTATCTTTGGTCGACTTGGCATCGTTGGCCTCGGTGTAAAGGTTCGCAGTGTCGAACTTGAAATAAGGCGGCCAGCCCCAACCGGTGTCTTCGTTGCGATAGACAATCGGCTTCCCGTTGGCGCGTACGGCCTGAATGAACTGTACATCGCGGTTTGACAGGCTGGTGGATTGATCTTCAGGCTCGGACCAGAAGATTCGCGTCCAGTCCGTCAGGTCCTGACGTTCCTCGTAGGTGTTGACGATCCGCACCACATCGTGCTGCGGTAGGGAATACTGCAAGATCACGGCGATCGTGCCCCAGAAGATGATAATGAACGCCCATTTCACATAGGCCATGCCTTAACCCTCACATGTAATTCACGATGTAGATCAGCGCGCCAATCGCCACCCAAGGTACAATATAGACACCCAAAATCAGTTTGCGCCGGAATGAGTTGTCGTAGACGTGCAAACCACGCGCAACAAACGCTTCTTTGTTACCGGTTTTGCCCTTTTCGTCCCACCACGTCTCCAACTTTCGCCGCCTAACTCCTCGCGAATAAAAGGACAGCGCGAAATAGGCAATCGTCTGGATCACCAGCAGGATCAGAAACAGGCGCATCGCTCCGAACATCTTAATCTCTCCTGACCGCGCCCCAAGGGCCGACCCGTGCGATCACTGTTTCGCTGACCCGGTCATTGCCTGACATATCCGGTTCATGACCAAATAGAGCCGCCCGCGCACCAGCCTTGTCCACCTGATACTCGCGGGCAAGGAAGTCGGCAACATAGGCTTTCTTGGTCTCGGGCCAGGTCCTGTAAGTACTATAAAACAATTCCTTGTGGCAGATGAACATCTGCCGCGGATCCAGCGGAGCCAATTCGGTCAACAGCATATTCACCAGATCGCGGTTCGGCGTATCGGCTGCGCGCAATGTGTAGAAATAAGCGGGATGATCCGAGGTGATGCGTGGCCAGCGCCCGCCATCGGTCGCCCAGCGCAGCAATTGTGCGAGGCCGTGGTACGCCTCGGGCAGGCGATCCGCGTGGTTGCGGGCCAGTCGTCGCATATCGCTGCGATCCAACCCGCTCAGATCAACATCTGCGTCAGCAGCCGCAGCAATGGTCAGAAAGTCCATTTTCTGTTGCAGGATCGCGGCAGCATCCACGCCGCGCGCCTTTACGATGGGTTCAACCAGATCGTTGTAGTCGAGAAACTTGGCAATCTGGTTCCGCTGCGACGGGTCAAAAATGTATTTGATCGGCATATCGTCGGGCTTTTCGCCCATGCAAATCGCCGCCGGGTGATCCATATACGGGAACAGGTAGAGCCCGCCGAAATGCGCGGTCCAGAAATTGCGCTGCTCGAACGCTGTGTGGCGCAGGCGGACCGGGTTGCGGGTGACGTCGCCGGTTTCTTTGGCCGTTTCGATCATCTTGGCGATCAGCACGTCGTCGAACCAGGCGTCCTCTTCGGTTTTGAAGCGTTCGACCATGCCCGCTAGCTGCTGGGCCTTGCGCAAGGTGCCGCCTGCGGTATCAGCCTCAATCTCGATCTTGCTCAGATTCAACAGGTCGCGCGGGGTGGTGAGTTTGATGACCGAGTTCACAAGCTCTCCGGCCACCGCATCGGTGGCGGTCAGGGTGAATAGCTGCGCTTCGTTCATCTCGATGAATTCCCGCAGGATATCGCGCGAGGTCGAGAATTTGACGTTCAGCAGAGGCGCGCGTTTCTGTTCGGTCGTCAGCAAGATGAACTGCCGGTTGACCCCGTTGGGATTGAGGTAAAGCTCGTCCTCCAGCTCAATCCCCACTTCCGGAGAAAAACCCGAGATATCCACATGGAAATCCGTCAGCGCCGTGGTCTTGCCCGCCAGATGTTGCAGTGCGCGGTTATACCGCTCGACCAGAGCCGGGCTGGAGATGTGGACGAGGTTGCCGAACATCAGGCCTTTTTCGATGAGGCGGATCATGCTGGATCACCGTTTCGGAACTGAAGCCTTATACCCAGACCAATTGCAAACAAGTAGGGCAATGCGAGTAAGACCAGAATAGCGTAGTGCCAAACTTCAGAGCCCATAACTTGTTTCGGGTCATAATAATTCCAAAACCATCCGAGTCCGAGAAACAAGGGGATAAGACCGACAAATGGACCTACACAAACACTGAGCGAGAACCAAACAAGGAACCTAAGCGCAAACAGCTTGCCTTCTGGCACGGGTAAATTACTGCGAACGGCGAAGCTCGTTGTCCAGCAAGCGAAGGACACTCCTATCAACAGGATAGCAATGAGCTGCGCAGCTTCCATCACCCCTTCCCCTCCAGATACCGCCGCTTGGCCTCTTCCATCCGACCCATCTCACGCACTGCGTTTTCGATGGCGACCTCGTCACTCTTGTCGGCATAGCGGAATTCGCTGTCGGCGTAGCGGTTGATCTCCTGGATTACCATTTCCACCGTGATCGGCTGGCGCAGGTCGTCGATCATCGCCTTCTTGGTGTCGTAGTCGCGGAACAGGAACAGGTCGGGGTTTTCCATCCACTCGTCGGGCAGTTCGAAATCCATCGCGCGGACCTTGACCGCGTCGGTGATGTTCTTGATCGCACGGCCGGTGAACCGCTCATCCGCCTGCTGGATCGCCTTGAGGTAGGTGCCCAGCTTGGAAATCGTGTCCATCTGGCCGATCTCGCCAGACACCCGGTCATAGACCTGCAGCAGGGCATCCTCATGTGGACGGGAGTGGCTTTCAAAACTGGCGGCGACGGCCTTTTTGATCTCCTGCGCGGCATAGGCTTCGTGTTCACCCAGCGGGATGTCGTGGTTACGGCCCATCAGCAGGTGTAGGATGTCAATGTAATCCTCGCGCGTTTGCGGCCCATCCACCAGGAACCGCGCGCCCGCCCGCTGGCGCAGGGCGTCGTCCACATTCTCGGGGTAGTTCGAGAACATGCCAAAGGTGCAGTTGCCCCGCACAACGGTGTTGGCGCCCGCAAAGCTTTCCATCAACACAGCGGTGATTTCCAGTTGCCCGGCCGAAGACTGCCGGTCGCCCCGTTTGCCCGCCAGTTGGTCGATATCGTCGATGGTGCCGAAACCGATGACCGAGGGGTCGATTATCGTATTAATAAACGCCTTGGCGTTCTGGCCGGATTTGCCCTGATAGCTGTCGATATTGTCGGTGCTCAGATTCTGATAGCGGAACGGATAGCCCGCATTCTGGCAATAATCGTTGATCAGCCCGGCCATCATCTGGATCAGAGTGGTCTTGCCGGTGCCCGGTTTGCCGTCGCCCATGAAGGTGAAGATGAACCCGCCAAGCTCGGCAAACGGGTTCAGGCGTCGGTCGAAGTCGTAGGCCATCACCATCTTGGCCAGCTTCATCGCCTGATATTTGGCGATATGGTTGCCGACCACCTCGTTCGGTTTCTTGAACGTCATGGTCAGGGTGGTGGATTTGGCCTTTGATGCCGGTTCGAAGCCCCGGATGGTCAGATCATCTGCCTCGATATGCCAAGCGGCACTCTGGAACGATGCCAGATGGCCTGCGGACTGGGCGCGTAGAGCGACCTTTTCCATCAATTGCTCGGCATAGGCGCTGGTGGCTGCGATCAGGTGGGCATCATCGGGGGCGTGTTTGGCAAGGGTCTGGTCCAACTCCCACAGCGCGCCGTGCAAGGCGAGTTGGCCGTTGTCGGTCAGGACCTCTTCGATCTCACCGATATCGACAGTGGTCTCTCCCAGATGCGAGGACATCAAGTACGCCAGCGCATTGCCGAAGGTGTGCGAGGTGATCAGAGCTTCGGCCGTCAGCAGTTCAGAGAATTCGGTCTTGCGCGCGGCAGGCAGATCTCCGGCCAGATTGGCGCGTTTAAGATCGGCAAGCGGGGTCTGTTCCGCATAAGCCTCGGCCACGGCCAGGGCGATGGCGATGGCACGTCGTATGGCCTGTTGCGTGGTCGCCTGTGGTGGTGAGACCAGCGCATCGCCATCGTCCGATGCCTCGATTCGTTCGACCAGATGCACCCCGTCCCTGCGGGCAGTACGGCGTGTCATCAGACCCGGCGTCGTCGACCGAAACCGCCGCCCGGTAGAGACACCAGGAGACCGTTCGACAGTCGTTTCAACCGCTTTGGCAATACGCGGAGCGTGCTCGAAACCGCTCAGCAAAGCGGTCGCTGCCGGATAGTGCTTACGAATGTCGTCTTCGCGCAGTTCCATCTGATCTGACGTCAAACTCATGTTTTTCCTCGCAATGCCGGGCTGAAGCCCGGCCTACTATTATCACGTAGGGCGGGCTTCAGCCCGCCTCTGGTCTCAATATCTCAACACCTGTCCGGCCTTGCTGACCACGAACTTGCGCACATCGGCAAAACCCGGCGGATTGCGTTCGGCCAGCACCTGAAACGGACGCTGGGGCAGGATGATCGACCGCTGGGTACGGGTAGCGCCGGTTTCGGCCCCCTGCCCGCCGAACGGATCCAAGGCAAAAACCTCGCGTTCGACGGTCGAGAACCATCCGGCCCGATCTTCGATCACATCTTCGCTTTCCAGCTCTTCCGTGGTCCAGGCCAGCGCCCAATCCTGACCTTGCGGAGATTGCGCATCCTCCAGCACCTGCCGCAGGGGGCCGGATTGTTCGGTATAGGCCGAGGAATACATTGGCCCCACATGAATGCGGCGCAGGTGTTTGGGGTGCAGGTCGTCGAAATCCTGATCGAACCCTTTGGCTATGGTCACCAGTTTCAACCCGCCCAGAGACTGCGCCATCAGATGCGCCTGCACTTCGGGCCAGCGGCGTTGGTCTTTGGGAAGGGCGGTTTTGCCGCTATCCTCCAACTGCATCAGATAGATGACCGGCAGGTTGATCTGGCTGTCATAGACCGCCCAGTGGATCATGAACTTGCGCCGTTCGCCCTCATTTCCGATCCAGTGGCATTCGGGATCGTTGCGGGCCCAGAACAGCTGACCTTTCAGTAATTCCTCGTAATAGAGCCTTTGGGACAGCGCGAATTGCAGCTTGGTCGGGATCTCCTGATCACCGATGATCGTGCGGATCATGTCGGTTTTTAGATCATCCTCGGAGGGCATATTCGCAAGATGCACCTGCGCCTGCTGCGCGTCATTGGCCATGGTCAGCAGCTCAGCCGCCACCGGAAATCCACTGTCGCGCTTGTCCATGGCGAGGCTACCAAAGAACCGCCCCGTATCGCGCCCGACCAGTAGGTATTTCATGGAAAGCGCGCGGAACGTATAGAGCAGTCCCGAGAGGTAGCGCGACACGATCCGCACCTCTTGCTTGCTGATTGCGCCCTCCGCCTCCATCGTCGCAGCCACGCGCAGCAGGTGGACGGTGATCACCTCGAATTTGCGGAAATAGCGGCGTGAGGCGAAAGTGTCGGTCAAGCCGACATGGTCTTTGGTGGGGTTAGTTTCGACCACGGATAAATTTCCTGTATCTGCCCCAATCTTCAAAGACGAGCCGGAAACGATCCCGCCAAAAACCAAAGGCTTCGGCTGACGTCATACCATCACTGTGAAGTATTTCTTCATACATATTCACCATGCCGAACCAAAAAGCTGGCACCACAATACGGACGACGAAATAGACGTAGGCCGGTAATAGCAGCACTCCGAAAGTAACTGCGACACCCTCCACGTTGGCGGCATTGTGCAGGCCCAAAAGCGCCAAAACCCACAGTGCTAGTACATAAACAACCAACGCAATTGCCAATACCGGTATCAACACGACCATTGGGCCAAACATCAATATGAAAGAGGCCATTTACCCCCCATACAAATTCTTGTCATGCTTCTCGACAATCGAGGCAAAGCGCCGCGCGAACCGCTCATCCGCCCTGGCCTTTTTCTCCAGCACGTCGCGGGCAAAGACCATGTGGTCCTCATGCGCCTCAAGCATGTCGGCCATCTTCTGGTTGGTCGCGGTGCCGATGGCAGCCATGGCGGTTTGCGCCTCTTGATCCGTCTGCACGCCGATCTCGTTGATGCGGTGGGCCACGTCCTGCTGCTGTGCTGTTTTCAGCGACTTGGTCAGGGCGTCATACAGCACCACGCGTTGTTGCGTATCTGTCTGCAGCTTGTTGATCAGCACCATCTGCGTCGCCGCCTGGTTCTGGAGTGAATCGACCCAGGTTTTACCCTTTTCGATATAGCGTTCCAGCGTCTGGGATTTGGCCAGCTTGACCTGCTCTTCCTGAACCTTGGCGTTGTATTGCTTATTCAGGTCAGCCAGTTCGGTTTCCAACTGAGTCCGCGCGGCGGCATCCTGTTCGACGCTGATCTTGTTTTCCAGCGTGATGATCGCCGGGTCCATGCCCTGAATCTCTGCCCGCAAAGCCTCCAGTTCGGCCACGGTCGCCTCGCGGTCGTCCAGCGTGACGGTCAGGTTGTCCTCGACCTTGACGCGCTGTTCTTCCAGCACGGCCAACTGCCCTTCAAGCAGTTTGACGATCACATCCGATTTAGCGATCAGGTCCTGTAGTTTGTCGTCGATATTGGCGGTGCGCATGCGTTCCTGCCGCATGGACTCGGATTTGGCCTTGGCGAAGATGCCGACGAACGACTCCCACCCGGTTTTCGAACGCATTTCGTCGAAATCCTTGGAAAACGCGTTGGTCACGTCGTCGAGCCCCATGATCAGCTCAGCGATGTTGGCGTTCATCACCTCGGTATGGGCGTGCACATCTTCCAAAGTGGCATTTTCAATGTCGATATCTGCCTCTGCGGTTCCGATCTTGGCACGCGCCGCTTCGATCCGTGAGGTCAAGCCTTCAATCTGCGACTGGCTTTCGCGGACTTTCTGTTGCGTCTCTTGAATCAATGCTTCGAATTGCTGGTTCGACATCTGCTATCCCTATTCTTCTTATCATCCAATGACATAGGGAATGTTATGGCAATTTACATCCCCTTGGGTCTCCAAATCACCAAGACTGTGACAAACTCGACGCTAAAAAGATAGACGCAGAGACAAGGCCGAGACACATTGCCCGCTGGTTTTCAGAAGGGAAAATAGAAGCTCTTGGATTTCTTAAGTTGAAGCTGCCGATGGCAAGCTCAGTAGTTCGAATACCGGAAATTGACCACAGCATCATCTTGAATAGCGCAATGGGCTTTTATGTGGCTCCGCGCGTCATTGCTGTCCTTTGAGCGCGCGACCTCCAAATCAATCAGATCGATGCCATCAGAATTCGTCGTATAGGAAAGCGTCCGCTCAAAATCGACGGCATAGTAGCCTTGATTGCTCATGGCGGTGTGGGTCCGATGCATACAAAGCCCGATCGCATTCTCCTCGGGCGAAACATGCGGGTGCTTCTGGTATTTTGATCCGTGCTTGTGATGGTGTTTGGCGATCGACGCTCCCAGCACACCCAACGCGACCCCAGCGATAAGCGCTCCGGTATCGTTGGCACGGGTTGGTGTCGCGGTCAGTGTGGTCGATGCAACAACGGCACAGACTATAGCGGCAATAACGGATTTCATTCGCATCTATTTCGTCTCCCTCTGAAGGCACTGAACGAAATTCAGTTCATTGAAGTGTTCCAGAAGAGACTAGCCTGACGACCTAAACTATTGCCAGATTTTCGTGAAAACGTGTTGCCTACCATGTCCGTGTTGCGATGGATACAACTTCGCCCCGCGCCTGGAGGAACGCGGGGCGTGTGGTGCGACAACCCAGAGAGGCGGGACTGTCGCTAAGTGATCAACAGCCTCAGTTCACGGCTTTGGCGTCAACCACGTCCTTTTCAATGGCCTTGCCAGACGAAATTTCGATCCGGCGCGGTTTCAGCGCTTCTGGCACTTCGCGCTTCAGATCGATGTTCAGCATGCCGTTTTCATGGCTCGCGCCGGTGACACGAACGTGGTCGGCCAGAGCAAAGCGGCGCTCGAACGCGCGGTTGGCGATGCCACGGTGCAGGTAGCTGCGCTCTTTTTCGTCCGAAGCTTTCTTGCCGGAAACCACCAGAGAATTTTCCTTTACCTCAACCGACAGATCGGCCTCGGAAAACCCGGCAACAGCAACCGAAATGCGGTAGGTATCAGCATCGGTTTTTTCGATGTTGTAAGGGGGATAGCTGGGCTGAGCCACGTCATTGGTCAAAACCCGGTCCATCATGTCTGCAATCTGGTCGAAACCGATGGTTGCGCGGTGAAGTGGTGCGAAGTCAAATGTACGCATGTCGTATCCTCATCTTTGAGCGATTCACGAAATTGCCCTCCGAAATGGACGGGCGGTGATTTATTCCGGACCCCAGCTTTGGCGATCCGGTAAAACTCAGATGGGAAGTAAAAGGACCGGGTTCAAGACCCGCCCGCGCTGAGGAATTTAGCACCCGAACTGGACTTGGCTGAACCCGGCTGCAATCTGCGGATTGTTGCCGTGGGTCGGGGCGCGTCACGACGCAATATCGCCTTGAGTTCCGAGACAATCCCCGACAGCTCCATCCCGTAGCCGATCTTGCGTTGACCATCCGATGCGCCCGCCGAAACAACCGACAGGATCTGCCAACGTGGGCCTTTCTTTGCTAAAATAGCGGAGCCCGACGAACCGAATGTAATATCGCAATCAAAGCTGATCAGCCCCTGCCCGCGTTGCAGGATGCGGCAAGAGCGTTGGCGCGTGATCGCCTCGGCCCGACCGCGACCATACGAGGCGACGCTGATTTCGCTGTCGCTGACGCGGCCGCTGTGCAACGCGAACGGATCAGCAATCGAATAGGGAATCGGCTCTTCCAGCCGCATTAGAGCCACATCAATTCGAACACGTGACGCCGATACCGGCGCATTGGCAACAAAATCGGGATGGGTCGCAATCTGGATGACCTTGCGATCCGCAAGCGCCTGACCGTCGCTCAAACCGGCGCGAAAGGTCAATTCACCGGGGGCATAGGGTTTTCCGGTGGCCTTGCTCACAGCGCAATGCGCCGCTGTCAGCACGATGTCCTTTGCGATCAAAGTACCGGTGCAAAAGCCCTGTTCGCCGATATCCAGACGTCCGACCGCCTCCCACCCATACAGATCATCGCGATCCGTCAGTCGGCGCTTGCCGCTGGTCTGGGCCTGCGCGGCAGTTACGAGAATAGAAACAAGCAAGGTGATACTTAGAAAAACACGCATCATGGCTTAATGAACTTTGCTCCGAGGTTTTTGGTGTTGTTGTCCAATGTGGCGTTCATACCCCGCCCCTGCGAAAGCTCGGCCCGCAACAATTCCAGCGATTCATCCAAGGCGGTGCCCAGCGCAACGCGTTGACCCTGCAATTCGGCCTTCGCTGCAACGACCGACACAATGCGTGGCCGCTCGCCGTCAAACGAAAAGATCGGCGCGCCGGATGCCCCGAAATCCACGTTGCAGGACATAACCAGAATTCCAGCCTGTCGCCCAATGACGGAACAGACTTCCTGCAGTGCTGGCGCTTCGGCGCGGTCATGCGCGTACGAGACAACCCCCACCTCTTGACCGCGGGCAGGACGGCGTCCGGTTTCGAATGGAATGACCGAGGTGTTGCGGATCGGCTGCCACAGCTCGATCAGCGCAATATCATGACGCACCCGCGTTGCAGAAACATTGCCTTCATACACATAGTCGGGGTGAACCACTGTTCGACGCGCCGGGCGATAAGCCGAGGCGGAACCGAGGCGCCAACCGGCCAGAAACTCGATCCGGGCCGGATTAATTCGCTGTTTCGTGGTTTTGTCGTACAGACAATGCGCAGCCGTCAGTACCAGAGTCGGAGATATCAGCGATCCGGTACAAAACCCGGTGCCGTCGATATCCAGCCGACCAACTGCCATCCACTCGCGCCCAGCATCGGTGGTTTCCAGGCTCCTAAGCCCAGTATCCTGCGCCTGTCCTGCCAAGGGCAGCAAGCTGAAGACAATAGCCGTGATCCAGTTGCGCACGCGGGTCTCCGGTCATGAGGTCCGACCAAGATTCGTATGCCGTTGGTGCGGCGAAAATAGGGCAATTGCCCCTTGGATGAATTTCAACCGGACCTGATGCGCGAGTGCAGCAATCGATCAGCGCAGTTGGGGTACCCCAGCCATGCCGTCGCGCAATGCGCGCGGTTCCGGCCCTCCGGTGGCCCAGTCCAGCAACTCGACTGTGTGGACAACGGGCGTGTTAGTCCCAGAGCCGATTTGCATCATGCATCCGATGTTACCTGCCGCGATAACATCAGGATTCCTAGCCTCAAGCGTGCGCACTTTTCGTTGTTTCAACTGACCCGAAATCTCAGGCTGCATCAGGTTGTAGGTTCCTGCACTGCCACAGCACAAATGACTATCTTTAGGCTCTAACACTGTGAATCCAGCAGATTTCAGCAGGTTCTTGGGATAAGAGGTAACCTTTTGCCCATGCTGCAATGAACACGCCGCGTGGTAGGCAACAACCAGTTCTTTCTTGTCGCTGTCCGGCATCTCCAGCTGCACCAAAAGCTCACTGATATCCATCGCCAGGGCGGATACACGCCCCGCATCCGCCGCCAGCGGATCACTGCGGAACATGTGCCCATAATCTTTGACCGTGGTACCACACCCCGAGGTGTTGATCACGATCGCGTCCAGACCATCACCATCCATTTCGCGTGTCCAAGCCCGGATATTGGCTGCAGCAGACGCATGGCTTTCACCGGTTTTACCCATGTGATGGGTTAATGCGCCACAACAGCTGGCACCTTCGGCGACAACGACCTCGCAGCCCAATCGGGTCAGCAGGCGAATCGTGGCGTCGTTGATGTCGGTGTTCAGCGCTTTTTGCGCACAGCCCGTCATTAGGGCGACGCGTTTCTTCTTAGCGCCTTTTGCTTCAAAGCTCTGAGGGTCATCATTGCGACTGACTGGTGGAATATATCTCGGCGCCATGTCCAGCATCGCCTTTAGCCGGGCATCCGGCATCAGAAACCGGAACGGACGACCCAGCTTTGCCCCGATTAGAGCCCAGCGAAAGCGAGCCGGATAAGGCAGGATTCTGGTCAATATCCAGCGCAGAGCCCGATCCGAGAACGGGCGCTTGTAGTTGTCTTCGATATATTCCCGTGCGTGGTCCACGAGGTGCATGTAATGCACGCCCGAGGGGCACGTGGTCATGCAGGCGAGGCAGGATAGGCAGCGATCGATATGCTTGACAGTCTTTTCGTCCGGAACACGCTCATTCTCCAACATGTCCTTGATCAGATAGATGCGCCCGCGAGGGCTGTCCAACTCATCGCCTAGCACCTGATAAGTCGGGCAGGTTGCTGTACAGAAACCACAGTGAACACAATTTCGGAGTATCTCGTTGGATCGCTGAATCGCTGGGTCTTGCAACTGCTTTTCGGTAAATTTCGTCTGCATCGCCTACCCCATCAGACCCGGATTGAACACGTTCCGAGGGTCAAATTTCTTCCGAATTGCCTTTGTTAGAGCCTGAATTTGCGTGCTCTCCGGTTGGAACCGCCCAAATTCAACGATGGTGTCAGCCTCTGCACGTACCAGCGTTGCATGTCCTTCAAAGTGACCCAGTCGTGCACGCAGATCAGTGCCCTTTGGCACCAATACCCAGATCAAGCCCCCGCCCCAGTCAAATAAGGTTCGATCCGCGTCGATCCGTTCTGCAAGGCTGGCTGCATCGCTGGGTTTCACCGATAAGCGCCAGACATCACCTTCCAGATCCTTAAACGCACGCAGATCACGCAGATCGACCCAGCGGTTCCTCGAATTCTCTAACTCGGTGCATTCGCCCCCAAGGATTTCGCGCAATCGACCTACCCGATAGGCAACCGGGTCGGCAAATCCTTCGATCCGCAACAGCGCCTGCCCACCCAGTGGATCATAGGCTGCGCTGCTCACCTCGAAGGGGGATTTCAGGGCAGTGGACATGAGATCAACTGCGGTTCCTACATCAGCGGCCCCGACTGCCAGAGTGGTCTCAATCTCAGGTCTAGGCAGCACTTTCAGTGAGACCTCGGACAGCACCCCTAGCGTGCCCCAGGAACCCGCCATGAGCTTGACCAGATCGTAACCGGTGACATTCTTCATCACCCGCCCGCCATTCTTGATCACCTGCCCCAACCCGTCGACATAACGTACGCCCAACAGGAAATCCCGGCACGCGCCAGCCTGAATTCGACGCGGCCCCGAGATGTTGGCCGCGACAACACCGCCGATTGTCGGTTCCCCCGTGGTGCCCAGCAAACCGCGATGATCCATCGGCTCGAACGCCAGTTGCTGGCCCTCGGCCTCCAAAGCCGCTTCGATCTCAGTCACTGGAGTCCCGGCATGCGCGACCAGAGTCAATGCGCCCGGCTCATACTGTGTAATTCCGTGCAGTCCTGACAGGTTCAGCACAGGCTCGGGCCTATCAAGGCCTCGCGTGCCGCCTCCGGCAATACGCACTGGGCCATCCAGGCCGGCAACGATGTCCGCAAGTTCAGCCTCGGTTTCAGGTGTCATGGCACTTCATCTTTTCGCAAATACTCTGGGTATTGATGGGGAAGGCTCATCTATTCCGCGGCCATCCTGCGCGTGGCAGACGCCTTTAGCGGAAACACCTTGGCTGGGTTCAACAGCCAATTCGGGTCAAACACATCTTTCACCGCCATCTGCGCCTCAAGATCCTGTGGTTCATATTGGTGTGTCATCAGATCACGCTTTTCGATGCCGACCCCATGCTCACCAGTCAGGCAGCCCCCCGCATCAACGCAAAGCTTCAGGATGTCCGCCCCGAACGCTTCACATTTCTCAAGATCGCCGGGTTTGTTGGCGTCAAACAGGATCAAGGGGTGCATGTTGCCGTCACCGGCATGGAACACATTGCCGACTGGCAGGCCATAATCTTTGCTCAGCTCCCCGATCCGGCGCAGGACGAAGGGTAGCGATGAGACCGGGATCGTCCCATCCAGACACATATAATCGTTGATTTGCCCCATCGCGCCAAAAGCCGATTTCCGCCCCAACCAGATACGGGCGCTTTCATCAGCCGATTGGCTTTCTCGCAGCTCAACCGGATTATGCCGCTTGGCGATCTCGATAATCTTCGACAACTGGCTATCGATCTCTGCCTCTGATCCTTCAACTTCGACGATTAGCAACGCCTCGCAATCAGGATAACCCGCTTGGGCGAAATTCTCGCAGGCTCGAATACAAAGGCGGTCCATGAACTCGATCGCGACAGGCAATATGCCCGATTTGATTATGTCAGAGACGCATTGACCGGCTACTTCATTATCGTCAAAGCCCATCAGAACGGGACGCGCGCCCTCAGGTTTGCGCAGGATGCGCAATGTTGCTTCAGTTACGACACCCAATTGCCCTTCGGATCCGCAGATAACACCCAACAGGTCCAACCCGCCAGCATCCAGATAGGCACCTCCAATTTCGACCACGCTGCCATCCATCATGACCATAGTCACACCCATCAGATTGTTGGTCGTCACCCCGTATTTCAGGCAATGCGCGCCGCCGGAATTCATCGCGATATTCCCGGCAATGGCGCAGGCAAGCTGGGATGAGGGATCGGGAGCGTAAAAGAAATCCTCTTCTTCAACGGCACCGGTTACACTCAGGTTGGTTCGGCCGGATTGCACTTTGATAAATCTGTTGTCGTAATCGATTTCCAGAACTTCGTTCATCCGTGCAACGCCTAGAATCACACAATCTGCCGTCGGCAGGGCACCACCCGCCAATGACGTGCCCGCGCCGCGCGGTACAACCGGCACACCCAGTTCATGGCAAATGCGCAAGACATCGGAAACCTGCTGCGTGGTCGAAGGCAGTACAGCCAGCATTGGCGGGCATTTATAGGCGGTCAGCGCATCACATTCATAAGCCCTGGTCTCGGCCTCTTCATGGATAACAGCATCCTTCGGCAGCACTTGCTGTAGTCGCGCAACCAATGCCTGCTTGCGTGCTAAGACATCCGGTTTTGGCTTGGGCATTTCCATCGCTGATCCTCCATTTGGTAAAAATATATTACCAATTTTATCGACTGGCAAGTTGCCGAATCCAACAATAGTGTCGCGGCATGACCTGGATCGACCGCACATTACTGTTTTCCTCGCTGGACTATGCTGCCGTTTTGCTGTTGTTCGCGACATGGCTAGGGATTGGATGGAGGATCGAAAATCCGTCCTCTCAGAAACCGTCGGTTTCATTGATGATGGATGATTTCCGCAAGGTCTGGATGCGTGAAATGGTGACGCGCCAGCCGCGTGTGTTCGATGCACAAGTGATCTCGGCCATGCGCCAGGGCAGCACGTTCTTCGCTTCGACAATCATGATTGCGATAGGCGGCGGCTTGGCATTGCTTGGCAATACCGAACGCCTTGCTGGGGTTGCTGAAGATCTTGCCATCGGCCGTGCGCCTGCCATGGTTTGGGAAATCAAGATACTGATTATTCTGCTTTTTCTGTCGAACGCTTTTCTGAAATTTGTCTGGTCGCATCGCCTGTTTGGGTATTGCGCAATTCTGATGGCCGCTGTTCCAAATGATCCCGATGATCCACAGGCCTATCCACGCGCCACACAATCTGCTGATATCTGCATCACGGCGGCTCGTAGTTTCAATCGCGCGTTGCGGGCGACATATTTTGCGTTGGCTTCAATCGCATGGATACTTGGACCGGTAGCCCTGATCCTAAGCTCAATCGTCACATTCGGTGTGCTCTATCGTCGCGAATTCGCCTCGCATTCACGCACCGTAATCATGACTGCGCCACCAAACACAGAGTCGTGATCGCGATGCGATGCGCGAGCGCATAGTTTGACCCCATGCGATATCTGATTCTCAGCGCCTTACTGGCCAGCCCCGCATTCGCCGACCCTCCGATGGTCGAACAGGTTTCAGCCCAATCAAATGGGGATACCTGGCGGTTCGACGTCACGATCCGCCACTCCGACACCGGATGGGATGACTATGCCGATGGCTGGCGTGTTCTGGATATGCAGGGGAACGAGCTGGGGATGCGTGTGCTGCATCACCCTCATGTCGATGAGCAGCCCTTTACACGGTCACTTGGCGGGGTGGTGATTCCGGACGGGACCACGCAGGTGCAAATTCAGGCGCGCGACAGTGTCGGTGGTTGGAGCGAAGACACGACCGTGGTCGATCTGAACTGACCCTCAGAACACCCCGAGGCTGAGACCTGCGGCCAAGGCCGCTCCAACCTCACGACAGTTTTCAAGTTGTTCTTCAGGAATGATCTTTTCGGCCAAGATCGCTTTGGGTGTTTGCGCATGAGTGCAGATGATCAGGGGCGGTTGCACCTCTTTCAACCGCCACCCCGTTGCGATCCGTGCCATCTGTCGCGCGGCATTTTCACCATCTGATCCGGCGCAGACCATCTGCGCATAGGGTCGACCTTCGATCTGACCCAGCACCGGATAATAGCAGCGGTCAAAGAACTCTTTCATCAGCCCAGAGATCGCGGCCAGGTTCTCGGGCGCGCAGAAGATATAGCCATCGGAGGCCAGCAAGTCGTTCGGACCGGCCTGATCGGCGGTTTTCAGGATGGTGTTCGCTTCATCCCGCGCTGCTTCGGCTGCGGCTTCAGCCATTTGCCGGGTGCCGCCGGTGCGCGAGTGGTAGACGATCAATAGCTGCGCCATGTCAGACCCGGTGATAAGGGCCGCCTGAAAGGATGGTCGCAGCCCGGTAAAGTTGCTCGGCCAGCATCACACGGACCAACATATGGGGCCAGACCATTGACCCAAAGGATAGGGAAAAATCAGCCTCCGCCCGCAGATTTGAGTCTATTCCGTCCGCTCCGCCGATGATCAGCGCCAGATCCTGTCGGCCCGCGTCGCGCCATCCACCCAGCTTTTTTGCAAATTCAGGCGAGGACAACACCCGTCCGCGCTCATCTAGCGTACAGATCACCACACCTTTAGGCAGCGCCTTGCGCAGCAGGGCCGCCTCGGCCCCCATGCCTGCGTTTTTCTTGTCTTCGACCTCGATCACCTTCGCAGGACCAAGGCCCAGCGCGCGGCCGGTCCTGTCAAATCGGGTCAGGTAGTCGTCAAGCAGGGATTTCTCCGGTCCGGCGCGCAATCGCCCAACCGCAACGATGCTGATACGCATGTCTCTCTCGCCTCCGGCCCCTCAATACAGGCCGGGATGGCGCCTCAATTCGCCGAGGCGCTGCCGCCCTGAGGCAGCCACATCTTTTCCAGCTGATAGAATTCACGCACTTCGGGGCGGAAGATATGAACGACCACGTCGCCCGTATCGATCAGCACCCAGTCGCCGGCATCCTTGCCTTCGATCTTCGAGGTGAAACCGAATTCCTGCTTGATGCGATCCGTCAGCTTTTCCGCCATGGCCGAGACCTGACGGGTCGACCGACCCGAGGCAATCACCATGTGATCCGCAACAGAAGACTTACCTTGCAGGTTGATCTGCACGACGTCTTCGGCCTTGTCATCGGAAAGTGAGGAAAGGATACGTTCAAGCAGCTTGTCGCTGATTGACTGAGAGTGGGCCATTACATCGGCCCCATCATCGGCGGGCAAACCCGCCTGTGTATGTAGAGACAGGACATAGTCCTCCTTTGCTGCGCGCCGCCAAACCCCGGCGCCGGGGTACTAATAAGGTAACAAGGGGATTGCAACATTTCAATGAAAGGGCCGACGCTGCGCCCCACATCCAGTCACTCTTTGGCGAGATGTTGCACCTCGGCGTCGGCCTCCGGGCCGCCCAATACGCGGATTTCACGCTGCGGGAACGGAAGCGAGATGTCTTCGACCTTGAACGCATCCCACAGCGCCAGGAAGACATTGCCCCGAATGTTTGTCAGACCCTTGTTCGGATCACTGATCCAGAAGCGCAACACATAGTCCACGCTGCTGTCACCGAAACCAGTGATATGGCAGACAGGTTCATGTTTGCCTCCACTCAGCACTCGACCAACCGTCTTGACGGCACGGATCGCTGTCGCGCGGACTTTGTGCGGGTCGTCGTCGTAGCTGGTGCCGAAATCAAGATCCAACCGCACGAAACGGTCGGAATGCGACCAGTTCACCACCTGATTGGTAATCAGATCTTCGTTCGGAATCAGGTATTCCCGGCCATCCCGCGTAACCACCGAGACATAGCGCGCGCCCAGCGCGTTGATCCAACCGAATGTATCCCCCAGTGATATCACGTCTCCGGGCTTTATCGACCGGTCCATCAGGATGATGATGCCCGAGATCAGATTCGAGACCACCTTTTGCAGGCCAAACCCGATCCCGACGCCAATGGCCCCGGACAGCAACGCTATGCCAGTCAGATCAAACCCGAGGGTGCGGATCGCCGCCATGAACACCGCCCCGTAGAGCAGCACCTGAATACCCTTGGCCAGAAGAACCTGCATCGATGGTGTTATGTCTTGATTGTTCGTTAGGCCGCGCTCAGCCGCGCGTGTGCCGACACGCGCCAATGTCAGCAGGACGCCAATCAGCAGTACAGCCTTGATGATGCCCAGCGCCGAGATATGAAGATCACCGATTGAAATGGCGACGCCATCCAGGAAACCGGCTACATCATCCGTCAGGTTCAAAGCAATCAGCGTGGCATAGACCCACATAGACCATTTAAATATTTGTCGCAGCGTTCGGTTTCTCACCAATCGCGAAACCAACGCGATGGCCAGCCATGCAACAGCCAGCGTTGCGAAGACACCAAGTATATAGCTCCGCGACGGCCATGTGACCTGTTGCATCACCAGATAAAGCCCACCAGACAGCAACACAAAATAGACCAACGTCAGACGGCGCATCAGTTGTATCAATATCCGCAGACGCCATTTCGGCCATCCCACCCGAGCCCTCGCCCAGGTTTCCCATCGGCCCTGCGTCAGCAGTTTCAGCAAGAATGAGATTGCCCAGAGAAACAGGATGATGATGAGTTGATACTGCCGCCATCCTGGGGTGACGATCAACTCGACCAGACCTTCAATTTGCGAGGAAAACGCCGCCGTCATGTTGGCGTAAAGCTCCGAGAGCGTCTCCGGTAGTAAATCCTGGTTCATTCACCTCTCCTGCAGGTCAGCTTGGACAGCGATGCTGGATGATGCAAGCCCGCAGTGAGACGGTTGGGATTGAACCTTGATTGACACGTATGCCCGTTATATCTGGTGCGTATGAGACTCAATGTGGCCCAAGAACAGAATCTGGAAGATCGCGCGCGTCTGCGTGAACGGTTCTTTGGGGCTGCCCGCACGGTCTTGGCCCGCCTATCGGCGGCCTAAGCCAACTCGCCAGCTATTTCTCATTACATACGGGAGAGGACCGATGTCCCCCAAAACACTCTATGACAAGATCTGGGATGCCCATGTCGCCCACGAGGCCGATGATGGCACCTGCCTGCTGTATATCGACCGCCATCTGGTTCACGAAGTGACCAGCCCACAGGCGTTCGAAGGCCTGCGCATGGCGGGCCGCAAGGTGCGCGCGCCAGAAAAAACCATCGCCGTGCCGGATCACAATGTACCGACCACGCCGGACCGTGTGAATGGTATCGAAAACCCGGAATCACGCATTCAGGTCGAGGCACTGGACAAGAACGCCAAGGATTTCGGCATTCACTATTACCCTGTGCACGACGTCCGTCAGGGCATTGTGCATATCGTCGGCCCCGAGCAGGGCTGGACCCTGCCCGGCATGACCGTTGTTTGCGGCGACAGCCACACGGCGACTCATGGTGCATTCGGCGCTCTGGCCCATGGCATCGGCACATCCGAGGTTGAACACGTTCTGGCCACCCAGACTCTGATCCAGAAGAAGTCCAAGAATATGAAGGTCGAAATCACCGGCAAACTGCAGCCGGGTGTGACCGCCAAAGATATCACTCTGGCTGTGATCGGCGAGACCGGTACTGCTGGCGGCACAGGTTATGTCATCGAGTATTGCGGCGAAGCGATCCGCGATCTTTCGATGGAAGGGCGCATGACCGTCTGTAACATGGCCATCGAAGGCGGTGCCCGCGCTGGCCTGATCGCACCGGATGAGACCACCTTTGAATATGTCAAAGGCCGCCCGCATGCCCCCAAAGGCGCGCAGTGGGAAGCCGCGATGGACTGGTGGAAGACGCTTTACACCGACGAAGATGCGCATTTCGATAAAGTCATCACGCTGCGTGGTGAAGATATCGCGCCAGTCGTCACTTGGGGCACCAGTCCCGAAGATGTGCTGCCGATCACCGCATCCGTACCACATCCCGAAGATTTCGAAGGCGGTAAAGTCGACGCGGCCCGCCGTTCGATCGAGTATATGGGCTTGGAAGCCGGTCAAAAGCTGAGCGATGTTGAAATCGACACCGTTTTCATCGGCTCTTGCACCAACGGTCGGATCGAAGACCTGCGCGCTGCGGCGGAAATCCTGAAAGGCAAGAAGATCAAGGACGGCATGCGCGCCATGGTCGTACCAGGCTCGGGCTTGGTGCGTGCACAGGCCGAAGAAGAAGGTTTGGCCGAGATCTTCAAAGATGCCGGTTTCGAGTGGCGTCTCGCGGGCTGTTCAATGTGTCTGGCGATGAACCCCGACCAGCTGCAACCGGGCGAGCGCTGTGCCGCGACTTCGAACCGCAACTTCGAAGGCCGTCAGGGTCGCGGTGGGCGTACCCATCTGCTGAGCCCCGCAATGGCTGCCGCTGCGGCAATCACAGGACGGCTGACAGACGTCCGTGAATTGATGTAAGAGTCTCTCATATCTAGATATTTGATGGAGAGACTAACATGAGTGATTGGGTCAAATGGCTACTGCTTGGACTTTTGTCCATAGCATTCGGGGTGTTCGTATTAGGCGCACCGGTCGTGGCGTCCGTTGCCGTAACAGTAGTAACCGGTGTGCTGCTATTGATTGCGGGCGGAATGCAGATCGTTGGTGGCTTCACGGTTGAAGGCACTGGCAACAAGATCCTGTCACTCATCATGGGTGCGGTCATGCTGTTTCTGGGCTGGTCCTTTCTGGATCACCCGCTGCAGGGCACGCTGACGCTGGCAACTGTGATGCTGATCCTGTTCATGGCAGGCGGCATCGCGCGGGTCATTCTGTCGTTCCAGATGAAAGGAACGCAGTTTTTCTGGCCCACGATGATCTCGGGCATCTTGTCGATCATCCTCGCCGGCATCATCTGGACCTATGTGGGCAAGGAACCGGCTGCTCTGCTGAGCATACTCGGGATCTTCCTGGGCATTGAGATGCTGTTCAACGGATTCGGATTGGTCTTCATGGCGTTCTTCGTCAAGAACGCACCCAAGGACGAAACAACAGAAGCGAAAGAAGCTTAAACGCGGAGCACGGGCGCGGCCCTACCCCGCAGGAGTGTAGAAATGGAAAAGTTCGAAAAAGTCCACGGGGTGGCCGCCCCAATGCCACTGATCAATATCGACACCGATATGATCATTCCCAAAGTGCACCTGAAAACCATCAAACGCTCTGGCCTGGGTGTCGTGCTGTTTGATGAGATGCGCTATCACGATCATGGCGGCGAGAACGAAGATTTCGTTCTGAACAAACCCGCTTATCGCAACACCGAGATTCTGGTGGCCGGCGACAATTTCGGTTGCGGCTCGTCGCGGGAACATGCGCCATGGGCGATCAAGGATTTCGGCATCAAGGTGGTGATCTCGACCAGCTTCGCCGACATCTTTTTCAACAACTGCTTCAAGAACGGCATCCTGCCCATCGTAGTCGAAGAAGAGCATCACGCGATTCTTATGGATGACGCGCACAAGGGTGAAAACGCCCGCATGACCGTGCATCTGGAAGATCAGCAGATTACCACTTCGGATGGCATGGTCATCGAGTTCGACATTGACCCACACCGCAAGCACTGCCTGCTGAACGGTCTGGACGATATTGGCCTGACGATGGAAAAAGACCATCACATCGACAAGTTCGAAGATCATGCGAGTCAGGCCCGCCCCTGGGTATAATTCTGGGGACGAATCTGTTGATACTCAACCTAACAGGGTCGCAAGCGCGGCCCTGTTCGCATTCTTGGGGCAAAAACCCAGAGCACCACAACATGTAGGTATCAATTTGAGATACACGTCGGATTTGCGTCGAAATTGATGCAATCCCGCACCAGTTGCGCCATCATTTTGCCCGAAATTGCGTGTTATTTGCTCATTGGCTTGAGCGAAATACCGCTTATCGGCAAAGTTGGCACCCATGAGGTAGCCGCCAACGAACGAGCGGTGAGCACAAGTTGGACGATAAGTCGGCACAGAATCGACTACGCCGGTTTGAAAAAGGGTTCGGATTGTGATTGCACGCACAACGGGGGCGGCGATACGTGGATTATTGGTAGCACTTATGGTGCTTACCCCTGCGTTGTACCTGCCTACATCGACGTCGAATGGGACTGAGATTGTCGTCTTTCTGGCGATCCTTGCGTTTATCCTGACTTTCTCGGAATACAACTCGGCCTTTCCAAGCTTTATCGAATTTCGTGACGCACCACCTGTGAACAGGCTGCGCTTTGTAGGTTTGATGTCGATGGTTACCTTCCTGACGCTGATCTGCAAAAACGCCTATGCCCCCTCGGAACTTACCGGCCTGTTTTATTCAGTTGGCCTGATGGTCGCGAATGTGGTGGATTTCCCCTACTCCCCCGTTCGTCTTGTGGTTCTGATGCTGCCCGCCGATGCCAGCCAGCCCCTCGTAGATTTGGTGCGTATCTCCGCCAGCGTCGCTTATGTCGCGGCCTTGGTTACCATCGCCAGCTTTGCCTATGCAGTAAAGCTTCGGGGATGGCCAACAGGCAACGGCGCGTTCAACGTCTGGACCAATCTGCCCCTGTTTGACCCAACCAAGGGTGGTGATGTGGTCACCCGTCTGCAGCGTGACGGGCGGCTCAACATCGCAATTGGGGCTTTGCTGCCTTTCCTGATTCCCGCCCTGATCAAACTGATGGCTGCTTTCATCACGCCGATCGCGCTCAGCAATCCGCAGACATTGATCTGGACCCTTTGCGCATGGGCATTCCTGCCTGCCAGCATGATCATGCGAGGCATGGCGACACTGCGCATTGCCGGCCTGATCGTTGAGAAGCGCCGCGCATACTCAACTTCCGAGTCAACTCAGATCGCATGATCCGACTGCTGGTTCTGTTGCTGTTGCCGTTTACGGCACAGGCAGAGACATTGCGCATCGCAAGTTTCAATACGGAACTCAGTCGCGAAGGTCCCGGCCTGCTGCTGCGTGATATTCGGCGGAACGACCCTCAGGTCGCTGCGGTGATCGAGGTGCTGATGACAACCCGTCCCGATATCGTCGCGCTGCAAGGCATCGATTGGGATTTAGACGGGCTTGCCCTTGCTGCGCTGGTCGAGGCGCTGAAAAGCAACGGCTTGGATTATCGATACAGTTATGCCGAGCAACCCAATTCCGGGATCGAAACCGCGTTGGATCTGGATGGGGACGGCGAGACGGGCGGCCCGGGCGATGCACAAGGCTGGGGGCGGTTCACCGGCCAGAATGGGCTGGCAGTGCTGTCCCGCTATCCTATCGCTAACGATCAAGTGCGGTCATTCACCCAGTTGCGGTGGCGCGACTTGCCGAATGCCCAGCTGCCAGCCGAGGATGGAGAGCCCTTCCCATCACCACAAGCGCAGGCTGTTCAGCGGCTGTCTTCTACATCGCATTGGGTCGTTCCGGTCGACACCCCGAGTGGTCGCCTAAACCTGATGACGTTTCACGCCAGCCCGCCTGTCTTTGATGGACCTGAAGATCGGAACGGACTGCGCAACCGGGATGAAATTCGGCTCTGGTCGCTTTTGCTGAACGGTGATCTGGGTAAGAAACCTATGGAGCGTTTTGTCATCGCAGGTGATGCGAACCAGGATCCTTACAAAGGCGAGGGTCGCAAATCGGCAATCCGTGATCTTCTGGCCAATCCGCAACTGCAGGATCCGATGCCTGTTGACCCTGCGGGGTCAACTTCAACAGTTTTGTGGAAGGGCGTTGGCGAGATGAGAGTGGATTATGTCCTGCCTTCCGCGGATTGGCGCGTGCACGATGCGGGCATCTACTGGCCGGAACCTGCATCCCGTGACGCGGCTGTTGCCGCAAGCCGTCACCGGCTTGTCTGGGTCGATCTGATCGACAATTAGACCACGGTCATGACCGCAACGCTGTGCCCATTCGTTGGGGAGATTCAGCAGACACGGGTGCGGGAACGGCGTTCCTCAACGCCTCGCTCAGATCAGTCTGTGTAAATTCCTGCAGCAGCGCATCAAAGAAGTGCTCGTCCAGCCGGTGCGGTGTGTCCCACAGATACCTCATCTCAAGCAAATGCGGTGCCATCCGCCAGAACGGGCGGGCCAGTTGCAGGGGCCACCACGCCATCTGTTTAAGGGTAAGCTCACGCCCCACAACCTGCGAAAGCGCCAATGCCATTTCATTGCCGGTCAAGGTGTATCCAGCATAGGGGACATCGCAGAAACGCGGTAGCAGGTTGCGCATTTCTGCCAATTCCACAGCAGCGCGAGTTAAATCGGGCAGATAGGCCCAAGCATGCTCGATATCCGGATTGCCGGGATACACAAAGCGCCCGCGCCGCAAGTGTTTGATGAGAATCTGATCGAACCAATTGCCAGAAGCCGTGGTATCTATGAAATCACCTGCCCGCAACATGATGGTCCGAACCGACGAGGCACGATAAGCCTCTTCCATCTCGATCCGAATGCGTCCCAGCGGATTTCGCGCAAGATGCGGTGTCCTGGTAGACCAGGGGCCGGGCGTATCCGCACCGAAAACATAAACGTTCCCCGGGACAATGACCGTCAAGTCACGCTCTGATGCAGCGGCGATTACCTGACGATGCAACTCTGGCACCTGCTCCGCCCAGTCGGGGTAAAGCGGGTTCCAGGCGTTCACGATGACGTCTACTCCATGTAGCGCCGCGCGCAATTCCTCCCTGCGTCGATCAAACTTTTGCACAATCCATCCCGCATCCGAAAAAGCTCTTGCAGCGTTGCGTCCAAATCGACCGGTGGCCCCGAGAATAAGTACCGTTTGTGGCATTGATCCCTCCGTTCCGGATCAATCTATTCATTCACGATGTTTTGGAAATTGCGAAAAATCGCAGATTATGTATTCGTTTTTGAATGGCTAAAACACTCCAACTATCCGACTGGTCCTTAGTTCAAAGCTTTCTGGCGGTTGCCGAAACCGGCTCACTATCCGCAGCCGCAAAGCAACTGGGTCGCAGCCAGCCGACGCTTGGTCGTCAGGTGCATGCGCTGGAAGAAGAATTGGGGGTCTCGCTGTTTGATCGTCACGCGCGTGGACTGACGCTCAGCGAGGTGGGGCAGCAAGTGCTGCCAATGGCGCAGCAGATGTACAGCGCAGTCAATGCCCTGGGGCTGACGGCAGCGGGTCAGGCGCAACAGCTGGAAGGGTCGGTCAGGATCACCGCTTCGGTATTTGTATCGCATCACCTGTTGCCGCCGATACTTGCCGCAATCCGTGAGGCAGAACCGGCGATTCAGCTTGATCTGGTCGCCTCGGATGCCAGCGAAAACTTGCTGTTCCGCGAGGCCGATATTGCCGTGCGCATGTATCGGCCCGAACAGGTCGACATCGTGGCAAAGCATATCGGCGAGGTGCCGTTATGTTTCTGCGCCGCCCAAAGCTATCTGGATCGTGCGGGGCGACCAACAACGCCGACAGAGCTGATGCAGCACGACCTTGTGGGATTTGACACCAATGAAGACATTATCACCGCTATGCGGAACAAGGGCTGGCCTGCCAGCCGGGACAGCTTTGCCACGCGATGCGACAACCAGACTGCCTATTGGGAATTGATCCGCGCAGGGTGTGGGGTGGGCTTCAGCCAACTCAGCATCGCGCAGTCCGATCCTCTGGTCGAAGTGCTAGATATTGATGTCGAGATACCGGTGCTGCCGGTCTGGCTGGCTGCCCCTCAGGCGATGCGACAGACCCCGCGCATTCGCAGAGTCTGGGATTTACTGGCCGACGGGTTGAAGGCCCGGCTTTAAAACCGCCTACAGCGCGCCGGTATAGGTGCCGCGCGCAGGATAGTTATTGGCCAAGGTGAATTTCAAACCGCCGACGATGTCCGACATCGGCGGCCGCGCAAAAGGCGTTGTCTGCTGCCAGACGTAATAGAGGGTCTGATCAGGTTTGATATAGAAATGTCCTGGCTCAGCGAACAACGCTGGCTCGGCACTACCTTCACGAGCCACCGAGATGTTCAGGCCCCAGACATCCCGCGCGTCGGCCATGGACAGGCCGTATCCTACGCGCAGCTTCGACACTCCGGCCTTCTCAACCGTCTCGGCCGCACGTTCGCCGGTATCCGTGGTGATCATGATCACCTCAATCCCCAGCTCGGCGAATTCATCCAGCGCAGCCTCGACCTCACCCATTTGGCGAACGCAGATCGGGCAATGCAGACCGCGATACTGAATCACCAGCGTTCCGTTTTCGCCAGTGTCGCGCTCAAGATCAAAGGTGCCATGGCTTACTGTTTCGATTTTTAGCGATGGGGCCGGATTTCCGGGTGTCAGCATGTGGTTTCCTCGTGATTTGATGGGTTCGTCTCATTGACCCGATGCGCCGCAAACGCTAGGGCCTGTGCGACAAAACGCAAGGAGACTGTCGATGTCCAACCCCTCGCTCCTCATCCTGCCCGGAGACGGAATTGGCCCGGAAGTTATGGCCGAAGTGCGCAAAATCATCGATTGGTTCGGCGCCAATCGCGGTCTTCAATTTGACGTGAGCGAGGATCTGGTCGGCGGCGCTGCCTATGATGCGCACGGGAAGCCCCTATCGGATGAGACCATGGCCAAGGCACAAGACGTCGACGCCGTGCTGCTGGGGGCTGTTGGCGGCCCTAAGTATGACGATCTGGATTTCAGCCTGAAACCCGAACGCGGACTGCTGCGTTTGCGCAAGGAAATGGACCTGTATTCCAACCTGCGCCCAGCTCAGTGCTTCGACGCGCTGGCGGATTTCTCGTCGCTGAAGAAGGATGTGGTCGCTGGCCTCGACATCATGATTGTGCGCGAGCTGACATCTGGCGTGTATTTCGGTGAACCGCGCGGCATCTTTGAAGAAGGCAATGAGCGCGTTGGCATCAACACCCAGCGCTACACCGAATCCGAGATCGAACGCGCCGCACGTTCCGCGTTTGAGTTGGCGATGCGCCGGAACAAGAAACTGTGCTCGATGGAAAAAGCCAATGTGATGGAATCGGGTATTCTTTGGCGCGAGGTCGTGACACGTGTCGGACAGGAATACCCCGAGGTCGAGCTGTCACACATGTATGCAGACAACGGCGCGATGCAGCTTGTGCGCGCGCCCAAACAGTTTGACGTGATCGTCACCGACAACCTGTTTGGAGATGTACTATCCGATTGCGCAGCGATGCTGACCGGGTCTTTGGGCATGCTACCGTCTGCCTCGCTGGGCGCACCGATGGCGAATGGCCGCCCTAAGGCCATGTATGAACCCGTTCATGGCTCGGCCCCGGACATTACAGGTCAAGGCAAGGCCAACCCAATTGCGTGTATCCTCAGCTTCGCCATGGCACTGCGCTACAGCTTTGACCAGGGCGACGAAGCGGATCGTCTGGAAACCGCGATCGAGAAGGTTCTGGCCGACGGCGTTCGCACGGCTGACCTGCTGGCTGAAGAAGGGGTTGAGCCGGTTTCGACCAGCGAAATGGGTGATGCAATTCTGGCAGCGCTAGACGAAAGCGTCTGATCTTACGATCATTCAGACATCAAAGGCGGTGCCCAGCGCACCGCCTTTTTTTTGTTGGTCAGTTTCCGAAGATGTTGTTCAGTAGGTTGTTGATCGCACGGTCCAAACCGGTTTGATTCTTACGGCGCTGTTGCTGCGGCTGCGCGGTTCTGACCGGTGGGTCCGGCGCCAGCATGGGCAACGGCGTGGGCGTCATCCCTTCTGTCACGCGCAGCATGGTCTCTTTCCATATCTCCGCCGGCAAGCCTCCACCCGTGACACCTGACAACGGCGTATTATCATCATACCCCATCCAAACGCCCGTAACGTAGTCCGCGGTAAATCCGATAAACCAGGCATCCCGCGCGGCCTGGGTCGTGCCGGTCTTGCCCGCCACCTGCCAGCCCGGCAGCTTCGCGCGCCCACCCGTACCTTCAGAGACCACACGCTCCATCATCCAGGTCAGTTGTTTGGCGGCCTTGTCGTTGATGACGCGTTCACCGATACCGGTTGTCGTGATCATAACTGGATCGGTCTCACCAAGCAGCTTCAACTCGGTCAGACCATAGGGTTCCACCGCTGAACCGCCGTTCAGGATACCGGCGTAAGCGCCCGTCATCTCTATCAGCGTGCTTTCCGATGCGCCGAGCGCCAGCGCGAGTCCCTCGGCCAGATCACTTGAAAGGCCGAAACCACTGGCAACCGTGCGCACGTTATCCAGCCCCGAGATATCCGCCACTTTGACTGCGGGAATATTCAACGAGTTCTTCAACGCATCTGCTAATGTCACCCGGCCATAGAACTTATTGGTGTAGTTCTTCGGGCACCACTGACCTGAACCTGCGATGTTCCAGCAAGTTGGTTCATCCATCACCGTGTCCAGCGGTGAATATCCCAACTCCAAGGCCGTCGCATAGACAAACGGTTTGAACGACGAACCCGTTTGACGCAGAGCCTGCGTAGCCCGGTTGAACGCCCCCGAAACACGAGTCTTGCGCCCACCGACCATACCTCGAACCGCGCCATCCGCTGACATCACCACAATAGCGGCCTGCGCTTTGGACCCTTCGCGCACTTTCTCCTGGAAGATGAATTTAAGCGCCTCTTCCGCCGACGTTTGAATGCGCTGATCCAGTGTGGTTCGGATCACTACGTCCTCGGTTGTGTTACGTGTGAAAAACTCAGGCCCGCTGGCCATGACCCAATCGGCAAAGTAACCACCAGCACGCGCGGCAGCGGCCTCGGACAACTGCGCCGGACGGCTGCGGGCCTCGCTGGCCTGCGCGCTGCTCAGATAGCCCTGAGTCTCCATTAGCCCAACCACCAAACGTGCCCGATCTTGTGAACGTTGCAGGTTGTTCGTTGGCGCATAGCGTGTCGGGGCCACCAATAGACCTGCCAGCATTGCCGCCTCGGCCGGAGACACTTCGGCTGCCGAAATACCGAAATACCGCTGGCTGGCGGCCTCGAAGCCGCGGGCTCCCGCACCGAGGAAGGCGCGGTTCAGATAGATCGTCAGAATTTCATCCTTGGAGTATTTGACCTCCATCGCAATGGCATAAACTGCCTCTTTCGCCTTGCGCCATAGCGAACCCTGACGGCAATCGGCTTCATATGCAGCCTCAGACTCCCATTCGCTGGGCTCATAAGGCACACCCAGGCATAGAAGTTTCGCGGTTTGCTGGGTGATCGTTGAACCACCGTGACCAGACAGCGGTCCACGTCCTTCGCTCAGGTTGATGCGTACCGCGCTGGCGACACCGCGCGGGCTGACGCCGAAATGGCGGTAGAACCGTTTATCCTCGGTTGCAATCACGGCGTTCTTGAGATGCGGCGAAACTGTATCCGCCGTAATCACGCCGCCAAACTGATCGCCGCGCCAGGCAAAGACCTTGCCGTCGCGATCCAGCAAGGTCACCGAACCACGTGCCCGCCCATCAAGCAGGGCATCGACATCCGGCAATGAGGTGTAAACAACACCCACCGCCAGCGCCAACAGCAACCCCGCCACTGCGCCGACCCTCCAAGTGATCCCCCAAATTATGCGCCAGAGCCAGCGGAACAGCCGGCGGAAAATGCCACCGCCCTTCCCACCAGAACTGCGCCGCGTTTTCTTCCGCGCCGTTTTGCGCGGAGCGGCTTTTCGGGCCGTCGACTTCTTACCAGCAGGTTTTGCAACCCGCTTGGTCGCCGTAGGTTTTCGACCTTTGGACGGGTACCTTTTATCCGCGACAAGGCGCGATTTGCGACGGTTGGACTCAGTCATGCTCAAACTCTGCCCGGTTATGCTTTTGGGGCACCATACCCCGCCGGAACGGCCATGTAGAGGTGTGAAATACCCGTATTTCCCCTCACAAGTTTGCCTATATTTTCACCAAATAGTGTGTTTTGTGCAAAAATTGTGCATAATTGCTGATTTTTTACCCTCATTTACCCCCCGAAAACGTTCCATCTGAACCTCCGTCGCGCATTTTTCTGCAGGTGCAAAATACCGGGCCGCCCGGAGTAGTAGAGGGGAAAGACGTGAAACTGATCATTGCGACAATCAAACCGTTCAAGCTTGAGGAGGTGCGCGAAGCGCTGACCAATGCAGGCGTGCGCGGCATGATGGTGACTGAGATCAAAGGGTTTGGCTCGCAATCGGGTCACACCGAGATTTATCGCGGTGCCGAATACGCCGTGAATTTCGTTCCCAAGATCAAGCTTGAGATCGTGGTGCCCGCCACCATGGCCGACCAGATCGTCGAAACCATCACCACAACCGCCAAGACCGGCAAGATCGGTGACGGCAAGATTTTCGTCCTCGATGTCGAGCAAGCCCTGCGCGTGCGGACCGGGGAAACCAACGAAGAGGCGCTTTAAGCGCGCTTACTCACAATCACTCGAGGACTAACAATGAACCTGATGAAATCTCTCATCCCTGCCGCTGCGATCGTCGCACTGCCGCAGATGGGTCTTGCGCAAGAGGCCGCTACCGGAGAGCCCGCGCAACACACCCAATATATCTTCACCACGCTGCTGTTCCTGATGGGCGGTTTCCTGGTGTTCTTCATGGCTGCAGGCTTTGCCATGCTCGAAGGCGGGCTGGTGCGGTCCAAGAACGTCGCGATGCAGATGACCAAAAACATCGCACTGTTTTCGATCGCCGCGATCATGTACTGGCTGATCGGCTTCAACCTGATGTACCCCGGTGATGGTTGGACCATTTCTGGCTGGCTGGGCCCGTTCTTCTCGACCACCGTGCTTGACCCAGTGGGTGTCGGTGCAGATGCTGCGGCGCTTGACTACGCCTCAATCGGTTCGGATTTCTTCTTCCAACTGGTCTTTGTCGCAGCGACCGCCTCGATCGTGTCCGGTGCGGTGGCTGAACGGATCAAATTGTGGCCCTTTCTTGCCTTCGTTGTTGTCCTAACCGGCATCATGTACCCGATCTCGGGCTCGTGGCAGTGGGGTGGTGGTTGGCTGTCCGAAGCAGGCTTCTCGGACTTCGCTGGTTCGACCATCGTGCACTCGGTCGGTGGCTGGGCGGCTCTGGCAGGTGCTCTCATCCTTGGGCCGCGTATCGGTAAGTACAAGGACGGTAAAGTGCACCCGATGCCTGGTTCGAACCTGGCTCTGGCCACTCTGGGTACCTTTATCCTGTGGCTGGGTTGGTTCGGCTTCAACGGTGGTTCGCAGCTGGCGATGGGCACTGTAGGAGATGTCTCGGACGTATCGCGCATCTTTGCCAACACCAACATGGCTGCTGCATCCGGTGCCGTTGCCGCCCTTATCATGACACAGCTGCTGTACAAAAAGCCCGACCTGACCATGGTGCTGAACGGCGCGCTGGCGGGATTGGTGTCGATCACTGCTGAGCCGCTGGCCCCAACCCTGTTCGGCGCTCTGTGGATCGGTGCTGTGGGCGGTATCATCGTGGTCTTCGCGGTTCCGATGCTGGACAAGTTCAAGATCGACGACGTAGTCGGCGCCATCCCGGTCCACCTGTTCGCTGGCATCTGGGGCACCATCGCCGTGATCTTCTATGGCGAAGCCAGCCTGATCACTCAGCTGACCGGGATCATTGCTTATGGTGTCTTCACCTTTGGTGCTGCTCTTATCCTATGGTCGATCCTGAAGGCCACCGTAGGTATCCGTGTTAGCGAAGAGGACGAGATCAACGGCCTCGACATGGCTGAACTGGGTATGGAAGCGTATCCGGAATTCTCCAAGGGCTAATAGCCAACCAAGTAAAAACAAAAAAAACCCGGGCGTTCGCGCCCGGGTTTTCCTTCATTCAAAGATATCGCTCAGACGCCGACATCTACAATCGCCTGCGCCAGAATGGGCACAGTATTGGCGTTCAAACCAGCGATGTTCAGGCGGCTGTCACCGACCATGTAAATGCCGTGATCGGCACGCAGCTTTTCAACCAGTTCTGGCGCGGCACCCAGTCGCGAAAACATGCCGCGATGCTGGGCGATAAATCCAAATCGATCCGATCCACTAAGGCTCTGCAGCTCATCAGCCAGTTGCTGACGCAGGCCCAGCATGGAAAGGCGGACATCTTCCAATTCGGTCGCCCAATCTGCCCGCAGAGCATCGTCATTCAGGATCGTCGTCACCACCCGCGCGCCGTGATCAGGCGGGAATGAGTAGTTCTGGCGGTTCAAAAATGCCAGCGTAGACTGGTTCAGTGCAGTCTGTGCCGGATCGTCACTGATCGCCATCAGCAGGCCGGTGCGTTCACGGTAGACGCCGAAGTTCTTCGAACAAGACGCCGCGATCAGGCAGCGCTTCACTGACGATGCTACCAGACGGGTTGCCTGCGCATCTTCTTCCAGACCGTCGCCAAAGCCCTGATAGGCGATGTCGATCATTGCGACGAGGCCACGCGTGTTGATCAGGTTCACGACCTCTTGCCATTGCACCATATTTAAGTTGGCACCCGTTGGGTTGTGGCAACAGCCGTGCAGAAGAACCACGTCGCCTGCATTGGCAGTTTTCAGGTCCTCGATCATACCGTCGAAATCGACGCCACGCGATTCTCCGTCGAAATAACGGTATTGGACTGTCTCGATCCCTAGATAGTTCAGGATCGACAAATGGTTTGGCCATGTGGGGTTCGACACGAAAACACGCGCGGTGGGGTTGGCCATACGGATCATCTCAAACGCCTGACGACAGGCTCCGGTACCACCGGGGGT
Organism: Ruegeria sp. E5; assembly: GCF_056534105.1. NCBI lineage: Bacteria > Pseudomonadati > Pseudomonadota > Alphaproteobacteria > Rhodobacterales > Roseobacteraceae > Ruegeria > Ruegeria sp. E5. The sequence goes on along the minus strand of NZ_JBQFPA010000004.1, from coordinate 4,114 downwards.
GGCTACGGCTGCAATGTTGCCACGCGGGACAGAAGTTCCGAGGATCAAGTCGATCATCGCGTCCGCAAAGGCTGGATCACCAGCCAGACCGGTATAAGCCTTGCTCTCCTGCTCTTCGAGAATACGCTTTTCAGCTGCTTTCACCGCGCGCATCACCGGAGTGACCCCCTCGGCGTTCTTGTAGACACCAACGCCCAGATCGATCTTCTGATCACGTGGGTCGTCGCGGTACATCTGCATCAACGCCAGAATCTTGTCTGCTGGCTGCGGTTTAAGGTTCTCGAACATCAGTTCTCTCCGGTTGCGACGGGCAGGGTTGGGAAGGCACCCCATTCAGCCCAGGAGCCGTCATATAGCGCGTGGTCTTTCTTGCCCATGCGTTCCAAGGCAAGGCTGAGAATTGCGGCAGTCACACCAGAGCCACAGGATGTGATCGCGGGTTTCGATAAGTCGACGCTGGCATCTTCGAAAACCGCGCGGCAGTCCTCGGGCGACTTCATCGTGCCATTCTTGTTCAACAGCATTCCAAAAGGCACGTTGCGCGAGCCTGGGATATGACCCGAGCGCAACCCCTCGCGCGGTTCAGCTTCGGTCCCGACGAAACGGGCCGCCGAGCGGGCATCGATGATCTCGTGATCCGCAAGCTTCGCGGCTGATGAAACTTGCGTCACATCGCGGACAAGGTGGTTCTGAACCCGCACCGTCATATGACGGTCGCGAATAATGGGGGGCAGGTCTTCGATCTCGCGCCCTTCGGACTGCCATTTTGGCAGTCCACCATCCAGAACGGCAATATTGTCCTGTCCCATCAGACGGAACAACCACCAGACCCGCGCCGCCGACATCAGCCCCGCACCGTCATAGACCACGACCTGATGGCCATCGCCAACGCCCATCGCGCGCAGGCGCGACATGAACTTCTCGACCGGAGGTGCCATATGCGGCAAGTCGGAACGATGGTCGGATATCTCATCAATATCAAAGAACCGCGCACCAGGGATGTGGGCAGCGTCATACTCTGCCTTGGCGTCTCGCGCTTGCTGCGGCAGGTACCACGACCCATCCAGAATCCTTAGATCCGGATCCTTGAGATGTGCGGCAAGCCATTCGGTAGAAACGAGGGTTTTTGGATCGTCCTGCATCTATGCCTCCCCTAAGCGAGCTTGGGTTTTCCCTATACTTGGCAGGATGCAGGTTCAAGGCTGGATAGCGCTAGCGTCCCGACCACACTGGATTTATCGCAAACGACGCAGGCGATAATACTGGATGATCCCAATAACGCTGATGATAATCCAGAAGCCTTCGATCAGCATGGACGCAAGATTGAAGTTCTGCAGCAGTGAGAACACGATCAGCACCGAACCGATAAGATTCACCAGCGGAAAGGCCAGATCCTCCGAGTTCATCACTCGCATCTGGGTCGCAAAATATGCCGCAACAACGATCAAAGCCCCGAATGAGCCGATGGCATCGACGACGGTCAAACTGTCCAGTAGTGCGGTCATTGTATGGGGCTTTCCTATTCTGAAACTTCCGCTGGTTGCGAATAGTGGTGCATATTTAGAAAAGCAGCTCCCTGATCACCAGCGCGGTATCCATGCGGCACATCCGCAGAAAATCGCAATCCTTGACCGGATTGCAGCGGAACCCAGTTTCCATTTCGCAGCACGTCCAAAGCTCCGCTCAGAACAAAAACCTCTTCGGTTACGCCTGCTGCATGGGCCGGAGATTCGTGGCTTTGATTGGGTGACAACTCGACATGAAATGTTTCGGCCCCCAATGCGGGATCAAAGGGAAAGACAATCTTGACTTCGATGCTTCCTGGAAATCTCACGGTACTGAACACATCGGCATCTGTCGTGTCACGCATTGCAGCAGTACCAATCAAAGCACTCAGCGGGAGCTGGAAACCCTTCGCGATCTTCCACAGGGTCGCGATGGTCGGGCTTGATTCGCCACGCTCGATCTGGCCCAGCATAGCTTTGCTGACCCCGGTGAGTTCCGCGACTTTTGACAGGCTCAGCCCGGATGCCGCCCGCACATCCCTTAGTTTCAGCGTTAGTTCGTCCGATTCCATAGCCGCGCCCTGCGATTTGTCTTGTGCGTTATAACGTACATATGATACGTGCGCTATAACGTACACACCCAATATCGCAGTTTGGGCAATAGGGATACAGCATCATGCCAATGTACCGATCCAGAACCTCCACCCATGGCCGCAACATGGCCGGTGCTCGCGGCCTGTGGCGCGCCACCGGTATGGGAGACGACGATTTCGGCAAACCGATCATCGCCATCGTCAACTCATTCACCCAGTTTGTACCCGGTCACGTCCACCTGAAGGACCTGGGACAGATGGTTGCGCGTGAGGTTGAGGCCGCTGGCGGTGTCGCCAAAGAGTTCAACACCATTGCGGTCGATGACGGCATCGCCATGGGCCATGACGGGATGCTGTATTCGCTGCCCTCGCGTGAGGTGATTGCGGATTCTGTTGAATACATGGTTAACGCCCACTGCGCGGACGCTATGGTCTGTATCTCGAACTGCGACAAGATCACGCCCGGCATGTTGATGGCGGCCATGCGTCTGAACATCCCTGCGATCTTTGTCTCGGGTGGACCTATGGAGGCGGGCAAGATCGACATCGCCGATCTGGACGCCAAGAAGATCGACCTTGTCGACGCCATGGTTGCCGCAGCGGATGATCGATTTACCGATGAACAGGTTCAACACATCGAGGAAAACGCCTGCCCTACCTGCGGGTCGTGTTCGGGCATGTTTACCGCGAATTCGATGAACTGTTTGGCCGAAGCACTGGGACTGGCGCTGCCAGGAAATGGCTCAACTCTAGCCACCCATGCCGACCGGAAAGAGCTGTTCCTAGAGGCCGGTCGCCGCATCGTCGAGATCACCAAGCGCCACTATGATCTGGACGAGAAAGGCTTCCTGCCGCGTGAAATCGCCACGTTCGACGCGTTCGAAAATGCCATGAGCTTGGATATCGCAATGGGTGGATCGACCAACACGGTACTGCACTTGTTGGCGATCGCGCACGAGGGCGAAGTGCACTTCACCATGACTGATATGGATCGCCTGAGCCGCCAAGTGCCCTGTTTGTGCAAAGTCGCGCCCAACATCGAAAACGTGCACATGGAAGACGTCCATCGCGCTGGCGGCATCTTCTCGATCCTCGGTGAACTCAGCCGCGCAGGCTTGCTGCATGAGGATTGCCATACAGTGCATTCGGGCACCATGGGCGAAGCAATTGCCAACTGGGACATCAAAGTCGCCAACAACCCGAAGGCTCAGGACCTATTCAAAGCGGCGCCCGGCGGCGTGCGTACTACACAAGCCTTCAGCCAGTCGAACCGCTACAAGGAGCTAGACACTGACCGCGAAGGCGGCGTGATCCGTTCGAAAGAACATGCATTCAGCCAGGATGGCGGTCTGGCGGTATTGTTCGGCAACATTGCGCGCGACGGCTGTATCGTGAAAACTGCGGGTGTGGATGAGAACATCCTGAAATTCACAGGCTCAGCTTATGTCTGCGAAAGCCAGGACCAGGCTGTCAATGACATCCTGACCGGCAAGGTCAAGGAAGGTGACGTGGTGGTGATCCGCTACGAAGGCCCGCGTGGTGGGCCGGGAATGCAGGAAATGCTGTATCCGACTTCGTATCTGAAATCCAAGGGACTGGGCAAAGCCTGCGCGCTGCTGACTGACGGTCGTTTCTCGGGTGGCACCTCGGGCTTATCAATCGGCCACGTCTCGCCCGAAGCAGCGGAAGGTGGTGAGATCGGTTTGGTGAAAACCGGCGACACGATCGAAATCGACATTCCCAACCGCAGCATCCATCTGGCGGTCTCCGACGAAGACCTGGCCGCGCGGCGCGAAGAGCAGGACGAGAAGGGCTGGCAGCCCGTTGCACCACGTAAGCGTAAAGTGTCCACCGCGCTAAAAGCCTATGCCAAATTGACGACCAGTGCCGCAAAAGGTGCCGTCCGTCAGGTCTAAGCACTGCGGGTGAGCGAACACTCCCGCACCCGATACATGGAATCGGCTGCGCCGATTCCACTTTCGGAATTTGGGCCCGGCGCCGCGCATTGCGCGGCGC
>NZ_JBQFPA010000003.1:0-558530 GCF_056534105.1 Ruegeria sp. E5 | reverse complement strand
CGCTTGCCCATCAAACGGCCCTGCATGTCAACCAGACAAACCAATACCGTATCAATCTCGCCAGACGAAACCTCAGCCTTCAAATGCTCAAATGTCAGCATGCAATACCTCTGTGATATGCGAGAATTTTCGACGAAAATTCTTTGTCCCTGTAACGACCGGCCCGCGAAAGAACGGGCCGGTCCAGTGTTTTATCCGTAACGATAGGGCCGCCCGGCCTTGAGCATTTCGGCGTTGTAGCGCTTGAAGATATCCACGACCTTTGCCTTGGTCTCGGATTCCGCAGCAATTTCGTCCCAGAACTTAACAGCAGCTTCTTCAACCGTCGCCCACTCTTCATCCGGGATGGTCGTCAATTGCATCTTGGTACCGTTAACCCGCAGGTTGGCCTCGCCGCCCCAATACCACCACTGGCGGTAGTAGTGCGACTGGTCACAGCAGACCTTGAACAGAGTTTGCAGATCTTCCGGTAGCTCGTTCCAGCGATCCATATTGGCAAAGAAGTGGCCGGCCCAGGCCCCCGAAATATTGTTGGTTAGGAAGTAGTTAGTCACATCCGCCCAACCCACGGTGTAGTCTTCGGTGATGCCCGACCAGGCAATACCGTCCAACTCGCCGGTTTGAACTGCAACTTCGATGTCTTCCCACGGCAGCGTGACGGGAACAACGCCAAACTGGCTGAGGAACCGGCCTGCTGTCGGGAAGGTGAAGATGCGTTTGCCCTTCATATCCTCCAGCGAATTGATCGGATCCTTGGTCGCAAAGTGACACGGGTCCCACGCGCCGGCGCTGATGTGTTTAACGCCAACCTTCGAATACTCTTCATCCCAGATCTCGTTCAGGCCCCACTGGTTGAACAGCACCGGCACGTCCAGCGAATAGCGCGAAGCGAACGGGAAGTAGCCGCCGAAAACAGTGACTTCGGTGGGCGAGGCCATCGAGTCATCATCCGATTGAACCGCGTCGATGGTTCCCTTCTGCATAGCGCGGAACAGCTCTCCGGTCGGGACCAGTTGATCGGCGTAGAACAGCTCGATCTGCATACGGTCACCGGCGATCTGGTTGAACATCTTGATAGCCGGGTCGATCACATGCTCGGCCAGTGCAGGACCGGCATATGTCTGCATCCGCCATGTGATCGTGCTTTGCGCCAGTGCAGGCGTTGCCAAAGGTGCCGCCGCAACCCCTACCCCCGCAGTTTTCAGAAACTTACGTCTTGTCGTCATGTCAATTTCCTCTCCGTTTAAGTTTGGGTGCCCGTGTGTCGGGCCTTCTGGTTAGTTTCCGTAAACATACCCGGGCAGCCACAAGGCGATCTCGGGGAATATCATGATTATTGCGAGCGCCAGGATCATCACCCCGACAAAGGGCACGATTGAGCGGTAGATGTCGCGCAGACTGATTTCTGGCGGAGCCATTGCGCGCATCAGGAACAGGTTATAGCCGAAGGGCGGCGTCATGTACGCGATCTGGGTGGTGATGGTGTAAAGTACACCGTACCAGATCAGATCGAAGCCAAGCGCCCCCACGAGCGGCACATAGAGTGGCGCCACGATGACGAGCATTGCGGTATCGTCCAGGAACGTGCCCATGATGATAAAGCTGAGCTGCATCAGGATCAGGATCAGCCACGGTGACAGCCCCAACTGCTCGGTGAACAGGTTCTCGATGGCCTTGACCGCGCCCAGCCCGTCAAACACCGCGCCGAAGCCCAGCGCCGCAAGGATGATCCACATGAACATGCACGAGATGGCCAAGGTTTGCTTGGTACAGTCCTCGAAAATCTTCCACGTCATCCGACGTTTGAGGACTGACGCCACAAGCGCCGCCAACGCTCCGATGGCCGAACTTTCTACCAATGAGGTCCAACCGTTCACGAACGGCAGCATCATCGCAGCGAAAATCATCAATGGCAGTGCCCCGGCCCAGAGCAGACGGAGTTTCTCGGACCTCGGGACCTCGTGCGCGTCTTCCATCGCTGGTCCCAGATGCGGTTGAAGCCGGCAACGAATCCAGATGTAGAGGATGAACAAAGACGCCATCAGCAGCCCCGGCACAATGCCTGCCAGCCAAAGTTGACCGACGGGTTGCCGCGCGATCATGGCATAAAGCACCAGAACTACCGAGGGCGGCACAAGAATTCCCAAGCTCGACCCGGCCTGAATGACCCCCGTCACCATGGTCTTGTCGTATCCGCGCCGCAGCAGTTCAGGCAGCGCAATCGTCGCCCCGATGGCCATACCGGCCACGCTAAGCCCGTTCATCGCCGAGACCAGCACCATCAGACCGATGGTGCCGATGGCAAGCCCACCGTTCACCGGCCCCATCCAGACGTGGAACATGCGATAGAGGTCATCGGCCAGACGACTTTCGCTCAGGACATAGCCCATGAAGATGAACATCGGCAGGGTCAGCAGCGGGTACCATTTCATCAGCTTCATCGCCGCCGAAAACGGAATGTCCTGCCCGCCTGTCCCCCAGAGCGCCAGTGCCGCAATGGCTGCGACGGCACCAATTGCACCAAAGACGCGCTGCCCGGTGAACAGCATCAGCATCATCGAAGCGAACATGAAGATTGCGATAAATTCCTGGCTCATGCCCGCGCTGCCCCGATCTCTTGCCCGTTGATCCGCGCAATGTCTTTGAAAAATTCTGATATCGCCTGCAGCAGCATCAGGAAGAAGCCGAAGACCATGATCGCCTTGACCGGCCAGATGTATGGCCGCCACGCGGTGGAGGATCGTTCAAGCCGTCCGACCTCTTCGCTGCCGGTCAGAAGGCCTGTGAAATAGGCGACAGGCTCATCACCCCAATAGCCCAGGCTGTACGCCGTGGATCCAAGCCCACCGTAGAACATTACACCCAGATAAAGGATCAGCAGCAGTACCGTGAAGGCATCGAACCAGGCTTTCCGGCGATGGCTCCAATTATGATAAAACAGATCCATTCGCACGTTCGAACCCAGTTGGATCGAATACGGACCCCCCATGATGTAATAAGTCACCATCGCAAACTGCGCCATTTCTAGCGTCCAGAGCGAAGGCAGAAAGAAGGTCTTCGAGATCGAGGACCACAGCAGGATGCCCATCATCACGAACAGGCCCCACATCATGACCCGCCCGATCCGGTAGTTCACCGCATCGACTACACGCACATATGCTGACATTGCCTTGATCATTCGCCCACCCCGCTACAAAACGGAGCAATGGTACGATTGATCCACGGGGCCAGACAATCGGCCATGACCCGCTGCTGCTCGGCCGTCTGAATCAGATCATTCCGGATCTCGATCATGACGTTCAACAATCCGTTGGGCGCTGCGTGAAGATCCAAAGTGTGCGCCACCCCGTCTGCCGCCGAATAGGGTTCGTTCAATCGAGTAACCAGGGGCAGCTCGTGCGCGGCGCTGGCCAACATCGCCTTGGCAAAGCGGGCGTCCTGGCCATGCAGCAAACCAAGCTCAACATCGCGCGGTGTTCCGCGGTATATCGGCGTGAAACTATGAACCGTCACCATGAGTTTTAGCGTGCGGTGATGACGGATCAGAACATCCTCCAGCCCTTGGCAAAACGGCACATATACGCCTTCGATCCGCTGCTGACGCGCATTGGCGCTCAGTTCAAGGTTCGCCGGGATTGGTGTGTCTTCACTGCATTCCGGCATAGCATCGGCTGCTTCGGGAGGGCGGTTGCAGTCATAAACCAGCCGCGACACCCCACCATGCACCAGCACGCCGTTCAACTGCTGGGCCAGTGCCTGTGCAACCGGTAGCGCGCCCGGGTCCCACGCGATATGGCTGCGCAGTGCCTCGGCACTTAGCCCCATGTCCCCCAGTCCGTCCGGGATACGATGCGAGGCGTGTTCGCACACCACCACAACCGAAGGCTCTTCCGGCGCGTCGTCGATGTGAACGACAGGACCGAAATCAAGCTGAGCAGAGGTGAGAGTGGCGCTACGTGATTCCATTTGGAAAAAATTCCACAGAGGTTCTTAACCTGTCAATAAATTTCCTGTATAAAATTCCCCAAGTCAGATTGCATTGTCAAATTTTCCACATAAACATGGGTAGAAAGGGAAAGGAGTATTCCGTGCGAGTGACAGAAAGGCTCCTTGCGCATCGCGAAATGATGACACCGACCGAGCGGCAGTTGGTCAACGTGCTGCTGGATGATTACCCCATGGCAGGGCTTGGCAGCATTACCGAGCTGGCCAGTATCGCCTCGGTTTCGACCGCCACGGTTGCGCGGATGCTTCAGAAAACCGGCTTTGATGGCTATCCGCAGTTTCAGTCCGCGATACGCAGCGAAGTGAAAGAGATGATCTCGGGGCCCGTCGCCAAACGGGATGTCTGGCAGAATGACTTACCTGAAGAACACATTCTCAACCGCTACTCCCGCCAAGCGCTTGAGAACCAGCGGCGTTCGATTGATGAGGTCGACCCGGATGAGTTTGACAGTTTCTGCCGTATGCTTTGCGATCCTAAACGGCGTGTTTTCATCACCGGCGGACGCATAACCGGGACCCTGGCGCAATATCTCTACCTCCACCTGCAGATGATCCGTCCTGATGTGAAGCTGCTGTCAGATGCAGCGTCGTGGACTCACGATCTGCTCGAAGTGCGCGAAGGCGACGTGCTGGTGGCCTTGGATGTGCGGCGTTATGAGAACACTACTTTGTTGATCGGGCAGCTTTGCCATGAACGCGGGGCCGAGGTTGTCCTGCTGACGGATCAATGGCGATCCCCCATCCACCGGCTGGCGAAACACACCTTTGCGGTAAGGATCGCAGTGCCTTCGGCCTGGGATTCCATGACTTCGCTAATGGTGCTATTGGAATGCGCCATTGCCGAAATGCAGGAACGTCTCTGGGACAGTGTCAAGCAGCGCACGGACGAGTTAGAGCAGGCCTTTGACCGGACGAAGCTGTTTCGCAAGTTCGGCCAAAGCTCGGGGTCCTGACGTCAGGTAGCGACGTTTCATAAGGTACAACTGCGCGTGAGCCCTGTTGTCAGACGCTGCGCAGACCGTACACTCCGGCGTATGACATTCATCGCTGAAAACCAATTACCTCTGCTGATACTGGCCTTTATGATCGGCCTGTTTGGCACAGGATTTCTTTTCCGCAAACCTGCAGGGCATCGGGCATGGAAACTGGCGGATCTGGTCTGGGTCGTATTGGGTGGGATCGGTGCACTGGTCGCCGTGTTGGCCGGTCTTTACACCTCGGACAGTTCGCGGCTGGACCGGCAGATCGACGTTGCTTATGCCGCCACGCTTGCATTCGACCGTGATGCCGCGCGGTTTCGGCTGAGGTTCTGTGACCCCGCTTACGACCCGGATACAGCTGTTTTGTGCGAAAAGGTAGAGTTTCTGTCCGCCTCAACCGCAAGCAATGCCGATTTACCGTTGTTCATCGCGGTCACGAACGAAGTAGCCCCGCTTCAAGGCCTGCATTTTCTATTCGGCCGCACGTCGAGTGATGACATGGATGAGGCCCGCGAGATGGCCGCGAAAGCGGATGCCTTCAGCATCGATCAATTTCTCGTCTTCACATCTCTGGACGATGATACACAAACCGCTATTGACAACATGCGGCGCAAGGTGCCTGCGATTGCCGGTGATTATCTGATCCTGGCCCAAAGCTATGACGATCTGATCGAACAGGTCGGCAAGCTCAAGGATGAATGGGAATATCTGCAGGCGAATGCGCATATTTTGGTACTGCAGATCATTGCCCTATGTCTGGTAAGCTTTGCTGCACCGTTCCGTCTGGGCAAATCCATCGTTGAGCTACGCACAGCTTTCAACGCCGATACGACTGCGCCAGCAGATGCGGATCAGCCCCCAGAAAGTACCGCGCCAGAGTCCAAAGGTTCCGCGCGCCCCGCCGAAACCAACCCTGACGGATATAGCGTTCCGCACTCGTAACCGCGTCTGCTTTCAACAGCACCGGGCGCGGCAAAGCGCGGATCAAGGCGACATCCTCCATCAGTGGCTGATCTGGGAATCCTCCGACAGAGTCATAATCCCTGCGGCGTACCAACAGCCCCTGATCGCCGTAGGGCAAACCAAACACTCTGCTACGCAGGTTGGCCCAACCAGCAACCCAGCGGGCACCAATCCCACTGACGCGAAACCGCAATCGGAAGGCTGCTGGCCTGTGCGAACGCAGATGCTCTGCCACGATGGCGCTCCAGCCTGACTGCAACTCGGTGTCGGCATGCAGGATCAGCAGCCAGTCGCCAGATGCTTTGGCACACCCCCTTTGCAACTGCCCTCCCCTTGACGCCGGACCTGTTACGATCATGGCTCCGGCTTCATCCGCCATCTCAAGTGTTGGGTCCTCTGAGCCGCCATCGGTCACGATTAACTCTCGGATCAGGCCCGAATGAAGCCCTTCCATCAAAGCCTGCAGCGTTCCCGGCAGGGAATGCCCCGCGTTAAGGGTCGGAATCACGATGCTGATCGGGGCGGACACGTCTGAAACCCTCTGGTCATGGCGGCGCGATTTCCTATATCACGAAGCCAGACGAATTGACGAGGATCAACCCATGTCCAATCGCCGCATTCTGCGCCTGACCGGCAAGGATACTGATAGCTTTCTGCAGGGGCTGATCACAAATGACGTGCAGCGGCTGGACGACGGGCTGGTCTACGCCGCCCTTCTGACCCCACAGGGCAAGTACCTGGCTGACTTCTTTCTCAAACGAGACGGTGAGTCGGTGCTGCTGGATGTGGCCGAAGTGCTGGCCGACGGGCTTGCCAAACGACTGACGATGTACAAGCTGCGTGCAGATGTGACCATCGACCAGACCGACCTGAACGTACAACGCGGCACCGGCCCCGCGCCCGAAGGCGCCCTACCCGACCCGCGGCATCCTGATCTGGGATGGCGCGCTTATTCTACCGCTCCGGAAGGTGATGACGGTACGGACTGGGATGCGATACGCGTCCGTCACTGTATCCCCGAAACCAGCATCGAACTGACGCCAGACAGCTATATTCTTGAGTCCGGGTTCGAGGCGCTGAATGGCTTGGACTTCAAGAAGGGCTGCTATGTCGGACAAGAGGTCACCGCGCGCATGAAGCACAAGACCGAGTTGCGCAAAAGTCTGCGCGTTGTCGAGATCGCGGGCACCGCTCCGGTCGGGACCGAGATTCACTCCAGTGGTAAACCCGCCGGGGTGTTGTTTACACAGTCTGGCGGAAAGGCGATCGCATACCTTCGGCTGGATCGCGCGGGGGACGACATGCAGGCGGGTGGCGCGACGCTAAAACTGCCAGGTTGATTTTGTTGCTGAACCGGCACGCCCATTCTTTTGAAACTGTTTGCGTATTTGACGCTGCCGGGCCGCGCGCTATCACTGACTGCAATTGGCCTAACGGGATACGTGCATGTTTCGCCTCTATACCGCGATATGGCGTGTCAGCGCCGGACGGCAAATCATCCTTATTCTGCTGTCATTGGCGGTGGCTGCGCTGGCGGCTGCTCCGCTTGAGTTCCAGCGCGACATCGTCAATCACCTGACATCTGATAGCATCGAAGTGGATCGCCTGCTGTTGCTGGGCGCCGGGATGATGGGCGTCATCCTGTTGAGCCTTACGTTGAAATGGGTGCTCGGGTATCGCTCTGGAACGCTGGGCGAGGACATCATCCGACTGATCCGGGGACGGTTGCTTGCCCGATCAATCGATCTCAGCGAAGAGGGGCAAGACCTTCGTTCGGGCACGATGACAACGGCCGTATCTGCTGAGGCGGAAGAGCTGGGCAAGTTCGCAGGCGGTGCGTTTTCCGATCCTGTAGTGCAAATCGGCACATTGATCAGCGTAATCGGCTACATCTCTTCCACCCAACCGGGGCTGGGCTTGATCGCACTTTCCATGATCGTTCCGCAGATCATTATCGTTCTGGCCTCTCAGCGAAAAGTGAACATCTTCGTGGCCGAGCGTGTTCGAATCCTGCGCAGCGCGACCGACCGCTTGACGCACGAGGATATCGAGGCGGCATCGCGAGCGATTGAGAAACAGTTTGACGAGATATTCGAGACCCGCCGCAAGATGTTCATCTGGAAACTCTCGGCCAAGTTCCTGCTGAGTGTCATCAATGGCGCAGGGACTGTTGGGATTCTGATGCTGGGCGGCTGGCTGGTGTTGCAGGGTAAAACCGATGTCGGCACAGTCGTGGCCGCGATAAGCGGTCTCGGACGCATTCAAGGCCCGACCGCTTTCTTGATCGCGTTCTACCGACAGGTCAGCGCCAATCGCATCAAGTACGAACTGATGCTGGAGCTGTTTGGAGATCATCCCGAGCGCTATCGCATTCGGACCTAAAAAAGGGCCGCAGAGCGACCCTTTTGCACCGAACTATCGTCCGCTTACGCGCGTTCGGAATACTCCATAGTCTCGGTATTCACTACGATCATCTCATCCTGCCCGATAAAAGGTGGCACCATGACCTTGACGCCATTGTCCAGAACCGCTGGCTTAAACGAGTTCGCCGCAGTCTGACCCTTCACAACCGGCTCGGTCTCGACGATCTTGCAGGTCACTTTTTGGGGCAGCGTGGCGTTCAGCGCCTCGCTTTCATAAAACTCCACTACGATGGTCATGCCGTCCTGCAGAAACGGGCGGCGCTCACCCAGCAGTTCCGAAGGCAGTTCGATCTGCTCGTAGGTCTCGGAATCCATGAACACCAGCATGCCATCGGATTCGTACAGGAACTGCTGATCCTTCTGCTCAAGGCGCACGCGTTCGACCTTGTCGGCCGAACGGAAGCGTTCGTTCAGCTTTGAGCCATTGCGCAGGTTGCGCAGCTCGACCTGGGCAAAAGCGCCGCCTTTGCCGGGCTTTACGTGATCCACTTTGACCGCCGCCCACAGTCCGTCATTATGCTCAAGCACATTGCCGGGGCGAATTTCGTTCCCATTTATCTTGGGCATGACTTAAATCCTTCACAAACGGTTGATGCGTCAGTTCTCGTCCCTATATCTGGCGTGACTACACCTGACAAGACAACGAAACCTAGTGCTGCACCTGCAGCGAGCCATGCAAATGACGCAACGCAACTATGCATTTTAGGTGTATCCGAATCGCATGTAATAGGTCATAAGGACCGTCACGCCGAAAATTGCAAGAGCAAGAAAAACAGGAAAGACGAGATGAGAGATTTCGTTGACGGCACTGCCTTTAACAACGAACAAGGCAATCGTGCACGCAAACTTTTCGCAGCCGTTGTACTGGCTGCTCTGGATGATGCCATCGCCGACGACAAGAAGTATGGCAACGGACCGGAACAAATTGCCCGTTGGGCACGTTCGCGCGATGGGCGCGAAGTACTATCGTGCGCCGGCATCGACCCGAATGAGCGGGTTGTTGGCGGGCTAATGGAATTTGTTGGCCGCGGTGTGCGGACGTCTGTCGCGCTGTCCCGCGAAGAAAGCGAGCGCCGGAATGCGGCTCAGCAGGCCGAAGCGGCCTGATTGACGCTCGCATCCGATTGAAAAAACGCGCCCTGACATCGGGGCGCGTTTTTCTTTGGGCTGATTGGTCAGATCAAAAATACATGATCCATTGCCACGCCACCCAAAGCTCGGCCGCCAGTAACAGCGCAAAGAACAGTTTTGCCGAAACCGACAGGCCGCGCTGCCAAAGCACCACATAGGCGGCAATGCAAATCGTCACTGAGATCGGCGCGATCCAAGCTGCATGATGTGTGCTGTCCCAATAGCTGATCGGACTGTGAAAGACCCATGAACTGATCGGCCAGAACTGCGGTCGGCCATCGCCTGCGTGCAATAAGAAATCCATCACCAAATGAAGTATCCCTGCGGATGCGCCAATGGTCAGCAGGTGCCAGCCGCGCCACAACCCGAGTGCAAGTGCCACTCCCCACAAAATGAACGAGTTATCGATGGCGAATACGGTTTGCCACGCGGGTGAAAAGTAAAGCTGATCAAACACCACCTGTGCCGGGATGTTCAGGATGTGCAGCGAAACGCCGGCCATCAGGTATAGCGACAAATCCGGCAACAAGGACCCAAACAGAGCTGCCCATAGCGTCGCGCCCCGGGCTGGGCGCGCAAAAACAGCAGCACCGATCAAAAGATGCGCAGGCGTATTCATATGGGGCTTTTCCTTTGGCCTTAAATCAGGTCATCTGCGCCCGAGCATAGGAGACAGGCCATGGCGCGGTCCATCATGATTCAAGGCACCGGCAGCAATGTCGGCAAATCGGTTTTGGTGGCCGGGTTGGCCCGTGCCTATACGCGACGCGGGTTGCGCGTGGCTCCGTTCAAGCCGCAGAACATGTCGAACAATGCCGCTGTTACGGAAAACGGCGGCGAAATCGGGCGCGCGCAAGCCCTGCAGGCGCGGGCGGCCAAACGACCGACGCATACGGATATGAACCCAATCCTGCTCAAACCCGAAACCGATACCGGCGCGCAGATCATTCTTCAGGGCCAGCGCGCAGGCACGATGAAAGCGGGCGATTATCGCAAGGACAAGTCCAAGCTGCTGGGGGCAGCTCTGGAAAGCTTTGAAAGGCTTTGCAGCGACGCTGATCTGGTGTTGATCGAAGGCGCGGGTAGTCCGGCAGAAACTAATCTGCGCAAGGGTGACATCGCCAATATGGGATTTGCCTGTGCCGCACAGGTTCCGGTGGTTCTGGTGGGCGACATTCATCGGGGTGGCGTGATCGCTCAGATCGTGGGGACGCAAGCCGTCTTGGAGGCCGGGGACCTTGCGATGATCCGGGGTTTTGCCATCAACCGCTTCAAAGGCGATGTCTCCCTGTTCGATGAAGGGCGCGACGATATCGCATCCCGGACCGGCTGGCCCTGTATGGGCGTGGTGCCCTGGTTCCATGATGCATGGAAGCTGCCGGCAGAAGACATGATGGACATCCGCTCTCATACCGGAGGGGCATGCAAGATCGCTGTGCCTCAGCTTGAGCGGATGGCCAATTTCGACGATCTCGACCCGCTTTCCGCCGAACCGGGCGTTACGGTCCAGATCATCCCAGCAGGCCGTCCCCTGCCCGGAGATGCTGATCTGGTGCTGTTGCCGGGCAGCAAGTCTACAATCGGCGATCTGGCCTATTTCCGGGCGCAGGGTTGGGATATCGACCTTTATGCCCATGTCCGCCGCGGGGGTCATGTTCTGGGCCTGTGCGGGGGTTATCAGATGCTGGGCAAAACCATCTCGGACCCCGATGGCGTCGATGGACGCCCCGGTCAGGTCGAAGGGTTGGGATTGCTGGATGTCAGCACCACAATGGCCGGAGAAAAGCAGGTTATCCTGCGCTCAGCAACCGCCCTGCCCGGTCATGAACCCGTCAGCGGATATGAGATCCACATGGGCCGTACTGATGGCCCGGATTGCGCTCGGGCCTGGCTGCAGATCGAAGGTCGCCCGGAAGGTGCCGCCAGCGCCAATGGGCGCATACGCGGCAGCTATCTGCATGGGATTTTCACCTCGGACACGTTTCGCGCCAGCTATCTGGCAGAGCTGGGCGTGACATCGGAAACAGCTTACGAAGACGGCGTCGAACAAGTGCTGGACGACCTTGCTGACCATCTGGAACAGCATATGGATCTGGATCTGCTTCTCGCGATGGCGCAGACGCCACGCACCATTTAGACCTCAGTCAACATCCGCTGCGGCGATCGCCCGCGTGATCTCACGCCGAACCATCTTGCGCAGGTTTTTCGTGATCCGTTCGCCCAGCGCGCCCTGCAGCTCTTCCCGGACGATCTGGGCGACGAGTTCGCGCAATTCCTCTTCTCCGATTGTCGCATCGGTCGGCTTCTGTGCCATATCTTCCACCACCTCCGGGTCGCGAATAAATGTGGCTTCGGATTTTGGTTCAGCCGCCTGAGACTGCGCAAAAGCTCTGTCTGCCGGCCATTCAACAGCCTGCGTCTTGGTGCCAGAGTAGTCGTCATCGCTCTCGCCATCGGGCTCCCACTGATCCTCGGTGCGCGCGATAGCAGCTTCCAAAGCTTCAATCTTGGCGCTGAGGCTTCCCGCTAGGTCGCGCTTTGGTGCGTCTGCCTTGGCGTCGACATCACCAGCGCGCACAATATCGCTGGGTTGCAGCCGCATCGGTTCGGCAGGGTTGCTTGGCGCATTTGCGGCCTGCTTTGGGGTACTGTCACCCGCGCTATGCTGGGGCATCAGTTTCAAGGGCGCGGCCTTCTTGGCGATCAGCGGTTCATTGCTGACGCGCAGCGCATCCGTTAAAACCAACCGGCCCGGCTTGGCAGCCGGGGCCGTCGGAACAAATATGAATTCTGATTCGTCATGCGCGTCCTCGTCGACCATTCGCTTAACCGACGAAAGAACGTCCTGAATATTGGCGCTTACAACACGATCTGACATTATTTTCTACCGCTCTAACCTAGGCCCGATTGTAGCCAATCTGAGCCAGCGCCACAACAGGTAGCGATGCCCTTTAGTCGCGGCGCAATGCCTTGAGCACTCGATCCAGATCGCGGCTTTGCTTACTGACCTGCGACGGCGCCTTTTTCACGAGGTTGTAATACAGGGTCGGATCATAGATCTGCACTGCAAGACCCAAACGCTCTGCCGTCAACAGCCCCTGGGCTTGCAGCAGTTCATATGCAGCCCGCGACCGCTCGGTCCGGGATGCTACCTCGGCCAATTGCGCGTCCAGCAAATCCTGCTGGGCATTCAGGACGTCCAAGGTCGTCCGTGCACCCAACGTTGCTTCTTCACGAATACCGTCAAACGCCACCTGCGAAGCACGAACCCGTTCTGTTGACGCCCGCAGGCTTGCAGTTGCCGCCTGAAACGCAGCATAGCGATCGGCAACACCTTGTGTGATGTCTTTCTGAACGTTCAGAAGGTTGGCACGCGACGCATCACGAGTTGCCATCGCACGACGCACCGCTGCCGCCAGACCGCCACCGGAATAGATCGGCTGATTGAAGTTCAGTGAGATCGTCGCATCGTTGATGTAATCGTCATTGTCGTAGCTCTCGGTAATGCCCGCATCCGCATTCAGGCTGACATTCGGACCCAGATTTGCACGCTGCTGCTGCACGATCAGGTCCAGCGCACGCACCTGATGCTGTGCGGAAAGAATCGCAGGGTGGTTCCGCTGAGCCAAATTCACCGCATCCGCCTCTGAACGCGGCAGGTTGGGCAGCCTTGGCTGACCAGCCGTCCGCCCAGGTGTCTTGCCAACGGCGTTTACGTATTCAGCCTGAGCAATGCTCAGGTTACCACGTGCGACCGCCAAATCAGCCTGAGAGCTGGCCAATTGTGCCTCGGACAGGGCAACGTCGGTACGTGTAACCTCACCTACTTCAAAGCGATCCTGTGATGCGCGCAGTTCTTCCGCCGACACTTCCACGTTGTTCTGGCGGATCGCAACCGTTTCTTCCTGCAGCAGAACACCTAGATAGGCGTTCGCGGCTCTGATCAGGATTTGTTGTTCAATATCAATAAGAGACTGACGGGTGGATAGCACAGTTTCCTGCGCCGATTGCTTGCCAAGGATGGAAGCGCCACCGTCATAGATCAACTGGCTCAGCGTGAGACCGGAAAAAAAGCTCGAAGGCTCGCGCGTCGTGATCAAGCTGCTCGTATTGGTGCGCGTGTAATCCCGGCTCACCCGCACGGTCCAGTTGATGATCGGACGCAGCGCTGAGAGCGCAATGGCGACATCTTCATCCGCTGCGCGTAACAAGGCACGGTTCTGCTCAAGCAGGCCGCTGGTGTTATACGCGCCGATGAATGCATCGGTCAGATTATCTGCCCAAACCGACCTTCCGGGCATCACACTTAATGCAACACCAGCAGCCAAAGTCAGGCCTTTGACCAGCTTTCCTGTCGTCATCCCGCGCATAACTAAGTCCTCTCAAATCGAAATTACGCAACCACCAGCGCAGTTTGCGCCGGTGTTTTCAAGTAATCAAGGCATCAAAATACTTCTATTGCCAACTATAGCGAAAATGCACACTCAGCGCAAAATGCGGGCAAAATCGGTGCGCTAGCATTGAATGCAAATCGCCACGAGACACGGCCTGAGGACTTGAGACCCATACGAACCGTGCCAAGATCACCCTCCATGAACAGGCAAATGATCCGGCCCCCATCCTTGAGTTGATCCAGCAAAGTGTCTGAAAGCTGCTCGACCCCACCCTGAATCATGATCACATCGTAGGGTCCATGCTCAACCGCGCCTTGTTCAAGCGGTCCTTCATGAACAATAGCGTTGTCTACGTCAGCTTCCATCAGAAGCGTCTGAGCTTCGGCCGCCAATGCCGGGTCGGATTCCACTGCCACAACCAACTCTGCCATTCGCGCGGCAATTGCGGTTGAGTAACCCAGCCCCGGAGCGATATCCAGCACCACTTCATCATTGGAAATGTTGACTGCGTCCAACATCTTAGCCAGCGTCCTGGGCTCAAGCAGACAACGTCCATCACCCAACTCGACCAGATCACCAACATAGGCTGCCTCACGTTGCGCATCCGGCACGAAATTTTCGCGCGCAACGCTCAGCATCGCATCAATGATAGGGAACTTGGTCACATCCGAGGGCCTGACCTGAGTATCAACCATCGTAAGGCGCCGGGCTGCGAAATCTGTCATGTGATCGCTCATTCCTTATCAGACTGTTATCTGGCTTTTGCCACATCCGCCTGCCTGCAGCAACGGGCCAGATTGCATTTCCGGGCGCGGCAAAAACGTACCATTGGGGTATTGTCAAATTTCCAAACAAGACAGAAATAATCGCCCTCAAGGCTATGGACGTTCATCCTGAAAGCTGATAGAACGCCCCTCACACCACGGCAAGTTATTGATATTGCTTAAAAAGGCGAGTTGGCGGAGTGGTGACGCAGCGGATTGCAAATCCGTGTACACCGGTTCGATTCCGGTACTCGCCTCCAATAAAATCAATGACTTGCGTCATTCCCCTTCTCCTTCACTGCCATTTTTGAAACAAGCGTTGAAACTTTCACGTTTCGGTCTTGCTTCGTTCCATTTGATTTCTTGCCTCTTGGGCGCGCTTCGCCAGCTCTCTTTGCCGGATCGGCCCGCCATATTTTTTCAGCATCTCAACGCCTGAATGACCGGTGACAGCTTTGACCATCTCGTCATCGCATCCAGCCAGATAAAGCTCGATCGTTGCGTTTTTTCTGAGCCCGTGCGTTTTGTAGTAGCTCGCCTTCTCGTGCTTCATCTTCTTTTTGATGGCACGCATTTCCTCGGCGACTATACGGTAGCTCACTGGTCGACCCTTCGCGTCGGTCACAACAGTGCCGTCTGTTCGCGCAATTCCGTCGAGATGGGCCTTCAGCCGGTCGGTAAGCGGGATCCACAGCGGCTTGTCGGTTTTACCCTGAGTGAAATCGAACCCTGCGTCGGAAAAGTGTGCCCACTTCATTTTCACTACATCGCCGATACGCTGGCCTGTACCAACGCAAAGCTCATAGACCAGCCGCGCCCGCTTTGAAGCCAGCACTTCGAACTCTTCACGAACATCATCTGGCCAAGGTTCCCAGCCATCACTCTGCTGTTTGAAGAGCGGAATGCCCTTCGCCGGATTGCCGTGCTCTTTCTTGATGAAGCCGATCAACCGGGCGTGATTCATCAAGACGACCATGACCTGGACAAGATAGTTGGCTTGCCGCCAGTGATCCGCATTTGCCCGGTGCAGTTCATAAATGTGGTGGGTTTCGATCCTAGCCGGGTCTTTGTCGGCCCAGATCTCACGAATGTGGCTGATATAGCGCCGATAGTCGGATCTCGTACGGGGCTTCAGCTTCTTGTAGGCGTCGCTCTCGTAGTAGCTAAGAATCAACGCCTCAAAATTGCGTTTCACCGGCGCTGGCGCTGGTTTTCCCTTCAGCAGGCGATTGTAATGATCCCAAAATTCCGGCGTGCCCGCTTCCTCGTGCATCATGACCGAGATACCGCGTGAACGCCGCATGAACCGTAGGTAGCCCCTGTCATTATAGACGTATTTTGGCAGGCTCTTTCGGGTCATTCGCCCATTCTCAAGTCACTATTGAGAAAGTCGTCGGCTGCCTCTGGCGCGACCATGTTGGCATCGACGATGACGCTGCCGTCAGGCTTAATCTCGAACTTCGCGCGCTGCCAGCCTGCCTCCCGCGCCTCACGGATGAAGGCCGAGGCTGCCTGCTTCGCCTTTGTCTGTGCACTAGCTTTGGTCATCTTATCGACACCTCTCTCACCTCGTTAACAACGCGCATTATCACCCTGATCCATATTGATATTTCCGATTGCTCCGCGCGTAGAACGTCTGTCTTTCGCCGCGCGAATGGCGCGGATCACTTCTGAATTTTGGGAGTTTCCATTGCGATCGGACTCCGCTTTGATCCACTCCTTGAGCTCTTGCGGAAGCCGAAGCTGCATTGGTTTACGACTGTTCATGAAACGCCTCCAGGTTGAAACCATATTCAACTAGTGGCATTTAGCCACTATTGCGTCAATCGCTTTTTATGGCACAGTGCCACCATGCCAGAACAAAGCTCTCAAAATCAGGATAAATTCATCGTGCGGCTGCCAGACGGCCTGCGCGATCGAATACGCCTCGCAGCCGAGGCCAACCATCGCAGTATGAATGCTGAGGTCGTTGCCCTACTCGAAGAAAACTATCCGGCCCCAGTGCCGGAAAAACTGGACGACCCCGCCGCGCGACTGTTGTTTTGGCTCGCCAAACGCATCCGCAGAAGGAACCCGAAGCCCGGAACTCCCAGAGATAAGCAAGCCGCCCTGTATGAGCGCATTGCGGGCGATATCGCGGAACGTATGAAGGACATCGGCGAATAGCCTTAGTAGGCCACCCACTCATATCCATGGTTGCCTTCGTGATCTTCCCATTCGACACCGACCCCGCGACGCCAGCTTGACGACGAACAGCGCCGTGACGGCAGAACCCATTGCGGGGCGGCCGTTGGTGTCGTGCGTTGCCAGCCAAATTCGCCTTGTGTGCCGTAGGTCCCGAGGCGCATGTTATAACTCTCAGAACAATCATCGTCGCGGCCACGTTCGCGATGGCTGTAGTGCCGAACATCCCAAACACGGATCGAGCGCACAAAATCGAATTCCAGACCACTGATGTCGATATCGGCACCGTCTTCGACCACCTGAGCCAGGATGACTTGGCCAAGCGTCTGACTTGATTGGTTGCTGGCCTCCCAGACTTTAGGGGCAATACTTTGCAACGGCGCGCGCTCAGAAACCCCCATCGGGCAGCGCCAGATTTGCAACGGCGGCTCAATCGGCCAGGGCGTGATCCGGCGGATAAACACTGCTCGGGCGTGGGCACATTCTGCTGACGCGGGCCAACCACCGGCCAGGCAAAGCAGAATGGCGCAATCGACCTGATAGGCCTTTGCCGCCTGCGGGGCCACGGTTGAAAGAAGAGCCACGACAGCTCCGGCGCTCAAATTTCTGATAAGTCTGCACCACATATCAATAAATGCCTTCTGACTACATTACTGCATTATTGATACACTAGCTCCAACCTCAACCTTCACACCATATGCGAGCATAGGGTTTATGATGTTCGCGCGCGTTTTGTGGAATATATTCCGTAGAGCGGTTCTTGTGATCTGGCCGAATACAGGCCATGAAATTACGGGAACAAGTAGGGTTAAATATCCGGAATCTAAGAAATTCCAGAGGGTTGAGCCAAGAACAATTAGCATTAGCTGCCGACCTGGATCGTAGCTACATCAGCGAGATCGAACTCGCGAAATTCTCAGCATCGATCGATGTTCTGGAGCGGATTGCCCATGCTCTCGACATCGCTCCCAAGGAACTGTTTAACGAGAGGGGCTAGTTTTGCCCGAACTTGAGAGTGTTCGCACGACGGCCGAAGCCATCGGTCGCATTACGTGTATCAAGACTGGCGAAGAAATCGGTCTGCTGTATCAGTGGGATAACGGCGAGACGCAGGCAGCGTTATACGATGGCGGCCATCCTAAAACACCACACCGCTCAGATCACCCCGCTGAACCGGACCTTGGTGCAAAACGCAGCTAACGCCCGGAAAGAGCCATCCTGTGAATTCGGTTCTCTCGCTGTGCGCGCTCGCAGAACTTTCGTCATAAAATTACAGCGAAGATCCTTGCTGTGCTGCAGCAGGAATAACGGTCACTCGCACCTCTGACGGTGAATTCGTCAACGGAAATGGCTGAATTGCCTTTCAGGCCACCCTAAATCGGGGCTTGTTCAAGCCAGGGCTTGGCCCAAGGCTCTCGCAGTCGACACAACGGCGGCACGTGCCTTGGTAAGTGCTTCATAGTCAAACCTTTCGCGCGGCCCAGACACCGCGAGAGCCCCGTAAAACTGTCCGGTCGCGTCTATGACCGGAGCAGCGACAGCCGAGACATGGGGATTCCGCTCGCCTTGCGAAATACAGCTTCCGTCCGCCGCGAGACGCGCTTTTGCGGCACTGTTGCCCAGATAGTAGGCAGCCAAAATATGAGCTGACGCTCCTGAACGCATGGTCAGGCGCGTGCCCTCTTCAAGGTGGTGCCGTACCGGATCGGGTGAATTCTCACGATACAGGCATACCCGCTCATCTTGATCGGGAACATGGAACGAAGCCGTCTCGCCGGTTTCGCCAACAAGTTTGCGCAAGGCGGGGCGCACGGATTCGCCGAGTTCGAAATTCAGGCGGTACAATCCGCCAAGCCGCCACAATGCTGGCCCAAGACGAAAACGCCTGTCTGGACCGCGTTTCAGATAGCCATATCGTTCCAGAGACGCCGCAAGGCGGCTGATGTTACTTTTGTGAAGCCCTGTTTCCGAAGCGATTTCCGTCAACGTCAACATTTGTCGTTCTGTCGAGAAAGCTTCGAGAATTGACAACGCCTTTTCGACGGACTCGACGCGGGCCTGCTTCATTTGTTCCACTCTGCGCAACTACGTTTATATAATGTTGCCAGCATCGCAACAACTTGTCTACCCTCCGGCTCATCTTTTAGGGAGGAACTGAAGTGAAATTAAGCAAACTATTCGCAGCAAAGGCTGCACTGGCGACCGCGGCCGTGATGACTTTCGCGGTTCCGGCGCAGGCCACGGAATGCGTCGCAGGGGCCAACCCCGGCGGCGGCTGGGATTTCACCTGCCGTCAGATCGGCAAGATCCTGTACGACATCGGCGCGGTCGATAAACCTGTACAGGTTACCAACATGCCCGGTGGCGGCGGCGGCCTGGCCTTTACCCATGTGGTCACCGACCGCAACGATGATGCCGACCTGATCGTGGCAGCGTCGTCGGCGACCAGCACCCGTCTGGCGCAGAACGCCTATGCTGGCATGACTGCCGATCAGGTGCGATTTGTCGGCGCTATCGGGATTGATCCGGGCATACTGGCCGTGGCCGCCGACAGCCCGTACCAATCGCTGGGTGATCTGGTCGAGGCGGTCAAAGCCGATCCAGGCTCGGTCGCGTTTGCCGGCGGTTCATCCACAGGCGGGTTCGACCACATGAAACCGCTGATGGTCCTGAAGGAGGGCGGCTTTACCGACATCACCAAGGTGAAATATATCGGGATGGACGGCGGCGCCGATGCCATCACACAGACCGTGGGCGGATTTACGCAGGTGATGACCGGCGATTTGTCCGAAGTTGTGGGTTTCCTGGCCAATGGCGATCTCCGCGTGATCGCGGTGCTGACCGAAGAGCGCGTGCCGGGGTTTGAGGACATCCTGACCGCCAAGGAACAGGGCTACGACGTCGTTGCTGGTAACTGGCGTGGGCTTTACATTCCGCGCGGTGTTTCTGACGACACGTTCCAGATGTGGGCTGGCAAGCTGCAGCAGGTTGCTGACAGTCCTGATTGGGCCGAAGCCATGGCTGCTAACGGCCTGGCACCGTTTACCATGGTTGGAGATGATTTCCAGGGCTATGTCGATAACCTGATCGTCGACATTCGCCAGATGTCGAAAGAACTGGGGGTTATCCAGTAATGGCCTCTGATCGGATTTTTGGTCTGATCGCTCTGATCACGGCGGTCGCGTATATCGCGGCTGCCACTCAGATCCAGACCAACCCATTCTCGGGCGAGTTTTTACCCAAGCTGTTCCCGCTCTTGATTGGCGGTGTCGCAGCAATTGCCTCTTTGGTTTTGGTCTTCAAACCCGATCCAGACCCCGAATGGCCCGACGGCCGAACATGGGGCAACCTGTTGGTCGCAGTGATTGTGTTGGCTTTCTATTCGGTGCTGATGTCACCACTTGGTTTCATCCTGCCCACAGCAGTAGCGGCCACAATCCTAAGTTACCAAATTTCACCGAACCGCAAGAAAGCCATCCTTGCTGGGATCGGTCTGTCGCTCGGTCTGTTCGTTGTCTTCAAGTTCATTCTGATGCTGGGAAACATCGTCGCATACCGCATCCCAACGCCTGCAAAGCTATGGGAAGCAATCTCAATTCTTATTCCATTCGTGGGGCACTGATCCATGGAAACCCTCGCAAATCTCGCCCTTGGCTTTTCGGTGGCACTGTCGCCTTACACTTTGATGCTGGCCGTGATCGGTTGCTTTATTGGTACCATCATCGGCGCCCTGCCTGGTCTGGGCCCATCGAATGGCGTCGCCATTCTGATCCCGATTTCCTTTGCACTTGGTCTTGATGCGACCGCAGCTTTGGTCTTAATGACCGCCGTTTACTACGGCGCAATGTATGGCGGGCGGATCAGTTCCATTCTGCTGAATATTCCAGGTGATGAACCTGCTTTGATGACAACGCTGGACGGCTACCCGATGGCCAAGCGAGGCGAAGCTGGCAACGCGCTGGTTCTGTCTGGTGCGGCCTCTTTCGTTGGTGCATTTCTGGCCACTGTCGGCCTGATACTCCTGGCCCCCGTGCTGGCGCGAGTAGCGTTTCTGTTCGGACCGGCCGAATATTTTGCTCTTTATATGCTGGCCTTCTGCACGCTGGGTGGTATGGCCTCGAACAACCAAGCAAAGTCAGCCATCGCCGCTTGCATTGGCCTTGGTATCGCGGTGATCGGGGTAGATTCCTCGTCTGGCCTGCCGCGCCTGACAGGCGGCAACTTGCACCTTTATGACGGCGTTGATTTCTTGGTGGCCATCGTCGGACTTTTTGCCATTGCCGAGTTGTTTTTCTTTGTCGAAAGCCATGGCAAAGGATCATCCATCGGTGTGGTTTTGGACAAAGTCTCGATCCCTTGGAAATACATCCGAGACACGAAATGGACGATGCTGCGCTCATCTGGCGTCGGTTTCATCGCAGGTGTTTTGCCCGGTGCCGGTGCTTCATTGGGATCGTTCCTGGCCTACATGACAGAAAAATCCATCGCCGGCGAAAAGGGCGGCTTTGGCACCGGGGCGCCCAAGGGCATTGCCGCCCCCGAGGCAGGCAACAACTCGGCCGCGGGCGGAGCGCTGGTGCCTATGTTGACGCTTGGCGTACCAGGCTCTGGCACAACGGCCGTTCTGCTGGCGTTGCTCATGACATTGAACATCACACCGGGACCGACGTTGTTTCGTGACAACCCAGATGTTGTCTGGGGCCTGATCGCATCGCTGTTGATCGCAAACGTTGTGTTGCTGATCATGAACGTGCCGATGGTGAAAATCTTCGTAAAGGTCCTCTCAGTGCCTGCGTGGATCCTGCTGCCGGGTGTCACAATGATCTCGACCACAGGGATCTTCGCACTCACTGGCAGCTACTTTGATCTGCTGATGCTGGTCGGCTTCGGGATGCTGGGCTACATCCTGCGAAAACTGGATATCCCAACGGTGCCCGTGATCCTTGGCATCCTGCTGGGCGGCCATATGGAGGACGCCTTGCGCCGCGCTATGACCCTGTCAGACGGCGACGTGGCCTATCTGTTCTCGTCCCCGATTGCGATCGGGCTGTGGGCGGCGGCGGTTGCTGGCTTCATCGCGCCAATGTTCCTGCGCAACATTCTGCGAAAGCCGCAGGCGATCACCGACTGAGGATCACATCACCGGGCATCGTCAGGTTGTTGGGAACCTGACGATCCCTCGCAGTCAAAAGCGAACGGCCGGTTTGAAACAGCGGCCACAGAGCTATCTGCTTTGGCTTTGAAACAAGGATACGATAATGCGAGCAGCTGTTGTTCGAGATTTCAATGAAGATCTCTCTATCGAAAAGGTTGACGACCCGGCCTGCCCAGACAACGGGGTCATTCTGAAAGTTGCGGCTTGCGGGGTTTGTCGATCAGATTACCGCGGTTGGTCAGGCGGACATCCCAAGGTGCAGAACGGATCTATCTTGGGACACGAATACTGCGGAACCGTTGTAGAGGCTGGCCCGCAGGCACAATACAAAGTTGGCGACCGGCTAATCGCACCGTTCATTCTTGGGTGTGGCAAATGCCTGGCCTGCAACACCGGCGTTTCCAACACATGCGCAAATCAGATCGTACCCGGATTTGGGACGCCGGGAGCCTATGCCGAATATGTCGCTGTGCCGCTTGACCACAATTTGGTTTACCTGCCGGACAGTTTACCCCCCGCGTTGGCCGCAGGATTGGGATGCCGCATCACGACCGCGTGGCATGCGTTGACCGATCGCGCCGGTGTTCAGGCGGGTGACTGGGTCGCGGTCCACGGAGCGGGCGGGATCGGCCTCTCGGCTTTGCTTCTGGCAAAAATGCTGGGTGCGCAGGTTGTCGTCGTTGATATCGTTGAAGAAAAACTAAAATTTGCCAAGCAACACGGTGCCGACGCGGTGGTGAACGCAGCCAAAAACGACGCCGCAGAGGCAATTCGGGAAATCACGGGCGGCGGCGCGCAGGTCTCAATCGAAGCCCTCGGAATTGAAGCCACAACAAACGCATCTTTGGAATGCCTTGCGATGTTAGGCCGGCACGTTCAAATCGGCGCGCCATCAGGCGATGGCCTAATGCAAATTAGTGTTCGGTCGATCTACTCTAAGCAGCTGTCCCTTTTTGGGACACGCGGCATGCCATCATGGAAGTATCCAAACCTCCTTAGCATGATCGAACGCGGGAGCGTCGATCTCAGCCCAATGGTCGCAAGAGAAATCGCGCTCTCAGAGGCAAGCACGGAATTGCGCGCAATGAAGGGGCCTACGCCTCCGGGAACGGCAGTTATCACCAATTTTCTGAAATAAACTAAAATGTTAAAAGCCAAGGCTGAATACTCTTAGCAAGGAAAATGGAATACAGTAATGAGCTCTTTCTCAGCATTCGCCGCTGCTTGCCGGGATGCCTGGCGCCAGATCGCGAACGTCCCACGATCATCATGACTATTCGGGAAACCCGTGCATTTGCCGATGTTTCGCCGGAAAACGCCGAGACCTGGCGAAAGGCCGGTCTCAGCATGCGACGGCATCGCGGATCGCTGCGGGATTTCATGGCGGCTCAGAGCCCAAAGCGCCGAATGCTGCGGCAAGGTTCAAGTGGCGCTAACTGTTATAGAAGCTGCCATTCACATTTGCGGATCAACGGTATGCAAGTGAGAGATTGCGTTCCGCTCAATCCCCCAAAGCTTCACTCGGCGGCAATGAACTTGGGGGCAGGTAAAGATCGTTTCCGATGCCATCTTCGCAAGATCGAAACGAGATAAACACAGCTCATAAGCGCGAAATATGACGTTTTGTTCGGCTCTGAGGCTCCGGAAACGAGAGGGGTAATCCTACGGAGTCAAAAGAATCCTTGACCAATTCCAACATCAGCTCTAGTAAAAATGAAATAGCGTTTTGAAGAGTGAAACGCTGAGGGATAAAATGCGGAGTCGCTCATATCGCGGACCCGCAAGCCAACCAACAGTTAGGGAGGAGCCTGACATGATTAAAGATAACCGAAAATTGACGCTTACTGCGGGTCTCGTGGTTAGCAGTCTGGCAATGGCTGCGCCTGCCTTCGCCGAAGGCGAGGTGGTGTTTTCATCCTGGGGAGGCTCCTTTCAGGATGCCTTGCGTTCCGCCATGCTGGAACCCGCAGCCAGCGCATTGAATGTCACGGTCAAGGAAGATACGACAAACGGCATCCAGGACGTGCGCGCACAGATCACAGCGGGTGCCGTCGCCTGGGATGTGACCGAGCAGGACTTGCCCTCGTGCGAGACGCTCAGCCGTGAAGGTGCTCTTGAGCCGATTGATTATTCGGTTGTCGACACGACGGGTATCCCGGAGGAGCTGATCCACGAAAACTACATCGGCTTCATCAACTTCACCAAGGTGATTGCCTATCGCAAGGATGCCTTTGGCGACAATGGTCCGTCCAACTGGGCAGAGTTCTGGGATCTGGAAAACTTCCCCGGCAAGCGCGGCATGCACGGCAAGGTGAACTACAATCTTGAGGCCGCCCTTATGGCCGATGGTGTGCCTATGGCAGAAATCTACGACATTTTGGCCACGGACGAGGGCATGGAGCGCGCCTGGGCCAAGTTGGGTGAGATCGCACCCGAAGTTACCGTTTGGTATCGTGGCGGATCACAATCCGCACAATTGCTGCGTGATGGTGAAGTAGACGTGATTCACATGGGCCATAACCGCGTGGAAAGTGTGATCGCATCAGGCATTGACGTTGCATATGCATTCGATGGTGGCACGATGGATGTCGATTGCTTGCTGGTGCCCAAAGGCGCGCCGAACGTCGAAAATGCGATGCGCCTGATCAATGAATTGCTGAGTGCCGAAGCGC
Source organism: Ruegeria sp. E5 (assembly GCF_056534105.1). NCBI lineage: Bacteria > Pseudomonadati > Pseudomonadota > Alphaproteobacteria > Rhodobacterales > Roseobacteraceae > Ruegeria > Ruegeria sp. E5. The sequence goes on along the minus strand of NZ_JBQFPA010000003.1, from coordinate 533,859 downwards.
AGGCGCGGCTGGCCGTGACAATGCCGCTGGGCCCGGTCAACACGGGTGCATTCGATGCCGGGATTATCTCGGAAGAGATGGCGGTCAAGGTCAACACCCATCCCGACAACTACGGCAAGCAACTTCTGGTCGATCCGAACTTCTATATCGGCCAGTTGGGTGAGTTGACCGAAGAGTTCGACACGCTGATCCAGCAATAATCCAATTTGGCGCAGTGCATCTCGTGCTGCGCCTTTTTCGTCAGGTTAGGAGCCCCTATGTCACCTGCTGCCCAATCCCTTCCCATCGACATTTCCAACCTTTGCAAGGCCTACGGTGCGGTCAAAGCGCTCGATGACGTATCGCTGAATATTTCTGCAGGTGAATTCCTGACACTGCTTGGGCCATCGGGCTCGGGCAAAACGACGCTTTTGATGGCACTGGCCGGTTTTGTACGCCCAGATGGCGGATCGCTCCGTTTTGGCGGTCAGGAAATGATTGCGACGCCGCCCCATAAGCGCGGCCTCGGCATGGTTTTCCAAAGCTATGCGTTGTTCCCATTCATGACGGTGGCTGAAAACGTGGCCTATCCGCTGAAAATCCGCGGGGTTTCCAAAAGCGATCAAAAGACCCAAGCCGAACGTGCGCTGGATACGGTACAGCTTGGCGGCTATGGAGATCGGCGTATCACTCAATTGTCTGGCGGCCAGCGACAGCGTGTGGCTCTTGCCCGCGCCATGGTTTTCGAGCCGCAGATCATCCTCATGGATGAACCCCTGTCCGCGCTCGACAAAAAGCTGCGCGAACATATGCAGATTGAACTGAAGGCGCTCCATGAAAAATTGGATGCGACCGTTGTCTACGTAACCCATGACCAGCGCGAAGCGCTGACGATGTCAGACAGGATTGCGGTGGTCAATCACGGTCGGATCGAGCAGATCGATACACCCGAGCGGCTGTATCGCCAGCCACACAGTTTCTTTGTGGCGGATTTTATCGGCGAATCCATTTCGGCGCCGGTGAAGGTAGCCAATGATGCGGCGCAGCTTGGTGGGCGTTTGCTGAAATCCAATTCACCCATCGCCCAGGGACGGGGTGGCCACCGCCTGGTGATCCGGCCCGAATTGCTGGAGGTCACCGCGGGTGCAGTACCTGAAACTGCCAATGATCTGTCCGGCCGGGTCAAAGACATCATTTATCAAGGCGACAGTGTGCTGGTTATCGTTCAGCACGACAGCGCAGGCGAGATCAACTTGCGTGTCCCTGCCAATCGCGCTGGCCAAACCGGGCTGCCTTCCAAAGGAGAGCAAATTGGCCTTGCCCTGCATCCCGAAGACACGATCATCGTACCGGAGCATGTGGCATGAGTATCGCCGAGGTCTATGAAGGTGCAGGGACGCTTCAGAACGCCAGCACGCTCAAAACTGAAGAACGCCGCGAAAGATTGACGTTTTTTGGGCTTTCGATGCCCGCGGTTGTGACGATTCTTGTTGTCGTGTTTCTGCCAATTTTCTGGTTGTCTTCGCTCTCGTTTTACAATGCGGCGGGCGAGTTGAGCATGGAAAACTACGCGCGCATCTTTGAAAGCGCTTTGTACCGTCGGACCTTTGTTGTCACCTTTCAGATCAGCATCGCTGTGACGGTGATTTGTGTCCTTCTGGGATATCCGCTGTGTTACTGGCTGACCAGGATGCCGAACAGAACGGCTGCCATTTTGATGGTTTTCGTGCTGGTCCCGTTCTGGACGTCGGTTCTGGTGCGGACATATGCCTGGCTGGTGCTGTTGCAGCGGAATGGCATCATCAATTCGTCGCTGATGTCGCTTGGCATCGTCGAGGAACCGCTGCAACTGGCGCACAACCTCACGGGATCAATCATTGGCATGGTACATATCATGCTGCCGTTTCTGGTTTTGCCGCTCTACGCCACCATGCGCAACATTGACACCGACCTGGTTCGGGCCGCTGTGGGGCTTGGCTCCAGCCCGCGCGGGGCATTCTGGCGGGTGTTTTTCCCGATGTCCCTGCCGGGCCTTTTTGCCGGCATCGTGCTGGTCTTCATCCTGTCACTTGGGTTCTTCGTCACACCTGCTTTGCTGGGCGGTGGCCGCGTGCAGATGCTGGCGCAACGCATCGAAAGCACAATCACGGTCTATTCCAATTGGGGTGCAGCATCCGCATTGGGCGTTGTCCTGCTGCTGCTGGCTCTGGCGATGATCTGGCTGATGAACCGTGTCTTCGGGCTCGACAAACTCTTTATGCGCTGAGGAACTGAAAATGGAACAAGTCGGACAACGTAAAATCGACGGTCTGTGGCTGACTGTGGTCGGCATCGCGGTACTGTTCTTTCTGATCCTGCCAACGCTAATTGTGATCCCGATGTCGTTTTCGGGGGCCTCATATCTGGAGTTCCCACCAACGTCATTTTCGTTTCGCTGGTACACGGCCTATTTCACCTCCGCAGAATGGATGAGCGCCACAAAGACCTCACTGATCGCGGCTGTATTGACCACGGCGATCGCAACACCTTTGGGCTCACTTTGTGCATATGGCCTGCATTGCTCTGCCCCACGGATCAGGAGCGCTGCGCAGATCCTCGTGATCATGCCCATCGTCGTACCGGTGATCCTGATCGCCGTCGGCGTGTTCAGTCTTTATGCCAAGCTGGGCCTCAACTACACGCTGACCGGAATCGTGATCGCCCATACCGCGCTGGCGCTTCCCTTTGTGATCGTGACCGTGATGTCGGGTTTGCAGAACTACGATTTCAATCAGGAACTGGCGGCGCGCAGCCTGGGTGCATCCCGAGCCTACGCGTTGTGGACGGTGACTGTGCCGCAGGTCAAATTCTCGATCCAGACCGGGGCCTTTCTGGCCTTCATCACATCGCTGGACGAGGTGGTGATTTCGATGCTGGTCTCGGGTGGCGAAAAGGCCACAATCACTCGTCGCATGTTCAATTCGCTGCGCGATCAGCTAGATCCGACCATTGCAGCGATCTCGACCTGCCTGATTATCGTGTCAATCTCGGCGCTCATCGGCGTGCAGTTGATTGGCCGCAGCAAGAATGCTGACAAATGATGGGCTCTTTATATCTGACCAATCTCGGCCCGGATCTGGCGGGCGGCATCGAGCACCGCGGCGCGATAGCCTTCGACAGTGGTTTCGTCGAAGCGAACGCGCAGGCCCGACAGGCTGACTGCACCCAGCAGCTCGCCCTCAAGCCCAAGAACCGGAACCGACAATCCAGCAACGTCCGGATCACGTTCACCAAGGCTGAGATAATAGCCGGCCTTCCGAATGTTGGCGGCCTGTTTGCCTTGCCTGATAGAATAGGCATCCAGCACTCGGCCCGACGAGCCAATGCCCAGCGGAATGACCTCGCCCTCCTGAATATGATCCCGCGCAAGCCTAGGCGAGTTGACTCTGTAGAGGCAAACGCCGGAGTTGCCGCGTTGCACATAAAACGACGCGCTTTCCCCCGTTGCATTCACCAGGTTCGCCAGCACAGGGCGCACAATAGGCCCCATGCGGAGGTTCTGGCGAAATACGGATCCAAGACGCCACAAAGACGGGCCGAGGTGAAACAGGCCTTCGCCGTCTCGCGTGATATGGCCAAACTTTTCAAGAGAGACGCTCAGCCGCAAGATTGTTGCTTTATTGACGCCACTACGGTCCGCAACTTCTTTCAGAGACAGCCCCGCATCGCCGGGCTCAAAGCTGTCCAGCACACGCAATGCGCGTTCGACCGCTTCGACACCACCATTCGTGTCGGGGGTTCGGGGCTTGTCGGGCATGGGCAGACCTTTCGACGCAAATCCGTCACTTTTTATAGCTGGTTTGAACGCAATTGGAAATCGCAAATAATGAAGGCATCTGGCAATGAATAGCGCGCAGAAACAAATGATAACAACTGGTTATGCTGGCCTGCCATTTGGCGAGATTTCGCAATGCGATGCAGGATCTGTCGGGCTTTTGGGTGTTCCAAGCGAAGTCGATAGCGGGCCACGTTCCGGCGCCTCCTTGGCACCGGATGCGCTGCGCAAGATGACCGGACAGCTTGGAACTAGCCTGCCTGTAAACGGCCGGGATCTGGGTAATCTGGACCTGTCGGGCGATTGGTCCGGCGTATTGAAACAGCTTGTGGCGCAAATGGTGGATCGCGGCATTGTGCCCGTCGTTCTGGGTGGCGCGTCTGATGTCGCCTCTGCTGTACTGGGGGCCTTGCCTGATCTGCCGGTTGTCGCGGCCATGCCACTGGCTCGGCGTGATCTTACAGAACGACCAGCAAACACGATTTGGGTGGGTTTGAATGGCGGGCAACCTGCCGATGTTTGGGATCAGATCGCTCAGCGCACGATGGATTGGCGTACCGCCCGGCGGTTGGATGAAGGGCACGCAGACTTTTCTGACACGCCCGAGCGCACTGTTCTCTGGATCGACATATCGGTCGTTGATCTGGGGCATGCAGCCGGTGCTATCGGCCTTAACCCCGGCGGAATGAAACCCGAAACCTTGGTTTCCGTCATTGGGGCAATGTCCTGCCGCTGGCAGGCGATTGTGATCACTGGCCTTGCGCCTGCCCGCGACACGCGTGGCATGTCGGAATTGGCGGCCATTGAAACCCTGAACGCGGCTTTGCGTCATGGGTGATGCGGCGCAAATACAGTTTGACGGGATCCCCAGTTTTCTGGGCATGCCTGTTGGCGATCTGGAAGACCTCGTGCCTGGGCAAGTCGCGGTAGCAGGATATTTTTGTGACAATCTCGACCGACCAGCGGCAGAGCAACGCTACCTCGCGAGGCAATTACGATACGCCTCCCGGCCCGGAAAGGCCCCCGCGAATGCCATTGACCTGGGGGACGTGAATGTATTTCCGCTTGAGCCGGATAAGCATTTTTCCGCAATTGTCTCGCAATGCGAGGCGGTTCTGGAAACCGGTGCGCGGATGGTGCTGGTTGGCGGAGATTCCAGCGGACTGAAGGCGCTTAGCATCGCGACACAAAAAGTCACAGGTGCGGATGTTCCTGTTATTCCGGTCACAGGGGGCGTTGCGGGGCAATTGTCTCACGCTCAACCGGTCATCCTTTCTGTGGATTTACAAGAGCTTGCGGGCAAATGGGTGTCGCACCCACGTCGCCTGACCGGGATGTCACCTGCACAGATGATCGCGCAAATTGACACTACCCCAGGCAATGTCACCGCCGCAGCAGTTTTCGGACTTGCCCCGGCGTTGGACGATCGTGGCAGAACTGAAACCTGCGCCGCGCTGGCGATCTTACAGGCGGTGACAGAGCGTCTTGAGAAAGGAGCTGGCTGATGCCTTTACGATCGGCCCCATTGCCGCGCATGGCAGGGCAACTGTCGTTCATGCGCGCACAAACCAAAGCAATCGGAGAAGTCAGGCCCGGCGATCTGGCAGTGCTGGGCGTCCCGTTTGAAGACACCAGCGCGCCGCATGCCGGGCAGTCCCTGGCGCCGCGTGCGTTGCGCGAAACCTCGGTCTATTTCGGTTGGCATGCAAACCCACAATTCAGTCACCCGGTAGATGTCGATGCACGTCAGGACATCAGTACCGACGGTCTGCACGAGCGGCTCTGTGACCTCGGAGATATAGCAGCAGGGTCTGAGGACGCGATCCACGCGGCATTGAGAGCAGCAACGCGTCAGATCAGCCGCAATGGTGCCTGCGCCATAATACTGGGTGGGTCGGATCGCATGTCCGAGACAGTGCAGAGCGCGCTGCCTCATTGTCAGACAGCGCAGCTTGGCGGTACGCCAGATAATGCGCGCGACTTTCATGTGGCACCCTTGCCAAATGGGGCGGGTATGACCTGCAGCTTGGATACTGCTGCGGAGCTTGCAGCGTATTCAAGGTGGCGGGATATATCAAAGCCGCTGTTTGTGCGGTTTGATCTCTCGGTGTTTGAAACGTCGATCAGCGCGCTGTGTGATCGGCCCCGTTTGGGGGGGCTTGATCTGGATACGGTGGTGCAATGGCTCAGCGCTCTGGGTCAGCACGAGGTCAGTGCCATCATGTTGACCGGTCTGAACCCGAACAGGCCCGGAATGGGTGTGGTGAAGGTTGGCCAACGACTGATGGTTACGGCTCTTCTGGCATTTATCTATGCGCGCCTCGGATTTGGGATTGAGCATCCGGGTCGCCTAACTTCCAAGGAAAATGTACTGACATGACTGCAGCTAATACAACATTCCACCCGCCCCTGGCTCAACCGGGATATCGGCTGTTTGATGGGCCTTTGCGTGACGTGACCGACGTCAATGCGGATCAGATCGGCGTGGTGGGCATGCCGAGCGACTGGACACATTCCAGCCGCCTTGGCACAAGGTTCGGCCCCGAAGCATTGCGCAGGGCGACAAGTCTTCTGCAATCTTTGCGTCCGCAGGGAGCCAGCTTTGATCCAGACACAAGCCGCCGCACCGTGCCTGCGACCGACTGGCTGATCGATTGCGGCGACGCAGAGATCACAGCGCAAGACGTTGATGCAACGACCGAAGCCATCGCCACAATGACTGAAACGCTGACCGTTGCAGGGGCGATCCCTCTGGCATTGGGTGGTGATCACTACAATAGCTTCCCGGCCTGTCTGGGCTATTCCCGCGGGCTGGCTAAACGTGCACCAAACGCGCGTTTTGGCTATATCCAGATCGACGGTCATCTGGATTTCTCCGACCGGCTGGGCGCGTGGGGCAGCCACAACCACGCAACCAATGCACGCCGGATTTCTGAACTGCCCAACATTGATGTGTCCAATATGGTCTGGATCGGCATCACGGGCTGGGTCGATGGCGGTGATCTCGCGCTCATCGAAGAACAGGGCGGTCGGGTGTTTTCAGCTGGCGATGTGCAAAAACTCGGAGCGCCCGAGGTGATGCGCCAGGCCTTTGCGCATGCCATGCAGGGCTGTGACGAGCTTTATCTGTCCATCGACATCGACGCGATGGACGCGGGCTACCTTCCCGGCACAGGCTCCATCGTGCATAGCGGCATTACACCGCGTCAGTATTACGATCTGCTGGATGGACTGGCCGAGGCCCCCTTGGGCGGGTTGGACATTGTCGAGGTCTCACCCCCGCTTGATCCCTCACAGCGCACGGAATTCCTTTCGGCGGAAATGCTGTTCCGGGTTCTGCGCCGCTTCCGCACTCGACCTTTGAAAGGGCTGGTGACAGAGCAATGATGGACTATATCGGAACCCGTCAACTGGGTGGGCTATCACATGTAGGGCAAATCCTTGCCCCGGCAACCCGACCCTGGATCACGGATCTTGCAGCGCTTTGCCCCTACGAGGGTCTGCAACCCGGTAACCTCCCGGAATTTGAACATGACCCGGATTGGGACAACTGGGCGCTCACTGACAGTCCAAAAGACCCGACCAAACGCCTGAACTGGCATGTGTTTCAACAGGGAGGCACCCGGTATCTGGTGGCCGACCGGATGCTAATGAGCCGCGTTAGCTGGCAGGATCTGGACGATGCCGGGTATGTCTATGGCACAGAGGTGTCCATCGATGGCACTACGTTTCGATGCCGGTTGCTGACCGGTGGTGATACGCCCCGAAATGACCCCTATCAGGGTGCGACTGGGCCCAATGAATGGGATGCGTTGGTGGGCGGTGCCGCCGTGTCAAACGCGCCCCAACCGGACCCAGCCAATGGTGCAGCCCCGCTTCGCCCGGATCACCTGACCTCACCTCATAACCGTTTGTGGAATTGGTTCGGGGCGGTCAGCTGGACCGCCGAACCTGTCGCCAACCGTGCCGATGGGCGGGTATGCCGGGGCTATCACGGCCCGACCTATTTTTATGTGAACACTGTAGACCACCGGCATGAAGATATCGGTTGGCGACCAGTTCTTGAGGAAGTGCAATGACTGTAGACCCCTTTCCCAACTATATCGCCGGAACATGGGCCGCTGGCAGCGATGCTGTTCCAAACATCAACCCATCTGACCTGAATGACACGATTGGCAATTACGCGCAGGCAAGTGCCAACCAGACGGTTGAAGCGATCGAAGCCGCGGCTGCCGCCTTTCCGAAATGGCGCGCGACATCGCCTCTGGTCCGGTTCGAAGCACTGGACCGGATTGGGTCGGAAATCCTTGCCCGTGTGGACGAACTGGGCGACATGCTGGCCCGCGAAGAGGGCAAAACCCTGTCCGAGGCCAAGGCCGAAGCGCATCGTGCCGGGCATTTGTTCAAATATTTCGCGTCTGAGGCGTATCGTGCTACGGGCGACGCTTACCAATCTCTGCGCGAAGGTGTGTCGCTTAAGGTTGTACGCGAGCCGATCGGCGTCGTCGGCGTGATTACGCCCTGGAATTTCCCACTGGCGATCCCGGCATGGAAAATTGCGCCCGCTCTGGCCTATGGCAATACGGTCGTGTTCAAACCTGCCGAACTGGTGCCCGGTTCTGCGTGGATGTTGTCCGACATCATTGCCCGTGCGGGCCTGCCCGAGGGTGTGTTCAACCTTGTAATGGGCAAAGGCCGTGAGGTCGGGGAGGCGATCGTTTCACACCCCAAAGTTTCTGGGGTCACGTTCACCGGCTCCACACCTGTCGGTCGCAATATGGGGGCTGCGCTGTTCGCCCGCGGGGCCAAAATGCAGCTTGAAATGGGGGGCAAGAACCCGCTGGTTGTCCTCAATGATGCGGATCTGGACCTGGCGGTTCACTGCGCTTTACAGGGTAGCTTTTTCTCGACCGGGCAACGATGCACGGCGTCGTCCCGCCTGATCGTCACTGAGGGAATTCACGACGCATTTGTCGACCGTCTTTGTGCGGCCATGAAAGATCTCAGGATCGGTGATGCGCGCGGGCCAGAAACCCAGATTGGCCCGGTGGCCAGCGAGGCGCAGCTGGCTATCGACAAACGATACGTTTCTCAAGCCATGGATGAAGGCGCAACGCTTGCCGCAGGTGGCGGCGAAGTCAGATCCAAAACCCCCGGACATTACTTTGCTCCGGCCTTGTTTACGGGTGTGTCACCACAGGCAGCCGTGGCGCGGGACGAAATCTTTGGACCCATCGCCGCTGTATTGCGCGTGTCGGACTATGATGCTGCCCTTGCTACCTCCAACGACTGCGAATTTGGTTTGTCAGCGGGCATCGTCACGCGGGATGCGGCCAAGATCGAACATTTCACACAGAACGCCGAGGCAGGCATGATACAAGTTAATCTGCCCACAGCAGGCATGGATTTTCACGCGCCATTTACCGGCCGAAAAGGATCATCCTATGGCGCGCCGGAAAAAGGCAGCTATTGCCGCGAGTTTTTCACGGCAGCCAAAGTTGTACACGAAGGGCGCGGATAATGACGCAGGCACCTTTGAAGGGCATTCGCATTCTTGATCTGACCAATGTGCTGGCCGGTCCGTTCTGCTGCCACCACTTGGCGCACTTGGGGGCCGAAGTTATCAAGGTTGAGGCCGCTGGGCGGGGCGATCTCGCCCGCCAACTGGGGGCTGACCCAGAGCTGAACAAGGCCAACATGGGTGTGTCTTTTCTGGCCCAGAACGCGGGTAAGAAATCGGTCACAGTCAACCTGAAGAACGCACGGGGCCGAGAGATTTTTCTAAAACTCGTCGAAACGGCAGATGTTGTGGTGGAAAACTTCCGGCCCGGTGTCATGAAGCGCCTTGGCGTGGGCTACGAGACCCTAAAAGAGGTCAATCCGACGCTGGTCTACTGTGCCATCTCGGGCTTTGGCCAGGAGGGCCCGTGGATCCGCCGCCCGGCCTATGATCAGATCATCCAGGGCACCTCGGGTGTGATGTCGATCACCGGCGGTGGCGAAAGCGCGCCATTGCGCGTTGGGTATCCGGTGGCAGACACGGTGGGCGGTATCACCGCAGCATTCGCGATTTCATCTGCTCTAAACGCCAATCCGCGCGGTACGTTCATTGATGTTTCGATGCTGGAATCGGTGCTGGCGACAATGGGCTGGGTGGTGTCGAACTATCTGATCGCAGGCGTCAATCCGACCGCCAACGGCAATGAGAATCCCACTTCGGCGCCTTCCGGCGCGTTTGAGGCAAAGGGCGGGTTGATCAACATCGCCGCCAACAAGGACCAGCAATGGGAGCTTCTGACTGACCACCTGGGTTTGGCCGCGTTGCGCGAACGTCCTGAATATGCCACGCGTGAGGATCGCAAACGCCACAGGCTGGCTCTGAAAACGGAGCTTGAGGCCGTGCTAAAGACCCGACCACCGCGCGACTGGGCCAAGGAGCTCAATAGTATCGGCGTGCCCTCGGGAGCGGTTTTGACAGTGCCGGAGGTACTGGAAATGCCGCAGGTTGCAGACCGCGGATTTCTTGGCCAGTTTGAAAATGTACCCGGCGTCGGACGAGACATTCAGGTCGCCACGACCGGCATCAAACTGGACGGCAGCGCGCCCACCGTCGATGCGCCACCGCCCACGTTGGGGCAGCACAACACTGAAATCTGGAGTGAGTTAGGGCTTTCACCGGAAGACATTGAAAAACTGGCAAAGGAAGGCGCGATATGACGGACACCGCAGGACGCAAAGATGCCGATGACATGCGCCACTGGTGGCGCACCGCAATTATCGACATGGCGCCAGGGCGGATCGCCTTTCGCGGCCACCCGATCCAGGACCTTATAGGAAATGTCAGCTTTGCTCAGATGATCTGGCTCATGGTGCGGGGCGATATGCCCACGTCAGAACAGGCGGCACTTTTTGAATGTGCGCTGGTGGCGGGCGTGGATCACGGTCCGCAAGCGCCTTCGATAGCTGCCGCCCGCATGGCAGCGACCTGCGGGCTTGGGCTCAACAACGTCATGGCCACCGGGGTCAACATGTTGGGTGACGTGCATGGCGGCGCTGGTGAACAATGCGCCGAACTTTATCTCGACGTCGCCAAACGGATCGATGACGGCGCCGAACAGGACGCTGCCGTCCGCGACGGTATCGCCGTCTGGCGTGAGGAAAATGGCAAAATTGTCTCGGGCTTTGGCCACCGGTTCCACAAACCCGTCGATCCCCGCGCACCAAGGTTGATGGAGCTGGTACGCGAGGCCGCGAAGTCTGGTACGGTGGATGGGCGGTTTGCCGACATCGGTGAGGCGGTTCAGGCGGAAATCGGACGCAAGCGCGGTACTGAGATCGCAATGAATATAGATGGGGCCACGGCTGTTATCTTTTGCGAGCTGGGCTTTCCACCCCCGCTCTCCCGCGGTCTGTTCTGTCTCTCCCGCTCGGTAGGCGTCTTGTCTCATGGCTGGGAACAAATGCAGCAGGGCGGCCGGAACAAAGGGCCAATGCCCCCGCGGTATCTGCCGGAATACATTGGTGTCAAATCGGAGAGCTAAACCGATGAAACCTCTGAAGACCGCAGTTATCGTTTGCGGTCGGATCAGCGACATCTATTTTAAAACACTGGCAAAATATGACGCGGTTGAAGTTGTGGCCTGTGCCAGGCTGCGCACCGCAGATCGAGGGGCACCTGTCAGGTATCAAAGGTCGCGTAATCGCTATGAACATCGATGGCGCGACCGCCGCAATTTACGCCGAGCTTGGCTTTAAAGCCCAACTCGCGCGTGGGCTGTTCTGCCAGTCTCGGTCAGTGGGCATCCTGGTACACGCCTGGGAGAAGACCCAGCAAGGCAGTCGGAACAAAGGCCCGTTGCCCACGGGGACCCTTGGACCTACTTCAAACCCGACATGCGCCGACGCAGCTGGCAGGCTTTCCACTTTCCAAAAGAAGTGGAAAAATAGATAGGGACACGCCATGCTAACACTGCCAACATTGCCAGCCCTCGGGCTCTCGGTTCTATCGCTTGCGGTTGGTGCTGCCGGAGCTTTGGTTGGCTACTTGGTTAATCTCCCGCTCTATATGCTGACGGGACCAGCGGTGCTGGTCTCGGTCCTGTCGCTGTTCGGGATGCGCCTTGGTATTGCGCCGCTGCTGCGCGACATCGCATTCCTGTTTATAGGAATTGGTATTGGGGCCGGCGTGAATGCAGAGGCGGCAGCTGCGATGCTGAGTTGGCCGCTTGCCTTTGTGGCATTGGCAATCATGCTGGTTCTGGCCATGATCTTGTGCCGCACCTTGTTGGTGAATGGATTCGGATTTGATCAGCGCAGTGCGGTTTTGGCGTCTGCACCGGGCCACCTAAGTTTCGTGATAGCCTTGGGCGAGACTCACGGCGTAAATCTGACGCAGGTAACTGTTGTACAATCAGTACGGGTACTGCTGCTAACACTAGCAGTTCCGGCGCTCGCAGCGCTGATGGGGTTGGACCTGTCTCAGGGCATGACCCCGGATGGGGATACTCTGAGCGCAGGCTATATCGCGGCGTTGGTCGTTCTGTCTCTAATCGCAGGTTGGGTGCTGGAGCGATTCCGCGTCCCTGCGCCGCTCCTCATCGGCGCAATGCTAGTTTCCTCTGTGGGGCATTTGTCAGATCTCTCTCCCGGTATTCTTGAGCCAAGAATTACTATGGCTTGTTTGGTGCTGATGGGCACACTAATTGGCTGCCGCTTTGGCGGCACAAGACCTGTGATGCTGTTTCGATATGCGGGCGGCGGGGTGGCGATCACGGTGTTGACCACGGCGCTTTCTGTCGGGTTCGCGGTCCCAGTGTCGATGTTTTTGAATATGCCCTTGCCCCATGTTTTGGTCGCTTTTGCACCCGGGGGGCTCGAGACCATGATAGTCATGGGGGCGGTGCTTGGCGCCAACCCGGGCTTTGTCGCAGCCTGCCATGTGGGCCGACTGCTGGTTCTGAGCGTGCTCATCCCGTTCATGGCCGCGCGGGTGCGGGATGAGCCTGCCCCCGTTTCACCGAACACCTAAGCGGTTTCGGTTTTGGCCCTGAAGAACTCGTGAGGCGATTTCCATTTCAGGCCGCTGTGTGGATGGTTTTCGTTATAGTCTTCGATCCAGTCTCCTATCAATTTCTAAGTGGTTTCTGCATCAGGCAAGGGTTCACACGGACGTAGTCGCGCTTGAGCGTCTTCACAAGCCGTTGGACTGCGGACTGGCCACCGGCGTGAAGCAGGGCTTCAACCCTAGCTGGCGGGCAAAGATGCGGGTGTCCTTGGCCGTGAACCCGATCTAGATGGCCTTCTCAAAGCTCAAAGCACACCTGCGTAGGATCGGGGCGCGGACCTTCACCGTGATGTTCGACGCAGTCGCTGAAATTTGCGACCTCTACGGCACACATTCGATGCGCCGTACAAAAAGCTGCGGAGATCTACCGCAAAACGGGGAACCTCCGCGCAGTCCAGCTTTTGCTTGGTCATACGAGGGTCGACAGCACAGTTCTATACTTGGGCGTCGAGCACGAAGATGCCCTTAGCATCGCGGAGAAGATTGACATCAAACCAATCGGCGAACGGCCTTTGCCGTTCGCCTCGGGGCGGAGACGACAACCAGGAAAATGCGATCCGGTTCGGGTTGGCAATCTTCTCCATCGTCCATGTCGGTCTGAATGAACTTCTTCGGCGTCATCCAGCCTATGGGTTTAATAATCAGAGCCCATGGGGTTTGATCTTGCTGACAGGTGTCCTCTGCGTGGCAAATCTTCTCGCCTTTACGGACTTATGAAATGGGCGATTGTTTGCAACATTTCATCCTAATCCCATGCACCAGATATCGGAACTAACCACCAAAGAAGCCCTCGATTGGATTCCGCAAAAACAGCCATCGCAAAGACAGCAACGAAAATCTAGTTTGTCCACGCCTCGCTGATTCCGGCTCCGTGCTGCGAAGGGGTTTTTCTTGATTTGGCGTCTCAAGACGAGATTGAGCGGCTGCTTTGGTGAAACGGGCTGCATCGCAGCGACGTGTACGTCGCATGCGCGAAGCAATGCTGCAACAGCGAAGGCCGAAAACGGAATGTCGGCAAAGTCCGCGTTGGCGACCTTCGCGGCAGCCTTATTGAACGGCAGCTTTCTCTACGTGAGGACGGGTATCATTTCCTCAGGTCGTCCAGGAACTCCAGAACGCGCGCATAGTCTCCACTGACCTCGCGCGCTTGTTCGAAGACCTCACGCCGCTGCTGATCTAGGCATCGGAAGTACTGCTCAACATCGGTGAAATACGTCTCCGCATCCCGCCTCAAAAGGTCCGCAAAGGCCCTAACATGATCGGCATTGGTCGGCATCCAGGGCGGCGCAGGCGGCAGGCAACTGCCCGCGATCGCGGCAGACCCCCAGCTCAGAACGGCCATAACCGCCCATGTTTGTTTCAAAAGCCCCATATTATCTTGGCTAAGCCACTCCGTTGCAGTAAATTTGTTTCAACGCATGAAGGGCGCAATAACTCAAATTGCACCTATTGATTGCAAGATTATAATATTGTATCGGTTCGGTAGTCCATGAGGGACTGCCGGGCTAATGCACAATTCTGCAAGGCTCGATCCTATGAATTTGATGCAAGACGCCCCTAATGTTGTCAGTGAAGACGGGCTGCGCACACTACTTGCCGAGGGTCATTCGGCGGATGTTGTGTGCCGGGTTACGCCCAAACGTACAGGTGCTCAGTGGTCCGGAGTTTGGACCGTGCATTGCGTCTCGCCAGATGGCGAGACGCGTCGCCTGCTCGTCACCGCGCGTAACAACATGGCGGCCCGAGAGTTTAAGACAATCAACGGCTTATCCAGCTTCCTCGCCGGGCTTGGTGTTTCGATCGTCTCGATCCCCATGTTCGAAGGCAAGATCGCCTCTCACAAGTTGGACGACGCGGGCTAAGCCACTTGCCGTCTTCGCAGCATTCCTAGCTGCCCCGGCCTATTCCGAAGGCTTCGTGCTTTCCATGCGAGCCGATGGCCAGCTGGAGACCAAATCCCCCCAATCAGGTTTTGCGCAAAGCTATGTCGACGGGATTGGAGCAAACCCATCAGAGCTGATCGTGTTCGCAGCGCCTCAGCCTGAAGATCCGCCTCCTGCATCCACCCGCGCGGTTCCCCGCCCCGAGATCCTCACAGCCCTTGAAAGCACCGCGCAACGCTATGGCGGACACCCCGCACTACGCCGCGCTGGCCTGTCCGTGACGGAGTGGCAGGTGCTCTTCCAAGCCAATATTGAGATTGAAAGCGCCTATCGCCCGAATGCGCGCAGCTCCGCAGGTGCTATCGGCCTCGGACAGCTGATGCCAGCGACGGCCGCGCAGCTCGGCGTCGATCCGCATGACTGGCAGGCCAATCTGGATGGCTCCGCCCGTTACCTTCTGATGATGCTGGCGCAGTTCGGCACGCCCGAACTCGCGCTCGCTGCCTATAACGCCGGACCAGACGCGGTCGCGCGCTATGGCGGCATCCCTCCTTACCGAGAAACCCAAAACCACGTGCGCCGGGTCATGGCTGTGCGTGACCGACTGACTGGAGCCTCCTGATGCACATTCAATTCCGCACGATCCTGTCGCTGGCTCTGGTCAGCTTGATGTTTGCCAACCCCGCCTTTGCGCAAAGCATCGACCTCTCCCCGGTGCAAAACCTGCTGCAAGGCATTGTCGACACGATCACCGGCCCCTTGGGCATAGTCATCGGCACCTTGGCCCTGATCGGTGTGTTCCTCTCCTGGCTCTTCGGCATTCTGGATTTCCGCCAGGCTCTTTGGGTGCTGGTCGCCATTGCGGGGATCGCGGCTGCACCGACCATCGTGACCGCGATCTGGGGCGCGTAAATCTGACATGGCAACGCAAACCCGCCTCTTCCTGGGCCTGATCCGGCCGCCAAAGCTCATCGGCTTGCCGATCATGTATGCCATGGTTTGGCTCTTCGGGTTTGTGTTGCTGTTTCTTTGGGTTCAGAGCTGGCCGGTGATCATCATCGCCGCTCTGGCCTATCCCGCGCTTTGGAAAGCGGCGGATTGGGATCCGGCCTTTCTTGAGGTGATGGTCACTGCCCTGCAAGAAACGCCCCCGACGCCAAATCGAAAGATCCATTCGGGGGACAGCTATGCTCCGTGATCCTTCGGATGATCTTGCAACGCTGCCAGACTGGGCGCGCAAAGAGCGCCCGATGGCCAGCATGCTGCCCTATGTCAGCCTGGTGAATGACGTGACGATCCGCACGCGCGGCAATGCTTTGTTCCAATGCCTCCGCCTCGATGGGGTCAACAGCATGACCAGCGATGACGCGCATCTGGAGAAGATCCGCGCGCTTTTCGCGGCGATCATCGCGCAGATCGGACCAGAGTACAGTTTCTACATTCACAAGGTCTCAAAAGCGATCGAGACCGCCTTGCCACCGGTTCGCGAGGAAGGGTTTGCGCAAGCGCTGGATACCCGCTGGCAAACGGCGATGGCGCGGGCGGGTCTGCGGGACAAGACCCTCACGCTCACGGTGCTGAAACGTCCTCCCCTCGGTGCACGGCTGCGCCTGAAGCGATCAGACTCAATCACACAAATTAAAGACCGGACAGCCAAGCAGATGCGTAAGCTCGAGGAGGTCGTCGGGTTTCTGCTGTCGTCTTTTGCAGAAATGAACCCGCATCTGCTTGGGGCCGAAAGCGGCGAGCTACTCGGGTTCCTTGGGGCGCTCAATATTGGCCAGGAACGACCGCTCTTCGCAAAATCCCGCTTTGGCATCATCGCTGAGGATGTGGCCAACACCCGCGTCACGTTTCAGGGGCGAGGCTTCACGTTGGACGATGGGACGGCAGGTAAGCGGTTCGGCACCAGCTTTGCCATCAAGACCTACCCGGCCAAAACCAGCTGCACGATGTTCGATGAGCTGAACCTGCCTGTCGACATGGTGGTTTCGCATTCTTTCACACCTATCAACAGCAACATCATGGCCAGCCGGATCAAGCGCCAACAGCGCCTAATGAAGGCCAGCGATGACGGCGCGATTTCCCTCGCCGAAGAACTGGTCGACGCGCTGGACGACTTGGAATCCAGGCGCCTCAGCTTTGGCGATCATCACATGACAGTGACGGTTTTCGCCGAGACCGAGGAAAAACTGGAAGCCATTGCAGCCGAGGTGCGCAACATCGCGGCCAGTGAAGGCGTCAATCTGGTGAATGAGAGCTTTGCGGCTCGGACGCATTATTTCGCGCAGCATCCGGGCAATGGGCAGATGCGAAGCCGTAAGGCCGCCATCACCAACACGAACTTTGCCGACCTCGCGGCACTACATCGCGGTCAACTGGGCAAGCCGGGTGATAGAGTGCCTTGGGGTAAGCCGATTACCCTGTTTCCAACACCTGAACGCTCGGGCTTCCTGTTCAACTACCATGAGATGGGTCAGCCAGACAAAGAGCCGACGGGCGGGCACACCTTGATCCTCGGCCGTCCTGGCTCAGGCAAGTCAGTGCTGTCGGCCTTCCTCATGACCCAAGCCCGTCGCTGCGACGCACGCGTCTTTGTCTTTGACTATCGCGCGGGCATGGAAATGGCCGTGCGGGCCAATGGCGGGCGCTACAGCGCCATCAAGGCGGGTGAAGCGACCGGCCTCAACCCACTGCGCACTGAAATCGACGGGCGCGGGCAAGCCTGGCTGTCCGATTGGCTCGCCACGCTGATGCATCGCGCCGACAAGCCCTTGAGCCCGGTTCAGATCAACCGCGTCCAAGAGGTAGTGCGCCAGAACGCCGGGGCGAGCGATGCCGCCCTTCGTAACTGGCAGGATTTGGCGTCGCTATTTGTAGCGGGAGCTGACGAAGGGGATCTGTTCGAGCGGATACAGGAATGGACCGCAGATGGTCGCTATGGCTGGATCTTCGGTCAAAGCGCTGAGGATACCTTCTCGCTCGACGGAGATGTCGTGGGGTTCGACCTGACCGGCATTCTCGACAGCGAAAGCGAGAAGGAACGCATGGCGGTCCTCTCTTACCTGTTTCGGCGGGTCGAACGAGTGATCGAGGACCGCAAGCCGACACTGATCATCATTGATGAAGCCTGGAAAGCGCTCGACAACCCGTATTTTGCCGACCGGCTGAGCAACTGGCTGGTCACGGCACGGAAACAGAATGCCGTCGTCGTGATGATGACCCAATACGCAAGCCAGCTTGAGAAAACCCGCACCGGCAAAACGATCGTCGAGGCTGTGCCGACGCAGCTTCTGCTACCCAACATTCGGGCCTCGGCCAGCGATTACACCATGCTGGGACTTTCTGAGAAAGAGCTCAGCGTTTTGCTTGGCACGGGCAGCAACTCACGCTTGGCTCTGGTGCGCGATGACCTGGGCTCGGTGGTGATCGACGCTGATCTCAGCGCCCTTGGCCCCTACCTCACGATCCTTGGCGGCATGGAAAAAGGCGAAGCGCTGGTCGGCGCGGATTACCGCCAAAACCCCGATTTTTGGAGACAGATTGATGCGTAGACTGTGCGTTCTAACCCTCACCCTTTTGACCCTGACAGCCTGCGCGGAATACCGGCCGTCAGAAGCTGAATGCTTCAACTCCTTTGCCGAGGTCAGCCGCAGTAACTGCAATTTCGAGTTGCTCGGGCCGATTGGTTCGCTGCATGAATAGCCTCCGCCCGCATATCCTTGCGGGTTTGGTGTGGCTCAACGCGCCAATGGCCTGTGCCCAAGGTGTGCCCACCTTTGATGCAGGCATGTTCTTTCAGCGCGAGCGCGTGTTGCAGCAGGGCGAACAAGATCTGGCACTGCAGCGGGATCGTTTGACCAAAGAGGAAGAGCTTGAAGAGCTCGAGCAGGAACAACTCCAGGTGCTGGAAGACATCCTTGATGCCACGACGTTGGCCAGCGGGAACTCAGGCGCACTGGTCGCAAGCCTAGAAGCTGGTTCAACACCTGAAAGCGCCGCAGGCACGCTCTATGGTTCGGTCGATCCGAACCCCGGCGCAGCCCAGATGTTCGGCGATGCCTCCGGTTCGATTGAGCAGCTGATCATTCGTGCCGCCCAAGAAACGCACCATATGTCCGGCGTGCGCGCTGCCGGTCTGTCGCCCAAGCAATGGCGCTGTCTGTTGCAGGCGCTGATCTGGCAAGAAAGCCGCTTCACCATCGGCGCGCGCTCGCCTGTTGGTGCATTTGGCCTGACCCAGATCATGCCCGGTACGGCGCAGGATCTCGGGATTTACCCGGCCTACTACGAAAACCCGTACATCCAGGTCACCGGCGGCGCGCGCTATCTGGCGCAGATGCTGGCCATGTTTGATGGCAACATCATTCACGGGCTGGCCGCCTACAATGCCGGTCCCGGCAATGTGCAGCGCTACGGCGGTGTTCCGCCCTTCGCTGAAACCCAACACTACGTTCAGGTGATCCCCGAGCGTTTTAATCTCTACCTTGCCCGCGTGGGCGGCGTCGACGCGCTTGGCACCATTGATCCAGTTTTGCTCGCCAACTCCACAATGAACCTGACCTCATTCGGCGCAGGGGTCTATGGCGATTACTCCTTGGTCTCCGTGCAAGCGGCCGCGTTGCGCGTGCAGGACATCATCAGGCGCATTGGCGAGACAGATGACATTCACGCGGCGATGTCGCTCAACACCTACGCGCGGGCCGAACTCGCCCGCCTGATCGCCATCCGCACGCGCCTCAAGGCCGCCCACACCCGCCCGCTCAGCGCAGCAGGGCTGGCCATGGCGGCCGCGCAGGCCCGCGAACAAGACTTCATGCAATTCGATCTGGAGGTACTCCGATGATCCGCTTTCTTTCTGCCGTAGCCACCTGCGCGTTGCTGGTTGCCTCACCCCTATTTGCCCAAGGTGTCCCCACGGTCGACACGCGCAACATCGCGCAGGAAATTCGTCAACTGCAGCAGATGCTGGAGGATTTCGGGATCCAGACCGACCAGCTCGACACGCTTCTCGAGCAGCTCGATCTGGTGCAGCAGCAACTCGACACGCTTAACGAGACCTACGCAGCCCTGACCGGCGCGACGGATATCATCGAGATGGCCATGGGCGGTGATCTGGATGGTCTCTTAGACCAAGAATTCGGCGATCTTCTTGGCACCATACGGCAAATCCAGAGCGGCGATTTCAGCGGCCTCATCGGCAACGCGGCCCCTCAGATGGAAGGCCGCATGACGCAAGCCCTGGAAGACGCAGGCTTTGACCAAGACAGCCTGTCTGACATGGCCAGCAGCGGCAATCCGGGCGCGGAACGCATTGCCAGCCAGGCGGGCACCGGGGCAGTGATGTCCGCAGCCGCTGAGAACAGCTATGACGAGGCCGCGCAATCCCTTGAACGGGTCGAGCAACTGGTCTCACTGATCCCCGACATGGAAACGCTCAAGGAAGCGGTCGACCACAACACCCGCGTCACCGCTGAGCTGGCCATCGCCATGACCCGCATGTGGGAACTTGAAGCCATACAGACCGTTGGCGCGGGACAATCCGGGGTGGTGGATGCCGCCACCCTGGCCGAAGAGCGGCGCTATATGGACTTCACCCTGCCAGATCTGCGCGCGGACTGATCCATGAGCAGCGAGGCAGAAATCATCGAAGAAGAGCTCGTCTACGGCGCCCGAAGACGCGAGCTCTTGTGGCAGAAGCTGGGGCTGACAGGCATGGCGTTTGGCATGGCAGGTTGCCTCTCCGCTGCTCTTGTCGCCCTGCTCGACGTGGACCCGCCGCCCATGATCGTGCCCTTTGATAGCGAAACCGGCATGGCCCTCCCCAATGCCGTGGTTGAAGCGGTCTCACTCACGGAACGCCCCGCTATCATCGAGGCGCAGGTCTACCGCTATGTCATCGATCGAGAGACATACAATCAGCTCGACAATGACGTACGCGTGCGGCGGGTCCTGGACCAGTCGGACGGCGCGGCCGTTGCAGGGCTGCGCGCTCTTTGGACCAGCGGCCATGAGGCCTATCCACCGGACAGCTACGGCACAGATGCGCGGCTTGATGTTGAGGTTCTGTCGATCACTCATATCAGCGCCAACCGTGCCCAGGTGCGTCTGCGTAAGCGGCTAAATTCACCGCGCGGCAGTCAAAACGGGCTCTTCACCGCAACCCTGATGTTTGAGTTTCGGCCTGAGAACAGCCGGTCGATCGACGATGTCTGGCAGAATCCTTTCGGCTTCACTGTCACTGAATATGCGATCCGCTCGGATCGATTGGAGTAGCCAATGCGCCGCCTGTTCCTGACCCTCGCCTTCCTAATTTCACTTGCTGGCACCGCCTATGCAGAAATCCAGCCTCGCCAAGGCCCCTATGATGCCCGCGTCAGGCTGGCTACCTATCAGGATGGGCAGGTCTATCGCATCCGCACCAGCCTGACCCATGTCACCAGCATCGAATTTGGCCAAGGCGAAACAATCCGCTCAATCATTGCAGGTGACACAGAAGGGTTCCTTCTCGACGGCGTGCCCGGAGGCCAGGCCTTTGCAATCAAGCCCGTTACACGCGGCGCACATACCAACATCACCGTCTATACCAACCGACGCAGCTACTACTTCAATGTCACTGAGGCGAGTTCACCGACGTTCTATGTCATCCGCTTCACCTATCCCGAAGCGGCTCCTCGGCAAACGCGTGTGGCTGCCACTGCGCCAGCAAACCATGCCTACGGCGTCAGCGCACGATCCGAGATCACCCCGCGCGAAATCTGGGACGACGGAACCTTCACCTACTTCCGCTTTGCTGCGAACGCGCCGTTGCCCGCAATCTTTCGCTGGTCCGGCGGCAATGAGCGCAGCGTGAATGCGCTCGCGCGGCCGGACGGCGTGATCCGCGTGTCAGGTGTCAGCGATCGATGGGTTTTAAGACTTGGTGAGATCGAGATCTGCGTCCAAGAGATGAGCGAGGCAGATCACAATGAGTGAAACAGCTGAGCTTAAGAAACGCCTCGAAGCGCTTGAAGGAAAACCACAAAACCGAAAATCGTGGCCGTCCGCTGTCACTATTGCCCTTGGCATTGGGGCGATCGTGGCCCTTGGCGGCCTCTTGATTTTGTTCTCTGGCGGCGCTGAACCCGACAGCCTCGAGACCGCCTCACCAGATGAATTTCAGGCGGCTGGACCGGGTTTTGGCGCGCTAGATCCCACGCCAGCACCGAACGACACATCCCCACCCCCGGAGCCGGAACCAGACAGCGAAACAGTAGAGTTGCGCGCGCAAATGGACGCCATGCGGTCCGAGCTTGAAGCCCTACGCAACGCACCAGCACCTGAAGCCCCAACCATCGACACTGAAGCGCTGAATAACTTGGGCGCAGAGATTGACGCTCTGCGCAGCGAGGCAGCCGCAACGCAAGCCGCGTTGCGCGAGGAGTTGGAGGAACGCGCACGGCAAATCCAGCGGCTACAGAACGATCTAGAGCTTGCACGCCTGGAAACCCCGCGCACGCCCGCACCAACCGGCCCCACGGCCGATAAACTGCGTCTTCAGGAGCTCGAGCGGCGGCGGCAAGCCGAACTTGAGGAACTGCAAGCCCGTATTGCTAGCCCAATTATCGCCTTTGGCGGTTCGGGCACCGGCAATGCAGAGACCGCCGCCCAGCAGCGGCGGCTTGATGGCGACACAGACTTTGTCCGCAATGGCGCTGAACCCGCTGAGGTGACGCAGGCCCAGTTGATCGTGAACCCGTCAAACACAGTTGTTCAGGGCACGATGATCCAGGCCGTGCTTGAGACCGCAATCGACAGCTCGCTCGCCGGTCAGGTCCGTGCGATGGTATCGGAAGATGTCCACGCTTATGACGGCTCAAGGATCCTTATCCCACGCGGCGCGCGTCTGATCGGGAGGTATCATTCTGGCCTCGATATTGCGCAGCAACGCGTGACCATCGCTTGGGACCGGATCATTCTGCCCAGCAACCAGACCGTTGAAATCAGCGCTTTCGGTGGTGATGAACTGGGGCGGTCTGGCACGACCGGCTTTGTCGACAGCCGCTTTGGCACGCGGTTTGGGTCAGCCGCCCTGATATCTCTGATCGGAGCATTGCCCGCCGTGGCAGCCCAGAACACCGAAGATGAGATCACTTCTGATGTTCTGGAAGGCATTGGCGAAGACCTTCAGGACAGCGCGCAAAGCGTGATTGGCGAATACCTCTCCGTCTCGCCTGTGATCTATGTCGACCAAGGAGCCCGCGTCACAGTGATGGTCGACCGCGATCTGGAGATCTTCTGATCATGGCGGCCAGCTATCTACAAAGTTCAATGGACAAGATTGCCGAGGCGCGTGATGCAAAGCTGATCGAGCTTTGCATCAACCCCGACGGCTCGCTGTGGGCTGAGTTTCAAGGGGATCACTTCATGCGGCGCGTCAATCGACGACTCTCGCCCAATGAGATCAAAGACTTGGGCAATCAGATTGCCTCCGCCGCGAACACCACGCTCAGCCGAACGAAGCCCATCGTCTCGGTCAGCATTACCTACCGAGACCGCCCAATCCGGGCGCAAGTCATCCAGCCCCCCGCCGTTGATGGCGGTTACGCGATTTCCCTGCGGTTCTTCGCCGACCTGCCATTGGAGCGGATCAAGCTGTCCTTTCTCTTCGGCAAAGAGCGCAGCAACGAAGGTGCAAGACGCAAGCGCAATGCCGAGCTGCGGGATGTCGTGACCACCGGTGACATCGATGCCGCAATCAAGTTTTGCGTCACGCACAAGCTCAACATGATCGTGTCTGGCGGGACTTCGACCGGCAAGACCGTTACGGCGCGCAAGATTCTCTCCTTCGTGCCCGCCGACGAGCGCATCATTACCATCGAAGAGGCCGCCGAGTTGCGTCCGATGCAGCCCAATGTCGTCACGTTGATGTCTGACCGCGATGAGGCCACGCGCAGCGCTGATGTCTTGCTAACCTCTACGCTCCGCATGCGACCGGACCGTATCGTCCTGGGCGAAGTGCGCGGCAAAGAGGCCATGACCTTCCTTGAGGCTATCAACACCGGCCATGGTGGCTCACTCACCACCCTGCACGCCGAAACACCTCAGCTGGCGGTTCAGCGTCTCGCCATCGCCGCCCTAAAAACCGATGTGCCCATGACTTACCAGGACATTAACGATTACATCACCCGCTCGATCGATGTGATCATCCAGGCCGGTCGTCATGAAGGCGCGCGCGGCATCACCGAATTCTACCTGCCGGTTAATCCGGCCCATTCAAAGGAAACAACCCATGTTTGAATACAAAATTGAACAGATCAACACCGCCAAGACAAAGCCACCGAAGATCGAAGCGCAGCTGACCGCTCTTGGCCAAGACGGCTGGGAGCTGGTCTCAGTCGTGCCGGATTTCGACGGCGAGCACATCTTGAAGGCATTCCTGAAACGTCGCACTGGTGACAGCGCCTAAATCCAACCGAGGAGGAACTGATGGGCGTTGTCACCTGGATGGTTGAGACAACCGACAACTTTTTGGACGACGCGGCCCAAACCACTTTTGGCAACGTCGCCGGGCAGCTCGGGGGTGTCATCGCTGTGGCCTCGACGCTCGCGGTGATCGGCATCTTCCTCAACATAGTGTTTCAGTACAAATCCATGGATGGGCGGACCGCCTTCTGGTTCGCCCTCAAGCTCATGCTGATCTCCCTCTTTGCAATGAATTGGGTCCAATTCAACGCAGTAGCCAGCGCTCTCATAGACGGGCTCGACCAACTCGCGGGCGGCATGGTGGCGGGGCTTGGCGGTGGCGGTGCAGGCGCATCTTACTTTGCTGAGGCCTTCGACGATCTCATCGAGGAATTTGGCGACTACCTGAACGCGGCCGGTGACAACATGCATTGGATGGCCGGAGCCCTGATCGGCGCGATTGGTGCATTCCTTCTGGGTGTCATCGGCGCGCTCTGCGGCCTTGTCTTGATCTTCGCGAAGATCATGCTGGCCTTCATGATTGGCATCGCCCCAATCATGATCGCGCTTTCCCTGTTTGATGTCAGCAAGGACTATTTCCACCGCTGGCTGTCCAGCACGGTATCCTATGCGCTCTATCCCCTCGTGATCGCCGGGGTGTTTTCCACCGTCGTCGGGATGTCGCGCTCGCTGATGACCGAACTCGGAGATCCGTCCGGAGCAAGCAACATCGGTGCACTTGTGCCCTTCTTTATGATGATGTTCCTCGCAGGCGGCATGATCATCGCCACCCCGCTGATCGTGCGCTCCATCTCGGGCAATTTCATGATGGCCGGACCGCCAAGCATTCCGGGTCCCGGCGGTTTCGCCAAAGGCTTAATCGGCACCAAGGGGTCACGAGCGCGGGCGCGGTTTGGGACCAGGTCAAATGCTGAGATCGCAGGTGCTGGAATACGGCAGGCAGGCGGTGCGACTGTTTCTATGGTTCAGCGGGTGGCAGAACGAGCGAAGCGGTTGGAGTAAAAAATTGGCCCAAAACCACTTTGCGTCGAGAAGGTCGGAGACCTCAACACGGCCTTTCGAAGCAGACAACCTTTGCAACTGCAGCCCATGAAAGCAGCCTCGAAATCCGTGGAGGTGATATCTGGTCTTAGCTTCAACTCGGGGTTGCTTGAAAAGTTGTGCTATCCGCAAAGGACAGGTTAGGATAATCGAGATTTAAGAAAGAACTATGAGGCCAGATAATTTCATGGCGGACGCCCATTTCAGAGTGCAGGTCGAAAAGGACCACCTTAAAAAGCTGGCAAGCGCAGACGCCGTCAAGGCTTTGTCGGAATTGATATGGAACTCAGTCGATGCTGACGCCTCTCGCGTGGACATTGAAATTGAGAATGATGATATCAGCATGCGCTCAATCACTGTCCGGGACAACGGCCACGGCATTCCACACGAGGAAATCAAACAACTCTTCGGTAGCATCGGCGGGTCTTGGAAGCGCCACGGAAGCCGCTCTAGGGGTAAGAAGCGAATCCTGCATGGCAAGGAAGGTAAAGGTCGCTTGAAGGCTTTGGCGCTCGGGCGATCGGCTGAGTGGATTGTGCGCTACAGGGACGAAGGCGGCAAAGGCAAACTGCTCGGATACAAGGTTTCCCTTCTAAGGGATGATCTTGTCGATGTTCGTGTGACTGAACCGGAGGAAGCCGATCCTGCCCTTGGCACCGGTGTGGAAGTCAAAGTGGCAGAGCTCGATAAGAACTATCGGTCCCTCGAACCGGAAAGATCGGTACAGTCGCTGTCCGAGGTCTTTGCACTTTATTTGACGGACTATAAGGATGTGTCGATCTATGTCGAGACAGACAAGCTGGACCCGAACAAGGCCATCAAAGAGAAGGTCAACATCGACCTAGATCCTATCATCGACGGTGAAGGCGACAACGCCAAGGCCTACCCAGTTTCCCTTGATCTTATTGAGTGGAAGGCAGCGACCGAACGCTGGTTCTTCCTTTGTGGGCAGCACGGTTTTCCGTTTCAACGTGTCAAGCCACGCTTCCACGCGCCAGGACACCAGTTTTCAGCTTACTTAAAATCCAGCTTTATCGATGAGCTTCAGGAACGCGGTGAACTGGAACTAGCCGAGATGATCGCACCGGCACTATCAGAAGCGCAGGATGCCGCCGCCGAAGTTATTAAAAGGCACTTTGAAAACAAGGACGCGGAGGCGGCGCAAACAGAGATTCAGCAGTGGAAAGAAGAAGAGGTCTACCCCTATAGGCTCGAGCCGCAATCCCCCGTCGAAGTGGCTGAGCGCAAGGTCTTCGATATTGTGGCGCTGAACGTCAACAAACACCTTCCGGATTTCAAGGTTCAAAGTTCCAAGAGTAGGGCGTTCCAGATGCGTATGCTCAGACAGGCCATCGAGAAAGGCCCCGACGAGCTACAGCATATTTTGACTGAAGTCCTGGAGCTTCCGCCAAAAACCCAGAAGGAAATGTCCAAGCTGCTTGAAGAAGCTGATCTAGCCAACGTTATCAGCGCCGCGAGGTTGGTATCTGATCGGCTCAGGTTCGCTACTGGGTTGGAAGCACTGATATTTCACCCTGATACGAAAAAACACCTTAAAGAGCGCAGCCAACTGCACCGCTTAATCGCCGAAAACAACACATGGATATTCGGAGAAGAGTTCAACCTGACTGTCGATGACCAGTCGCTGACTGAGGTGCTACGGAAGCACCAAAAGATAATCGGAAAGGATACCGTCATCGATCGCCCCGTTACTCGGGTGGATGGAAAGGTGGGCATCGTCGACTTGATGTTATCCAGAGCGCTTCCACAGCGTCGGGAAGGCGAATGTGAGCATCTCATTGTGGAACTAAAAAGACCTAGTTGCAAAATTGGTTCAGCAGAGATCAACCAGATCGAAGACTATGCGTTCGCTGTGATCGAGGATGAGCGTTTTCGGCATTTGAATACGCGATGGAGCTTCTGGGTAGTTTCCAATGAACTGGACGCCAGCGCCAAGAGGAAGACCCGTCAGCTAAACTGTCCACCCGGTCGCATCTATGCATCGGATGATGGCATGGTGGAAGTGTGGGTGAAAAGCTGGGCGGAGGTTCTGGATGCATGCAAATCGCGAATGAAGTTTGTGCAGGATAAACTGAACGCCAACGTCGATACGGACAGTGCCTTAAAATACCTCAAGAAGACTTACGAGAAGCATCTTGTTGGAGTCGCAGAAGAGCACGCGGAAGCGCTGGAGCCGGAAGTGGCTGAAAATTGAAGGGCGGCCTATCGAATTGAAGCCGTTATTCCCGGTTTCCTTTCTCACGCCCTTCTTTTTTCGTGCGGCCGCGGGAGAGTGTTTGCTCGCCCCATCTCATCCCCGAGCTGCCTCCTCCAAAAATCTCTCCACCCGATCTGTTCCGGCCTGATATTCGCCCCAACTAGGCTTGTTTTCTGACGTCAATTCTCGCTCTTCGCTGGCCAAGTCATCAATCTCTTCACGTCGCTTCCCGCTACTTTCAGATCCCTCAAAGGGCACCACCTTCGGCATCTCAAGCGCCCCGATCTTCGCCTCCAACGCCTTGATTTGCCCTTGCAGGCCACGCATCTGGTCACCGGCTGAGGGATATGGCAGATTGCCGGTCTGCTTGTCGAAGATCTGTTTAAAAAACCGATCCTCATAGTATTTGATCCGCTTGGCTCGCACAGGCATTTGCGCGTCGACCACCAGTACGATGTCATCAAGATCCATGCGCCGCGCCTCGTCCTCAGGTAACAACGCGGTTTCTTCGGTTCGTTCAGACATGCTGCGCCCGGCAAATGGGTTGCGGCCGATCGGCCGCGAACGGGTCACGACGCGCTTGGTTGTTTTGCCGACGGCTTTGCTAAGCTCTTCGATGGTCTTCTCATCCGAGGGCGTCAGATAGAGCTTGATACCCGCGTTGCCCTGCAAGGCGCGGCGGGCGTTTTCACCGTAGATTTCGTCCAGCGCCGGGATCGTCTGTGTGACGATCGCGAGGTTCGCCCGGTAAGATCGCAGTGTTTCAATGCTGTCCAGAACGATGGGCATTTTGCCCAAGCGGTTAAACTCATCGAGCATAATCATCACCGGCCAAGGCTCGTCCTTGCCGGGTTCATGGTCTTGCAGAGATGCCAGCAAATCCGAGAAGAACAGACGGATCAAGGGCGCGAGAGGTTTCACCATGAGCGGTTCAACCACAAGATAGACCGAAAACGGAGTCTTGCGGATATCGCGGAAATCGAAGTCTGAGGTCGCGGTTGCGCGATCGATGGCAGGGTTCGACCATTGTTTGAGGCCAGATGTCATCAACAGTGACAGGTAGGAGGTCAGCGTGTCGTTGTTGGTCGAGGCCATGCGCATGAAAATCAGCTTGGCGGCTGGATTGAACACTTCATCGGCGCGGCGGCGATATTCCTTCTGCTTGTCCCCGCCAGACGCAGTGATGCGGTAGATCTCGCCCAGGGTCGGCCGCTTGCGCTCGAACGCCAAAAGTCCTGCCGCCACGAATAAGTCAATGCCGCCATCAAGAAGCCCCTGAACCCGATCATTATCAGCTTGCAGGAACAGCGAAGCCAGGAGTTGCAGCTCCATCTGCTGGCGGTCGACGTTTTCCAGCGCCGAGATGCGCAGCAATGGATTGTATCGGTGCGATCGGCCGTCCTTCCAATCGGTGGGCGCGAACCGGAACACCTTGTCGCCCTGCGCCGCCCGGTGGCGCGCCGTCGCCTCAAAATTCTCGCCCTTCACGTCAAGCACCACCGCACTGCCCTGATAGGTCAGAAGGTTCGGGATGACGAAGCCCGTGGTCTTGCCACGTCCAGTCGGGGCGACGATCAGGGCATGGGGGAATACCTTAGACATCACGAATGGTTTGCGGCTCCTGGGCTTACCCATTTTGCCGAGGACAAAGCCGTGGCCAGGCTTGCCGAAGAAACCGTTGCGCTTCATCTCGGACATTTGCTGCCAATGGGTTTCCCCAAATTTGGTCAGCGCATCGTTCATCAAGACCGCACTGAGCAAAACACCGGCACCAGTGCTGATCCCCACGATCAAGTGAACAATCTGCACATCGGCCGGATGGGTCGTGCGGAGCCCCCCATAGCTACGTGCCAGCATCAAGAAATCGATATCCGCCCCGACCCCGAACCAGCGGAACGTCAGAAAGGCCGACACCAGAACATACCCCAGCACCGCGCCGAGAAGAGCAAAACTCATGACGCCAAGTGCGATCCGCGCCTTACCCATGCGTCACGCCCTTTTCGCCGTCGGCATCGACATGCCGCTCGCGTTGGAGGTCTATTTCCTCATTGGCGATCTCGTCGAGGACATGCTCCATCGCCACGCTGTTCGCCTGAGCGGCATCGCTCTGCAGATAGGCCTTGGCCGCATGGAGCCGGTCCAGCCGATCGCTCACGTGTTCCTCGAGCGCGGTTTCATCGCCGATTGCCAAGTCGGGGGCCTGCTCCTCACCGACCAGTTCCTCCAGCTCGGCACGCAAGGTCTCGCGTTCCAGATCGCTGCGGAAAGGATCTGCGGTTGGGTCGTCCCGCATACGGCTCAGGATATCAGAAGTGGTCGGCGGCAGCCTGTCGACCAAGGCTTCCTGCCGGTCGGTTTCCACCGCCCCACTGTCTTTGAGCACCTCAGCATCTGCCAACACACGGCCCAGATCACCATGCACCTGGTCAAGGCGGTCAATCGCTTTCTCAAGCTCATCGGCGCGTGACAGGTCAAAACCGTCCTTCTCGGCAATCGCCTTCAAATCCTGTCCAAGCCACTGCCGCTCGAGCGCGGCATTGCCCGCACCGATTTCAACGCGGCGCGTCACCTCTTGCGCGTCAATTCCTGTACCTTTCAAAGCATGCTGAAGACGTTCTGCCAGAGCTGGATCCTGTAACGCTTCTTGAGCTTCGGCCTGGATATTTGCGGCAGAATAAATCCCACTCTTGGACGCATCCTCGAGCAATGTGTGGGACTGCGTTCCCATTGGGCTGAGATGCGACAGAGAGCGATAGATGTCGTTCAGCTCATGCTCGAGCGCCGCCCGCCGTTCAACCGGAGCGCCTGCCACAATGCGTTCGGCTTGGTTGATCTTGTCGTGAAAGGCATCCACGACCTCATCAAACGAATGCTGTTCTTCGGCCACACCATATACCTTTCCATCTGCTTCAATTGGTTTGCCCTGCCGCAAAAGCGTCGCCGCCTTGTCCAAGGCCGCCGCGATGTCATGCTGGTTCTCGCGCGAGGCTTCGGCCGCAAGGCCGCGATAGAGCCGCGCGTTCAGGGCGACTTCAGCCAATGCGCGTTCGAGCTCTGGCCCTGCGCGCTCACGCTCGGTCAGCTTCTGGCCCGTGGCTTCCGCGCGGCGCTCATCTACATCGTTTGGCGTCTTTGTCGTCACACCACGTTCGAGCTTTCGCGTCGCCTCAAGCCGCAGCCCATAGTGGTCCGACACCTCCACCATCGCCTCGCGAAAACTGTCGTAGTTAAAGTGGTGCCCTTCTTTCAGAAAGAAGAACTCACCATCCTTGCTGCGTCGGTTCAAAACGATATGCGCGTGCGGGTGATCCCGGTCCTCATGCACGGCTGCGATGTAATCAAAATGGCTGCCTTCGCCCTGAAAGAACCTCTCGCAAATCTCGCGCGTGATCTCGGCAACATCCTCGCCGCGCGTGCCAATTGGGAAGGCCATCAAGAGGTGCGAAGTATGCCCCAGCTTGGGATGGAACCCTTCATTCCACTGCGCTGAAAACCGGCGTGCGACCTGCTCGATCTCTTTAGCTGACAGAACGCTTTGGCCGTCATAGGTGCCACGGCTGTCGATAATGAAGCTCGACTTGGTGGTCAGGTATTCCAACTGGTTGCGCAGCTGCGCTTTGTTGTGAGTGCCGCCGTCGCGAATGGCTTTGAAGATCGCTGGGGAATGCCCCATGGCGGCGCGGGCCATTTGCTTGGCACGGGTACGCGGCACGCTTCCGCGAATGCGGCTCCAGTCGCGATCGAAGAAGGCCTCTTGCGCGGCGGCAACGGCACTATTCCGGGCCATCGGCAAAGCCTCCCAGTACGCGAGCAACCTCGCCGGACAGCGCGCTTCGGCGGCGCTGCGCCATGTCCTGAACCTGGTCCGCGATGTCGAAAATCAGCCCTGCCAAAGCACGAACCTGGCCATGGGCAGAGTTGCCATAGGGCGGCATTTTTCCCTGGCGCTTTGCCTCGTTCAGGCGCTGCGCGATCTGGTTGATATTGTTGCCGGTGCGATTGAGCGAAGCCGATAACCCCTGCATCTGGTTGGCCAGCTCATCTTCAGGAACGAAGAGATCGTTCGACGCATAGATCAGCCGCCGCAACCCGTCGGCGCGGCTGTTGATATCATGCCGCGTCAGCACCGCATCAAAGCTCGCAAGCTCTCTTGGCGTGAGACGGACATTCACCAGTTCTGAACGCACGCGTGCATCCAACTTGCGGCTTTGATCGGCCTTCAACGTGTAGAAGATGCTGCGGGTCGTGACGCCGAATTCATGGGCCAGATCCTCGATTGGCACACCTTCGGCACGCTTGCGCACGATGGCAAAACGCTGGTTCTGCGTCAGTCGCTTGTGCCGTGGTGCGCGCGGTCGGCCCATGTGAAGTAATCACCCCTATTTCTTGCCAGCATCATACAGGCAGCCCTGTTATGGTACTTCGCCATAATTGATGCAATATTATAATATTGCATCAACTGCCTGTATTCCGTTTGGAGCAGCCATAGGCTGCGACCGCCGGGCAAAGCCCCGGCCACATGCGCAAGGCATGGCACCACTAATCGTGGTTCCATGCCTCAGCATCGCCAAGCAATTGCAGCGCTATTGCGCGGGCCGCGCCTTGGGCGCTGGTATAGGTTTGATGATCGGGCAGCTCGTGCAAATCAAAGGGCTGTTGCGGGTCGTCCGGGGTCTCAACTCGGACATAGATCGCCCAGCCATCGATCAGTGCTGGATCATCACAATACTCCTGCCCGCCATCGGGCAGATTGCAGAACCCATGCAGATGCACGCTGGCGCGGCCCTCTCGGGCCGCCTGCCTGATGTCAGAATACTTCATGGCGAACCTCTGCACTTTCCTCGATGAAAAATTCGTCAGGCTCGCCGTTCAGACGGGTGCCATCCCAACTGGTCAAACCGATAGCCGAACCGTTCCGCGTGAATGTGATGAGGTATTGCCCGAGGTCATCACGCGTAACGACATACCCCCTGTTGACCCAATGAACGCGGTTACCCGCGGCCACTGCTGCTTTGATGTCTTCCACGGTCATCGCAACGCCTCCTCAAGGATTGCGAGAGCCCCAAGACAATCGTCGATGTAGGGCTGTTCTTCGCCTTCCAGATCGTTCAGCTCCAGCCGGTTCAACACCGCGTAAAGCGTGGCGCGCGCCTCACGGGCGGCGCTTCGCAAACTGACGGTATCTTCCAGACGTGCCGTCGAAAAATCATCGCTGTGATAGTCGGGGATCATGCTGCCACCTCCTTGCTCTGACCTGCCGCTGCAAGGACAAAATCGGCTGCCTTCTGCGCCTCGGACGCCGCGCGGAAAATCGCACGTTTGTCCTCCTTGAGCGCTTTTAACCACTCTTCAACATAGGCGGCGCTTTGGTCGAATTCCGGCGTGACCCCAATCTGAGCACCGAGGAAACAAGCACCGATTTCCGCCACCAACTCTTCAAAGGCATAGGCTTCACGGTTCGCAAATTTCTTGATCCGCTCAAGCCGCTTTTCGCTACCGGTCCAGTGAATTGATTCATGAGCAAGGGTCGCAAAATACCCTTTCGCACTAAGGAAGGTCGCCACGGGCGGCATATGGATGTGATCCTTGGACGGGCTGTAGTAGGCTCGCGGCTCATCGGTGGTCACGATCTCCGCACCCGTGCGAGCAAAAAACGCCTCAAGCTCGGGATCAGCTTCAGTGCCAAGATCGCGCGGGGCCTCGGGACGGATGTAGTACTCCTCCGGCAAACCTTCGATCTGATCCGCGTTGAAGACGCGGTATGCGCGCGCATAGGGCAGCTCTTCCTCAACGCCCAATTCGTTCTCTCGGGTGAACGTCCCGTATTTGACCACGGTCGACGACGTTTCGCCTTTGCGGACTTGGCCGCCCAGTTCCTGCGCCTGCTTGTAGGTCATCCAGCGGCTCGAAACATAGCCATGCTTGGCCGCCATGACCCAGAGCATCAGGACATTAATCCCGCGATACTCCTCGCCGCTGTGTCGGTTCGGCAGGGCAATGCCGGACGCACTCCCGGTCCATGGCTTGCGCCATGGCGGCGTGCCTGCCTCGATCTCGGCAATAATGGTGTCGGTGACATGGGCATAAACATCAAACTTCGGTGCCATTTGTGGCCTCCTCGATCAAAGTGACGCGGGTGAGGCCTCGTGCCCCCTTCCGCCGATGGGCTGCGCCTCGGCCACCTGATCTGACCGAATACGCATGTATTCGGCGGAACAGAGTGGGAGAGGGCAAAGCCCGACCCACGGCCCTGAGCGGGGCTGTCAATCGGCCACATTTGCGAAGAAAATGTCTGCGCCAAAATCAGACACCAATTTGCCGCGCGAGGAATGGCTCGCCCGCGAGACAGGGGAAATTGGTGGCTGATTTTGGGGATGGACTAAGGTTGACCGCCACGGTCAGGGATGTTGGGCGGACCAAACAAATAGAAAGATGCCTGGATTGGGGTGAGCGGGCCCTAGCCCGTTGAGCCGCAATCTAGTCTATGGGATTATTTCGCCCGCGCACCAAAGCGCAGGCTCGTTTCCAAACTCGGGTAGATGATTTTTTCAGACCGTCGGAAAGAATGAAACTCGGCAGGTGGGAGCCTTTCATGCTGAACCACCTGAAGCCGACATTGAAACTTCTTCGAAATCGAATATTTCGTTGCGCTGCCGCATGTCCGCTTGGAGCCCATCTTGTGAATTTGAAATTCTCGCTGCGAGCGCACGCGGCACGATTTTTGCTGCAACTGCGTGATTAACCGTGCTGCGCCGCGATGTGAAAAGGCGTCGTTCATGCAAGTTGCAGCAAGCCGAGGGGGATCAATTCACAGATCGCGGACTTTCTGGACGCTTGCAAGTGCGGCCAGTGCGACCGCGAGAAACTTGCCACCGACCTTCGCGATTGCAGCAATGCGAGTTCGCCGGCATGGCGAACTTCCCCAGACCGGTCATTGGCCGGCACCACCGACCTGCCGAATCCTTTACCGTTATTCGTTGCGCCGAGATTGCACTGGCAAGAAGCGGACTTGCAGGACCGTTTCTTACGTAACTGATGCTCCCGCAGAACGCATTTGCTCATGTGGTGTGGAACTTTCGCTGGCGTAGCAGGTTATACCGATCCGAGCAGGTCGACCAGTCCGGCGAAGACCTCGACGCGAGACGGCGAGCTGCCTTGGCAGGCTCGTGGGGCGCCCGGAATTGCGCTGGAGCATGGTCGCCCTTGCATCGCGCCCCGTGTCGGCCGACGGTCTGCCATGCGTTGGGCTGCCGGGCCCGAAGGGCTCTACCTGGCGGTCATGCATTCCGGTGTAACGCTTGCCGCAGGCATTGCAGAGGCGCTGGCCGCCGAGATACTGGAGGGCAAGGCGGCAGAGTTGCTGGACCCCTTCCGCCCTGCGCGTTTTCAAACCGTGGGCTGATCAGCCGCGCAGGACAGAGCGACCGGCGAACTCAGCCGATGCGCCCAGCATTTCCTCGATGCGGATCAGCTGGTTGTATTTTGCTAGCCGGTCCGAGCGTGCCAGCGATCCGGTTTTGATCTGGCCGCAGTTGGTGGCCACAGCCAGGTCGGCGATGGTGGCGTCTTCGGTCTCGCCCGAGCGGTGCGACATCACGTTCGTGTAGCGCGCGCGGTGGGCCATATCGACGGCTTTCAGGGTCTCGGTGAGCGAGCCGATCTGGTTCACTTTGACCAGCATCGAGTTGGCAACGCCCTGGGCGATGCCATCGGCCAGACGGGCGGGGTTGGTCACGAAGAGGTCGTCACCGACCAGCTGAACCTTGTCGCCGATCTTGTCGGTCAGGAGCTTCCAGCCTTCCCAGTCGTCTTCGTCCATGCCGTCTTCGATCGAGATGATCGGATAGTCGGCGCAAAGGTCGGCCAGATACTGAGCATTCTCTTCCGAGGTCAGCGATTTGCCTTCGCCTTTCAGCTCGTATTTGCCGTCCTTGTAGTATTCCGACGAGGCGCAATCGAGGGCGAGGTAGATATCGTCACCCAGCTTGTAGCCGGCTTTCTCGACGGCGTTCTTGATGAAGTCCAGTGCGTCGCGGGTCGAGCCGATGTTGGGGGCAAAGCCGCCTTCGTCACCGATGCCGGTCGAGAGGCCCGCTGCGGAAAGCTCCTTTTTCAGGGTGTGGAAGACTTCGGCGCCCATGCGCACGGCTTCGCGGATGTTCGCGGCTGACACCGGCATGATCATGAATTCCTGGATGTCGATCGGGTTGTCTGAGTGTTCACCGCCGTTGATGATGTTCATCATCGGCACCGGCAACACGCGGGCCGAGGTGCCGCCCACGTAGCGAAACAGGGGCTGAGCGGTGAAGTCGGCTGCAGCCTTGGCAACGGCGAGCGACACGCCAAGGATGGCGTTGGCGCCGAGGCGGCCTTTGTTCGGGGTGCCGTCAAGTTCGATCATAGCAGCGTCAATCGCTACCTGCTCGGTCACGTCCATGCCGACCAGCGCTTCGGCAATCTCGCCGTTGACGGCGGCACAGGCTTCCAGAACGCCTTTGCCCAGGTAACGGTCCTTGTCACCGTCGCGCTTTTCCACCGCCTCGTGGGCACCGGTCGACGCGCCCGAAGGTACGGCAGCGCGGCCCATGGTGCCGTCTTCAAGGATCACGTCGACTTCGACGGTCGGGTTGCCGCGGCTGTCGAGAATTTCGCGGGCGTGGATGTCGATAATGGTGCTCATTGGTGTATCCTTATCTGCCGAGATAGGCGATCTTTAGCGAGTCTGTGCCGCCAGCTTGGCCATGCACCGATCCGGATGTCACAATAACCGGGCGACCAGGCCGAACCAGGTATTCGGGGGCAAGATGCGACGGGATACGGCCTTCGCGGCTGGAAGAGAACTCTTCCACGCTGGTACTGACGATAGGCGTTACCCCCCAGACAAGGCAAAGGCTTCGCGCGACTTTCTCCGAGTGACAGATTGCAAGAATTGGGATGGCGCTACGATTCTTCGACACCCGCAGCGTCGTGGCCCCGGTTGTCGTAAACGTGGCAATGCAGCTCGCATTCCTCAAATCTGCAAGGGTGCTGGCCGCACTTGCGATTGAGCTTGAATCGTCCGGGGCATCAATCAGAGCGGTGTTGACGTTCGAATTCAATGAACGAGAGGCAGATTCGGTCGCTTGGGCAATTTCGGCCATCGCCGTAACGGCTTCAACCGGATATTCCCCCGCTGCGCTTTCTGCTGACAACATGACCGCGTCTGCGGACTGGGACACCGCATTGGCAACATCCGATGTTTCCGCCCGAGTGGGCAGAGGTGCTGAGATCATGCTTTCAAGCATCTGGGTGGCCACAATAACTGGTTTGCCGTGTGACCGGGCCGTTGCCACCAGTGATGCCTGGATGGCCGGCAAAACGTGCCAATCGCACTCAACGCCTAAGTCTCCACGCGCAACCATTATAGCGTCAGTGGCGTGGAGAATTGCGTCGATATCTTGAACAGCAACGGGTTTCTCGATCTTGGCAACGATCTTTGCCAAGCCTCCGGTCAACCGGCGAAGCCCCTTAATGTCCTCTGCGGTCTGCACAAAGGACATTGCCACCCAATCAACCCCCAGTTCGAGCGCAAACCGCAAGTCGTTCCGGTCTTTTGGCGTGATCGGGTCCAGCTTCAGCGTGGTGTCCGGAAAGTTGATCCCCTTTCGGTCTCGCAAGGTCGCTTTGTTGAGAACTTCGGCAGTGATAGCGTCGTCATGGCTCTCAACAACGCGCAACCTGATGCGGCCATCGTCGATGAGAATCATATGGCCAACCCCAACAGTGCCGAAAATCTCAGGATGAGGCAGAGGTACGTCGTTTTCCCGGGCGGGATCACAGACCAACCGGATACGGTCGCCGATGGCTAGCGGTCTTTCCCCGCCTGGCACCACACCGATGCGAAGCTTCGGCCCCTGCAGATCCGCGAGAATGGCGATGGATCGACCGAGGTCACTCTCTGTTTTGCGAATGGCTGCATGAACCCTAGCATGGTCTTCGTGGGTTCCGTGGCTGAAATTCATTCGAAAGACGTTCGCGCCCGCCTCGGCGAGTGCCTTGATCTTGTCGTATGAATTGGACGCGGGGCCCAACGTGGCTACGATCTTCGTTTGCCGGGGCAGTTGATTATGAGTGGTCATGATGTGCGCCTTCTGCTTTGTTTGAGAAAAATCGCGAGGTCCATCACATTCGTGCCGGTTGGCCCGGTGATAATCTGATTGCCCGTGCGGGCCAGAAAAGAGGCAGAATCAGCGCTGCGTAGCGCATCTTCTGCACCAGGTTCCGAAGAAAAGGCATCGCCATCCAAGAACGCACCCGCTGCATTCGTCGGACCATCGGTGCCGTCCGTCCCTGCGACGAGGCCGGTTATTTCGGATCGGTTTTGAACGTGCCTTGCAATTTCCAGTGCAAGGGCTTGGTTGCGACCGCCTTTGCCGGGGTTTTCGGGAAGAACAACCGTTGGCTCTCCGCCATAGACATATAAGCCGTCGGGGCCTTCCGTGATCTCATGCGCGATCTGAGCGGCAATCTCATTCACATCCGCATACATGCTCTCTTGGTTGGTGATGGTCTTGATCCCAATCGATTTTGCGCTTCGCACGACGGCTTCCCGCGCAACAGCGTTTGAGGCGACAACGCTGCAGTTGTAGCCAAGACCGGCACTCTCGGGCGCCGCGCCAATCCCGGAACCGATGACCGAGATGCTGTCTCCCGCTACGTCCGAAATGGCAAGGACATCGACTTGTTGGCCTTTGAACGACGCCAACAGCCCGCCTCCCTTGACTGCGGAGACGGCTTGTCGACGCTTGTTAATTTCTCCGATATCCGCACCTTCGGCCAGAGCGGCTTTCGTCAGAGCCACAAGATCAGCGCTGCTGACACCTGGTTTCAGATGCTCGACAAGCGACGATGCGCCTCCTGAAACAAGCATCATCAAACGACTGCCAGTCGGGCATCCGGCCACAAAGTCTAGCAGGCCTTTACCCGCCTTCAACGAAGACTGATCCGGTATCGGGTGGCTGGTTTCGAATGCCTCGACGTTGCTGCCGAACTCCCCGTTGCCCAGATGGTCAGTCTTTGTGACAAGATAGGTGGGTATCGTGTTGCGCCAGTCGTCTGGCAGGCCCTCGAACATGGCGGTGGCGGCTTTTCCGACGGCAACAATATGCGTTGGAGGTTTGACATCGTGGTGCGACACCCAATTGCGCACGCTGATGTCACCCTTCACTGAAGAAACCGCTGCGCGGAAAAGGTTCAAAAGTGTATTTCTGTGGGCAATGGTCATGTCGAATTCCAACGTGGACAATCTAGCTGGAAAGCTCTTGGGCAAACCGCTTTGAATTAGCTTGATATTGCAGTGCGCTTTGGTGAAGACCCTCGATCTGCTCCTTGCCTAATTCCCGTTTGACACGCGCAGGAGACCCAACAACCAGAGAATTATCGGGAATATTCGTATTCTCAGTGACCAGCGCGCCGGCTCCGATCAGGCAGTTTTGGCCAATAACTGCTCCGTTCAATACAGTGGCGCCCATGCCAATCAGCGACCCGTCTCCGATCGTACACCCATGAACAATCGCGCTGTGCCCGATTGTGCAATTGCGCCCGATCGACAGTGGAAACCCGGGATCGGAATGGAGAACGCAATTGTCCTGAATATTGCTGCCCTCTCCGATAATCATTGGTTCATTGTCTCCGCGAATTACGACCCCGAACCAGACACTTGCACCGGATGCGATCTCAACATTCCCGACAACAAATGATCCTGGGGCGATGAACACGTCTTTGGCGATTTTCGGCGTGATCGATCCCAAACTGTAAATCACTGGATTTCCTTCTCAATTTTCTGGTGGTTCTGTTCGCGCCCGGTTTTCCGCCCGGGCGCTGCTGTGAATTCCTAGTCTACATCTGAGCGTAGGTCTGCCAGGGCGCGAACTCCGCGTCGCCGATATCCAGCTCTTCGGACAGCGTTTTATGCCCCGAGGCTGACTTCAGGATTGCGTTGAATATCCGCTCCCCGGCTTCGGCCACAGTTTCGCTGCCGTCTGCAATCGTGCCGCAGTTGATATCCATGTCGCCCTGCATCCGATCGAACATCGCGCTGTTCGAGGCGATTTTGATCGACGGAACCGGTTTGTTGCCATAGCAGGAGCCGCGCCCGGTGGTGAAGCAGATCATGTTGCAACCCGAGGCGACCTCTCCGGTGAGAGAAACCGGATCGTAACCGGGGCTGTCAACGAAGACCAAGCCCTTCTCGGTGATCTTCTCGCCATACCTATAGACCCCGTTCAAATTCGTGCTGCCCGCCTTGGCCACCGCGCCGAGGGATTTTTCGAGGATCGTAGTCAGGCCGCCTGCCTTGTTGCCCGGCGTCGGATTGTTGTTCATTTCCGAGCCATGCTTGGCGGCGTAGTCTTCCCACCACTCCAGCAAATCCACCAGCTTCTGACCGACTTCGGGTGACGCCGCGCGATCTGTCAAAAGGTGCTCTGCGCCATAGATCTCGGGGGTTTCCGCCAGCGCCGCCGTCCCGCCGTTTTTGACCAGAAGATCCACGGCATAGCCGAGCGCGGGATTGGCCGTGATCCCGGAATATCCGTCCGAGCCGCCGCACTGCAACGCGACACTCAGATGAGACGCATCCACAGTTTCCCGCTTCGCTTTTGAAGCCGCTTCCAGTGCCGTTTCAAGCCACTGCAAGCCTTTTTCAATCGATTTGCGCGTCCCGCCCGCATCTTGCAGCGTGTAGTATTGGAAGCTTTCGTCTTGAGGACGGCCATAGGCTTCCAGCATCAGCGGGATCTGGTTGGCTTCGCAGCCCAGACCAAGCATCAACACCGACGCGAAATTCGGATGCGTGGCATAGCCCCAGATCGCCCGCTGAAGCTTGCGGAAGGCTTCATCATCGGTCCCGATGCAGCACCCCGCGCCGTGAACAATTGGCACAATCCCGTCAACGCCGGGGTATTTTTCCAACAAACCCGCGCGCTCGGCTTCTCGCGCTAGTAGCTTTGCCGCCGAAGCCGAGCAATTCACAGAGGTAACAATACCCACATAGTTGCGAGTTCCGATTTCGCCGTTTGCCCGACGGTATCCCTGAAATGTCGCCCGTTCAGACAGGGCCAAAATGTTGGTATCCTGGGCGCTCTGCCCGTAGTTCTCATCACGTCGAAAACTCGTCATTGCGACATTGTGGACGTGAACATGCTCACCGCGCCCAATGTCTTGCGTGGCGACACCGATGACGCGGCCGTATTTGATGACTTTCTGACCGGAAGCGATGGGGCTCACGGCGATCTTGTGGCCTGACGGGGTCAGGTCCCGGGCAATCAGGTCGGATTGAGACAGCTCTGCGCCCGGTTCGATCCGCTGCAGCGCCACTGCTATGTTGTCATCGTCACTGAGCGAGAGAATTTTTCGAGAAGTCATTATGTTACCGTCCTTTTTGGCCGATTGTTGAGGCAGGCCTGCGTGTCAGATCTAACAGCTTCAATTCGTCTAGGTGCCTGATTGGGACTGAGCTTTGTGACGTAACAGAGCCATCAGTTTTCTGTCCCGCTCGATCTGCGCTTCAGGAATTTTGGCGACGGGCATTCTTTCGGCCATTTCGGGTGCGATTTTTTCCTTTGCAACACTGGCCCAGTCGATGCCCTCGTAAGAGCCAAGACCAAAATCCCGATACATTTTTCCGTATCGCGCAACGTAGTCAGTCACGCCTCCGGGAGCGTTCAGATGAATGGTTTGCATCGGGCCCATAATGGACCAGCGCAACCCGAGGCCATCACAAATAGCCTTGTCCAGATCTTCGGCCGACACGATGCCGCTGCCCACAAGCTTGAATGCCTCTTCCAGAAGCGCGCCTTGCAGACGGTTCACAACAAACCCGTCGATCTCTTCGCTCAACACGATGGTTTCGCGCCCGCATTTGATCATCACCTCATTCACCTTTGAGACAAT
Source organism: Ruegeria sp. E5 (assembly GCF_056534105.1). Lineage (NCBI taxonomy): Bacteria > Pseudomonadati > Pseudomonadota > Alphaproteobacteria > Rhodobacterales > Roseobacteraceae > Ruegeria > Ruegeria sp. E5. The sequence goes on along the minus strand of NZ_JBQFPA010000003.1, from coordinate 492,463 downwards.
GCTATGATCCGTCCATGGCGATGGAACGATTTCGACCGCGGGATGAAGATGGGGCGGGTTTATGGGATGCACCACAAGGCACCGATGGCGTCCCTCAATATCCTTGCAGTAGCGCGATGCAGAAATGCCTGATGTAGAGCTTCCGATAGGCACGTCGCTGGCCGCGATTGCATCCAGCGTTTCAGTGATTTGTTTCTTTATTTCAACGTCTTCCGGACCGTTTTCCTGAACATATATGGCTGTGTCCAGCGCCTCTTCGAGGCTGGCCGCTAACTTGATGCGCTGCAGGATCTGGGGTGCATCGGACGGAGCGACCAGATTGAACTCGGTGAGATCGGAAATCCGTTTCTCCATGGCTTTCAACCCGCGCTGTGCGGCCTCTGCCGAGATGTCGTACATCGCAACCTCAAAACCGGCCTGGGCGAATACCGCCACCCAGCCCTGTCCAATTAGTCCGCAGCCAATTACGGCAATCTTTTCCATGTTTTTCATCTCTCTTTGTCCGGAAATCGGCTCAGTAAATCCGGCGGCCAAAATAAAACTCGTCGACTCTGGATGGATTTATCGACGCAACATTCACGGCATGTTGCTTCATCGGGCCCTTGCCTTGGCGGGTCGGGTTTCGTCCATGCGCTTAAGGTCACCGCAAATCTCAAACCGTGCCTCGGTCGAGGCCTGGACCTCCTCAACGGTTACCTCAGGCGCAATTTCCGTCAACATCAGGCCGGACCCGGCAACTTTGAAAACCGCAAGGTCCGTAACCAGCAGGTCAATCGCACGCGAGGATGTCAGCGGCAGATCGCATGTGCGGACGATCTTGCTTTTTCCGCCCGCCATGTGCTGCATCGCCACGATGACCCTGCGGGCTCCGGTGGCGAGGTCCATCGCCCCGCCCATGCCCGGCACCATGGCGCCGGGGATCATCCAATTTGCCAGAAACCCGCGTTCGTCGACCTGCAGGCCACCCAGCACCGTCACATCAATATGTCCGCCCCGGATCAGGCCAAAACTCATCGAACTATCGATGGCTGCCGCGCCGGGAACGGCGGTCACGAAACCGCCGCCGGCATCGGTCAAGTCGGGCTCTTCCATGCCTTCGGGTGGACGCGCACCGAGACCGATCACACCGTTTTCAGATTGAAAGAAAACGCCCGCATCCGAAGGGACGAAACCCGCCACGAGACTGGGCAACCCGATCCCAAGATTGACCAGCGTTCCGGGCGCGATCTCGCGGGCGACGCGGCGGGCGATGCGTTCTTTGCGCTGCATTTATGTCGACCTTTCGATCAGGTGGTCGACCAGACTGGCTGGGGTGCGCACTGCGTCCGGGGGGATCACGCCCACGGGCACGATATGCTCCGGTTCCGCGACGACAGTGTCGGCGGCCATCGCCATGGTCGGGTTGAAGTTCTGCGCGGTCAGCGAATATTCCAGGTTGCCGAGGTAGTCGGACTGCCGCGCCGCGATGAAGGCAAAATCGGCGCGGATGGGTTCCTCAACAAGGAATTTTTTCCCCTTGATTTCCAGAACTTGCTTTCCCTCCTCAACAGGAGTTCCAAGACCGGTCGGTGTGACAACCGCGCCAAGCCCCACGCCTCCGGCACGAATGCACTCAATCAGCGTGCCCTGCGGAACAAGCTCCACTTCAAGGATGCCAGCATTCATTTGGCGCTGGGTTTCCGGGTTCAGGCCGATGTGAGACACGACAACGCGCCTGAGGGCGCCGGCCGCGACAAGCTTTCCGATGCCACGCCCCGGAAGTGCCGTATCATTGGCGATCAGCGTCAGGTCCTTTTTCCCGGCGGCAACAAGCGCATCAATGATCTTGGCAGGAGTGCCAACCCCCATGAACCCACCGATCATGATGCGCGCGCCATCCGGCACGAGATCAGCGACGGCCTTGGGTGAGAGCGCTTTTTTCATGCGGCGGCCTCATAGGTGCAGGCCCGACCGTCCGCACATGCCGAAACTAGCCCATTATGATCGATGTCGCAGCGCATTCTCAGAAAGCCACCTGATCGCCGCCCTTGAGGCCGAGAATGTCGCGGGCATCATCCGGGGTCGCGATCTGCATGCCCAGGTTTTCGACAATAGCGCGCACCTTCTTGACTTGAACGGCGCTGGATTTTGCCAGTTCACCGCGACCGGCCCAAAGGCTGTCTTCCAGCCCGACCCGCACGTTTCCACCGAGCGCCGCCGCCTGCGCCGCAATCCGAAACTGGTTGGATCCCGCACCAAGGACGGACCAACGGAAATCGTCACCGAACAGCCGGTCCGCCGTGCGCTTCATGTGCAACACGTCTTCGGGGTGCGGTCCAATGCCGCCGAGCAGGCCGAAAACCGATTGTACGAAGAATGGGGCCTTTACCAAGCCGCGATCGGCAAAATGCGCCAGATTGTAGAGATGTGATGTGTCGTAGCACTCAAACTCAAACCGCGTCCCGTTGCCGTAACACGTCTCCAGCACATACTCGATGTCTTTAAACGAATTGCGGAAGACAAGATCTTTGGACCCTTCGAGGTGCTCCCGCTCCCAGTCATGCTTGAATTCCTTGAACCGGTTGAGCATCGGGTAGAGTCCGAAATTCATTGACCCCATGTTGAGCGAGGCAAGTTCCGGCTGATAGGTCGCCGCTGGCGCCGCGCGTTCTTCAACACTCATGTAAGGGCTACCGCCCGTGGTAATGTTGACCACGGCATTTGTGCTCTGCTTGATCTGCGGCAAAAACGCAGCAAACCCTTCAGGACTTTGGTCCGGCCGGCCGTCAGGATGGCGGGCGTGCAGGTGAAGGATCGCTGCACCCGCCTCGGCGGCTGCAAGGGAATCGCTGATGATCTCTTCCGGTGTTACCGGTAGGTGTGGCGACATCGAAGGCGTGTGAATGGCGCCGGTTACCGCGCAGGTGATGATCACCTTGCCTGCATTGTTGTTGTCTTTACTCATCTTAATTTTCCAATTGAGTTCAAAGCGTTTCCACGTTTCCATCGACGGCAAGGGATTGCCCCGACAAATTGGCGCCAGCATCCGAGATCAGGAATGCAACGGTCGCAGCGACGTCTTCAGGGGTCACCATCCGACGCATGGAAATATTCTTGAGGTAGTCGTTCTTCATTTCGGCGTAGCTAGTACCGGCGGTGTCTGCACGATCGCGGATCACCTTTTCCATTCTGGGTCCTTCAACAATTCCGGGCAGAACGGCATTGACCCGGATATTGTTAGGACCCAGCTCCTTGGCGAGGCTTTGTGTCAGTCCGATTACGCCGAATTTGGCCGCCGAGTAGGGAGTGCGATAGGCGTATCCATGTTTGCCAGCTGACGAGGACATATTAACCACAGCGCCGCCGCCGCCCGCCTTAATCATCGGTATGGCCCGACGTGCCGACAGAAACTGCCCTGTCAGGCAAATGTCGATACACCGCCGCCAGTCATCGGGAGATAGGTCTTCGAGATTGCCGGTTGGCCCAGCAATCCCTGCGTTGTTTACCAGAGCATCCAACCCTCCAAAGGTGTCCTGCACCGTGTCAAAGAATGTATCCACCGCTGTTTCGTCAGACACATCAGCCTCGACGGCGACACAGCCTTCAAGCTCAACGCAGGCCCTGCGCAAGGCGTCTGCATCGACGTCGCAGATCGCGATCTGAACACCTTGTGCGTGCAGCAAGCGGGCAATACTTAATCCAATCCCGCTTGCGCCGGCAGTAATCACAACTTTTTTGCCTTTAAGACCTGGCAAATTAAATCCAGCCAGCGGTGAGGGCATTTTGGGAGATAGGTCCGTCATATTTCCCCCACTAGTTTCCGAACACGGCGGACGGAGCCCAAAGCACGAGGCTCGGCCAGACGATCAGCAATGCAAGACCAAGCAGTTGCAGCGCGACAAACGGAATGATCCCGCGATAAATGGTTCGGATCGATATTTCGGGTGGAGCCACACCTTTGACGTAGAACAGGGAATATCCAAAAGGTGGCGTTAGAAAACTGGTCTGCAAGTTAACCGCCACAAGCATGGCAAACCACAGCAGTTGCTGTTCACGCGAAATCCCAAGTCCGAAGTCCAATCCTGCAACGATAGGTGCAAAGAGTGGCAAAACGATAAAGCTGATCTCGACCCACTCCAGGAAGAAGCCCATGATGAAAATCAGCAGTAGCAAGATGCCCAGCGTACCGTAAGCGCCCAGATCGAAGAACAGGATGGCGTTCTCGATCATCTTGTCGCCCTTGAGACCCTTGAACACCATTCCAAAGACCGTAGCACCAACCAAAACACCCAAGATCATAGCGGAGGTATAGCCAGTTTCACGAACACAGCTGGACATAGTCTTCATGGTCAATTTGCGGTTGATCGCCGCCAAGATCATGGCGCAGATCGCACCTAGTCCTGCCGCCTCAGTTGGTGTTGCCGTGCCTGTCGCAATGGAACCAAGTACAGTCAGAATAAGAACAAGCGGAGCAAAGAGATCACGCACGAGCGCCAGTGCCAGCGACCCTTCTGCCGGCACTTGGGTCGAAACAGGGGCATCACCTGGTTTCGTTAGCGCGACGAAGACGATGTAGGCAATATATAGACCACCCAGAAGCAGGCCGGGGATCATCGCCCCAACAAACAATTCGCCAACAGAGATCTGCAGAATGTCGCCAACGAGCACGAGCATAATCGAAGGCGGGATCAAAATACCTAGTGTACCCGAAGCAGCGATTGTACCAACTGCCAGCTCTGGTTTGTATTTTTCGCGCAGCATGATGGGCAGAGCCAAAGTACTCAGCATAACCACCGATGCGCCAACGATACCTGTGCTGGCCGCCATGACGATGCCCAGCAATGCAACGGAAATGGCCAGTCCACCGCGCCTGCGTCCTAAGGCGCGCTCAAGCGAATAAAGCAAATTCTGCGCCAAACCGGATTTATCAAGCATGGCGCCCATAAAGACGAACAAGGGCACCGCGAGCAGAAGCCAGTTCTCGATAACGCCAGCGTAAATCCGCGAGACGCCGATTTTGAGGAATGCAAAAGGCAATCCACCGATGAAGGCAAACGCAATGCCGATGCCGCCAAGAACAAAAGCAACCGGGTAGCCGCTGAAAATACCTAAGAGCAGGCAAACGACCATCGATAGGGGAATGATGTGTTCAATCATGGGTTTTCTGCTTCCCGAACAAAATACGAAGTTTTTGGATTGTCAGACCGAGGCCAGCGATCAGCATCAGACCAAACCCAATTGGAACGAATGCTTTCAGGACAAACCGGTCATACATTCCGTCGTAGTCCGACCCTTCGCCCATAGTGAATGATCGCATGGTGAAGTCGTAACCATGGAGAACGACAATGTAGCAAAGGGGCGCCAGCAGAACAAAAAAACCAATGATTTCAATGATATTTTTTGTCTTTTCACGAAAGCGCTGTCGCAGAAAATCGACACGCACATGCCTGTCTTTAACGATCGCTGCGGGCATTGTGAGCATTAGCATGATCCCAAACAGATGCCATTGCAGATCGCCAATGCTTGCAAGAGTCAGCTTCGATCCAAATAAGAAAACGTCGTTTTCCCACCGAACGATCGTGCCAATCTTGGCGGCTGACAGCGTGACACCGATCATTACAAGAACGAGGATGGGAACGATGAGCCAAGCCGCGGCCTGGCCTATCCATACGATCCCGCGAAGAACCGTATGGACAGGGCCGGTGCCACGATTTGGATCACTCGGCGGAGTGTCCATATCGTGTACCATGTTGGCTTACTCGGCAGGGAGAGTTTGAAGATTGGTCCAACGTCCTGACGATGCCACGAAAGCCTTCATCGAGTGGTACGCTTCCCCATAAAGCGCATCTTTCTCGGCTTCAGCATTCAGAACACGTTCCGTCGCAACCCGCAATTCTGCCAGAACTTCATCTGGGAAAGATTTGACGATTGTGCCGCCCTCTTCGAATACTTCGATCTGTGGTGTTTGAGCTGCCGGAGCGTATTGCAGTGTCCAGGCCAGGCTGGTCTGACACGCCGCCTCATACATGGCCTGTTCGCCTGTATCCATGCCATTCCAAACGTCCATATTGATCATCAATACATCGACGCTGCCAGGCTGGTGCCAACCCGGATAGTACTGGAATTTTGCGATCTGGTTGAAACCAAAGTCTTTGTCGATGATTGGCAACGAAAACTCAGTTGCATCGATACGGCCTCGTTCCAGGGCGAGGTAGATTTCGCTTGCAGGCAAGTACTGCGCCGAGGCGCCGAATTCGTTCAGCACGCGCGCGCCGACACCGGCCATGCGCATCTTGAGACCGTTGAAATCTTCAATCGAAGTGATTTCCTTGTTGAACCAACCACCAGGTTCTGGCGCAGTAATGTGGCAAGCAAGAACTTTGACATTCAAGTCGTCAAAACCACGCTGAACAATTTCAAGTCCGCCACCGACGTGCAACCAAGCTGCCAGGGCTTCAGGTCCCGCACCGAATGGCGTTGCACCGATCTGGGCAACGGGTACTTTGCCGCCCCACTGTCCAAGAAAACTCCACCCAGCCGGAATGGCACCAGAGCTTACATTTTCCAGGATTTCACCTGCAGGGACCAACTCTCCGGAACCATAGAGTTGAAGGCCAATGTCGCCGCCGCTCATGTTCCGCAGGGACTCATCCATCAATTTTGCACTGTCCGCCAAAAAAGTCAGATCCTTGGGGATGCTCATGTGGACATCCAGGATATCGGCCGAAGCAGAAGACGCACCAAAGGCTAGAGAACCAGCAACCAAGGTCGCGGCAATTTTCGAATATTTCACTGTATTCCTCCCGTGACTGTGCCCGTCACGAACGACCATAGCGGTCGGTTTGTGGGGCAAGTTCAATAAGAGTTGATAATTGATCAAAAATCAATAGGCTTTTTTGTTCTCCATTTTTCGATAAATTTCAGTTGGTTGCGTGAGTTTTGATAGCTTGGGAGAATCCGAATCAGCCAAGAAATCTCAGATTTCACGGCGTTGAGGGACGTTCAAAGGACTGGAATACAGCCAGCCCGGTATTCGGACATATTAGAATACGGTCTCGGCCGGGTATTCGCTTGCTGTTACTTTCAGCGAGAAGGGTTGTTCGAAAACAAGGTTCTAACAAGAACGCTGTAGGCCTCGGAAATATCCAGAACAAGCTCCTGTTTGGCAGTTGCTTCGTCGCCTTCCCGGACAGCTCGTACTATTTTCCGGTGATGAATGTTGGAAACCTTGTACTGATTTTCCCGTTCCAGCTGATACAGGTGCGGACTGACACGCAGCCATAGCGTGTTGATGATATCGATCAGAACCGGAGAGTTCGACTGCTGGTAGATCCGCAGATGAAACTCATAGTTGGCTTTGATATAGCCCTGCACATCGCCGGATAGCTCGGTCGTTTCCAGACGCTTCAGCAGCTTCTCGAGGTCCGCGACAAAAGCGTCATCCCGATTCACCACAGCCCATTTGACAGCCAGCGCCTCTACTTCCAGACGCACATTGCGCAGGTCCGTCAGTTCTTCGTATCCTAGGCTCGGCACCCCGAGTGAGCGGCCCGAAACATTCGCCACGACCCCTATCGCTTGGAGCCGCGTCAGCGCTTCACGCACAGGCATAGCGCTCACGCCGAAGGCTTCGGCAACACGCGCAACATGAACCGCCTGGCCTGGTGTGAACTCACCTTCGCGTAGAAGCGTGCACAGCTGGTCATACACCTGGTCGTGTAACTTATCTTTCTGAATCGGTTTGGCGTTCTTAAGCATGTTTCACCTAATCGCATAAACTCGGCGTGGAAATCTACCTAACTTTTGCAGTTGCCAGTTGCTATCAGGCGGGCAATCACCTCGCACAAGGGCATTGGGTAAACACCGAAGGTCTGGGTGATAGTGGCGGCTGTGATCTCTTCACCTTTTGCCAGCTTGACCCCAAAGTTAGTTGGCAAAGCTATTGTTCCACTTCCTTCTGAAGCGTCTTGCATTGCACGGGTTTGACGGCGTTCAAAGATGTTTTCATTTTTGTTTCCCTAAGATGCTTTCCATTATTACGCAAAGTCTTCCATCATTCAAAGATAATTGACCTTTGATTAAAAATCAGTGATCTATATTTCACAAGAAACCTGATACCGTAGCGGACCTTTGGCCACCCGACCCTCAGAGTGGCTTTCAATGACTGCTTTTGCGAGATCGGCTGCAACGCAGCGATGAGCGCGCCGCGCCTGCGATTATATGCTGCGTCAGCAAACACCCGGAAGGGCAACGGCGGAAAAGTCCCGCTTAGCACCAGTTCCCCCAACTGCCGGTTCTGCACTTGCAGCGAAAGTCCGGTCCGAAGAGTTGCACTGAAGCGACATCGGGTGCTTGTGGAAGTCCAATTGACAGCGATCCACACCTAACTTCGGGGTCACCCGGGGCGGGCTACCCGCCCCGGCACCGCAGTCATTCGGTGACTGGGTCGTCATCGCGGCGCGGGAAGGCGACCATTTCGACGTCGGGGAACATGCTGTGTTTGACGTTGATCGACGTGATGTTGCCGCGGTCGTCGGTGTTGACGAAGAGGATGCCGCAGCGGGCCCAGAAGTTCTTGCCGTCTTTTTCGCCGGATTTGACGTTCAGTTTCAGAGTTTGAGTAGCCATTTTTTGATCCTCACTTTGAGTGTTTCGATGAACATGACCAAGGCTGGCACCAAGGGGCTGTCAGCGAGAAACTTGCTTCGCGAGGAATGCGCTGGCGCAGGGGAATTTTCTTGTTGAAGTGGGGTTTGTCCCGCGTCTGACACGGCTGCCCGCTTATGTTCAGCAATCAGAAACACGGCGTTGAGGATCTGAGTTTGGCCATCATTCTCTGGGCTGGCCCGTCAAAGCTGGCCTGAAACGCTGCAACTACTGTGCTGGGCCTGCAGATTGCGCGCAGTAAATATGATCTACCGACCATAAAACGGAAATATGATCTGCGGATCATACGGCATGAAAGGCTGCCGCCCGACGCCGTATGCCAGCAGCGATGGCTTCCGCCAAAGGCTGTGGAAACCCATCCGGCAGGTCTGCTAGTGTCTTGTCCAAGGCGGGTTCAAGCTCAGACGCGACGCCCGACAAGATCTCTTCCGCTAGCGCCACACCAAAACCTGCCGCCTTCGCAGCCTGCAGGAAATGACGCGGCACCACCTCGTTGATCCGGTAGTGTCCGTCGACGGCCATCGCGAGGCGCATCCGGTTCTGGCGGATTTGACTGTCATCCACGGCTTTCTGAGCGCTCAGCACATCGTAGAGCGGGGTCATGCGGAACCCGCCAGGGCGCAATGCGATGCTGAAATTCTTAGCGTGCCCGTCTGTCGCGCCCAAGAGCCAAAACAGCACCTGCGCACGGAAGAACGCGCGCTGATCTGTTTCAGGGTCATCACTACCATTCAGCAACCCGATCCCTTCGGTGATACCTGGCCCGCCATCCATTTGGTATTTTTGACTTGGGGGCACTGAGAGCACCTGACAAAAGTCTTCCTGGGGGAGTCGGATCAACCGACCATCCTTGGTCCAGCGCCGATCAAACCGTGTCACAACAAGGCTCCGCACATCTTCGAAGTCGGCAATTTCGACCTCCGCCACGTCCATGCCCATGGCGCGGCAAAAGCTCATGCAGAAAAATTCGTTCTCGACGCTGTCCGACAAATCTATCCCTGCGGGCAGAACACCAAGCTGGGTCTTGAGGATATGGGTTGTAGGGGTGAGCCCCGATGGACGGATCCACGAGCCCTCGTGGCGTAGCAGAGCCGTTTTCTCCTGCGCCCCGGCGATGGAAATGCGGAAGTAGTCTTCCTCATCCAAGCCTAGCGGAGCGCTTGTGAGGTTGCGTAACATATCCGCAATCTGTGCCTCAGATACGGGCTCTCCCTCGAGCGCGGCAAACTCTGGAATCTCACCTGAGACGAATTGCAGGGCCCCCACGCAATCGCGCCCGATTTTCTCCAGCATGTGCCACGCGTCCGTGCCGCCCGCACGCACCCGTGCAGCAACGCGCTCTCGTATCGCCTGATTGTCCGGCAGCAGGTTTTCCAAGTAGGCGATAACAGGGCCGCCCTGGTGTGCCTCTTCACGCAAAGGCAGCGAAAGCGAGATGGGCATGGCATGTTCCCATGCCAACCATTCCGGGTCATAGGTAAAGCTGATCGCGCCTGAACCAGCGAGACGCAAAGCCCCCACCGACCGCCCGTTCAGAAGCACTTGCATCGTTCCGCTACGCCCGTGTTTGGCCATCAGAAGATATCCTCAATCTCAAGCGAGCCACCGCGCTCCACCAATCGGAACTCAAGCCCAAGTGCCGCCATGACAGCGAGCACTGTGGCGAGCTTCGCTCCCGTGTCGCCATTCTCGAGCGACGAAATTGTCGCGACGCGCAAATTCGTACGCGCGCTGATATCGCTTTGGGTCCAGCCGCGCGCTTTGCGCGTCCGGCGGAGTGCCTCGCCGATCTGCTCGGCCGTTCGTGCTGTGAGGTCCATGACGTGGCTCCTTTTACGGCACAGCGTAAATCAAAATAAATTACGCTGCAACGTAAATATTCAATTTTTACGCCATAGCGTAACAATCGAGCCGCACTCATGCCTGCAGCCCCGCAGCTCGAACCTGCTCAGGCGTCACCAGCTTCGTTGCAACCAAATCCTCGATCTGCCGGTTTGTGATGTGGCGGCACAGGGGATGGCGCTCGTGGATCCACTCGGCGAGGCTGGCGCGACCTTTGGCTTCGGCCTCTCGCGCCTTCTCGCGGTCGGCTTGCAACTGGGCAAGCCCCTTCTCCCATCGGCGCATCTTGAACCAATTGTCCGAAAAACAGACCTTGCTGCGCGTGTATCCCTCGCTTTCCTTGGCATAGGCTTTGATCGCTTGCTTCAGATCATCGGGCTCTACCCCGGCTTTCACAGCCGCTGCGATCAGGCGCAGACTGGTTCGCCGGTCTCGGATCCTGTCTTCGGGATAGGCCGCCAAGATCTTCTCAGCTTCAAGATCTTCAACCTCCTCCGCCGCCTCGCGCCTGCGCGTAGGTGGTTTATGGATGGTTTTAGGATGGTTTGGGGTCCACCGTGAACCCCGTACCCCGTTCACGGTGGACCCCGTACCGGGTTCAGGCTGGACGGGGTTCACAGTGACCCCCGTCTCAATATCGGGTTCAGCCGTGGGTTCGAGCGCGGCCACGCGCTCCAGAACGATGCGGTAAATGACGGTGTAGCCATTCTTGCAGTGCCGCCGCCCCGTCTCAATCAGAATGCCTTCTCGCAGGAAATCGATAATGGTGCGCTTGACCGTGCTCTCGCTAAGCTCTGTGTGGCGCTGGATCGTCCCCTTGGAACACCAGATGCCGGAGCCGTCATCGCTCGCTTTGTCGGCCAGGAACATGATAATCTGCTTGCGGGCGGCGCTGCCAAAGCGGCGCTCGGCGCATTCATTCGCTATGCGCCAGCTCATTGGATCACCTCACCGGTCAGAGGCCAGGAAAAAGCCGACTGAGCGTTTGCGGAGCGGTAGTGGCCCGTGCTAATGTCTTTCGAAAGCTGACAGGCTTTTTCTATTTGGCCCCGGTTCACAGTTGCCGCTGTGACGGGGCCTTTTTCGTTTTGAACCGGCGAACTTGGCTTTGAAACTTTCGCTTTTTGTTCACTTTTTGTCAGGGGGCATTTTGCACCCCTAAGTCGTTGTTTTTGCTTTATCTCTTTCTGGATTGCAAATCCGTGTACACCGGTTCGATTCCGGTACTCGCCTCCAATTCACTCTAGATCATTGACTTAGGGCGAGTACGTTGTCCGCCTTGTGCGCATTTTCCTGGAAAACGACAACACGCTACGCCAGTCCTACCTGTGTCAGCTGCGACGTCACTTCACCCAAATTATCCAGCTCCTGTACTACGCAGTTCTGGACGATGTTGGCCGCAAGGCGAAGGCTCTAGCCACAAACTATGTCGCTGTGTTTCAGAATCTGGATAAAAGGCATCCGAAGCCATGAGAAACGACAGGCGGCATACCTCAACTTCCATCGCCTAGATATGTCCAGCGATAGTGGGGCGGCGTAGGGCCTTTGTTGCGTCCGCCTTGCTGGGTCTGCTCCCAGGCATGGGCCAGAATGCCGACCGACCGCGAAAGGCAAAATAAGCCTCGTGCCAATGGCGGGGCAAAGCCTAGCTCTGCATAGATCACTGCCGTGACACCATCGATATTCATCGGCACCGGCTTGCCTTTCCGGCGCATCAGGTCGGTTTCCACGGCTTGCCCGACTTTCATGAACCGACCCTCGCAGGCGTCCTGTTCGACCGCATCAGCGACCAGGGCCATCAGCCGGGGTGCGCGCGGGTCCGTCGGTGTATGGAACCGATGCCCGAAACCCGGCAGTATCTTCCCGCGTTCGGCGATCCAGTCGTCTAATGCCTGTTCTGGGCCTTCGGCATGGGCGTCTACAAAGTGATAAAGCTCCATCGCCTGCTCGCCGGCACCACCATGGATGTCACCCAGCATGTTAACAGCACTCGCCATCGCGTTGTTTAGAGACAGCCCGCAGGTCACCGCCATTCGTGCAGCCGCGATCGAGGGGGCTTGCGGGCCGTGATCCACGGCGGCGACCAAAGCGGCCTCGAACAATCGAGCCTGCGCAGGTGTCGGTCTGTCACCCCGCACCACCAACCAAATCATTTCAGCGAAACCCAGATTGCCGATCAGGTCTTGAATCGGCTGGCCACGCAGTTCAATGCGCCCGGGCTCCATATCGATGATGGCGGTGCGCCACCAATCGGCAACATCGCTCATATCACCCTCTCATGTCGCAACGTTTCGATCTCTGCGTCCGACAGTCCAAGCTCGGCCCAAATTGAGAGGTTGTCGGCCCCAAGATCCGGTGGTGCGGATCGTGGCATGCGGCGTGCGCCATTAATGACCACTGGGCTGCCCGCAAGGCGTAAACTCTCTCCGTACGCCGACAGAGTTCCAATCAGCCCGCGACCTGAGAGTTGATCGTCGGACAAAGCCTGCGGCACCGTCATAACCGGCCCGGCCGGTACACCCAACGCATTCAACTCTTGGACCCAATCACTGGATGGACGGGTAGAAAGCGTGCGTTCCAGTTCTTGGCGCAATTCATGCCGGTTGGTCTTGCGATCCTCGCGGGTTAGGTAGTCCGGATGCGTCAAAAGGTCGGCGCGGCCCAGATGTTGGGCGAGCGCATGCCATTGTTCGTCGCGATTGGCGGCGATATTTATAGGGTTGTCGGATGTGGCGAAAGTTCCGGACGGGGCCGACGTTGTGTTTTCGTTCCCATGCGGCGCAGGTATCACGCCACCGACCAGATAGTTGGACACCACCCACCCCATGGTCGAAACTACCGCCTCGCTCATTGCGACATCAAGGAATGCCCCGCGCGGGTTGGCATTCAAGGCCGCGCTTATGGCAAAGGCCGCCGTCATCCCGCCGACGGTATCTGCCAGAGGATAGCCAACCCGGTAAGGCGCGGTATCCGACGCACCTGTGATTGACATGACACCGCTGATCCCCTGCACGATCTGGTCATAGGCCGGGTCGTCCCGGCGTGGTCCATCCTGACCAAACCCGCTGATGGCACAATAAATCAGTCTGGGGTTCTCGGCGCGCAGAACCTGATACCCCAGCCCAAGCCGGTCCATCACGCCGGGCCGGAAGTTCTCGACCAGCACATCGGCAGTCTTGACCAGCCGCTTGAGCAGAGCCTTTCCCCGATCAGCCTTCATATCCAGAGTCACGGATTTCTTGTCTGCATTCTGCGCCAGAAAGCTGATGCCCATGCCGGCCTTGTTCCGATCAGGATCCGCCCCCAGCACACGGGCCAGATCTCCGCTGCCGGGGCGTTCGACCTTGATCACTTCGGCCCCCATCAGGGCCAGTTGGTAGCAACAATACGGCCCGGCCAGGACATTAGTCAGGTCAAGAACCCGAATGCCTGAAAGTGGCTCAGTCGCCATCGGCCACGCCTGCCGCTCGCGCCTTGGCGCGACGTGCGCGGTAACTGGGCAACAGCACCAGAAGGAGGGCAATCACCAACAGGCCCAGCGTCATCGGACGTTCCCAGACAAAGGCGATGCCGTCATACAGCTGCATGGAACGGGCGAAGTTATCCTCCATCATGCCGCCAAGGATGAAACCGATCAGCAGCGGTGCCAGAGGGTAATCGGCAAATTTCAGTGCTGTGGCGCAGACGCCAAAGCCGACCAATATCAGCAGTTCCGTGGCATTGTTCTGCCCGATATAGGCCCCCATGAGGGTGAAGAACAAAATGAACGGGATCAGATAGTTGCGCGGTACTGCAAGCACCTTGGCGATATAGGGGATCAACGGCAGGTTCAGGATCAGCAGCACCAGATTGCCAATGAACATCGACATGATGACAGCCCAGAATACCTGTGGCTCGTCGATCATCAGGCGCGGACCCGGTGTCACATTCAGCGCGATCAGGGCGCCCAACAAAATGGCCGTAGTTCCGGAACCTGGAATGCCGAGCGTCAGCAACGGGACAAAGGAACCGGTACAGGCAGCATTGTTAGCTGTCTCGGGTGCTGCCAGACCTTTGATCGAGCCTTTGCCGAACTCCTCCTGCTCTTCTTTCGGTGCAATATTGCGTTCAACCGCATAGCCAAGGAAACTGGCAATCGTTGCCCCTGCCCCTGGAAGCACACCGATAAAGAAACCCTGGACAGATTGGCGACCAACCACCGGAGCGATGGCCTTCGCCTCGGATCCTGTGATGCGCAGGTCCTTGATTTCGCCTTCGTCGCCTTGCAGGTCCTTGGGTTTGAGAACCAGAAACAGCGCTTCGGGCAGGGCAAACATCGCCATTGCAAGCGTGATGAAACCAAAGCCGGACTGCAGATCCATGATCCCCATCGTGAAACGCGGCAAGTTGAACAGCGCGCCCTCGCCGACAGTGGCCATGATCAGCCCGAGAATGGTCATGACAATTGCCTTGGCCACCTGCCCGGTTCCCGCAAAGGCGGCGATGGCGGATAGACCCACTACCATCAAGGCAAAGTACTCAGCCGAGTGGAACAGCAGTGCGACCGAGGATAATGCAGGCGCAAAGACCATCAGCAGCAGCGCTCCTATCGTACCCCCGGCGAAACTGGCGATAGCGGCAACTGTGAGCGCCTTCCCGGCTTTGCCCTGACGAGCCATCGGATAGCCGTCGAAGCTTGAGGCCACGGTTCCCGCGACCCCCGGCGCGTTCAGAAGAATGGAAGATGTCGAGCCACCAAAGATCGCGCCGTAATAGACACCGGCAAGCAGGATCAGTGCGGCGGACGGATCGCCCATCGAAATGGCGACCGGAATCATGATGGCGATGATCGACATCGGCCCAAGACCGGGCAGCATGCCGATGAATGTACCAATCAGACAGCCCGCTATGACCATCAACAGGTTTTGGATGGAGAATGCCGTTTGTAGGCCGATCAACAATCCTTCAAGCATGTCAGCCTCCGAAAACGCCCGGCAAGGGTCGCATGTAGATGCCAAGAACCTCTTGCACGAGGTACCAGACTGAACCTGTAGCGATTACGGCAACCGGCAGCATGACGTGCCATTTGCGTTCGCCCAGAATGAAAGAACCGAGGATCAGGAACCCGGATGTCGAGATCAGAAATCCAACCGGACGTAGGCACAGCGCATAGGCAACCATCAAAGCCAGCAACAGCAAAGCCTGGCCCAGGTGATATTCGCCCAGCCTCCTATAATCGATATCAGCCTCTTTGGGCTCAGCCTTTTCAAAGCCCAGCAGAATAATCGTTGTGGCAATTATCCCCAAAATCGACAGCACCTTGGGAAAGGTGCTCGGCCAAATGGGGTTGCGCTGCATGAAGGGGGGCAGACTGCCATCCATCGTGAACCAGGCGGTGTAGCCATATGTCAGGCATATGCCCAGCAAAACGAGCGCGATCCAGCGATCCAGCGCCATGTTTCCCCCTCCTTTGATTTATTGTTGGTTGAGGCAGAGCGGTTGCCCGCTCTGCCCGAGGTATCCTTACAGGAAACCCAACTTTTTCATCAGATCGCCGATCTGCTTTTCCTGCTGTTCCAGGAACGATTGGAAATCAGCACCCGAGTTGTGGATGTTCACCCAACCGTTACGGGCGCGGACCTCTTCCCATTCAGGTGTGTCATACATCTTGGCGATGGCTTCTTGATAAGCGACCAGCTTGTCCTCGGGCAGACCAGGAGCAGCAAAGAACCCACGCCAGTTCACGAAAGTTGTGTCGATGCCCTGCTCTTTCATGGTCTGCGCATCAGGGGCTGCATCCACGCGCTCTTCCGCGGTGACGCCAATGATCTTCACCTCACCCGCATTCGCCAGATCGACAGCCTCCGAGAAACCGGTCGACAGCGCGGCAATCTCACCGGACAGAAGCGCGGCCATCGCTTTGCCACCTGCATCATAGGGGATGTACTTCACGCCCAAAGCGTCCTTGCCTGCCGCTTCCATAACCATCGCCGCGACCAGATGGTCCATCCCACCCGGCACAGAACCGCCGCCGATGGCCGTTGTACTTGGATCGGCGTCATACGCGGCTAGCAGGTCCGCCATTGAATTGATGGGGCTGTCTTTGCCCACAACAATCGCCGCGTAATCACCGATCGTGCCCGAGACCAGTGTCAGGTCGCGGAAATTGTGCGGGAACACTCCGGTCAGAGAGCGGATCACGATCGGGGTCGAGTTGACCATGAGCGTGCCGTGGTTGCTGTCGGCGTTTTCGATCAGATATCCGATGGCTTTACCACCGCCGCCGCCCGACATGTTTTCGTAGGATGCAGTTCCCACGAGACCCGCATTCGTCAGCGCCTCACCAGTGCCACGGGCCGTGCCGTCCCAGCCGCCTCCTGCGCCACCGGGGATCAGAAAGTGGATGCTATCTACGACCTCTTCAGCGAAAGTCGGTCCAGCCAGACCAATAGCGGTCACAGCCGCGATCAGGGCGCGACGGCCCAGTTTGATTGTCGTCATGAATTCCTCCCGTTTGACAACCGGCCGCAGTGCGGCTCAGATTATTCGAAACCTAAACACATCAACCTGACATCAACCTGTCATGGGTGAAATTACTATTGGATCCCGATGAAATTCCTCTTGGTCGAAGACAATCTGGACCTCGCCAATGCCATAAGTTCGCGCATGCGACTGGACGGGCATGTGGTTGATCACGCAGAGAAAATAGAAGATGCTGTGGCCTTTGTTGAAATCGATGAGTATGACCTGATCCTGCTGGACATCATGCTTCCCGACGGGGACGGGCGCGATTTCCTCAAACGGCATCGCGCCAGCCATCTGGACACACCTGTCATCGTTCTGACCGCCCGCAGTCAAGTGTCGGATCGAATCGGCTCACTCGATCTTGGGGCGGACGATTATGTCACCAAGCCCTTCGACCATGCCGAACTTGAGGCGCGCTGCCGCGCAGTGCTGAGACGCAAATCCGGCAAGACCAAAACGACGATTGAAATTGGCGGCGTCGTCTTTGATCCGGTTGCGGGTCATTTGACGGTGGGCGACGACATCGTCTCGCTTCGCAACCGCGAACTGCGCTTGTTGGAACTGCTGATCAACGCCCCCGGTCAGGTGTTTTCTAAGCAGAAGCTGGCGGACCGGTTGTTCTCCTACGACGACAATGTTTCGGACAATGCCATCGAGGTCTATGTCGGCCGACTGCGCAAGCATCTGGAAAAATCGGAGCTCAGGATCACAACGTTGCGCGGTTTGGGCTACAGGCTGGATCATGGCAACTAATCCAAACGTTTCCGGATCACTGCGAAACCGTCTTGCGCTAACGCTAATCGGCGGTGCCGCGATTCTGGCCCTTGTGCTGTTCTTTGCTGTCCGCGACTATGCAGTTCAGGTTGCCCAGCAAGGTCAGGACAACATTCTGGGTGCCTCAGTCACCTCGATCCTCGACGCCGCGGCGTTGCGTGGAGGCGAGCTTGAAGTCGATATCCCCTATGCTGCCTTTTCAATGCTGAGCACGCCGTCGGACGACCGAGTGTTTTATGCGATTTTTCAGGATGGCGAGTTCTTGTCCGGCTACGAAGACCTGACCCCTACTCAAGGACCCGCTGATGGAAAATGGACCTTTCGCTTCGGTGAAGTGCGCGGTGAAAACGTTCGTCAGGTCAGTGCCAGCCGCACACTGGTTGGGCTGGGAAATCAGACAGAAATCGAAGTGGCCTTGGGACAGACCCAAGATGCGCTATCGGAGACGCTGGATCAAATCTCACGCAATGCTGGCCTTTTGGGATTGGGGTTCTTTGTACTTGCGGCTGTATTGTCCTTCTGGGTGAGTTCGGCCACCATTGGTCAGCTCGACAGATTAACGACATCCGTCACCCGTCGGGGACCGCAAGATCTCAGCCCATTCAAAAAACCAGTACCGCGTGAAATGGCGCCTTTGGTGTCATCGCTGAATTCGCTTATGGGACGCCTGGACCAGTCTCTCAGCCAATCCGAGGACTTTATCGCCGAGGCCGCCCATAGGGTCCGCACCCCGCTGGCAACGGTCAGGTCTTATGCCGAGGCGACGCTGCAACGGGTCGAGAGAGAAGACAACCGCGAGGCGTTACGATCAATGATGCGCGCTATCGACGAAAGCTCTCGGGCTGCGGGGCAACTACTGGATCACGCCATGATCACATTCCGCGCCGACCATCTGGAGCGCGAGGATATCGATCTGGTGACTCTGATCAGAGAGCTTGTCCAGCGCTTGACGCCCATCGCTGAAATGAAAGACCTTTCGCTTGCTTTGAGCGGCGATCCGCAGGTCATGTATTCGGGCGACCCTATCCTCATCCAAAATGCGGTGCGGAACATGGTAGACAATGCGCTTAAATATGCGCCAGCGGACAGTACCGTAGTCATCGATGTCGCAGGGTCACCCACAGCCCGGATCACGGTCAGTGACCAGGGGCCAGGCTTTCCGCCAGATGAAATCGAAACGCTCACAAGACGTTTCGAACGTGGTCAGAACGCGGCGGGAACCATCGGATCGGGCCTCGGGCTAACCATTGCCCAGGACGTCGCGGTCGCCCATGGCGGCACGCTGGTACTGTCAAACAAAGCGGAGGGCGGCGCATGCGTTATCTTGTCACTCTGATCCTGTGCCTGTTCGCCAGCGGCGCAGGGGCTCAGGATTGGGAAGACCGACAAATATTCAACGAAAGTGCCGACGGCCCCCGACTGCGGGTCATTTCCAGCACCGATACCGCCCTGTTTGCGCCGCTGATCGAGGATTTCGTCGCCCAGAATCCGGCGATATCGGTCGAATATCTGGTGACAGGCACGGCAGATATCGATCGACGCGTCCGAGCCACGCCAGAAGCGTTCGACGTGGTCGTTTCCAGCGCGATGGACCTGCAACTGAAGCTCGCGAATGACGGATATGCGCTGGCGCTTAACGATCTTCCGCACCCCCCTTGGGCGCAATGGCATCAAAGTCTGTTCGCCTTCACTTCGGAACCCGCAACCATCGTTGTTAATCGCACCGCGTTCGAAGGACAACCAATGCCGCAAACGCGGCAGGAACTGATCGAAGCGCTGCGCGCCCGCCCGGATGATTTTCGGGGCAAAGTCGGCACTTATGACGTGCGCCAGTCGGGATTGGGCTATTTGTTCGCCACGCAGGACGCCCGCGCCTCGGAAACCTATTGGCGCTTGATGGAGGTTTTGGGCGGCCTGGATGTGCGGCTGTATTGTTGTTCGGGCGACATGATTAACGACCTGGCGGATGGTACAATCGCGGTGGCCTACAACGTGCTTGGCAGTTATGCGGCGGTACGAACAGAAGGAAAGGATGCCCTTCAGATCATTCTGCCTTCGGATTTTCAGACGACGATGATGCGAACCGCCATGGTAACTGGCAAAAGCCGCTTGCCGGAGGAAGCGGAAACCTTTGTCCGGCACTTGACCACGCTGAATCCGGAATCAATGGCAGCACTGCCACTTCTGGACACGCAGGATTCCACGACCGAAAGCGCAGCGATAGCGCTGGACCCTGCGCTGTTGACGTTCCTCGATACGCTGAAGCGCAGAAAGTTCCTGTCTGCCTGGGAAAGTGCCGCTATTCAAAGATGATCGGACTTAGACATCAACCCTATCCGTCATCGCTGAACTTGTTGCTTAACTCTGTTGACGCTGGAAGACATCAGCCAGCCCAGGTTACTTCGCACGAATCTATAATCAGAAAAATGATCTCGGCTCAAAGTTTCTCGACGGCCACTTGCGCCCCCATGATGGCCTTGAGCCGCAGCCCCGCAGAATGTGCCCCGAGGAATTCGTGGAACGCACGCATCACGTCATCTTTCCACCACCCTCGCCTGTGATAATCGTCAAGCATGATTACGCCGCCTTCGATCATCTTGGGCAGCAAAGCATCCAGATCCGTTTTTACGCCCTCGTAGGAATGGTCGCCGTCCAAATAGGCAAACCCGATGCTTTGATCTTCAAACAGACTCAGCGCCGGTTGCGAATAGTCGCGAATGATCGAAATTTGCCCCTTGGCAATCTCGGTGCTGTATTTGCCCGTCACTGCCTCGTAAATTCGATCCATATCCTTTTGCGAGCGCGCTCCGGCAAGCGAAGCACCGCCATCCGGGTCTTGCTGTACTTGCCAGGGATCGATGAGGCACAATTTCGAGGGCTGTAGCTCTTCCAGCAGAATCCGCGAAAATTCGCCCTTCCAAACGCCAATTTCAACGCTCAGCCGTCCATGCGGCATGGTCTTGAGCATTTCGCGCCGCAGGGAATCCTTCCGCTCGCGCTGCTCAGCTTGCTTCTTGCGGCGATCCTCAGCAGATACAGCTTCACCCATAGACGTCTTCTCCGGTTGAGGAATTTTGCAACGCTTCAACCAGATCAACCCAATCCGGTCTGGCTCTCAATTCTTCGGCTTTCGACCTGTGCCACTCACATGCTTTATGATGAAGGTCTGCCAATTGCGGATCTGCCATCATCTCAGCTTTGATGTCGTGCATAGCCGGCATGTGTTCCAGAATTGAGCGATCCTCAACATCATTGTGGTTCATCATGAGCCAGTATTTGAGCCCTTGATCCTGCCCCACATGATTGGTGCGCCCACGGTCGCGCTTGACTAAAAAGCTATCAGTGCTGCGCACAGCATAATGATGAATGCGCGCGAATTCATGGCTGAAACCACGCCATGCTTTCCATTTCACTTGGTCTGCTGGGTAGAGGTTCCCGCCCGAATCCCGCCACAACACGCCTTCGTATGGCGCGTCAGGGTTCGGTGCATCTTCTGGATTGATCCTGGGACGATGGGCGCGAAAACGGCTGAATTTTCCGTTGTTGCGGAACAGCGTTTTGAACCCTTTGGTCCGGTGATGCGGATAGCCGTCTTCCGTGGCGGCCAGAAAGAAAGTCTCAGGTACAGGTCGATCAACGAAATCGTTCTGACCCGCGTTTCCGAACATGCGCCAGCAGATCGAGATCGCGTCCGCCACGCCGCTGGCCTCAACGAGGCTTCTTATATCACTATTGGGCAAACGGATATTGATATACTCGTCCACATCCAAACTGAGAATCCAATCCGAAGACAGATAGCTTGGGTGGTTCCGCGCAAGCGAAAATGCACGAACCTGCGGCGCGGCGCGCGGACCCAGTCTGTTTCGTTGGTGGTGAGCCCAGCCAAGCACTTGCAACCGTTCGCCCATGGCATCGGTACCATCAGCGCAATCATTGGTATAAATCAGAATGTCATCAAAACCGATTGCGTGGTTGTAGGCCACCCAATCGATCATGAAAGGCCCTTCGTTTTTCATCGTTGTTACGATGAGAAAGGTCTCATTCGTCATAAGTTGTTCTCTTGCCTGTGCCGGTGTCGGACTCCTGTCGACCTATTTAGAATAGCACCAGAATTTTGTCCAACCAGGTCGCCAGACAGCCGCAATGCTTGCCGATTAATCGATCTACCGATTCTGCGGGATCACCTCATAACCCGGTTCTTCTGGCTCGTCGTCCAGCATCTCGGTTGGGAACCCTGGCGCTTGGATCTCCAGTCCGGTCGCGTCCTCTAGCCGCCTGATGATGTTCGGGGACAGTTCACGCTCACCATATCGCGCGATGCCATCTTCGAAAATCTTGATCATCAATGGGTTTATCTCAAGGGGAACTCCGGCACGGTCGGCGACCTCCTGAAACAGACCGATATCTTTTTTCACCAGGTCCATGGTGAAGGAAATATCGCGCGAGCCGTTCAGGATGACCTGACTTTCGGTCTCGTGCACGAAGGATGTGCCTGACGATATCTTGATCGCCTCATAGGTGGTTCCAAGGTCCATGCCGGCGGCCTTGGCTGTCACCAATGCCTCGGCGCAGGTGATCAGGTTGGCGGTAGCCAGATAATTGGTCAACACCTTCAGAACAGAGGCCGAGCCCAGATCGCCCGTGTGCAAAATGCGCCGCCCCATGGTGGTCAGGAATGGCAGGATACGTTCAAAAGTCTCACGATCACAGCCTGCGAAGATCGAGATATTACCCGTCGCTGCCCGGTGACATCCGCCCGAAACCGGGCAATCCACCGCTGCGCCGCCTCGTTCGATGACCATTGCGCCAAGGCGTTTGACTTCGGCTTCGTCGGTGGTCGACATTTCCATCCAGATTTTGCCAGGGCCGACCTCTGGCAACATTTCCTGCATCACCGCATCCGAGGCCGCAGGAGAAGGCAAACAGGTTATAACAGCATCGCAATCGCGCATCAGTTGCGCCGGGCTTTTGGCGGCTTTGGCACCCTTGGCGACGAATTCGGTCACCAGATCCGGGTTCAGGTCATGAACCGTCAGATCGATACCGTTTCGTAGCAGCGATCCAGATAGCTTGCCCCCTACATTCCCCAGCCCGATAAACCCTACTTTCATGCGCGGTATCCTCCTGTTCGCATCTTGCTGCCATGCCAGCACGTCGTTGCAGAAGTATCATGCCGCCCAGCGACCCCGACAGGTCGCTTTTTATCCGCTTTTTCACGGATCGGCGCGACTCGCTTGACAAGCAACCCTGCCCTGCCGCATGTCCCTTTCGTTGGTGTCTGCGAGAGCAGATGAAAAGGGAATGCGTCAGCGGTTTTTGCCGTCAAACGCAGCCGCCCCCGCGACCGTGACCGGAGAGGGTGCCCAAAGCCACTGGCAGTATGGCCGGGAAGGCGGGACATCCGACAGAGGCCTCCTCTGACATCCGCAAGCCGGGAGACCTGCCAACGCCCGAAGATGAAACCGGACGGGGTGTTCCGGTGTGGGGCTGTGATCGGCCCGCATGAAACCCCGTCCCCCACGAAGAGGATTTGGGGGGATGAGAGACATGACCGAGACCGCACCGGTCGAACTGCTGGTTTGCACTACCTGCCGTCGCGGGCTGCCTGTCGAGGATGACGCCCAGCGCCCCGGCACGTTGCTTCACAAGGCGCTTGAAAAGGCGGGCCTGCCCGAAGGCATTACCTTGAAAGCTGTGGAATGCCTGTCGAATTGCGATGAAGGCTGCTCGATCGTGCTACGCGGAGGACCGGATCGCTGGACTTTCGTGTATGAGCATCTGAACGAGATCGACCATGTCGAAACCATCGTCGAAGGCGCAGCCAAATACCTCGCCACCGAGGACGGTTTGGTCAAATGGCGCGAACGTCCCGAACATTTCCGCAAAAACTGTGCGGCCCGCATTCCCCCGATTGGAGCCCTGAAATGAGCAATCTCGAGAAACTCCCCGTCACTGTGATCACCGGCTTTTTGGGCTCGGGCAAAACCACACTGGTGCGCCATCTGATGCAGAACCCGCAGGGCAAGCGTCTGGCGGTGGTCGTCAACGAATTCGGCGATGTCGGCGTCGATGGCGATATCCTGAAGTCCTGCGCCATTCCTGATTGCCCGGCGGAAAACATCATGGAACTGGCCAATGGTTGCATCTGCTGCACCGTGGCCGATGATTTCATCCCGACCATTGAAGCCCTGATGGCACTAGAGCCGCGCCCCGATCACATCCTGATCGAAACCTCCGGTCTTGCCCTGCCAAAACCGCTGCTAAAGGCGTTCGACTGGCCCGATATCCGCTCGAAAATCACCGTCGATGGCGTGATTGCTCTGGCCGATGCCGAGGCCGTGGCCGCTGGTCGGTTCGCTCCGAATGTCGAGGCGGTGGATGCGCAACGCATGGCAGATGACTCGATTGATCATGAAACTCCCTTGTCCGAGGTGTTCGAGGATCAGATTTCCTGCGCCGACATCATTCTGCTGACCAAGCCCGATCTGGCTGGCCCGGAAGGCGTTGCGAAAGCGAAAGAGATCATCGCCGCCGAAGCGCCCCGCCCCATGCCCGTGGTCGAAGTGGCCGAGGGTGCCGTGGACGTCCGCGTCGTGCTGGGTCTAGAAGCCGCGGCCGAGGATGACATGGACGCGCGTCCCAGCCATCACGACGGCCATCACGATCACGAGCATGACGATTTCGAAAGCATCATCGTTGAACTGCCCGAGCAAATCGATCCGATTGATCTGGTCGCCAAGATTGAACGATTGGCCAACGAGTTGAATATCCTGCGCGTCAAAGGCTATGCCGCCGTTCAGGGCAAGCCCATGCGCCTACTGGTTCAGGCCGTCGGTGCGCGCGTGCGTCACCAATATGACCGCCCGTGGGAGTCCGGCGAAGACCGTCGCTCGCGCCTTGTGGTCATTGCCGAGCATGACGATATCAAAGAGGCCGAGATCCGCGATATCCTCGTGGGTGTAACCGAGGCTGCCGAGTAAGACTTATGCACGTCGTCTTC
Source organism: Ruegeria sp. E5 (assembly GCF_056534105.1). Classification (NCBI taxonomy): domain Bacteria; kingdom Pseudomonadati; phylum Pseudomonadota; class Alphaproteobacteria; order Rhodobacterales; family Roseobacteraceae; genus Ruegeria; species Ruegeria sp. E5. Next base: position 467,697 of record NZ_JBQFPA010000003.1, on the reverse strand, counting down.
CGCGAAAGCCATGGGCTCGAAGAAACCGAGACCCCGACCGATCTGGGTCAGAGCCCGGCGGACCTTGTGGTGCTGTCCTTTTCCGACAGTGACCTTGGCGCTTTCGCGGCGGGATGGCATCGTGGAAGTGGGCCTGAAGGACGCATGCCAACGATGCGGCTGGCCAATCTGACGGCGCTGAAGCATCCCCTCTCAGTCGACACATATGTCGAGCAGACACTGGAGGGCGCAAAGGGCATCCTGATCCGTCTGATCGGTGGAGTGCCCTATTGGGCCTACGGCTTGCAGCAGGTTCTGGCGCTGGCGCAGGCCAAAGGGATTGCACTGGCCGTGCTGCCCGCAGACGGTCGCGAGGATACGCGGCTGGATGATTACTCTACCCTGCCTGTCTCGACCCTGCGGCGGCTGGCGCATCTGTGCGACACCGGCGGTGAGGTCGCAGCGCAGGCCGCTCTGGCGCAGATGGCACTGGCTGCGGGGTTGTATGCAGGTCCGGTCATGGGCGCGAAGACCATCCCTGAATGCGGTGCCTGGTGCCCAGATCGCGGCGTGATCCCTGCAGAAAACGCTCTGCCCGGTGATGCGAAACGTATCATCGTAACCTTCTATCGTGCTTATCTGACCTCGGCGGACACAGCCCCAATCGCAGCGCTGATCCGCAGCTTGCGCGCGCGAGGTTTTGAGGCCGTCGGCCTGTTTGCCCCGTCGCTCAAAGCACCAAATGCCGCCGATTGGCTGCGCGAGACTATTGTGGCGCTGAAGCCTTCGGCGATCGTCAACGCCACCTCATTCTCAGGCAAGGGCGCATCAGGCACCTCACCTCTCGATGTGGCAGAGGTGCCGGTCTTTCAGGTCGCGCTGGCCACGTCACGCCGCAAAGCGTGGGCCGAAGCGGAACGTGGCCTTTCACCAGCTGATCTTGCCATGCATGTGGTCCTTCCGGAAGTGGACGGGCGGATCAACGCGGGCATCGTATCCTTCAAAGAGCCGGGCAAACGCGACCCGCATCTCGAGTATTCTCGCTTCGCTCATCGGGCTGAACCCGAACGGATCGAAGCCATCATCAACCGCATCTCCGGCTGGCTGAACCTTCACGACAAACCCAAAGCGGAGCAGGTTCCGGCGCTGGTACTATCGACCTATCCCGGCAAAGACTGGCAGATGGCACATGCAGTGGGTCTGGATGCGCTGGCCTCGGCTGAGGCAATGTTGCTCGATCTGCAAGGCGAAGGGTATGACACCGCGCCTGCCGAGCCGATTGCTGAAACTCTTCTTGATGCCCGGATTTCATGGCCGCTAGAGGATTATCAGGCGGCGCTGGCGGCGCTGCCGGAAACACTCCGCGCCGATCTCAATAAGGTTTGGGGCACTCCCGAAGACGACCCTGCTTTCACAAATGGCGCGTTCCACTTCACTGCGCTGCGTCGCGGAAAGGCTCTGATCGCGCTGCAGCCCGAGCGCGGCACACCCGAACTGCGCGATGACGACTATCACGATCTGTCGCGCACACCGCGCCACGCCTACGTCGCCTTTTACTTGTGGCTGCGCAAAGGATTGGTCGCGGATGCGCTGATCCATATCGGCGCACATGGCACGCTGGAATGGTTGCCGGGAAAATCAGTCGCCTTGTGCAACGAATGTTGGCCCGAGGCGTTAATCGGCGATCTGCCGGTGATCTACCCCTTCATAGTCAACGACCCCGGCGAGGCCGCGCAGGCCAAGCGTCGGATCGGGGCGGTTACGTTGGGCCATATCCCACCCCCGATGAAGGAAAGCGGCACACCAGATCGCATGGTGCGGCTGGAATCGCTGTTGGACGAGTTCTCGAACGCGGACGGGCTAGACCCCAAACGCCGCGATCGCCTGCAGGAAGATATCCGGGACGAGGCGCAGGCGATCGGGCTGGAAAGCGATCTTGGCCTCGATCAGGCCACCTGTACCGCCGAGGCGATCACGCGCATTGACCGATTTGTCTGTGACATCAAGGAAAGCCAGTTCGGTGATGGGCTGCATATCTTTGGGCGCGTCCCCGATGTGACGGGCAATTTCGACACTGCCCCCTCAGCCCAAGCTGAACGCTCTGCGCTGATTGACGCTTTAGCGGGCAAACGGATCGAGGCCGGGCCGTCCGGATCCCCCTATCGCGGGCGTACGGATGTTTTGCCGACCGGGCGGAATCTATATACGACCGACCCACGCTCGGTTCCCACGCGCGCGGCCTACACACAAGGCGTCAAGCTCGCCGAAGAGCTGGTTCGGCGGCATCTGCAGGAAGAAGGCGACTACCCCAAGGGCTTGATCGTCGATCTATGGGGTTCGGCCACTATGCGCACAGCGGGCGAGGAATTCGCCATGGCGCTGCATCTGCTGGGGGTGAAGCCGGTTTGGGATAAAGGGTCTGAGCGGGTCTCGGGCATCGAAGTGTTGCCAATCACCGATCTCAGCCGCCCGCGTCTGGACGTAACATTGCGCGTCTCAGGTCTTTTCCGGGACGTGTTCCCGACGCTTTCGGCGCTGTACGGTCAGGCTGTCCGCGCATTGACCAAACGAGATGAAGCACCCGACTGGAATCCTTACGCCGGTCAGGAGCCTGCGGCGCGGGTCTATGGGCCAGCCCCCGGCAGCTATGGTCTGAACATGAGTCATCTGTCCGAAACCTATACGGATGAGGCACGCGTGCAAGCGGGTGAGGCTTGGCTTGATGCCAGTTCCTTCGCTTTGGAAGGTGAACACATCACGCAGGATAAGGACGGTATCTCGCAACGCGTCGCCAACGCCGACAGCTTTGTGCACCTACAGGACCTGACCGAGACGGACTTGTTGCTGGCCAATGATTATGCCACGCACGAGGCCGGATTTGCTGCCGCCAAGAAAATCACCGGCGGTACTGCACAGCTTTATCATCTGGACAATACCAACCCGGACAACCCGCGCGCCCGCACCCTGCCCGAGGAAATCAGCCGCGTCGTTCATGCCCGCGCCGCCAACCCGGGCTGGATTGCCGGAATGCAGCGGCACGGGTTTCGGGGTGCCGCTGAAATCGCGGCGACGCTGGATCATATGGCATCTTTCGCGCATCTGTCCGGCACAGTCGCACCGCATCTGTTCGATCTGTACCACGACGCCACGCTGGGCAATGAAGAGGTCGACGCCTTCCTGCAACAGGCAAACCCGCGAGCACATCAGGCCATGCAGGATCGGTTCCGTGCACTGCTGGAGGCAGGGCTATGGCATACCCGCCGGAACTCGATCCGCGCCGACCTGGAGGGGTTGGGATGAGTGCGCCCATCGTGCAGGGCTGGTGCCCCGGTGCCCATCGCCCGATGATGTCCGGTGATGGGCTGGTCGTGCGTGTGCGCCCTCGGCTGGCGCGCCTGGATGCCCAACAGGCGATAGGGCTGTGCGAATTGGCGGAACGGTTCGGCAATGGCACGATCGACCTTACCAACCGCGCCAACCTTCAGCTGCGTGGAGTAAAGGAAACCGACCATCAATCCTTGTTGGCCGCGCTTTCCTCGCTGAACCTGCTGGACGCCGAACCCGGAATCGAAATTCGCCGCAACATTCTGGTCTCGCCACTCTATGAAGCCGGTGATCTGACCGCTCGGCTGACACAGGAATTGATCCAGCGTCTGGCCGAGCTTCCGGATTTACCTGCCAAGTTCGGCTTTGCCATCGACACAGGTTCCGAGCGTTTATTGGCCGATGACTCGGCGGATATCCGGCTTGAACTCGGTTCGGGCAGCCTGATCCTGCGCGCGGACGGGGCCGAAACCGGGCGAGTGGTGTCGGAAGCTCAAGCCATCGACCAAGTGATCGCGTTGGCGAAGTGGTTTGCGCAAACCCACACAACCGAGACCCGCCGCATGGCGCGGACCGTTGCCACATATGGTTTGCCCAACGAGTGGCAAGGCAGCGCGCCCGGCCCCATTGGCGTGCCTCTTCAACCGGGAGCCTGCGCGCGGGGGACACTCTATGGCGCTGCCTTTGGGCAGCTACCGGCGCGGCAACTCCATTTGCTGATCGAAAACAGCAACGCCACTGCCCTGCGGGTCACACCATGGCGGCTGTTCCTGTTGGAAGGCGGGGCGGCGATACCCGCCCTTGACTTTGTCACAGATGGCACCGACCCGCTGAGAACAACCGACGCCTGCCCCGGCGCGCCATACTGCCCGCAGGCGCAGGTCGAAACCCGCGGTGTGGCGCGCGCCCTGGCCGCGCGCGTTGCAGGCAGCCTGCATGTATCGGGCTGCGCCAAGGGATGCGCCCGAATGGGTCCGGCCGATGTCACTTTGGTTGGCAATTCCGGACGATTTGACCTTGTCAAACAAGGCCGTGCGGGGGATGAGCCCTGCCAACGCGGCCTGACCGAAGAAACACTCATGACCATGGACTTCACCTGATGCCCTATGAATACGAAACCGACGGCGCGGCGATCTACAAGCAGAGCTTTGCCACCATCCGATTCGAGGCTGATCTGGCCCGGTTCGATGCCGATGAAGAACAGGTCGCCGTTCGGATGATCCACGCCGCAGGGATGGTCGGGCTGGAAGAGTTCGTCCATTTCTCGGACGGTTTTGTCTCGGCAGCGCGTTCCGCGCTGGAAAATGGCGCGCCGATCCTGTGTGATGCCCGCATGGTCAGCGAAGGCGTCACCCGCTTTCGCCTGCCCGCTGACAACGAAGTGATCTGCACCCTGCATGACGAGCGTGTTCGACCTCTGGCTGCCGAAATGAGCAACACGCGCTCTGCCGCCGCGCTAGAGCTGTGGCGTCCGCATCTGGAAGGAGCACTGGTCGCGATCGGTAACGCCCCTACCGCGCTTTTCCACCTTCTGAACATGTTGGAAGATCCCGACTGCCCACGCCCCGCTGCCATTATCGGCTGCCCGGTGGGCTTCGTCGGAGCGGTCGAGTCCAAGGATGCCTTGTGGGAAGCGCAGCCAGTACCATCCTGTATCGTCAAAGGCCGTTTGGGAGGCAGTGCGATCACAGTTGCTGCCATCAATGCTATCGCGAGCCGCACGGAATGAGCGGGGGTAAAATATACGGCGTGGGCCTCGGCCCCGGCGATCCGGACCTGATGAGTGTCCGTGCGGACCGCCTGCTGCGCAATGCCCGCCATGTGGCGTTTTTTCGCAAACCTGGCCGCACAGGTCAGGCCCGCAAGATCGTCAATGGAATGATCCCCGGCGACGCCATCGAGTTTCCAATGGAGTACCCGGTAACAACCGAAATCCCGGTGACGGATCCAAGGTATAATGAACTCCTTTCGGTGTTTTACGAAGACTGTGCCGCACATCTGAAATCACTTACCGAAAATGGTGAGGATGTAGTGGTTCTGTGCGAAGGCGATCCGTTCTTCTATGGATCATTTATGCACCTTTACAATCGACTACGAGACATATCTGAAGTCGAAGTCGTACCTGCCATAACCGGCATGTCCGGCGCCTGGACCGCAACCGGTGACCCGATAACTTGGGGCGACGATGTCCTCACGGTTCTTGTTGGAACCTTGCCCGAGGATACGCTGACTGAACGCATGACCCAGACCGACGCGCTGGTTGTCATGAAGATCGGGCGGAACTTCGACAAGGTAAAGCGCGCGCTGAAACAGGCCGGGCTGTATGACCGCGCGTGGATCGTCGAATACGCTCAGATGCCGAACCAACGGGTCTGCAAACTGTCTGATAATTGCGAAGGGATCACGCCCTATTTCTCAATCATTTTGGTCCATGGACAGGGACGCCGACCATGAGCGGTTGGGTCAAGATCGCTGGCCTCGGGCCTGGAAACGAAGCACTGGTCACTCCCGAAGTCACTGCCGCGCTGGCAGAAGCGACGGACGTGGTTGGCTACATCCCTTATGTTGCTCGGGTGGCCGAGCGAGAGGGGTTGACCCTGCACGCCAGCGATAACCGGGTCGAGATCGACCGCTCTCAGCACGCTTTGCAAATGGCGGCCGACGGTAAACGCGTCGTTGTAGTCTCGTCAGGGGATCCCGGCGTGTTTGCGATGGCCGCAGCGGTGTTTGAAGCGCTTGAAAACGGGCCGAATGACTGGCGCGACATACAGATCGAAGTGTTGCCAGGGATCACTGCGATGCTGGCGGCTTCGGCCCGTGCCGGGGCACCATTAGGGCATGATTTCTGCGCCATCAACCTGAGCGACAACCTGAAGCCATGGCCACTGATCGAAAAACGCCTGCGACTTGCCGCGCAGGGCGATTTCGCCATGGCGTTCTATAACCCTCGCTCGAAGTCTCGACCGGAAGGGTTTGAAAAAACGCTGGAAATCCTGCGGGAAGAATGTGAGCCGGAACGCCTGATCCTGTTTGCACGCGCTGTATCCCGCGAGGATGAGGCTTTGCGGATTTCAACTCTGGAAGAAGCCACGGCAGATATGGCGGACATGCAGACCGTCGTCATCGTCGGCTCGTCCCTGACCCGCATAGTCGAGCGCAACACCGCCCCGATCGTCTACACCCCGAGATTCACGCTGGCCAAGGATTAAGTATGCGCCAGCCAGTCCAAGACCTGCGTGACATTTGCCAACTCGGTCCGCTTCGGCAGGGTCGGACGGTCTATCATCAGAACCGGCAAGCCCAGCGCCCTGGCGGCATCGAGTTTGGCCCGCGCGCCGGTGCCACCCGCATTCTTGGATACAATCAATTGCGTATGGTGACGTTCCATCAAGGCCCGGTCCTCTTCAACAGAAAACGGGCCCCGCGAAACGATCACATCGCTTTTCGGAAGCGGCAATGCGTCCGGATCGTCTACAAGCCGCAAAAGATAGTGATGCTGAGGTTGGGCTGCGAAGTCATGAAGATGCATGCGGCCAACTGCCAGGAAGACGCGGCGGGCTGGACCGGTCAGAGCTTCAACCGCACCTTCAATATCCGGTACGTGCTGCCAGTTGTCCCCGTCTTGCGCGACCCAGGCAGGCCGGGTCAGAGCGGCCAAGGGCGTTGCGCCCCCCGCACAGGCTTCCACCGCATTTCGGCTCATCTGTGCCGCAAAGGGATGAGTCGCATCGACAACATGGCTGACGCCGTGCTCGTGAATGTACCGCGCCAGTCCCGCTGCACCACCAAACCCGCCCACGCGCATCGGCACGGGTTGCGAGCGCGGGTTATCGACACGTCCAGCGTAGGAATATGTAGCGGGAATGCCTTGATCGGCAACCGATTTTGCCAGAGCATTCGCCTCGGTCGTGCCACCAAGAATCAGGAGGTTGGGCATGTCTGAAACTCCGTGGCTGACTGTATTGGGTTTGGGCGAAGATGGACTGGATGGCCTGTCCCCTGCAAGCCGTCAAGTGCTGGACCGCGCTGAGATTGTCATGGGTCCGACACGCCACCTGTCGTTGATCCCAGACAGCGCGGCGGAACGGATTGAATGGCCAGCCCCATTTGCCGATGGTCTTCCGATTCTGACCGGATTGCGAGGTCGGCAGACCGTTGTTTTGGCCTCGGGTGATCCGTTCTGGTTCGGAGCCGGTTCCGTGATCGCGCGTAATTTCGACGAGAACGAATGGATTGCCCTACCCGGCCAGTCGACCTTTTCGCTTGCTGCTGCGCGGCTTGGTTGGCCGCTTGAAAACACGTTGACCTTCGGGCTACATGCCGCGCCTCTGACGCGCCTTCGCCCTCACTTGGCACCCGGCCTGCGCGCGATTCTCTTGCTGCGCGACGGCAAAGCCGTAGCCGAGCTTGCGACCTATCTGGGCGAAACCGATTTTGCCGATTGCACTCTGCACGTCATGGAAGCGCTCGGTGGCCCCCGTGAACGCGCGCGCAGCGTGTCGCTGACCGAGGCGTTGCTTGGAACATTCGAACATCCGGTTTGTGTCGGTCTTGATGTCGCGGGTACTGGGCGTGCCTTTCCCAAAGCCTCGGGAAAACCCGATGACATCTTTGAAACCGACGGCCAGATCACCAAGCGCCCCATTCGCGCGCTAACCCTGTCGGCGCTTGCCCCTCAGCGGGGTGAGCATCTGTGGGATATTGGCGGCGGCACTGGTTCGATCAGCATCGAATGGCTGATGTGCGATCCGACGCTAACTGCAACGACTATCGAGCCGCGTGCTGATCGGGCCGAACGCATTCGCCGCAATGCCAATACGTTAGGGCAGGATCGGTTGTGCGTTGTGCACGGTTCTGCACCAGAGTCGTTGGTTGATCTTGACCGACCCGATGTGGTGTTCATCGGTGGCGGTCTGAGTGCGGATCTGCTGAACTGGCTACACGCTAATCTTCAGGCCGGCACGCGGCTGATCGCCAACGCGGTGACATTGGAAAGCGAAGCGTTACTAGCCGAATGGCACGACAAGCTCGGCGGAGACCTGCTGCGCATCGAACTGGCGCAGGCAGCTGCGCTTGGTCCACGGCGAGGCTGGAAATCTGCCTACCCAGTGGTGCAGTGGAGCCTCACGTTATGATCGTCGCGGGGTTAGGTTTCTCATCCTCTGCTACGCTGGCCAGTCTTCGTGCCGCTTTCGAGCTTGCCTCGACAGGAAAAACTGTCGATGCCCTTGCGACTGTTGCGGACAAGCAAGGACACACCGCACTTGCCGCGCTTGCAGAAGCAACTGAGCTGCCGGTACATTTCATTCCGGCAAATGATCTTGCCGAACAACGCACACTTACTTGCTCAACCCGCAGTCGCGCCACATATGGCACCGGCAGCGTGGCCGAAGCATCCGCTCTTGCTGCCGCCGGACATGGCGCGCGGCTGATTTCACCCAGACAATTCTCGCACGACCGGCTTGCAACCTGCGCCGTCGCCATCGGAGGACAGACATGACCGTTCATTTCATCGGCGCCGGACCGGGCGCCGCCGACCTGCTGACCCTGCGCGGGCGCGATATCATCGCCTCCTGCCCGGTGTGCCTTTATGCGGGTTCATTGGTACCCGAGGAGATTCTGGGCCACTGCCCCAAAGGCGCGAAGATCGTAAACACCGCACCCATGGATCTGGATCAGATCATGGCCGAAATCGAAGCAGCGCATAAAGCTGGACAGGACGTGGCGCGGCTGCATTCCGGGGACCTCTCGGTCTGGTCGGCGATGGGTGAGCAAATCAGACGTCTGAAAGAGATGGGTGTCCCGGTCAGCGTCACGCCCGGTGTACCCTCGTTTGCGGCTGCGGCTGCAGCGCTCGGGACCGAGCTGACACTGCCCGGTCTGGCGCAATCAGTGGTCTTGACCCGCACGCCCGGGCGTGCGTCTTCGATGCCGGAAGGCGAGACACTGAAAAACTTCGCTAAAACAGGTGCGACTTTGGCTATCCACCTTTCGATCGGAAATCTGGATAACGTCATCGCCGACCTGACACCTGCCTATGGGACAGACTGCCCGGTCGCCGTGGTCTACCGCGCTAGTTGGCCGGATGAGAAGATCATCCGCGCAACGCTTGCCACGTTGAAGGAGTCACTGGACAACAGCATCTCGCGCACCGCACTGATCATGGTTGGTCCGGCGCTTGCAGGTGAAGGGTTTGACGAAAGCTGTCTGTATTCCAAGACATATGACCGCCGCTATCGCCCTCAAAGCGCCGACAGTCCGTGGTCGAGCTGGAGCCATGGTGATGACTAACCCCCCCGGAATACTGATTTCCGCTCCGTCATCGGGTACAGGCAAGACCACTGTCATGCTGGGATTGCTCCGGGCTTTGGCCGAGGACGGCTTGACCGTACAACCGTTCAAAAGCGGGCCGGACTATATAGATCCGGCGTTTCACCGCGCTGCAGCGGGCCGTGCCTCGTTCAATCTGGATAGCTGGGCGATGGGGGAGCCGCTGCTAAGCGCGATCTCTGAGCAGGCCACGGGCGCGGATATTGTGGTGGCCGAAGGCTCAATGGGTTTGTTTGATGGCGTCGCCAAACCCGGAGAGCTGGGGCATGGGTCGAGCGCTGAAACGGCGCTGCGCATGGGATGGCCGGTCGTTCTGGTCCTGGATGTCGGAGGACAGGCGCAATCGGCGGCGGCGACCGCTCTTGGCTTTCAGATGTATAACCCCGATCTACCTTTTGCCGGGGTGATCCTGAACCGCTGTGCCAGCCCAAGACATGAGCGGCTGACGCGGCTGGGCATGGAACGGGCTGGATTGCCGGTTCTGGGCGTTCTTCCGCGCCGAGGTGATCTGACCCTGCCCGAAAGGCATCTAGGCCTGATCCAGGCGGTTGAGCATCCGGATCTGGAAACGGCAATCGCCGGATATGCCGCATTCCTGCGTGAACATGTCGATTTGGTTGCGATCAAACGGGCGGCCTCCTCAGGCCCTGCTGGGCCATCGTCAGCCGCGCTGCCGCGACCCCCGGCGCAGCGGATCGCACTGGCCCGTGATGCAGCGTTTTCATTTACCTACCCGCATCTGCTGGAAGGGTGGCGCAGCGCCGGTGCAGAAATACTGCCCTTTTCGCCACTGGCAAACGAAGCGCCAGCTGCAGACGCTGAACTGGTCTGGCTACCAGGGGGCTATCCCGAGCTTCACGCAGGAATATTGGCGGCAGCAGATACTTTCTTGTCGGGGCTGCGTAAACACGCGGAAACGCGGCCCGTGCATGGTGAATGCGGGGGGTACATGGCATTGGGGGAAGTTCTGGTCGACAAGGAAGGCGCCCCACATCAGATGGCAGGATTGTTGGGTCTGCAAACCTCATACCAAAAGCGCAAATTCAACCTTGGTTATCGCAGGGCTGAGCTTTTGGCGTCGATGCCGGGCTTTGCCAAGGGTACAGCCTTGCGCGGACATGAGTTCCACTATTCCTCGATCATCGAACAACCTGACGCTCCTCTTGCGCGAGTCTTCGATGCCGAGGGGGCCGAAGGCCCTCAGACAGGATCGCGACGTGGCAATGTCACCGGCACATTTTTCCATCTTATTGCAGAGGCCTCGGCATGACCGGTTTTGTCTCTTTCATTGGCTCCGGTCCGGGTGATCCGGAGCTACTAACGCTCAAGGCCGTAGACCGGATGCAGAAAGCCGATGCAGTGCTGTTTGATGATCTCAGCAGCGGCCCGATCCTGACCCACGTGCGTGACGATGCTGATCTGGTTGGTGTTGGCAAACGTGCCGGTCGCCCTTCGCCCAAGCAGGATCACGTCAGCCGATTGTTGGTGGAGTATGCGCAGACCGGTCAGCAGGTGGTACGCCTGAAATCCGGTGACGGAGGATTGTTCGGTCGACTGGAAGAAGAACTGGTCGCGTTGCAGGCAGCCGGCATCAAATATGAGATCATTCCCGGCATCCCCTCTGCCGTCGCGGCGGCAGCTGCCGCTGGTATTCCTCTGACCCGACGCCTGACTGCACGTCGTGTTCAATTCGTCACCGGGCATGACGTAAGTGGCAAATTGCCGACCGATCTGAACCTTCCCGCCCTGGCTGATGCTAGCGCGACGACGGTCGTATTTATGGGCAAGCGCACTTTTCCCTTGCTGGTCGAAGCCCTGAGCGCGCATGGCTTGCCTTTGGACACGCCTGCATTGATGGCCGAATCTGTTTCAACTCCCGAGCAATCCTTGGAGCGCTCCACAATCGGAGACCTGTCCGACAAGCTGCGATCCGAGGTTGGAACCGCCCCGGCCCTGATCCTGTATGGCCCGCTGGCAGAGTTCGAAGATGTTTGAACTGATTCTGATCGGAATCGGCACGGGTAATCCCGACCACCTGACCTTTCAGGGGGCGAAGGCGATCAGATCAGCGGACCTGATCCTGATTCCGCGAAAAGGAGAGAACAAAGCTGATCTGGCCGGTTTGCGCGAAGACATCATCTCGCAGGTCACCGACAAACCTGCACGGATCGCCTATTTCGACGTTCCCAAACGCCGGGCAGATGACGGCTATCTCCGAGGCGTCGACGAATGGCACGACGCAATTGCCCTGCGCTGGCACGAGGCGATTTCAGCCTACCCGGACGCGCAGAAGGTGGCGTTGCTGATCTGGGGTGATCCGTCGCTGTATGACAGTTCGCTAAGAATTGCAGCGCGGCTGGACCCGCAACCGCGAGTCCAGGTTATGCCGGGAATCACAGCGTTACAGGCGTTGACTGCAGCCCATGCGATCCCGATCAATGATCTGGGCGCGCCCTATGTCGTGACCACAGGCCGTCGCATCCGCGATGATGGATGGCCTGAAACGGCGTCGAAAGTGGCCGTAATGCTGGATGGCGAATGCTCGTTCCAGAGCCTGAAGATGACCGATTATGACATCTGGTGGGGGGCATATGTGGGCATGAAAGAAGAGATTCTGATCAAAGGCCCATTGGCGGATGTGGCGCAAGACATTCTGGATACCCGCGCGCAGGCCCGTTCTGATCACGGCTGGATCATGGATATCTATCTGCTGAAGAAACGTGCGGCCTGACGCGCGCACAGGATTGTGAGCCCCGTTTCAGCGCTTTTCTGTCATCAATTCCCCAGTCAACAGGAAGGGAAAGAACATGAGGGCGCTTTGGGCTGCGATCTGCCTGCTGGCGATGCCTGCTTGGGCCGACGGCATCGAACCTCTTACTGGATGGGCGGTTTACTCCAGCGGAAAAAGCTATGAGACCCTCGTGGATGACACAAAGGCCGCGGTAAAGGAAAACGGCCTGATCGTTGTGACACAGGCCGGGCCGACCAAAGCGGCGGCCTCGCGCGGTATCACCATTCCGGGCAACCGGGTGATTGGCGCATTCAACAACGATTACGCAGTTCGGGTTCTTGAAACCTCGACCAACGCGATGATCGAAGCGCCCATCCGTTTCTACGTGACCGAGAACGAGGACGGCACTGCAACCCTTTCTTACAAGACACCAAGCTTCGTCTTTGCCCCTTACGCAGACGAGGGCGGAGACGCTCTGCGCGAGATTGCCACAGAATTGGACGCAAAGTTTCAGGCCGTGGCGGAAAACGCCGTCAAATAGTCACACTGACGTGAACCTGCTTGCGTCCGGACGCGTCCTCCGCAATCTGCTGGCAGATAACTTTGTCGGAGCTTGATTAATGCAGGACTTGTCTCCCCGCGCTGCGGATTTGTTGGCACAACGCCTTTTCGAGGCCGGATGCCGCCACGCGTTCGGTATGCCCGGTGGCGAGGTTCTGACATTGTTGGATGCGCTGGAAAGCGCAGGCATCACTTTTCATCTGGCCAAGCATGAAAACGCCGCCGGTTTCATGGCCGAAGCCGTTCATCATCGCGATGGCGCGCCTGCGATTCTGTTGGCCACACTCGGGCCCGGAGCGATGAACGGGATCAATGTGGTCGCCAACGCCCTGCAGGATCGGGTGCCGATGATCGTGCTGACCGGATGTGTCGACGCGGATGAGGCGTTGACCTACACCCATCAAGTGATGGATCACGCGCAAGTCTATCGCTCGATCACCAAAGGCAGCTTTATGCTGACGGCCGACGGGGCCGATATCATCGCCGACAAGGCGGTATCGCTTGCCAACCAAGCGCGCCCCGGCCCGGTACACATCGATGTGCCTATCTCGGTGGCCGATACGCGCGTATCAGGGGTTAAACGTCGTCGACTGGCAAAAGTTGCTCCTGTCGCGCCTGGCGCGGAATGTCTGGAAAAGGCCCGCCGCTGGGTGGCCGAGGCTGAGCGACCTTTGGCGATCATCGGTCTTGATGTTCTTTACGACGACTCGCGCTGTGTGGTGCGAGCATTTTTAGAGCATTTCAACATTCCCTTTGTCACCACCTACAAGGCCAAGGGGGTGGTGCCCGAGGATCATCCACTCTGCCTGGGCGGGGCGGGTTTGTCTCCGCTGGCCGATAAGCACCTAGTCCCGCTGGTGGAACAGGCTGATCTGGTACTGTGTTTGGGATATGACCCTATCGAGATGCGCCCCGGCTGGCGCGAGATCTGGGACCCAGAAACCAAGCGCGTGATCGACATATCAGCCGTGGTGAACGATCATTACATGCATCAGGCTGGGCTAAATCTGGTCGCCGACACCGGCGCAACGCTTGAGGCCATTGCCAAGGGCAATCCTGCCGGCAAGACTTGGCCGAATGGTGAGCCTGAACAGGTCAAGGCTGCGCTGGCGAATGCTTTTCCGACAGATGAAGACTGGGGACCGGCGGCGATCATCGCAGAAACTCGTGCCGTTCTGCCACCCGAGACGCTCGCCACGGCCGACAGCGGCGCGCATCGCATTCTGCTCAGTCAGATGTGGGAGTGTTCGGAGGCACGCGGGTTGATCCAGTCCTCGGCGCTCTGCACCATGGGGTGTGCCGTTCCGATGGCGATCGGTCTGAAATTGGCCGAACCGGATCGCTCCGTGATCAGCTTTTCAGGCGATGCCGGGTTTCTGATGGTTGCCGGAGAGCTGTCGACTGCCGCCGAATTGGGTGGCAACCCAATCTTTTTGGTCTTTGTCGATGCCAGCCTTGCGCTGATCGAGCTGAAACAACGCCAGCGCCAGATGGGCAATCGCGGAGTGGATTTTGACCGCCATGACTTTGCGGCTTTAGGCCGCGCATTCGGCGGTTATGGTCACACAGTTCGTAGCCGCGACGATTTGCGGGCTGCATTGGATCAAGCGTTGAAAGCAGACAAGTTCACTGTCATTGCTGCGGAAATTGACCGTGGAGGATATGATGGCCGCATCTGAAGGACCGCTGAAAGGCGTCAAGGTACTGGACCTGTCTCGCATTCTGGCAGGACCCACTTGTACGCAGTTGTTGGGCGACCTTGGCGCTACCGTCATCAAAGTCGAAAACCCGGCGACCGGTGGTGATGATACGCGGCAATGGGGCCCTCCTTACGCCGAGGATGCGGATGGCAACCGCTCAGACCTGAGCGCATATTTCATGTCCTCCAACCGCAACAAGAAATCGGTCGCCTTGGATATCGCAACACCCGAAGGACAGGCAGAAGTCCGACGCCTAGCCTCGCACGCTGATATACTGATCGAGAATTTCAAGCCCGGTGGACTGGCGAAATACGGGCTCGACTACGCAACCTTGTCCAATGAGTTTCCCGACCTCGTCTACTGTTCAATCTCAGGCTACGGGCAGACAGGCCCAAACTCATCGAAGCCCGGATATGATCTTATGGCGCAAGGATATGGCGGGATCATGTCTCTGACCGGAGACGCCGACGGCGCGCCGATGAAAGTAGGCGTCGGAATTGCTGACGTGATGTGTGGTATGTATGCCTGCGTTGGTATTCTGGCTGCGCTGCGTCATCGCGATATGACTGGCGAGGGTCAGCAGATCGATCTGGCGCTGGTGGATGCACAGATCGCTTGGCTGATCAATGAAGGCGTGAATTATCTGACCTCGGGCGAAGTGCCTCAGCGGCGCGGCAACGGGCATCCCAATATTGTGCCTTACGAGGTCTATCAGACGGCGGATGGGCACGTGATTCTGGCCGTTGGAAATGACAGTCAGTTCAAAAGATTTTGCAGCTTCATCGAAAAGCCAGAGCTTGCCGACGATCCCCGATTTGCCACCAACCCGGCCCGTCTTGAAAATAGGGATGCGTTGAATGCGATCCTGCGCCCGGCAGTTCAGGCGCTGGATACAGGCAGCGTCATCGCAGGGCTTGAAGAGCTGAAAGTCCCTGTTGGCCCGGTGCGGACGCTCGATCAGGTTTTTGCCTCGGATCAGGTCGCTGCCCGCCAGATGCAGATCTCGATGCAAGCTGAGCCTGGCGAGGTGCAACTGATCGGGAACCCCCTGAACCTATCACGCACGCCTGTAACATATCGCAGCGCACCACCGGTCTGTGGGGCTGACACACAGGCTGTTCTGAAAGCGGAAAACCCCTTCGAAGATTGAAACACTCTGCCCGTTTAGGCGGCAAGTTGCTGAAACATGCCCTTGAATCGGCGGTTTTTTTCGCGTTTCTCACACACGGGATTTCACCAATTCGAGAGCAGGGTCGATACTGTTACGACCCGGCTGCACACTCTGTTACATCGAACAGTGTAGAACGTCGCAATCAGATTGGACCCGAGTATGAAACAAGACGTCTTTGGACAGATGAACTCCCTGAACCAGCCCGCAAGCGTCGAGGCATGGGATGGTGTTCTCCTTGGGTTCATGGCGCATGCCGCTGTCACACCGCAACATCTGGGCAAGGTGCTGGAGCTTGAGCCGGACTTTGCGCTGGGCCATGCGGTCAAGGGGCTGTTCATGGTTCTGCTGGGCCGGCGTGAGATGATCGCGGTCGCTGCCGAAGCGCTGAGTGCCGCGAATGCAGCGATGGAGCGTCAGCCCGTTTCAGCCCGGGAAAGGCTATATGTCGAGGCGCTGGGTTTGTATATGGCCGACCTTCCATCACAGGCCGTTCAGAAATTTGAAGAGATTCTGCGAGCGCACCCAACTGATACTTTGGCCATGAAGCTCAGCCATGCGACGCGTTTCGTTCTGGGCGATGCTGCGGGGATGCGTCGGTCGATCGAACGGGTGATGCCAGCGTATGAACCCGACCACGCCGGACGTGGATACTTGCTGGGGTGCCACTCGTTCGCGCTGGAGGAAACCGGCGCCTACGAGAAAGCCGAGATCGCCGGTCGTCAGGCCTTGTGGATGGTTTCGGACGACGCCTGGGGATTGCACGCTGTAGCGCACGTGCACGAGATGACGGGCAACGCGCAGCTGGGACTGGACTGGCTCGCGGGACGCGAGGACGCTTGGGCGCATTGCAACAATTTCCGCTATCATGTCTGGTGGCACAAGGCGCTGATGCATCTGGATTTGGGGCAAGTCGATCAAGTTATGGCGCTTTACGATCATCACATCCGCCAGGACAAAACCGACGACTATCGCGATATCTCGAATGCAACCTCGCTGCTGTCCCGGCTAGAGCTTGAGGGCGTTGATGTTGGCAACCGCTGGGAAGAACTGGCCGATCTCAGCGCAGCACGAACCGAAGACGGATGCTTGATCTTCGCCGATCTTCACTACTTGCTGGCATTGACCGGGGACAATCGTTCGGAGGCTACAGCAAATATGCTGCAGCGTATTCAAAATGACGCCCAGCGCAATCAGGGTGACACGCCGATCCGCATGTCCGACCCGGGCATTGCCGCCGCCAAGGGGCTTGAGGCCTTTGGAGAAGGCCTTTACGGCCAAGCCTTTGATTTTCTTTCAAATGCCCGGGGTGGGATGCAACTGGCGGGTGGCAGCCACGCCCAACGTGATGTATTCGAGCGTATCACCATTGATTCCGGCCTGCGCGCTGGCCGCCTGGATGCTGTCGAGCGCATCCTGGACGACCGCCGCGCCAAACGTGCCGGGGGAGAGGACAATTACGCCCTCGCCCGCCGAGAATTGATCGAGGCCGCACGCGACAGCGGCGACGCACAAAGCGTCCCCGCCGAATAACAACAATAAAAGACCAAGAAGGACAGAAACCGTATGGCGACCGCATCGCCCGCTTCTGATTTTGCTCCGGTGGCGTCTCAGGTCGCCGCCCCCGCCGCTACGCGCGATCCGCGGTTGGATTTCTATCGCGGCATCGCGATGTTCATCATCCTGATTGCCCATATTCCGAACGATCCGTGGGCCAAATGGATACCTGCCCGCTTTGGCTTTTCGGACGCAACCGAGATCTTCGTATTCTGTTCAGGCATGGCTTCGGCAATTGCTTTTGGGGGGGCGTTCATGCGCAAAGGCTGGTGGATGGGCACCGCACGCGTGAGCTTTCGCATCTGGCAGGTCTACTGGGCGCATATCTGCCTGTTCTTCTTTGTCGCGATGACAATGGCGGCCCTGAACCAGAGTGGGCTGTTCGAGAAAAACTATATCTCCTCTCTCAATCTACAGCATTTCTTCAACGATCCGGCGTCACAGATCGTCGGACTGTTCACCCTGACCTATGTGCCGAACTACTTCGATATTCTACCGATGTATCTGGTGGTACTGGCGATGATGCCCCTGTTTATGGGGCTATATCGTATCGGATTCTGGGCGGTCGCCATGGCCTCGGTCACGATCTGGCTCGTTGCACAATTCGACTACCTTGACCTGCCGGCCGAGCCCTGGTCAGAGCGCCAGTGGTTCTTCAACCCATTCGGGTGGCAATTGCTGTTCTTCACCGGCTTTGCGTTCATGCGAGGTTGGATTCCAGCGCCGCCGGTGTCGAAAACTCTGATCTGGGCGGCAGCATTGTTTTTGATCTTCTCGATGCCGTTCGGCTCGTGGAAGGTATTCACTTGGATCAATGCAGCAGCCCCTGATCTGGCTGATGAGATTCGCAAGGTCTGGCCAGTGACCAAAGAATTTCGCGACAAGACCGACTTTGGTCTATTCCGATATCTGCATTTTCTGTCGCTTGCCTATCTGGGTTGGGTTATCGCCGGTGAGCATGGCCGTCGCCTGATAGCGACCGGTCATGGGGCAGCCGCAAAGGTCTGGCAGTTCCTGCTGACCATCATCACCAAAGTGGGTCAGCAATCGCTCGCGGTGTTCGTATTTTCTATGGCAGCAGCACGACTTATCGGCGTCGGACTGGACCTGAGTGGGCGGGATGTTGCCAGTGTGTTCATCGCCAACATGATTGGCTTTGCCATGATCATCGGCGTGGCTTATCTGGCCGCCTGGTTCAAGTCACAACCTTGGAAATCAAAGAAATGAACTTTACACGTCGCGCTTTTCTCGCCTCATCAACGGCTCTGGCCTTCGCCCCAGCGGCATATGCCACAGGTGGAGAGACCCCGTTCAGCCGAGACGACGTCATCGCAATGGCCCGCGACCTGGCCAGCCGTGATTATGCCGAACGTGAGATGGTTCCGCAGGAGTGGCAGGACCTGACGTATCAGCAATACCGTTCAATACGGTTCCGGCTGGGTCGCGCGCTGTGGTACGAGACCGAGACGCCCTTCAACGTCGATTTTTTCACGCCGGGCCTGTATTTTCCACGCACAGTGAAAGTATCGACCGTCGAGGACGGTATGACCAAGCCGGTCGCCTTTGATCTGGCCATGTTCGATAAGTCTGAAGACGTACCTGAGCTGCCCATTGACGACACGCTGGGCTTTTCAGGTCTACGCCTGCGTACTGAGATGCACCGCCCTGGCGAGACAGACGAGTTCTGCGTTTGGCAAGGGGCCAGCTATTTCCGCGCCATCGGTTTGCACGAAGTCTATGGCCTTTCGGCCAGAGGGCTCGCCTTGAAGACCGGCGATCCAGATGGCGAGGAATTCCCCGAATTCATTCGTTTCTGGTTGGAGCGTCCAGAACCGGATCAACGTAACATGGTCGTTCATGCGCTCATGGACAGCCCAAGCGTTACAGGGGCCTATCGCTTCCACGTTACCGCCGGTTCAGATTGCGTGATGGATATTGAAGCCACCCTGTTCCCACGTACCGAACTGCCCCATGTCGGCATCGCGCCCGGCACATCTATGTTCCTGTTCGATCAGACTAATCACAGCCGTTTCGATGATTTTCGCCCCGCAGTGCACGACAGTGACGGGTTGATGATCCGCAACGGCGCAGGAGAGGTTCTGTGGCGCCCGCTTGCGAACCCGACTCGCCTGCAGATCTCGTCTTTTGTCGACACAAACCCCCGCGGCTTTGGCCTGATGCAACGCAAGCGCAAGTTCTCGGACTATGCGGATCTTGAAGCCAATTATCACAAACGCCCAAGCTTGTGGGTCGAACCCAGCGAAGACTGGGGTAAAGGCACTGTCACGCTTGTCGAAATCCCAGCGGATCAGGAGATTTATGACAACATCGTCGCCTATTGGCGCCCGATGGAACCCTACGCAGCAGGCAGCCAGATTGATCTGTCCTATCGCCTGATCTGGGGCGAGGAACCGCAGCACACCCCTATGGCCCGCGTGATCAACACCGCGATGGGCGACAACACGTTCGGCGAGGGCCGTTTGGCTGTGATTGATTTCGAAGCCAGTGAGCTGCTTGACGATCCCGAGGCCATCACGGTGTTTGTCGACTCGCCCCATGCCGAAACTTCAGAAGGCGTTCTGCAGCGTAACCCAGACACGGGCGGGTTGCGGCTGGCGTTCTCATTCGAACCAGGCGAACGCAACCACGTGGAACTGCGCGCGCAGTTGCTGAAAGACAAACAACCAGCCTCTGAAGTCTGGCTTTACCGTTGGACCATATGAACCGCGATCTTCATATCATGCCGCCCGAGGCCCCTCTGGCGATGCCAGCGCAGAACTTTGCGCAGGGATTCCGCGATGCGCAGGTACCTGCCGGAGGTCGAATTCCTTCCGTCGGGTTCTGGCGCGCGCTGGTCTTCTCACCTGCCATGGCGGCGGCTTTGGGTCTGCTCTGGGTCATGTCCGACTGGTTCAGCGCCGAAGGGATTAATCTGGTCGAAGGTATCCTGCTGACGCTAATCTCGTTCAATTTCTTCTGGATTTCCTTCACGGTCTGCACCGTGCTGCTGGGCATGGTCTCGCTGTCCCGGCAAGAGCAGCCAAAGCGTGAAGGACGCTCGCAACCGTTGCGCGTGGCGCTGTTGACGCCTGTCTATAACGAAGTGCCGTGGAACGTGCTGGGGAACGCCCGTACGATGCTGGAAGACCTGCAGAAACGCGGTGGTCAGCACCACTATGCCATGTTCATTTTATCCGACACGCGCGACCCCGAGATCGCCGCGCAGGAACAGGCCAGCGTTGAGGCGTTGCGGACCACGCTGGCACCGGGGCTTGAACTCTATTACCGCCGCCGCCCCCAGAATACGGATCGCAAGGTCGGTAATATTGCCGATTGGGTCAGCCGCTGGGGCGCGGACTGGGATGCGATGTTGGTGCTGGATGCCGACAGCCTGATGACGGGTCGCGCGATCTCGCGCCTGACCGATGCTTTGGCCCGCGATCCCGGCGCAGGCCTGATCCAAAGCTATCCGCAGCTGATTGGCGCGCAATCGGTCTTTGCCCGGATGCAGCAGTTTGCCAACGGCGTCTATGGTATCGCCTTTGCCGAAGGCCTCGCGCGCTGGTGCGGGCAAGAAGGCAATTATTGGGGCCACAACGCCATCATTCGCACCTGTGCATTTGCTTCTAGCGCAGGTCTGCCCAAGTTGCGGTCGCTCAACGGACAAGACAAGCTGATCATGAGCCACGATTTCGTCGAGGCCGGATTGCTGCGCCGCGCAGGATGGGCCGTGCGCTTTCTGCCGCGCATACGCGGATCATATGAAGAAACGCCCCCCACCCTCATTGACCACGCAATGCGCGATCGCCGCTGGTGTCAGGGCAACCTGCAGCACCTGAAACTGCTGGGTTCGACCGGCTTCCGCGCAGTCTCGCGGTTCCATATGTTCCACGGAGCGGTCGGATATCTGATGTCGCCGCTATGGTTCGCACTTTTGGTGATGTGGGCCTTGATCGGTCAGGGCAAGGACGCCTCGGTCCTGCATTACTTCAGCCCGGACAATCCGCTGTTCCCGCAATGGCCAGAAATGTCCGAAACACGGCATGTGCTGATCATTCTGGTGATGTATGCGATGCTATTGGCGCCCAAGGTTTTGGGCGTCGCTGCCCTGCCCCTCAGCGGTGTGCGCTATTCCGATTTCGGCGGAGCGCGAAAATTCTTCACTTCATTTCTGTCCGAAGTCATCCTGTCGATCCTCTATGCCCCTATACTTATGGTGCAGCAGATGATTGCAGTGTTCCGCACCGCGTTGGGCATTCAAAAGGGCTGGTCCCCGCAAGCGCGCGATGGTGGCAGCTACGGGCTGCGCACGCTGATCCTGTGCCACAGCCTTGAGACTATCATCGGCGTCGCGCTTAGCGTTGGCATCCTCGCCGGTCTGGTCTCGGTCTGGCTGGCCCCGATTGCGATCAGCCTGGCACTGGCGATCCCATTGTCTGCGCTCAGCGGCGTATCGGCAGGCACCGCGCGCCGTATGGTTGGTATGCGCGAAGATGTCAGTGAGCCTGCAATTACACGCTCGGCCCGGCGCTATCGCGATGAGTTGAAGCGATTGATCGAAGGCAAAGGCGTGATCACACCGGCGGAATGATCACCCGCCGGGCAAGCCCTCGTACCAGTCCACCATCATATCAGCCCAGCCGTTTGGCACCGTATGGCCACCCGGGAACAGAGCAAATTCCAAGGCGCTGCCTTCGGCACACCCCATCCAGTTGCGACGCATAAACTGGCCCGTGGTAGAAAACCCGCTGGGCTTGGTATCGGCACACTCATTGGCGACCCGCCAGATTTCCAATCCGGCAAAGATATCGCCCTGGTGGAAACGGCCTCCGCCCAAAAGGCGGCCCTCCAGCGGCACCACATTGTCCGTCCAACCATGGGTGTGGAACATGCGTACCGGACCATCACAGCTTTCGGGATGTGGCCGCCAGAACCCGCCTGAAACCGGGACATAAGCAGAAAATGAATCCGGCGCAGCGCAGGCGAGGTAATAAACCATGAACGCGCCAGCCGAGAAGCCGCCCAGCACCACGCGATCCGGGTCGATATCAAACCGGTCGGCGGCGTCCTGCACTACTTCACGAAGAAAAGCGGGTTCATCCCGACCTTCCCAACCGGGAAAGAAGTTCCAGCTTTTTCGGCCGTTTCTCTCGGACCCTTCCGGTGCCATCACCGCGTAGCCGCGCGCCAGCAACGGCTCGACCATGGATCGATTCTTGAGCGTACCGGTGGCGCTGCCGCCATAGCCGTGCAGGAACACAACCAGCGGAGGGTTCTCCGCTTTCGGCAGTTCGATGTGATATCCGCCTGATGCGGTTTCGCACATCCCCTCGGTATCGCCACAAGCCGCAAGGCCAGGTTGCCCGGCAAAAACAAAGCACGCGGCCAACCAGTGTCTGACACTCATCCCGTTTCCTCTTCATAATCGTTGACAGGCAACCCAGCCCGCACCCAACCGGGCCCGGCCGCCGAACCCAGCATGCCCTCGGGCACGTCGATGATATTGGTAAATCCAGCCTCGGTCAGTCGATTGCTTAATCGGGCCGAGCGCACCCCGCGTGCACAGATCAGTGCGACAGGTGCAGATCGGTCCCCGCCGAGCAGGTGGTCCAGCGCCTGCACAAAATCCTCGCGGCGCATGTCGAGCGGATACGCCCCTTCGGCAACCCCGGTCGCCCGCCATTCGCGTGGGGTTCGGATATCGATAAGATGGATCGCGCCGTCGAGAACCTGTTGATGGGCCGTGGCCACCGCAATCTGACCACCAGCATAGGCCTGCGGGATCAACCGGTATTCGCGGATTGCGAAACCCGCTGCAATAGCGGCCCCTCCGCCCAATAGGACCCATCTGCGGGTTCGGCGTTTCCCTTCTGCCATGCGGCACTCTCCTGCATTGTCAGATCGGTATTATCATACGGCAATTCGCGACGCTTTCAGGAAATCCAACCCTAAGATCAAGTTCGCGTCATAGTTACACAGGTAGATCACGTCCAATATGTGCGCTTTAGGACCTTTCGGAACCTTGCAATTTCCGGACAGTCAATAAATTATCCCTAGTAATTCAGTCATATTGACCGCACAGACCGGAGTATCGCACTTGTCCCTATTCCTTATCGCGGCCCTTCCCTTCCTCGGAGCTGTCTTTCCGGCCCTCCTGATCCGGGCAGGACGAAACGCAGCAGCATCAGCGGCTGGGTTGACCACCTTCCTCGCGTTGATGGGATTGCTGATCCACATTCCCAGCGTCATGCGCGGTGATGTTGTGACCGCGCGGTTCGACTGGATACCCGGGCTTGGCCTAAACGCGAACTTCATGCTGGACGGCCTGGG
Source organism: Ruegeria sp. E5 (assembly GCF_056534105.1). Classification (NCBI taxonomy): domain Bacteria; kingdom Pseudomonadati; phylum Pseudomonadota; class Alphaproteobacteria; order Rhodobacterales; family Roseobacteraceae; genus Ruegeria; species Ruegeria sp. E5. The sequence goes on along the minus strand of NZ_JBQFPA010000003.1, from coordinate 444,017 downwards.
TTTTTTGTTCGCCCTGCTGATCCTGGGCATCGGTCTTCTGATCATCCTCTACGCACGATTCTACTTGTCGCGCGAGGATCCGATGGGGCAGTTCTATACCTACCTGCTGCTGTTTCAGGGCGCTATGGTGGGAATTGTTCTGTCTGACAATATCCTGCTTCTGCTAATATTCTGGGAACTTACGTCGCTCAGTTCATTCTTGCTGATTGGTTATTGGAAGCACCTGCCCGAGGGTCGTCAAGGCGCGCGTATGGCTTTGGCCGTGACCGGTTCGGGCGGGCTGGCGATGATCGCAGGGATGCTTATCCTCGGCAATATCGTGGGATCTTATGACCTGAGTGTCATTCTGCAGAACAAAGAGCTGATCCAGTCCTCGCCGTACTACCTTCCTGCGCTGATCCTGATCTTGCTTGGCTGTTTCACCAAATCGGCGCAATTCCCGTTCCATTTCTGGCTGCCGCACGCGATGGCGGCTCCGACGCCAGTGTCGGCCTATCTGCACTCGGCCACAATGGTGAAGGCAGGCCTGTTCCTGATGGCCCGGATGTGGCCGGTTCTGGCGGGTACGGATGCGTGGTTCTACATCGTCGCCACTACCGGTTTGATCACCATGCTGCTGGGTGCCGTGATTGCGCTGTTCAAGGATGATCTAAAGGCGCTGTTGGCGTTTTCGACGGTGTCCCATCTGGGTCTCGTGACGATGCTACTGGGCTTTGGCACGACGATCGCCGCTGTTGCAGCCGTCTTCCACATCATCAACCACGCGACGTTCAAGGCGGCCTTGTTCATGACCGCCGGGATCGTGGACCACGAGACCGGCACACGCGATGTCAAACGGCTGGGTGGTTTGCGGCATCTGATGCCGATCACGTTTACTATCGGCACCATCGCTGCCCTGTCGATGGCCGGTCTGCCACCGCTGAATGGTTTCCTCTCGAAAGAGATGATGCTGGAAGAGACAGTCCACACGACTTGGCTTAACTCGCCTTACTTGGTACCCGGCTTGGCGCTTCTGGCTGCGCTATTTTCAGCGGCCTACTCCTTTCGCTTTGTCAGCCATGTCTTCCTTGGGCCCGAGCGGGACGATTACCCCGCGCATCCGCATGACCCGCCTGTCGGTCTTTGGTTGGCGCCGGCGTTCCTTGTGGTGCTGGTCGTCCTAATCGGCCTCTATTCTGCTGCCATCGTTGGCCCGCTTGTCGCGGTTGTCTCCAGCGCCGTGATCGGGGGCGAGAAGCTGCCTTATTACTCGCTGAAACTGTGGCACGGCTTTACACCTGCGCTTTACATGTCGGTGGTCGCGACGCTGGGAGGCCTGTTCCTGCTGTCGTTGCACAAACGCGGCGACCAGATATGGAACGCCCTGCCCCGGCCCGAGGCAAAGGCGATCTTCGAGGCAATCATCGACGCGCTGACCCGTCTCAGCCGCTGGATTACGGACGAGCTGCATAATGGTGTGCTCAGCCGATATGCGATCATCTTCGTGGCTTTTGTCGTTGGGCTTGGCTACTACGCCTACACCACCGGCACCATTGGCGTTGAAACACGCGTACCGCTTGAGGCTCAGGTCATCCCGATCATCGGCTGGATCTGTCTGGTGGGTGCGACGCTGGCGATCATGTGGTTCCACCGCAACCGCCTGCTGTCGCTGGTGTTGATCGGGGTGGTTGGCCTGATCGTTTCGATGGCATTCAACTACCTATCTGCCCCCGATCTGGCGCTGACACAGATTTCGGTCGAAGTGGTGACGATGATCCTGCTGTTGTTGTCGCTGAACTTTCTGCCGACCGATACACCCTGGGACAGCAGCGCGGCACGGCGTTGGCGTGATGCGGCAATTTCGGTGGTTGCCGGGATCGGCTCAGGCGCTTTGATCTATGCGCTGATGATGCGGGATTTTGCTTTCCCTACGATCTCGGAATTCCATCTGGCCAATTCGTACAAAGGTGGCGGTGGCACCAACGTCGTGAACGTGATCCTCGTAGACTTCCGGGGTTTTGATACCTTTGGCGAGATCATCGTGCTGGGCATCGCAGCCCTGATCATCTACGCCCTGACCGAAGCAGTGCTGAGCACCAATGTGCGCAGTTACCTGCTGAACCGTAAACCACATTGGCCGCAGTCGGGTGACTCTCACCCATTGATGATGGTGGTCGTCACCCGCGTGATGATGCCCATCGCATTAATGGTCGGGGCCTATATCTTCTTCCGAGGCCACAACCAGCCCGGCGGCGGCTTCATCGCAGGCCTCATCGTCGCGATCGCCTTCCTGATGCAATATATGGCCAGCGGCTATACCTGGGCGATTGAACGGCAGCGGTTCTACTATCACGGCACCATCGGTTGGGGCGTTCTGATCGCCGCTGCCACTGGTCTGGGTGCATGGTTCAATGAACGCCCGTTCCTGACCAGCGATTTCGGTTATATCCACTGGCCCCCGCTGGAAGAATTCGAATGGGCCACCGCGATTCTGTTCGATACCGGCGTCTTCCTTGCGGTACTGGGCGCTGTGATGCTGGCGCTCGACAGCCTGTCGCGCTTCGCGTGGCAGCCGGGAATGGCACAAGAATTCCCGATGGATATCAACCCGCTGCGGGATAGCCCTCAGGATGAAGATAACGAGAAGGAGCAGGCCTGATGGAAGCGCTCGTAGCCTCTGCAGTCGGCGTGATGACCGCCGCCGGGATATTTCTGATCCTGCGCCGTCGTACATTCCCAGTCATTCTGGGCCTGTCCCTGATCACCTATGCGGTGAACGTGTTCCTATTCGCCACCGGGCGGCTGGCGCTGAACGCACCTGCCGTTCTGAACAAATATGAAGATGTCCCCTATACCGACCCGCTACCGCAGGCGCTGGTGTTGACGGCCATCGTGATCTCATTCGGGATGACGGCGGTGATCGTGATGATTTCGCTGTCCGCCTATCTGTCCTCGAAGGATGACCATATCGATATGAGCGCAAGCGATAGCGTGGACGCGCCGGGAGAAGACGCATGAACCATTGGATCGTCGCGCCGATCGTCCTGCCCGCGATCCTGGCCCCGTTTATCATTATGGTGTTGCGATATCATTTGGACCTTCAACGCATCTTCTCGGTCGCCGGCGTCGTGGGATTGCTGGGTATCGCCTTGACCATTACCGCCCAGGCATCGGGTGGCGAGGTTCAGGTCTATGAGCTCGGCAACTGGCCCGCACCGTTCGGCATCGTAATGGTGTTGGACAAACTTTCGGCCATGATGGTGTTGTTGACGGCCCTGCTGGCCCTGCCGGTTGTCCTTTATGCCATCGGCTCTGGCTGGGATGAGAGAGGCAAACACTTCCATGCTCTACTCCATTTTCAGCTAATGGGTGTCTGCGGTGCTTTTCTCACCGGCGACGCCTTCAACCTCTTTGTGTTTTTCGAGGTCCTGCTGATTGCCTCTTACGGCCTCATGACGCATGCAGGTGGCGCAGTGCGGTTGAAGGCCGGGGTTCAGTACGTCGCCTATAACCTGCTCGGCTCGACCTTGTTCCTGTTTGCATTGGGTACGATTTATGCTGTGACCGGCACGCTCAACATGGCTGATCTGGCCGTTCGCGTGGCCGATATCCCACCCGAAGACACCGCCTTGCTGCGGGTTGGAGCAGTCTTGCTATTACTGGTTTTCTGTATCAAGGCCGCAGTGTTGCCACTGCATTTCTGGCTTCCTGCAAGCTACGCAAATGCGCCGCTGCCCGTTGCGGCGCTGTTCGCGATCATGACCAAAGTCGGTGCTTATTCGATCCTGCGGGTCTATACGCTGGTCTTTGGGCCCAATGTAGCCGCAACCGAAGGGCTAGTCGGTAGTTGGCTACAACCTGCAGCGCTGCTGACATTGGCCGTTGGCGCTATTGGCATTCTGGGCTCGCAACATATCGCGCGAATGGTGGCCTTTTGCGCCATCGCGTCGATGGGCACATTGCTGATTGCGATCTCGTTGTTTAGCGAGGCCGCGACGGCGGCAGCGCTCTACTATATCTTCCATTCGACGCTGGCGACGGCGCTGCTGTTCCTAGTCGCGGACATGGTAATGGAGCGCCGTGGCGGAGCCATAGCCCCTTCGACGCCGATGCCGCAATCCGGTCTGATCTCAGCCCTGTTCTTTGTCGGCGCCATCGCGATGGCTGGCATGCCGCCGCTATCGGGCTTTGTGGGCAAGCTGCTGGTACTGGACGCCTCACGTGGCGCGCCCGATGCAAATGCGGTCTGGGCCGTGATCTTGATCGGGTCGTTCGTCACAATCGTGGGTCTGGCCCGCGCGGGAACGCTGATCTTCTGGAAAAGTCACGACGCCCAACATAATGTTACGCCTGAGCCAACCGAAGAAGCCAGCCCACCAACCGCGCCCGAGCCCTATCCGGGCCTCGCCTTTACTTCGGTGTTCGGCGCGGTTCTGGGACTTGTGCTGCTGACACTGTTTGCAGGTCCGGCGCTGCAATATGCCAGCAACACGGCCGTGCAACTGTTCGCGCCGGAAGATTACATTTCGGCCGTGCTGGGAGGGGAAGAATGATGAAGCTTCTGCACCGTATATTTCCGCATCCCCATCTGACCGCACTACTTACACTGGTGTGGGTGTTTCTGGCAAACACCGGGTCTTTGAACTCGGTGGTCTTTGGCCTGCTACTGGGCATCATCATTCCGTTTATCACTCAGCCCTATTGGCCGGATCGCCCGAAACTGCGCAATTGGCCGATGGTGGCGGAATACATGTTGGTTGTCTTATGGGATATCGTGATGGCCAATATCGCGGTGGCCCGGATCATCCTGTTCAAACGCGACGCAGACCGCCAGCCAAGCTTTGTCAGCGTGCCGCTGGAACTGCGCACGCCCGAGGCCATCACAGTTCTGGCCGGAACCATCACCATGACCCCCGGCACCGTCAGTTGCGATTTGTCCGCACAAGGGCACTACCTGCTGGTTCATTGTCTGGATGCACCGAACCCCGAAGAGGTGCGCGACCAGATCAAACAACGCTATGAGCGCCGCCTGAAGGAGATTTTCGAATGATCACCTATGCGATCTACTTTGCTTTTGCCTGCTTCGGCGCTGCGATCATGATGTGCTTGTGGCGTATCATTACTGCCGACGGTGTCGGTACCCGTGTTCTGGCCCTAGATACCATGGTGATCAACACCATTGCTCTGCTTATCCTTTACGGCTTGAGTATCGAGACCGAGATCTTCTTTGAATCCGCCATGATCATCGCCATGCTCGGCTTTGTCTCAACCGTGGCTTATGCGCGCTTTATGTTGCGTGGCAATATCATCGAATGAGCGTGGCATGACCTTTATCTTCGAACTGCTCATCGCATTCTTCCTGATCGTATCGGGCATTTTCGGCTTTGTCGGATCATTCGGCATGATCAAGCTGAAAGACCCCATGTCCCGCCTGCACGCACCCACCAAGGCAACTACGCTGGGCGTGGGCGGCGTCCTGCTGGCCTCGATCGCGCATTCGGTTTTGCTTGAGGGCAAACTGTCGATGCACGAGTTGTTGATCACGCTCTTTCTGTTCCTGACGGCCCCGATCACGGCCCTTTTCATTGCCAAATGGCACATTCATCGCCATGAAAAGCCCAGCGATCTGCCAGACGCAGGCGAGGATGAGCTTTGGGCCACCCACGCGGTCGAACAGGTCGAGGACGTCCCGGACCACAGTACGAACTGAGACCCATGCACACACCTCTGCTGCCCCTAACCCGCGATCTGGTTCTGATAGGCGGAGGACACACGCACGCGCTGCTGCTGCGCAAATGGGGCATGAAACCGCTGTCCGGCGCGCGGGTTACGTTGATAAACCCCGGTCCCACCGCACCCTATTCGGGCATGTTGCCAGGATTTGTCGCTGGTCACTATCAGCGGTGGGAGCTTGATATTGATTTGGTGCGTCTGGCCCGCTTTGCCGGTGCGCGGGTGATACTGGGCGCAGTTGAAGGTATTGACCCGGACACACGCCAAATCCATGTGCCCGGACGCCCGCCGGTGGCGTTTGACGTGGCCTCGGTCAATGTCGGGATCACCTCGGATATGCCAGCATTGCCGGGATTCGCCGAGCATGCCGTTCCGGCCAAGCCGCTCGGCCTCTTCGCCGCGCAATGGCAAAGCTATCTTTCAGGGACGGGCCGCGCCTCGGTCGCGGTGATCGGTGGTGGCGTTGCGGGAGTAGAGCTAGTCATGGCGATGGCCCATGCACTGCGTTCCAAAGGACGTGAAGCGCAGGTTACGTTGATCGACAGTGCAACAGCCCTTACAGCGACTGTCCCGAAGGCATCCGCCACCATCCGGCAGGCGATGGCGCACCTGGGGATCGAAGTTCTGGAAAACACATCAATCCAGAAGATTTCTGCGGGCGAAATCGAGCTAACGGACGGTCGCCAGATACCAGCCGATTTCATCACCGGTGCTGCAGGCGCGCGGCCCTATGAGTGGATATCCAATACCGGCCTCGCGCTGCATGACGGTTTCATCAAAGTGAACGCGTCCCTGCAATCCAGCGATCCGGCGATTTTCGCCGCGGGAGATTGCGCCCATCTGTCCGAGAACCCGCGCCCCAAGGCAGGGGTCTACGCAGTGCGCGAGGCACCAATATTGTATGACAATTTGCGCGCCGCGCTAGGGTCTGGGAAAATGCGGCGCTATATGCCGCAGAAGGATTACCTGAAACTCATCTCTCTGGGTGGAAAATCCGCACTGGCCGAGCGATTGGGAACATCATTCAGCGGGCCGCTCATGTGGCAATGGAAAAACCATATCGATCAGAAGTTCATGAACCGGTTCCGTGAACTGCCCCAAATGCCCACCACCGCATTGCCCCGTCATCACGCAGCAGGGCTGCAAGAGGCGTTGGGAGAAAAACCAATGTGCGGCGGGTGTGGTGCAAAGGTGGGTCGAGGCGCTTTGCGGGCCGCATTGCAGGAGTTGCCGCAGCTCGACAGGCCCGACATTACACCCCTGCCCGGTGACGATGCGGCGGTGCTGCTAACCGGTGGCACGCGACAGGTTATGACATCGGATCACTTACGCAGCTTCACCAACGATCCCGCCTTGATGACGCGTATCGCCGCTGTCCACGCGCTTGGTGATATCTGGGCAATGGGCGCTCGTCCGCAGGCTGCCACAGCAACGATCATCCTGCCGCGCATGTCAGCTGAGTTGCCGCAGCGCACAATGGCTGAGATCATGCATATTGCCAGCGACGTCATGCACCAAGCCGGGGCTGAGATCGTCGGCGGCCATAGCTCAATGGGTGACGAAATGACCATCGGGTTCACTCTGACCGGGCTCTGTGATGCTGAACCGATCACGCTGGGTGGCGCAAAACCTAATGACGCTTTGATCCTGACAAAGCCGTTGGGCAGCGGTGTTTTGATGGCGGCCGAAATGGCGGGCAAGGCGGAAGGCGCCTGGGTCGCGGCAGCTTTCGCGCAAATGATACAGCCGCAGGGTGAGGCGTCCCGCATCCTGAAAAATGCCCATGCGATGACGGATGTCACCGGTTTTGGTCTGGCGGGTCACCTGCAAGGGGTATGCGAAGCATCTGGCTGCGGGGCAACCCTGTCTTTGGACGCGATTCCAGCTCTGGAAGGTGCGGCAGAGCTCAGTGATCAGGGCATTCGATCTACAATCTACACCGACAACCGTGCCATCGCCCTAGGCCTTCCGACCGGCGGCAAGGCGGATTTATTATTCGATCCTCAGACTGCGGGAGGTCTCTTGGCGGCCGTCGATGCCAACGAAGCCGAGCAAGTATGCTCGGAACTACGTGCCGCCGGTTACCCTGCCGCCCTGATTGGTCACATCGACGCGACAACAGGCCTGCGTGTTCACAGCTGATCCAGAACATTCTTGATCCGAGCCGCCGTGGCCGACAGCCCGGCATCATCAAGTGACGGTGCCTCAATCTGCGCGATCACTTCGGCACGCTGCGCCTTACGCGATTTGGCATAGGCCGGGTCGTAATGCTGTTCCATCAATGCCTGTGTCAGTCCACGCTTGTCGCCGGCATTGATCAATTCCAGCCAACCATCCACAACCTCATGACCGCGATGAATGCGCAGTGGAGACAATCGATCACGTAGCCGTTCGCTATCCGACAGGATGTCATCGTAGGCAGACACCAGATACGCGGTGCGCGCAGCAATCGGTGCTGTGATCTGGATGCGAGGTGCAGAACACAAGGCCGACCACAGGCTGGGCGGGAGGATCAGGTTTCCGATCTTGGATGATTCTGCTTCAACAACCACCGGACGCGCTGCATCCAGCTCGCCCAAGGAAGCGGCAAGCGCGGATTCGAAGGCTTTCTGACTGGGTTGCCCGCCCGGCATTTCGCCCAGCAATGAACCTCGGTGATTGGCCAGCCCTTCAAGGTCCAGGACTTGCGCGCCTTGCGCCTTTAGATGACCCAATAAGTCCGTCTTAGCCGTCCCGGTATAGCCATCCAGCGCGACCAATCGATATGACAACACTTCATCATAGAGGAACTGCTTTACCAGTCGGCGATAGCTGCGATAGCCGCCTTCAACCACCTCGGCGCGCCAGCCGATTTGTTGCAACATCCAGGTAAATGATCCTGATCGCTGCCCGCCACGCCAGCAATAGACCAGCGGTTTCCAGTCGCCCTCATGATGGCTCAGGTGATCCTCGATATGGCCTGCCGCGTTGCGAAACACCAGCGCAGCACCCAGCTTGCGGGCCAGAAACGGGCTTTGCTGGACGTAGATAGTACCGACCCGTGCCCGTTCTTCATTGTTCAGAACCGGCAGATTGATAGCGCCCGGCATATGGTCTTCGGCGAACTCAGCCGGGCTACGCACGTCGATAATCGTATCAAACGTGTAGTTGTAGAATTGCTGCAGGCTGGAGACTTTCAAAACCATATCAACGGTCTATCCCGCATGGTGCCGGAAGAAAACCCAAGCCGCCGTTGAAGGTACCAGACCATAATACTGAACAGCCATTGCAAACCATCTTCGCTTGGGTAATGAACCATCGATACTGGTTTCTTATTGGCATGGGACGTGCGCACAAATGGCACAGCAGACCGCAAATTCCCTCAAGAGCAAAGCATTGGCTGATCTGGAGACAGGGAAGTTGCCGCAGGCCTTGAAAAAAGCGCAGCTTGGCATCAAGAAACACCCCAAGGATGCCGATTACCAAGCAATCGCAGGCTTTGTCCTGACCGAGATGAAGCGGTACAAGCAATCCATTCCACACTTCGCTGAAGCATCGCGAATGAAACCGGACGATGCTCAATTTGTCGAAAACCTCGCCAACGCGTTAATGCAGACAGGTCAAATTCCGCGTGCGCTATCCTATGCCGAGCAGAAACTTGAACGCTTCCCGAATAACAAAGAACTGGTCCGCGTCATTGATGAAATTCAACTCAAGGGACAGAATTGGCGCCTGATCATCGACCATACGACGAACAAACTGGAAAAAGACCCTGACAATGCAGATTTGCTTTGGTTGCGGGCCCGCGCCTACGGAGAGGTCGGATTCTCCGATCACAGCTCTCAGGACATTGCCCGCGCTTATGGGATCGCATCTGAAAATGAAAAAATCGCATTGTCAAAAGCCGTAGACTTGTATCAATCGGGCGACAAAGAGGGCTCAAAAACCATTTTGCGCGCTGTACTCGAGAGAAACAAGTTTTGCGCGGCGGCACTCTACCAAATGTCTCTAATGGTGGACAATGACCATGCCGAGAGCCTTGCGCGTGCTGTCGACACCGCAATTTCAGAAAGTGATCACGCCAACTCGGTGCTTGAATTCGCAAAGGCGCACTTGATCTCCAAACGTGATGGGCTGTTCTCGGCGCTCCCCCACTTTGCGCGGGCCAATGCCATTCAACACAACGTGAATCCCTATGACAGTACGCAAGAAGAGAAACGGTTCAAAGAAATCAGCGCGTTTTTTCCCCTGAATGTACCCCCTGCGACAGCAGGCGTAAGCGATGGGCCCAAGCCGATATTCGTGGTCGGACAGCCACGATCAGGCACAACACTGATGGAAATGATGCTTAGTTCGGCACCGGATATCGCCGGCTGCGGAGAGCTGACGATTGCAGGTGAATTATCCCAGAAGGTCAGAGAGAGCGGCAAACCATTTGACGCAGACGCAGCTGCTGAATGTGCAGCAGAGTTTCGCAGGCTGATGCCACCCTTACCCGAAAGTTCGACCGCATTCGTTGACAAGATGCCACATAACTATCAGCGGCTCGGCTTCATAATGTCAGCGTTCCCGAATGCCCGCGTGATCAACATGTTGCGCGATCCAAGGGATGTGGGGCTATCAAAATGGATCAGGCGTTTTCACTCACCGGGTATGCGCTATGCATCCAATCTTGAATCGATTGCCCACTCAGCCAACCTGTACCGGTGCTATCTTTCTCATTGGGAAAAGCTGTTCGGTGATCGTATTCTGACGGTTCGATATGAGGACCTGGTAGTCGACCCCAAAACCTGTATCCAACAAGTCGCCGCCTTCTGCGGTATCGACTGGGATGAGCGGATGATGACCCCTGAGAAAAATACCATGAAAGTCCGCACCGCCAGCACCGATCAGGTGCGCAAGAAAATCTCAACCGGGTCAATTGGTGGCTGGCAAGAGGTTGCGGATCAAATTCAGCCGATGTTGGATGGGCTGGATCAGGCGTTGTGGCCCGAATACAGGTTCGATTGACCAAAAAAAGGCCGCCCCGAGAGACGGCCTTTTTTTGCTTCTCCGGTCACATCACTTCTGTTTGATGCGCCCGTCCAGATAAGGCTGATACGGGGCGTTCTCGGCTAGATACTCCGCCGTAACATCCGCCAGATCAGGCCCGAAATCATAGGCGTTCTTGTCATCACCTGAGAACACAGAGTAACCATCGCCGCCATTGCGGACATAGTTGTTTGTCACCACCAGATATGTCGCCGCGGGATCAATAGCTTCGAAACCGCCATCCTTGGCGACCATGACCTCAACAATCCGGCCCTCATTCGGGGCAACCGATGGATCCCAGGTAAATGTCATTCCTGCCACCTGAGGGAAGCGGCCTTTGACCTCTTCAACTTGGCTCACCCCATTTTCAAGCGCGTCGATGACACCCTGACCGCTGATCTCGAAAGTCGAGAGCGTGTTCTGGAACGGCAGAACCGTCAGCACCTCACCCATGGTCACTTCGCCTTCATCGATCGAAGCACGCAACCCACCCGCGTTGGCGATCGCGATCTGAGCGCCCTGATCCGCCACACGGGCAAGCATGGCATCCGCAACCAGATTGCCCATTTCGCATTCCTGCACACGGCAAACATCACGCGAGCCTTCGATGGTTGCGCCAGAATTGGCCACCACACGCTGTTTCATCTCTTCAATCGGGGCACCCATCTCCGCAACGCGCGCCGCGATATCCGCGTCCGGCGTGACCGAGGCGTCCAGCAGGATCGGCTCACCCTCTGCCGAAATCAGGTTGCCGTCATCGTCGAAGGTCAGCGTGATCTCACCCAGGTATTTCGAATAGGCATAGGCCTGCACGACCGGAACATCACCAACCATCGTCGGATACGCACCTGCGGCGTCCTCATCCGTGTTCGACAGCAAGGTGTGCGAGTGTCCGCCAACCACCAGATCCAGTCCCGGCACTTTCTCGGCGATCTCGATATCTTTGGGCAGACCCACATGGGTCAGCGCGATGATGATGTTCACGCCCTCGTCCTGCAGGGCAGCCACATCGGCCTGAAGGCTTTCGATCTCATCCTGAAAGACGACATCTTTGCCGGGACTCGAAGTTTCAACGGTATCCGTGGCCAGCGCTGAGATGATGCCAACTTTCTGACCGCCGACATCCAATACGACGTGGTTGTCCACTTTGCCTTTCAGTTCCGCCGACGAAGACAGGTCCAGATTACCTGAAATCACTGGGAAACTGACCGCGTCAACGAAAGCGGCCAAACCTGCGGGGCCGTCGTCGAATTCGTGGTTGCCTACCGCCATCACGTCGTAGCCGATCGCTTCCATGAACTCGGCTTCGGCTGCACCCTTGTAGGTGGTGTAGAACAACGAGCCCTGAAACGGATCGCCAGCGTCCAGCAGCAGGACATTTTCATCTGCCAGTTCGCCGCGCTTTGAATCCACCATGGTCTTCAGGCGCGCGACGCCGCCAAAGCACTTGCCCTCGGCCTCACCTTCCGCGTCGCAGGTCGAGTCGTATTTGTTGATCGACTCGATGCGGCTGTGAATGTCGTTCGTATGCAGAATCGTAAGCTTGTATTCGGCAGCCGCCATACCGGCGCTGAGCCCCAATACCGCAGCCGAAGCCAGAAAACGCGTGAACATCTTGAAACTCCCTGTGATTGTTTTGCGCGATGGTGCGCGTTGCGCGACGAAGAGTCAAAGGGGGAAATCCAGCTTGATTCTACCCGTCGCGCGGGGCATCAGGGCTTTATGCTGATTTACAAGATTTTCCGCGCCGACGAATGGGCGACCCTGCAGGCGCAAGGGGCCTCGGATGGCGCGCCGATTGATGTGTCGGACGGGTTCGTTCATTTCTCAACCGCAGAACAGGCCGCTGAAACCGCAGCCAAGCATTTTGCCGGGGTCGAGGGCTTGACCCTCCTGGCCTGTGATAGCCAAGCAATGGGCGATGATCTGAAATGGGAGGTCTCGCGCGGCGGCGCATTGTTCCCCCATCTCTACCGACAGATTCGAATGTCGGATGTGGTCTGGTCACGCGATCTGCCCTTTGACGGTCAGGCGCACCAGTTCCCGCAGGAGATGGAATGACACGCTTCATCGATCCCGAACGCGAACAGTTCGAGGCGTTTAAGGCCCTCGATCGAGACCATCCTATCGAGATGCTCAATCTGGTGAAGTTTCGCGAAACAGCTCAGTATCCGTCCGATCACGCACTGGCCGGCGCACATCTGACCGGCGCACAGGCCTATGGCAAATACGGGTCTGAAACCGCGCCTATCGTCGCCCGCATAGGAGCGTCGATCCTTTGGCGCGGCGCATTTCAGACTATGCTGATCGGTCCACAAAATGAGGCTTGGGATGCTGTGTTCATCGCCCGCTACCCCACCGCCCACGCATTTCTTGAGATGGTGACCGACCCTGCCTATCGCGCCGCGGTGATACACGGGCAGGCCGCCGTTGAAACCTCGCGCCTGATACGTTGCGCGCCGACAGAGGGTGGAGATTCCTTCGGATGAAACTGACCGAAAAACTTGGGCTCGCTGCGCTGCACCGTCTTGACCCGGAAACCGCGCATGGGCTTTCGATCAAGGCCCTGACCTCGGGGCTTGCACCGACGCCTGGGCCGGTCACATCGGACCGGCTGAAGACCCGAGTCGCGGGTCTGGATTTGCCCAACCCCGTCGGACTGGCCGCAGGGTTTGACAAAAATGGCGAAGCACTGTTGCCGCTTTCACGCGCCGGGTTCGGGTTTATCGAAGTCGGGGCGGTGACACCCCGTCCGCAGCCCGGCAATCCTAAACCGCGCTTGTTCCGCCTGACCGAAGATCGCGCCGCCATCAACCGCTTTGGCTTCAACAACGAGGGAATGGAGGTCATGGCCGCGCGTCTGGCGCAGCGTCCAAAGGACGCGGTGATCGGTTTGAACCTTGGGGCCAACAAAGACAGTGATGATCGGCCCGGAGACTTCGCAAAAGTGCTTGCCCAATGCGCTGCGCATTTGGACTTTGCCACCGTCAACGTGTCCTCGCCCAATACCGAAAAGCTGCGAGATTTGCAGGGCAAAGCGGCGCTAACTGCGTTGCTGAGCGGTGTGATCGAAACCCGAAACGCCCTGCCCCGCCCGATCCCGATCTTCCTGAAGATCGCCCCGGATCTAACTGAGCACGAATTGCAGGATATCGCCGCTGTCGCCCGTGAAACCGGCGTGGACGCGGTGATCGCCACCAACACCACACTGTCGCGCGATGGCCTGCGCAGTGCGCACAAGGATCAGGCCGGAGGCCTGTCCGGCGCGCCGTTATTCGAGAAATCGACGCGGGTGCTGGCGCAGCTCAGCCATTTGACGGGCGCAGATATCCCGTTGATCGGGGTCGGCGGCATCAGCACGGCAGAACAGGCCTATGCCAAGATCTGCGCCGGAGCGTCCGCAGTGCAGTTCTACACGGCGATGGTCTATGGCGGGATTTCCCTGGCCGCTGACATCGCGCAGGGGCTGGATGCATTGCTGGCACGCGACGGCTTCGCCTCGGTCGCACAGGCGGTGGGCAGCAAACGAGAGGACTGGCTATGATCGAATACTGGCACAATCCGCGCTGTTCCAAATCCCGCGCGGGGTTGGCGTTGCTGCAGGAAAACGGCGCAGATCCTGAGGTGCGCAAATACCTCGAAGACGCGCCCTCGGCCGATGAAATCCGGACGGTTCTGGCCAAGCTGAATATCCCGGCGATCAGCATGATGCGCACCGGAGAGAAAACGTTCAAAGAGCTTGGTCTGGCCAAGACCTCGCCCGATGAGGAGCTTGTTCAGGCCATGGCCGAACACCCGATCCTGATCGAACGTCCGCTGGCCATCGCGGGCGACAAAGCCGCTATCGGACGCCCGCCCGAGAACCTGCTGGACTTGCTTTAGGCGATCTGTGCCTCAAGTCGTGGATAGCGCCAACCAAGCGTAAGGCCCCGTGCGATGTTCAACACCATCAGCGCGGCCCAAAGCCCATGATTGCCCATCGTTGGCACCAGCACGAACAACGCAACCACGTACAGCGCGACTGACTGGATCATCGCGTTGCGCATATCGCGGGTCCAGGTGGCGCCGATATAGATACCGTCGAACATCCAGCTTGCCACTCCGATGATCGGTGCCAGAGCAGCCCAGAGCAGATACTCGCGTGCCGTCATACGAACTTCAGGCGATGTCGACATCAGATCGATCAGCGCGGGCCCTGCCAGGTAAAACACCAGCCCAAGCCCGATGGCCCCGCCAACGCCCCATTGCGAAGCCATGACCGACGCGCGCCGGACCTTCCGGCGGTCACGAGCACCGACGGCTCCTCCAACAAGAGCTTCTGCCGAGAAAGCAAAGCCGTCCAAAGCGAACGCGGTGATTTCGAGAAACTGCAATAACACCTGATTGGCCGCCAAATTCACGTCGCCCAGATCGGAACCGACAAACAAAAACGTGGTGAATGCTCCGGTCAACAGAACCGAGCGCACCATGATATCGCCATTCACCTGCATCATCCGGCGCAGCCGTGCGGCATCAAAAATACGCGGCCAATCCCGCCATTGCTTGCCGCCAAACGCATCACCACAAAGCCACAAACCCAGGGCAAGACCCGTCCACTCGGCAATCAGTGTCGCGATGGCAACGCCCTCGACACCCCAGCCCAGGCCAAGCACAAACCATAGATCCAGCGCTATATTCAGCCCATTCATCCATATCTGCAGGATGAATACACCTCGCGTGCGTTCGACTGCGATCAGCCAGCCTGTCACCGCATAAAGGGCAATCGTGGCCGGAGCGCCCCAGATGCGAATCTCCAGATAGGCGCGCGTCAGAGACTCGACTTCGGCGCTGGCGGGCGACAGTGCAAAAGCTCCAAGGAATACCCAAACCTGCGCGGCAATGAAGACCAATCCTGCTGTTCCGCCCAGCAGCAAGCCTCGCATGAGCAACGCTCCGGTTTCTGCAGTGTCACCTGCACCGCGCGCCTGTGCCGCCAGCCCGGTGGTGCCCATCCGCAGAAAGCCGAAAATCCAGTAGATCGCAGACAGGATCACCGCACCCATGCCCACAGCCCCGATGGGGGCGGCCTGCCCCATCTGACCGACAACGCCGGTATCCACTGCCCCGAGGATCGGTACGGTCGCGTTTGACAGCACGATCGGCAACGCGATTTTCAAAACGCGCCGATGGGTAATGGGCGCTGAGGCGTCCTCCATCCTTAGTCTTTCGATGTCGGAGATTGCGGCATCAGGAAGTGCCCCGTACCTTGCGCAAAGAGTTTGGCGTGATTGTCTTGCCAGGCTTCGACCCGGACAGAGGCATAACGTCGACCCGAGCGGTTGATGAAAGCGCGCGCATAGGCGTCTCGCGGCAGGCCCGACCGCAGGTAGTCGACCGTGAAGTCGATGGTTTTGGGAAAGCGGATATTCACGTCAGTCAGGATGTCCTCCGCACCGATCTCACCGCTTTCAATCCTGGGAAACATATGTTCCCAACTCAGCGTGATTACGGCAGTGACTTCCAGAAACGCCGCTGTCACCCCACCGTGGATAGCGGGTAGAAAAGGATTACCGATCAACTTCTCATCGAAATTCAGAACGCCTGTCAGTTCGTCCCCCCGCCGGTCGAATGTTATATTGAGGAACCGAATATACGGCACACCTTCGACCAGCGCGGTCAATGCGGCATCACGGCGTTGCTTGACCACCTGCATAGGTTCTGGGCGAGGTCTTGCCATCTCAGCGACCCTCCACAGTGAAGGCACCTGAAGCGGTGGCAACGGGACGGTCGCTGTCATCATCCGTCGCCGTCGCCCGCACAAAAGCCACGTTGCGCGTGATGTGATAGCAGGTCGCGCGGGTCCGGATACTTTGACCCGGCGTTGCGGCCCGCATGTAATCAATACGCAGATCGATGGTGGCGGTTCCTCCCGGGGCCGAGGGGTGGCTCATCACTGCGGCACCGCAACAGGTATCCAGCATGGCCGACACAGCCCCGCCATGGATCACGCCAGTCCGAGGGTCGCCGATCAGTTGCTCGTTATAGGGCATCGAGATTTCAGCCTCGCCCTCTCCGATGTGGGTCAGATCAAGCCCCAAGGCCTTGGCGTGCGGAATCGCCTCGATGAATTGCCGCGCTAAAACTGTCTTATCGACCATGGGGTTGGGTCCTGTCCTTGTACCTGCCCCTTTATGGGCCTGCGTTTACACCAAGGGCAAGCCCACCTGTTGCGCTTGCCGCAACGACGCCCTAGGTTGCTGCCAAGGAGACCCGGAATGTCCGACACCCGTTTGTCATTCAAAGAAATGTGCGCCGAGTTCGACGTGACCCCACGCACCCTGCGCTACTATGAGTACATCGAATTGCTGCAGCCTGACCGTGAAGGCAGGTCGCGATTTTATGGGCCTCGTGAATGCGCCCGGATGAAACTGATCATGCGTGGTCGAAAGTTCGGATTTCCTTTGGAAGAGATTCGCCAGTGGCTGCTGATCTACGAAGATCAGGGCAATCAGGCGCAGATGGCGACCTTTATCGAGATGGCCGATCGTCAAATGGAAGAGCTGCGCCAGCAGCGCGCGCAGTTGGATGAAGCAATGGATGCGCTTCAGCAATTGCGCGATCAGACCGTCGGCCTGCTGAAATAGCTCCTTCCCCTACGGCAAGAAAATTGCCGAAACCCCTGCTTACGCGACTGGATGTTACGTCAACTATTTTGTGACGCAGCGTCCGCATTACGTAAACGTCACTTGTGTGTTGTAAAACGCTCATCGACTGCGCAACTCAGATTGCATGACGCCAGTGATGAGAGTTTGAACCATGACCGAAGATCTGCTGACCATCCGTGAAATGTGCGAGACATATGATGTCACGCCCCGCACATTGCGGTTCTACGAGGCCAAAGAGCTTTTGTTTCCGATCCGCGAGGGCCAAAAGCGCTTGTTCACCAAACGGGATCGTGCACGCCTGAAACTGATCCTGCGCGGCAAGCGCTTTGGCTTCAGCCTCGAAGAGATCCGCCAGCTTCTGGACCTGTACCACGTGGGTGACCAGCAGCTGACCCAGATGTCCCGCACTTATGAAATCGCGTGCGAGCGTCTTGCTGACATGGAATCGCGCCGCGAAGAGCTGACGCAGGCCATTGACGAACTGAAAGAGCAGTTGCGCTGGGGCGAAAAGGTTATCGCCTCGATGAAACAGGAAAAGAAGGCCGCCGAATAAGCCCGGCCTTTCGGACATATGAATTAAGGGAGCTTCACATGCCCGTCTATAACGCGCCAACCAAAGATACGCAGTTCATCCTGCACGATGTTCTGAAAGTCTCGCAGTCGGATATCCCCGGCTATGATGAACTGGAGGCCGAGTTTACCGGCGCGGTTCTGGAAGAAGCGGGCAAAGTTGCCACCAATGTGTTGCACCCGCTGAACGTGGTTGGCGACATCGAAGGGTGCCGGTTGGAAAACGGGATTGTGTACACCCCAACAGGTTTCAAAGATGCCTTCGAGCAGATGAAAGAAGGCGGCTGGACTGGCCTCGACATGCCGGAAGAGTATGGCGGCCAGAACATGCCTTATGTGATGGGTACTGCGGTGGGCGAAATGTTCTCGGGCGCGAACCAGGCGTTTGTGATGTATCAGGGCCTGACCCACGGCGCAGCCTCGGCAATCCTCGCGCATGGTTCGGATGAGCAAAAGAACACGTACCTGCCCAACATGGTCAGCTGCGAATGGACCGGCACCATGAACCTGACCGAACCGCATTGCGGTACCGATCTGGGCCTGATGCGCACCAAGGCGGAACCTCAGGGCGACGGTAGCTACAAGATTTCCGGTCAGAAAATCTTTATCTCGGCGGGCGATCACGACATGGCCGACAACATCATTCACCTGGTGCTGGCCAAAATTCCAGGCGGACCCGAGGGCATCAAAGGTGTGTCGCTGTTTATTGTCCCGAAGTTTATCGTGAACGAAGACGGTACTCCTGGCGAGCGTAATGGTGTTTCGGTCGGCAAGATCGAGGAAAAGATGGGCATCCACGGCAACTCGACCTGCGTCATGAACTATGACGAGGCCACCGGCTGGCTGCTGGGCGACGAACACAAAGGCATGCGCGCCATGTTCACGATGATGAACGAAGCGCGTCTGGGTGTGGGCATGCAAGGACTGTCTCAGGCCGAGGCAGCGTATCAAAACGCCGTCGAATACGCCAAAGACCGCCTGCAGGGCCGCGACGTAACAGGTGTGAAGAACCCGGACGGCCCCGCCGATCCGCTGATCGTACACCCCGACATTCGCCGCAACCTGATGGATCAGAAAAGCTTCACCGAGGGCGCACGCGCATTCATCCTGTGGGGCGCAACCATGATCGACAAGGCGCACCGCTCGGGTGACAAGGATGCGGACGGGCTGATCTCGCTGCTGACACCGGTCATCAAGGGCTTCCTGACGGATGAAGGCTACGACATGACCGTTCAGGCGCAGCAGGTCTATGGCGGCCATGGCTACATCGAAGAATGGGGCATGTCGCAATACACCCGCGACGCCCGCATCGCGATGATCTACGAAGGGGCAAACGGCGTTCAGGCGTTGGATCTTGTTGGCCGGAAGCTGGCGCAGGATGGCGGCAAGCATGTCATGGCGTTCTTTGAGATGGTTAAAACCTTCTGCAATGAAAATGCCGGCAAGGATGAAGCTTATGACAAAGCGTTCATCGAACCGCTGAAGGCCGCGTCCAAGGACCTGCAAGCCGCTGGCATGTATTTCATGCAGGAAGGCATGAAGAACCCTAACAACGCGCTGTCCGGTTCGTATGACTTCATGCACATGTTTGGTCATGTTTGCCTGGGCCTGATGTGGGCTCAGATGGCGAAAGCCGCTCGCGAAGCGCTGGATGGTGGCGCCTCGGACAAAGAGTTCTACGAGACCAAGATCAATACCGGTCGCTTCTACATGGCCCGTCGCCTGCCCGCGACAGCCATGCATTTGGCGCGCATCCAAACCGGAGCGGACACGGTAATGGCGCTGGACGCAGCGAACTTCTGATCTCAGTGTGGGCTTGGGCGTCGTAGCCCGAACCCACCCTTGGAGGAGACAAGATGCCAAAACGCTTTCGCCTGACCCGCCGCTTTCCCGTCGCCATGACCGAGGATGGCTATCGCAAACTCCGCGGTTTCGCGCGAGAGGCGGGATTGGATGAAGGTGAGGCTTTGTCGTTCCTGTTCGAGAATTTCAATAGCGTGATTGATCACGAGAACCTGACGCACAGATTGCGCATCTTCAACTCCGAGCTGGACGCAAGAAAGCGCTGAACGCGCAATACGCCTTGGGAGGGGCGCCCAAATGACCATCAAACTGCATTGCTTCGGTGAAAGCGGAAACAGCTACAAAGCCGCTCTGGCGCTTGAGATGTCGGGTCTGGAGTGGGAGGCGGTCTTTGTCGACTTTTTCAACGGCGCAACGCGCACCCCTGAATTCCGGGCCGAAGTGAACGAAATGGGCGAAGCACCCGTACTGGTAGATGGCGATTTTCGCACCAGCCAGTCCGGAGCAATTCAGGCCTATGTCACCGAGAAATCCGGAAAATTCGGCGGCAAGGATCGTGACGAAAATTACGAGATTTTCAGATGGGTTCTTTGGGACAACCACAAGCTTAGCTCGATGGCCGGACTGACTCGTTTTCTGATCAACTTCCTGCCCGAAAAGCACCGCAATCCGGATGTTATCGCGTTCAATCAGGGTCGCCTCAAGGCTGCTTATCAGACACTGAACGCCCATCTTGAAGGCCGCGACTGGATCGTTGGTGACGGCGTGACCAATGCCGACATCAGCTGCTGCGGCTACCTCTATTATCCCGAACCATTTGGCTTTGATCGCGCCGACTGGCCCAACATCGATGCCTGGCTGACGCGCCTTGGCGAACAGCCCGGTTGGAAACACCCCTACGACCTGATGCCCGGCAACCCGTCGGATCGAGCTTAAGGAGAAGACCCCATGACCGAAGCTTATATCTATGATGCCCTGCGCACGCCGCGCGGCAAGGGCCGCAAGGATGGCAGCCTGCACGAGGTAACCACGGTGCGCCTGTCCGCCCTGACCCTGAACGCAATGAAAGAGCGCAATAATCTGGAAGGTCACGCCGTCGAGGATGTGATCTGGGGCAACGTCACGCAGGTGATGGAGCAAGGTGGCTGTCTGGCGCGCTCGGCAGTTCTGGCTTCGGATCTAGATGAATCGATCCCCGGTCTGGCGATCAACCGTTTCTGCGCCTCGGGCATGGAAGCTGTTAACTTGGCGGCAAACCAGGTCAAAGGTGGCGCGGGTGAAGCCTATATCGCAGGTGGTGTCGAGATGATGGGCCGGGTGGCCATGGGCAGCGACGGTGCGGCGATTGCCGTCGACCCGTCTTTGGCGATGGAAACCTATTTTGTGCCGCAGGGTATCTCGGCAGATATTATCGCGACCGAATATGGTTTCAGCCGCGATGACGCGGATGCGCTGGCCGTTGAATCTCAGAAACGCGCTGCAGCGGCGTGGGAGGACAACCGGTTCGAGAAATCGGTCATCACAATCAAAGATCAAAACGGCCTGACCATTCTGGACCGCGACGAATATATGCGCCCCGGAACAGATATGCAGAGCCTCGGCGCGCTGAACCCGTCCTTTGCCATGATGGGTGAACAAATGCCGGGCTTCGACAAGGTTGCGATGATCAAATACCCGCATCTTGAGCGGATCAACCACATCCACCACGCGGGCAACAGCTCGGGCATCGTCGACGGTGCGGCGGCTGTGCTGATCGGCAATAAGGAGTTCGGCGAGAAATACGGCCTGAAGCCGCGCGCGCGCATCAAAGCAACTGCCAAGATCGGCACCGATCCGACAATAATGCTGACCGGTCCGGTTCCGGTGACTGAGAAAATTCTGGCCGACAACGGAATGAAAATCGGCGATCTTGACCTTTTCGAAGTGAACGAAGCCTTCGCCTCGGTCGTGCTGCGCTTCCAGCAGGCGTTCGACGTCGATCCGGCGCTGGTGAACGTGAACGGCGGCTCGATCGCGATGGGTCACCCGCTGGGTGCAACCGGCGCGATGATTATCGGTACGCTGCTGGATGAGCTTGAGCGTCAGGACAAGGAAACCGGTCTGGCCACACTCTGCATCGCATCCGGTATGGGCGCGGCAACAATTATCGAGCGCGTCTGATGCCCAAACTGGATCTTTCTCAGATACCGTTCAAAGGCGGTTCATCTTATCCCGGCAAGTTAGCCGAGGCCACCGCGGGTCGTTTTGTCCAGCGCGTCGGAGATGCAGGCGGGCTGACCCAATACGGGGTCAACATCGTGCGTTTGGAGCCCTCGGGGCTATCCTCGCTGCGCCATTACCACATGGAGCAGGACGAGTTTGCCATCATGCTCAGCGGCAAATGCATTCTGATCGATGATGATGGCGAGCATGAGATGCTGCCCGGTGACTGCGCCGCTTGGCCTGCAGGTGAGGCCAATGGCCATCACCTTGTGAACAAAACCGACACGCCCGCAACCTTTCTGGTGGTGGGCACCCGGACCCCGACCGAGACCGGCTATTACAGCGATATAGACATGATGGTGAAAGATGATGAGAACGGATTCTCTTTCACTCGCAAGGATGGCAGCCCGCTGACGGCTGACCAGATTGGAGATGACAATGACTGATTTCACCCTCAGCAAAGACGCCGATGGCGTCGCCTTCATCACCTGGGACGTTCCCGGCAAATCCATGAACGTCCTGTCGCGCGAGGCCTTCACTCTGGTCGGTGATCTGATCGATCAGGCGCTGGCGGATGATGAGATCAAGGGCATCGTTATCACCAGTGGAAAAGAAGGGTCGTTTGCAGGCGGCATGGACTTGAGCACGCTCGCCACGATCCGACAGGAGGCCGGCGACGAACCCGCGCAGGCACTGTTCGATTTCGTCATGAGTGGCCATAACATCCTGCGTCGGCTGGAACTGGCAGGCATGGACCCCAAGTCCAAAAAAGGCGGCAAGCCGGTCGCCTGTGCCATCAACGGCACCTGCGCAGGGATCGGGACCGAGATCGCATTGGCCTGTCATCACCGTGTGATGACCAGCAATCCGAAATCCAAGATCGGCCTGCCTGAGATTCTGCTGGGTATCTTCCCCGGTGGAGGCGGCACCATGCGCTACAGCCGTATGGTCGGCGCAATGGCAGCGGCACCCGTCTTGCTTGAAGGCAAGATGATGGACCCGAAGAAGGCCAAAGGCGCACAACTGATCGACGCGGTGGCGGATGATCCGGTTGCGGCGGCCAAGGAATGGGTACTGAACGCCAAGGAAGCTGATCTGGTAAAGCCGTGGGATGCCAAGGGCTACAAGATGCCCGGCGGCGCACCCTACCACCCCGCAGGTTTCATGACCTTCGTCGGCGCAAGCGCCATGGTGAACGGCAAGACTCAAGGTGCCTTCCCAGCGGCCAAGGCTCTGTTGAGTTCAATCTACGAAGGCGCATTGGTTGACTTTGACACCGCCTTGAAGATTGAGGCGCGCTGGTTCACCAACGTGCTCATGAACCCGTCTTCGTCAGCGATGATCCGGTCGCTGTTTCTGAACAAGGAGGCGCTGGAGAAAGGCGCAGTGCGGCCCAAGGACGTGCCCGATCAGCGGGTCAAGAAGATCGGCGTTCTGGGTGCCGGCATGATGGGGGCTGGTATCGCGCTAGTCTCGGCACAGGCCGGGATGGAGGTCGTTCTGATCGACCGCGATCAGGCGGCTGCCGACAAGGGCAAAGCCTATAGCGAAAGCTACATGGATAAAGGGATCAAGCGCGGCAAAGCGACGGCTGAGAAGAAAGAAGCCCTGTTGGACCGCATTACCGCCACGCCCGATCTGGAGCACCTGAAAGGCTGCGACCTGATCATCGAAGCCGTGTTCGAAGACCCCGGCGTCAAGGCTGAAATGACCAAGAAGGTCGAGGCGATCATCCCCAAGGATTGCATCTTTGCGTCGAACACCTCGACCCTACCGATCACAGATCTGGCCAGGGCCAGCGTACGGCCCGAGCAATTCATTGGCATCCACTTCTTCTCACCGGTCGAGAAGATGTTCTTGGTCGAGATCATCAAAGGCAAGGAGACCGGCGATCGTGCTGTCGCCAAGGCGCTGGACTATGTGCGCCAAATCCGCAAGACACCGATCGTGGTCAATGACGCGCGCTTCTTCTACGCCAACCGCTGCATTATTCCGTACATCAACGAAGGTCTGCGGATGATCACCGAAGGCGTCAGCCCTGTTCTGATCGACAATGCGGCGCGTCAGTTGGGCTTCCCCGTAGGACCCATTCAGCTGAACGACGAAACCTCGATTGACCTGGGGGCCAAGATCGCCCGCGCTACTAAGGCAGCTATGGGCAACGCTTACCCGGAAAATCCGGGCGATGATCTGATCTTTTGGATGGAAGAACAAGGTCGTCTGGGTCGCAAGGCCAATGCAGGATTCTTCGACTATGACGACAAGGGCAAACGTGTCGAGTATTGGAAGGGCCTGCAGGACAAATACCCACATGCCGCAAACCAGCCCGACCTGATCGAAGTGCAGGAACGTCTGATGTTCGCGCAGGTTCTGGAAGCCGTCCGTGCGCTGGAAGAAGGTGTTCTGGAAGATATCCGCGAGGGCGACGTGGGTGCGATACTTGGCTGGGGCTTTGCGCCGTGGTCCGGTGGCCCGCTCAGCTGGTTGGACATCATTGGTACGCCCTACGCCGCCGAACGCTGCGATCAACTTACCGAAGCCTATGGTGAGCGCTTTACCTGCCCGCCGCTGCTGCGCGAGATGGCGGAAAAAGGTCAGAGCTTCTATGGCCGCTTCAACCCCGAAGCACAGGCCGCCTGAACAAAGACAGCAGGCGCATGAGCCCATGCGCCTGCTTCATACTCAAACACCTACTATTGCAGCTGCCATTCAGGCCGCAGGAACAGCGCAGGCATATTGGGCCGCCCCGGTCGCCCGGGTCGACGTACGCCCAATGCAGGTCGGATCGGGAAAATTGGCTCTTGCGGAATGGGTGCAGGTAACGCAGCCAACGGGTTGGTTAAAGCCGAAAGGTTCCCTTTGCCGGTCACGGCCTCGATCAGAAGATCGGCGTGTTCAGCATCCGCGACTTCATAGGCCTCAGGGTTTCGACTTGACCCGGTATTCATGCGACCGGACGGGCAATAAGCCTGAAATCCGCCCTCGATAAAAACCAGCTCATCCTCGTCAAAGAATAATGACGTGACATCGAATGACTGCGCAGGCGTGCTGGACTCAATACGCCCCACCCCGCTGAGCGTTCGAGCTGGAATGATCGAAACCCCCTCGATTCCAACACCAAGCTTGCCTTGATCCAATGCCATACCCTGTTCCGGCATCAGCCAGACTGGGCGCCCATTATAAGCTGCTCGGGATGGCACAAGGATCGGCAGATGCTCGGGCCTGCGTTCGTCTCCCGGCACCACGATCCGGTCGACGCAAACGCGCCTCAGTTCTTTGAACCCATGGTCCCGGGTCCGCACCAGATCGCCTGCAACTAGTCTTTCGACCCGTTTCCAGCCCCCTGTTGTGGACACTTTGGTTCCGTGCAGCAATCCCCCACGACGCGCTGATGCGGCCTGTCCCACAAAGGCCTGTCGGCCTTTAACTTCACGTTTCGAATACCCCGAAACACTCACTAACTCTAACACGTGCCGTCCCCCTGTTGGCACCTTCACACAACTCAGAAGGTCTTAGAGTTGTGCCTCAATTGGACTTAGTTTTGCCACATTTGAGGCCAAATTAGGTCAGTTTCGCCGCAATTTACTGGTTTTGAATAAACAAATCAGTATTCCGAGCGAGCTTTGATATGCATTTCGAAACGATGCTAAGAGGGATACAAGCCGATTCTATTCCGTTCTTACTGCGCCGCATGCTGCAGCGAGGATAACCGCCGCTCCCGCCACCCAAGCAGCACTCCGGCAGAGGCGATCATGCCAATGCCGATGATTTGCATCTGCCCGACGGACTGCCCAAACGCCACCCAGGCAAAGAGCGGGCCAAATATCATGACCGAGTATTCAAAGACTGCGACATATGATGGCTCACCCAGTTGATAGGCTTTGATCAGCATAAAAACGGCAATTGTTGAGCCCACGGCCTGAACCACAACCCAAGGCAACGCGTCTTGCATCGGCCAAACCCAACCGCGCATCGCGAAGCCATCCGGCCCGACTGGCACGTCAACCGGAAACAGGGCAAGCCAGATCAGTCCGATCGCCCCCGCAAGCCCCAGTGTGACAACCATCGCCGCCAGCAGCGCAACAGTGCTTTCATCGGAACAGTGGGTGCGCGTTACAACAGCGCTGAGTGCGTAAAAGAAGCCACCAGCGACTGGCAGCAGCGTCTTTACATCAAACGATGTCGGGTCCGGTTGCAATACGCACAGAATTCCCGAAAACCCCAATAAAACAGCCACGATCCGCCAGGGACCTATGCGCTGTTTCAACAAAAGGGCCGAAATCAACAGCACGAATATCGGCGATGTGAATAACCCGGCAAGCGCCTGAGCGATGGGCATCAATGCCAGCGCGCTGAAATAGAAGAGCATCGCCAGCGTGATCAACACGCTGCGCACCGCGACGACACCAATCCGCCGGGGCCTCAAGGTGCCCAAACCCAATATCGACAACACCGCGATCAGCGGCAGCATCAGTAAGGCGCGACTTAGGTGAAACTGCCAAAGCCCCACGCTCTCGGCCACGCGGATCACGAAATTGTCGATCACGCCGATAATGGACATGGCCGCAACCATCAGCAACGACGCCATGATTGAATGGGTTTGTTGTTGTGACTGCATCCGCGCCTCTGCCCTTAATCAGCCCGTTCTGGCCGAAACTTACCCGGCACACTCAGCACATTTCACAAACACTGCGCAACAGGTTTGCGCCGCTGGTTTTCGCCATGCTAAGCTTGGCGCAAAATAATATTCGAGCAGCATTACCCGATGACCGCACTCAAACAGTACCAGCGGATCGAAGCCACCGGTCTGTGGCGTCCCTCGCCCGATGAGCAACGGCGCGAAGTAGTCGTATCGATTGGTGAAGCCACTCTGACGATTTCTGACTTCAATGACAGCGCGCTGACCCATTGGTCGCTGGCGGCGCTAGAGCGACAAAACCCCGGAACCTATCCCGCGATATTCAATCCCGACGGCGATCCCGGCGAAACACTGGAGCTTGCAGAATCTGAAACCACAATGATCGAAGCAATTGACAGGCTGCAGCGCGCCATCGACCGTGCCAGACCACATCCCGGACGGCTGCGTTGGCTCAGCGTTGCAGGGGTTGTGCTGGCGGTTTTGGCGGTGCTTTTGTTCTGGCTACCCAGTGCATTGCAGCGCCATGTTGTTTCGGTAGTGCCAGAGGTCAAGCAACAAGAAATCGGCGATGCAATCCTGCAGCGGATCGAAAGGGTATCAGGCAAGGCTTGCTCTTCGCCTGATGCGCAAGCGTCGCTGGATCAGCTGGCGCGCCGCACCGGTGTCCGCCAAATCGTGATCCTACCAGCAGGTCTGCCTGACAGCCTGAGCCTGCCGGGTGGAACCGTGCTGCTAAACCGGGCACTGGTCGAAGATCACGAAGACCCAGCCGTTGCCGCCGGATACATCATAGCCGCACGCGCGCGGGCAACTCAGCAGGAACCGCTGGACGATCTGTTGGACCGTACAGGCCCGAGTGCCGCATTTCGGTTGCTAACCACCGGCGAATTGACGCCCGAGATCGTGGACACCTACACCGAGCAGGTTCTATCCGGTCCACAGCCGCAGCTAAGCGATGACGTGCTGCTCGCGGTTTTTGCACAGACCGCCCTACCCTCGACCCCATACGCCTATGCGCTTGATATCACAGGCGAGTCCGTTCTTGGATTGATAGAAGCCGATCCGATGGCGGGTCGTACTTTGGAACAGGTACTGCCCGACCGCGATTGGGTCCGGCTACAGAATATCTGCGGGCAATAGCACCTATTTGGTCCCGAACATCCGGTCGCCAGCGTCACCTAGTCCAGGCATAATGTAACCCTTTGAGTTCAGTTCACGATCAAGCGCGGCCGTGACGATTTTGACATCTGGGTGCGCCTCTTTCATGCGCGCGACGCCCTCGGGGGCAGCCAGCAGGCATAGAAAGCGGATATCTTTCGCCCCCTGCTCTTTCAGCAAATCAATGGCCGCAGCCGAGCTGTTGCCGGTTGCCAGCATCGGATCAACAGCAATGACCAAACGGTCCGTCAAACCCTCGGGAGCTTTGAAATAGTATTGGACCGGCTTCAGCGTCTCTTCATCCCGATAAAGCCCCACGAAGCCCACTCGGGCAGAGGGGATCAGCTCCAGCACGCCGTCCAACATCCCGTTTCCAGCCCGCAGGATCGATACCAGCGCCAATTTTTTGCCCGCCAGAATGGGTGCGTCCATTTCTTCCATCGGGGTTTCGATATGGCGGGTGGTCAGCGGCATCTCGCGGGTGACCTCATAAGCCAGCAAAAGCGTGATCTCGCGCAGCAACTGCCGGAACACAGCGGTTGAGGTGCCTTTGTCCCGCATGAGCGTCAATTTGTGCTGCACCAGTGGGTGGTCGACGACGGTCAGGTGATCGCTCATGATGTCTCCAGTCTTTTCTTGACCCGCGCGCGGGTCTCTTCATCGCAAAAGGCCGCGTTCAGGGCTGTTTCATTCAGGGCAGCAAAATCTTCGGCTTGCCAGCCGAACGCTGCATTCAGCATCTCATATTCGCGCCGCATCGTGGTATGAAAAAACGGCGGATCGTCAGTGGATACCGTGACGTTGACGCCTGCATCACGCAATTTAGCGATGGGATGTGCGGCAAAATCAGGAAACAGGCCCAGTACCACGTTTGAACCCGGGCAGACCTCAAGCGTTATGCCCCGGTCAACTAACTCGTACACAAGATCCGGGTCTTCGATGGCGCGGACGCCATGGCCTATGCGCTCGACCCCCAAATCACGGACGGCATCCCGAACACTCTCTGGACCGCCAAATTCACCGGCATGGGTCGTCAATCGCAACCCAGCCTCGCGCGCGCAGTCAAAGGCCCATTTGAAATCGCCCTGCGTTCCGACGGATTCGTTGCCGCCCATACCAAATCCGGTAATCCAGTCACCTGCGGTTTCAGCCGCACAATGGGCGCTGGCCTTGGCTTGCTCGGGTCCAAAATGGCGCACGCAAGTGATGACACCACGCAGGGTGATCCCGAATTTGCGCTCGGCCTCGTCTGCGGCGTCCTGAATCGCAGTCAGGTAATCCTTCCATGCATGCAAATCGCCACCGCCGCAGAAATCCGGGCTAAGGAATGTTTCGGAATACACCACACCATTCGCGGCGCTCTCTTCCAGAAGGGCCAGCGTCAGGCGGCGGAAATCTTCAGGTGTTTTCAGCACCTCGCACGCAGCCTCATAAACGCTAAGGAAATGGGCAAAGTCGCGGAAATCATAAGAGCCGTCGGGTTTGAATATCCCGCTCAGGTCCACTCGTTTCTCATGGGCCAGTTGGCGTATGAAGCTAGGCGGAGCGGCGCCTTCATGGTGCAAATGTAATTCGATCTTAGGCAGGTCAGCGACTGTCATATAAAAGTCCTTCCCGGCCCTTGCACCGGTATGTTCAGGTGGTGCGCGATACTGGCGGCGATATCGGCAAAGTTCACGGGACCGATCTCGCCCATGCCCTGCCCTGCGATCAGCACGGGCACTTGTTCACGGGTGTGGTCAGTGCCGCTCCAACTGGGGTCGTTGCCGTGGTCTGCGGTCAATAGCATCAGATCACCGGGGCGCAGTTTTTGTAGGATCGCGCCAATTTCACGATCGAACCATTCCAGCGCACGGGCATAGCCGCTGATATCGCGCCGATGGCCATACAGACTGTCGAACTCGACAAAGTTTGCAAATGTCAGACTGCCCTCTTCCGCCTCATCAACGAGGTCCGAAAGGTGGTGCATCAACTCTGCGTCCGAACCCTTTCGCAGCGTGTCGATCCCCTGCATTGAAAATATATCGCCAATCTTGCCCACCGCATGCACACGGCGACCGGCATCCTGTGCCCAATTCGTAAGAACGGGTTCAGGTGGAACGATGGCAAAATCCTTGCGGTTGGTTGTCCGGGTGAACCCCTTTTCGGGCGTTCCGACAAACGGCCGGGCGATAACGCGGCCCACTTTCATCTCGTGCAATCGCGGCGCAAGGGTGCGGCACATATCCAGCAGGCGGTCGAGCCCAAAGCTGTCTTCATGGGCGGCAATCTGGAATACGCTATCGGCAGACGTGTAGCAGATCGGCCAGCCGGTACGTATATGCTCGGCCCCCAGTTCTGAGATGATCGTCGTCCCCGAGGCATGGCAGTCGCCTAATATTCCGTCGGTCCCCGCTGCCTCGGCGGCAGCCTTGCTTAGCGTTTCGGGAAACGCTGGCTCGCGATCCGGGAAATAACGCCAGTCCCATGGCACAGGTAAACCCGCCAGTTCCCAATGCCCTGAGGGCGTATCCTTTCCCGGAGAATATTCACGTGCGCAACCCCACAAGCCCGTCGGCGCGGCCTCAAGGCCCGGCGTCGGTGCGCCCGAGGCCAGACGGGTCGCCGCCCCAAGCCCCATGGCATCCAGGTTGGGCAGTTGCAACGGTCCTCTCCGCCCTTCTTCCGCACGCCCCTCGGCACAAGCTTGTGCTATGTGGGCCAATGTATTCGCGCCTGTATCGGGTTTGGTGCCGTTGTAAAACTGATCGGCATCCGGCGCGCCGCCGATACCCACCGAGTCCATCACCACAAGGAAAGCGCGGCTCATGCGCAGATCCTTTCATGGATTTGCGGCGGTTGCGCGACCAGTTCGTCACTCAGCGAAATAGCATCCAGTACCACCGCCGCAGCCCTTTGCGCCGCATCTTCCCGCCCCGCATGAACAACCGCCAACGGAGCGCCTTTGGTCACCTTATCTCCGACCCTCAGAATGCCCGACAAGCCAACCGCCGGATCAATCTCATCGCTCTCGATCTGGCGCCCACCGCCTAGGGCCACGACTGCGAGGCCCAGCGCCTCGCCATCAATAGACGAGACATATCCGCCATGCGGAGCATGAACTTCCCGGATCACATTGGCCTCCGGCAAAAACCGATCCCATGTGTCAACGAAATGCACCGGTCCACCCACGGCAGCCATCATGCGTCCGAACCGTTCGGCTGCACGACCATCGCGGATCACTTGGGTTATTCTGGCGTTCCCTTCCTCTGCCGAAGCGCACATACCGGCATCCGCCATGAGAACGCCCCCCAACTCGGCCGAGATTTCCGCCAAAGGTGATCCCTGCCCGCTGGTCAAAGCTTTCATCACCTCGGCCACTTCCAGCGCATTGCCCAGCGCGGACGCAAGGGGCTGGCTCATGTCGGTGATCACTGCGGATGTACGGCAACCAGCGGCATTAGCCGTTTCGGTCAAGGCCTGCGCCAAATTGCGTGCCTCATCGAGTGTCTTCATGAACGCGCCGCTGCCCACCTTAACGTCCAGAACCAACGCATCCGGGCTAGCCGCCAGCTTCTTGGACAGGATTGATGCCGTAATCAGGTCAAGGCTCTCCACCGTCGCCGTCACATCGCGCACCGCATACAGCCGCTTGTCCGCAGGGGCGATCTGGCCCGTTGCCCCCACGATGGCTGCCCCTGTGTCTTTCAGCACTTGCGTCAGTCGCGCCTGCCCGATCTGAGTGGTCACTCCCGGTATGGCCTCGAGCTTGTCCAGAGTGCCCCCGGTATGGCCCAGACCACGCCCCGAGATCATCGGCACATACGCCCCGCATTCCGCCAAAGCCGGAGCAAGCAGCAGGCTGACGCAATCGCCGACCCCACCGGTCGAATGCTTATCGACCACCGGCCCGTCCAAATCCCACGTCAGCACCTCGCCGCTGTCGCGCATGGCAACAGTCAAATCAGCCCGCCCATTGGCCCCCAGACCGCCCATACAGACAGCCATTGCAAAGGCCCCGGCCTGCGCGTCACTGACGCCACCATCGGCCAGGCCTTGCGCGAACCACATTAGTTCGTCGCCGGTTGGTACTTCCTGACGGCGAAGTTTGGCGATGATCGAGCGCGCATCCATGAAGTCAGACATCCTCCATATGCGACGCGTCGAACGCACCCGGCAATAGATCGGCAATCGTGGTTTTGGTTTCCAGACCATCAACCGTTGCCATCGTAACGACCACATCCCCGTTGCCGAATTCGGCCAGTTTCTGACGGCATCCACCACATGGGGGCACCGGCTGCGGGCTGCTGGCGACCACGTAGACCTCGGTCAGTTCTTTTTCACCAGCGGCGACCATTGCCGCGATTGCCCCGGCCTCGGCGCACGTACCTTCGGGGTAAGCAATATTTTCGACATTGCAGCCAAAATAGATCACACCTGAACTGGACCGGATCGCCGCCCCGACCTTGAAATTCGAATAAGGCGCGTGGGCATTTTCCCGAACGGCCAAAGCTGCATCTTTCAAAGACATGGCGAATCCCAATTTTTGATCATCTGGTCAGAATATCATACCCTACTGGAAAGCGACGGGGGAATTGAAGCCCCCTTGACGCCATTATCCACTTCTTCTTGGCCCTAACCCAACGTCGTGTTGAAGGTCCCCGGCAAAGTCACCTCAAGCAGTTCCACATCCCGCGAGGGGTCTGACAGCCGTGTTCGCATTCCCGGCGGGATGACGAAGGCATCGCCCTGTTCCAACCGATAGGGCTCGCGCCCTTCACCCTCAAGCGTCACCTCGCCGGTCATCACGAAGGTAAAGTGTATGTCGGTGTCGTGGCTGGCCCATTGAGGGTTACCCTCGCCCCGGCGCACGACCTGAACGCCCGCCACGCCTTTGGTATTCTCGGCAATCGTCGTGTCACGACAGATGTAACCGGGCAAACGGAATGGCACCCAGTCGGAATCTTTCGCCTGATTGTAAACGAACCGCTGCCCATCCCATTCCCGATCCGGGCGGAAATGCGGGGTGGGTAGTTCCATCTCATGATCAATCTCCGTGACATGCTCGGCTGGGACACCAATCTCGATCACCTGAACGTTGTCTGACGCTTCCAGCACGCGGTGGCGGATTTCAGGCGGCTGAATAAAGCAATCGCCTGCCGTCAGGCGCATCTTGTCGCCCTGATCTTCGTAGACCACATCGACCCAACCGTGGATGCAGAAGATCAGCTGAAATCCGACTTTGTGGAAATGCACCATGTCGGGCACAGGACCACCATCTGGGATACGTATATGGCTGGCGATAATCGATCCGCCAAGCCGGTCCGGCACGAGATCGCGATAGTGCATCCCTGCCCGTCCAATGATCCACGGCGCCTGATCCTTGAGCCTACGAACAACAAAAGAGTGGACGGTATCCGGCATGACCAGCGGCGGGTTCAACTCGTCAATCTCGATCCGGGTGCCGTTTGGGGCTACAAGACTTCGTTGACCGTCTGCAAAACCATCTGGATCGGATGTCAGAATGCGCAACGTTCCCGCCGCTTCAGCTGCATCTTTCTCGATCCGCAAGCGCAGACCGTGACCAGAGAACACGGCAACCCGAGGGTCATCTGCCGGATAGATCATATCCATCCGCATCCCCAGTACCTTGGTATAAAACGGGATATCGTTGCGCAGTTCCTGCGTCGGCAGTCGGATTTCAGCGCGCGTGAGGGAGTCGCCGGTATTGCTGGTCATTCTGTTTCTCTTCGGATTTTGGTTTTGGCCATCCGATCAGAACAGCAGCCAAAATGCCAATCGAAAAGTACATCTCCAGCGTTTCTTCCATCACGAACAAACGTGTAACCATCGCAACCGAAAGGTATTCGTCGAACAATCCGCTGATTTCCTCAAGAAGCTGAGCCAGCACCGCAACACTTCCGGCCAGGAAAAAAATCATCAGAAAAGGCGCGCGGATTTTAAGTGCCTTAATTCCGTTCGGTATCCCATGCCAGAGCAAACCACCAATGACGATCGCAGCCAAAACGATCCTTACTGCAGTCACATCAAGCAATAAATCAACCCAGTTTAGCACCACGAAAGGCGCGCTGCCTTCTGTGTACACCTCCGCCTCCAATTCGCGCTCGGCCAACAGCAGGCAGACCACCGCGATGTAAAGCCGCGAGACGCCTCGGAAGCGTACCAACGCGACCAAACCGGCAGCCAGTAACGCAGAGGCCGATATCGTCTCAATCAACCCGCCTTCTTGGATGAAAGTTGCTGCCGGTTGGTGCCAAATCACAACTACGCAAAGAAATGAAACCGCCGAAACAAGCACAACAAAGAAGACATTCCGATTGGCACCAATCCTGATTGAAGGGTTGGCAAATTGCGCACTAGCACAAGCTTTGTCTTCATGACGCATGATAAGGTCCGCCGCTTCTGGTGTCCGTCAGGTTCCCCGGAATTGGCTGTACATAAAAACGATGCAGCAACTCTCAACCAACGTTTCGTTAACGTATCCGTGAGGCCTGTCTCTGACTGCGGTCCGAGGCGACATAGCCAAGCGCTGAGAAATAGTTTAACCATCAAACGAATATTGGAACGGAGTTGTATTACCTATGTCTGACACACCGAACCTGAGACAGGCCGCGCTTGACTATCATGCGCATCCAAAGCCCGGAAAGCTTGAGATCAAGGCAACCAAACCAATGGCAAATGGTCGGGACCTTGCGCGGGCATATTCGCCAGGCGTCGCCGAAGCCAGTCTTGAGATAAAGGACAACGCCGCCAATGCTGAGAAATACACGGCCCGCGGCAATCTTGTTGCGGTTGTGTCAAACGGCACCGCAGTTCTAGGCCTTGGGAATATAGGCGCATTGGCCTCGAAACCGGTGATGGAAGGCAAGGCCGTCCTGTTCAAAAAGTTCGCAGGCATCGATTGCTTTGATATCGAGGTGGATCAGCCTGACCCAGAAAAGCTGGCAGATATCGTCTGCGCCCTGGAACCTACTTTTGGCGCGATCAACCTTGAAGATATCAAGGCACCGGATTGTTTTATTGTCGAAAAACTGTGCCGGGAACGGATGAACATCCCGGTGTTTCATGACGATCAGCACGGCACGGCAATCGTTGTTGGTGCCGCAGCTAAGAACGCCCTGTATGTGGCAGGAAAGAGCTTCGAGGATATCAAAGTAGTTTCGACCGGCGGCGGTGCTGCCGGGATCGCCTGCCTCAGCATGTTGGTGAAGCTCGGCGTCAAACGCGAGAATATCTGGCTCTGCGACATTCACGGGTTGGTCTATGAAGGTCGCGCCGAGGATATGAACCCGCACAAGGATCAGTTTGCGCAGAAAACCGATCTGCGCACTCTGGATGATGTGATCGGAGGTGCCGATCTGTTTCTGGGGCTGAGCGGACCAAATGTGCTCAAGCCTGAGATGGTCGAGAAGATGGCCAAAACCCCGATCATCTTTGCGCTGGCCAACCCCACTCCGGAAATCCTGCCACAGGCGGCGCGCGAAGTTGCCCCTGACGCGATCATTGCGACCGGTCGCAGCGACTTTCCGAACCAAGTGAACAACGTGTTGTGCTTCCCGTTTATCTTCCGAGGTGCCCTGGACGTAGGTGCGACTGAAATCAACGACGAGATGCAGATCGCCTGCGTCGACGGCATCGCCGACATGGCCCGCGCGACGACCAGCGCCGAAGCCGCGGCGGCCTATAAGGGTGAGCAGCTGACTTTTGGTCCAGATTACCTGATCCCAAAACCCTTTGACCCGCGCCTAGTGGGGGTCGTTTCGTCATCGGTTGCACAGGCTGCTATGAAGAGCGGGGTCGCAAAACGACCCATTGATGACCTCGAAGCCTATAAAGAGCGCCTGAACCAGACCGTGTTCAAATCTGCACTGTTGATGCGGCCAGTGTTCGAAGCCGCAGCCGTCGCATCGCGTAGAATTGTCTTCGCAGAAGGGGAGGACGAGCGTGTTTTAAGGGCTGCGCAAGCGATATTGGAAGAAACCACGGAAACCCCGATCCTGATCGGGCGACCGGACGTGATCAGCGCACGTTGCGAAAGGCTAGGCCTGACAGTACGACCGGGGCAGGATTTTCAAATCGTGAACCCTCAGGACGATCCCCGTTACTACGATTATTGGAATTCGTACCATCAAATAATGCAGCGTCGGGGGGTCACTCCGGATCTGGCCAAGGCCATCATGCGCACCAACAACACCGCCATTGCAGCAATCATGGTGCATCGCGGTGAGGCGGACAGCATGATCTGTGGCACTTTTGGTGAGTATCGCTGGCATCTTAACTATGTCGAACAGGTTCTGGATGATGGCGATTTGCGCCCGCATGGCGCGCTTTCGCTGATGATTCTGGAAGATGGCCCTCTGTTCATTGCAGACACGCATGTAAGACAATTGCCGACACCAGAAGAACTTGCCGAATCCACCATTGGAGCTGCTCGTCACGTGCGGCGGTTCGGGTTGGAACCCAAGATCGCATTTTGTTCGCAATCGCAATTCGGCAATCAGGCCGAGGGATCAGGCAAGCGGCTGCGGGCTGCGCTTGAGATTCTCGATTCCGAGCCACGCGACTTCAGCTATGAAGGCGAGATGAACCTTGATCTGGCTTTGGATCCTGAATTGCGTGCACGTATCTTCCCGAACTCGCGTTTGGAAGGCTCTGCAAATGTCCTGATCTTCGCCCATGCGGATGCGGCAAGCGGTGTGCGCAATATCTTGAAGATGAAAGCGGACGGGCTTGAGGTAGGTCCAATCCTCATGGGAATGGGAAACAAGGCGCATATCGTAACGCCCTCGATTACGGCCAGGGGACTGCTGAACATGGCGGCCATCGCAGGTACGCCAGTCGCGCACTACGGATAAGCCTAGCGCCTATATCATTACGTATACATGACCGGGCACCAGATTAGGTGCCCGGTTTGATTCTGTTAGCGCCAGCACATTTGCAGCAATAAATTTGCAGATTTGCAAATCTTTGCGTGTGACACTCAGAAATCTGCTCAGATCAGAGGATTTGCAAAAATTTGCAAGCCAAACTGCAAGGTTCTGCAAAGATTTTGCGATAAACTGACGCGCCGTTATGCGCATCGCTTGCTCGAAACATCCACGATGCCTAACACATAGCTCAAGGAATTTGGGAGGAGGCCATCATGGCATATCAGGACGTCTACGAGAGCTGGAAGAACGACCCCGAAGCATTCTGGATGGATGCAGCCAAGGGGATCGATTGGGTTCAAGCGCCCAGCAAAGCTCTGTTTGACAACAATGCGCCTCTTTACGAATGGTTCAGTGATGCCAAGGTAAATACGTGCTGGAACGCGGTTGATCGCCATGTGGAAAATGGTCGTGGTGAGCAAACCGCGATCATCTATGACAGCCCCATTACTCATACCAAACGCGAAATCTCATACGTCGAGTTACGCAATCGGGTTGCTAATCTGGCCGGCGCACTTCGTGCAAAAGGTATTGAGAAAGGTGACCGCGTCATCATCTACATGCCTATGATCCCCGAAGCGCTGGAGGCAATGCTGGCTTGCGCCCGACTAGGAGCAGTGCATTCAGTGGTATTCGGCGGTTTTGCCAGCAACGAACTGGCCGTACGTATCGACGATGCGAAACCCAAGGCGATCATCGCTGCCTCATGCGGGATGGAGCCGGGACGCGTTGTGCACTACAAACCTCTGCTGGATGGCGCGATCGATCTGGCCACCCACAAACCCGAGTTTTGCGTAATATTCCAGCGCGAGCAGGAAGTCGCACAACTAATCGAGGGGCGCGACGTCAACTGGCACGGTTTCCAATACGGTACGGAGCCCGCAGAATGTGTACCAGTCAGCGGCAATGATCCAGCCTATATCCTCTATACATCCGGCACCACTGGTGCGCCCAAAGGCGTCGTGCGCCCGACTGCCGGCCATCTGGTCGCACTGAACTGGACGATGAAAAACATCTACAATGTCGATCCGGGAGATGTGTTCTGGGCGGCTTCGGATGTCGGCTGGGTCGTTGGCCATTCCTATATCTGTTATGCCCCGCTGATCCACGGCAACACGACGATTGTTTTTGAGGGCAAGCCCGTCGGAACACCTGACGCCGGAACTTTCTGGCGCGTGATATCCGAACACAAGGTCAAAAGCTTCTTCACCGCCCCAACCGCCATTCGTGCCGTAAAACGCGAAGACCCAAGCGCAGAATTGATGGCGAATTACGATCTATCCTGCCTTAAGGCTCTGTATCTTGCAGGAGAGAGGGCTGACCCAGATACGATCATCTGGGCGCAGGATGCGCTGAAAGTTCCGGTCATCGACCATTGGTGGCAAACCGAAACTGGCTGGACCATCGCTGGCAACCCGCTCGGAATCGAAGAGCTTCCGGTCAAGCTGGGATCACCTGCCAAGCCTATGCCGGGCTATGACGTTCAGATTCTGGACGAAGGCGGCCATCCTATGAGACCGGGCGAGTTGGGCGCGATCGCAGTCAAGCTTCCGCTTCCGCCAGGCACATTGCCAAACCTGTGGAATGCTGAGGCGCGCTTCAGAAAATCCTACCTTGAGCATTTTCCCGGCTATTACGAAACCGGTGATGCGGGCATGATCGACGAAGATGGGTATCTCTATATCATGGCCCGTACCGATGACGTGATCAACGTCGCCGGGCACCGACTTTCGACGGGCGGGATGGAAGAGGTGTTGGCCGCTCACCCCGATGTGGCAGAATGCGCTGTGATTGGGGTATCTGATCAACTGAAAGGCCAGATGCCTGTCGGTTTCCTGTGCCTGAATGCCGGATCCGATCGGAATCACGCGGAGGTGGTAACCGATGTGGTCCAGATGGTTCGTGACAAAATCGGCCCAGTCGCTGCGTTCAAGAAAGCCGTAGTGGTGGATCGTCTGCCCAAGACACGCTCGGGCAAGATCCTGCGTGGTACGATGGTGTCGATCGCGGATGGCAAGGCGTATAAAATGCCTGCCACAATCGATGACCCAGCAATTCTGGACGAGATCACGGTGGCCCTGCAAACTATCGGCTACGCGCAGTAATTTCACGGTACGATCAAGCGGAGCGCCTTACGGCGCAACCGATTTGCGCTGTCGCGCGTGTGCGAGGCTCTGCCTCGCGCTCCGAGATATTCTTGGCCAGATGAAGGTTGGATCCGTTTTGCGATTGCGGGGCTTGTCATTGGGTCCTCCTCACCTCAGTTTGAGGTGAGGAGGACGAGCATGACACAGGGCGATATCTGGCGTTTTGATGCAACAGAATTGGCTGCGCTGACCCAAGCTGGCGAGTTGAGCGCAGAAGAGGTGATCAGTG
This sequence comes from Ruegeria sp. E5, assembly GCF_056534105.1. NCBI lineage: Bacteria > Pseudomonadati > Pseudomonadota > Alphaproteobacteria > Rhodobacterales > Roseobacteraceae > Ruegeria > Ruegeria sp. E5. The sequence goes on along the minus strand of NZ_JBQFPA010000003.1, from coordinate 404,976 downwards.
ATGCATTGGAGCGGATGCATCAGGTAAATCCCTCGCTGAATGCTGTCGTGGACGATCTGGGCACAGAAGCGTTAGAGCGTGCATCTGCGCTTGATCAGGCGCGCCGCAATGGTGCCTCGGTTGGACCGCTGCACGGGGTACCCGTGACCATCAAAGTGAATGTCGACCAGAAGAACCATGCCACCACAAATGGTGTGGTTGCCTTGAAGGATGTCATTGCCCCTGATGACGCACCGGTGGTTTCAAACTTGCATAAGGCGGGGGCCATTGTCATCGGGCGGACCAATACGCCCGAATTCTCGTTCCGCGCTGACACGGATAATCCACTTCATGGGCGCACGCACAATCCTTGGGGCCGCCATATCTCGCCCGGTGGGTCGTCCGGGGGCGCGGGGGCTGCGGTCATGGCGGGCATCGGTGCCCTGGCTCATGGCAACGATATCGGAGGCAGTCTGCGCTTTCCGGCAGCGGCCAATGGTGCGGTTACAGTGAAACCGGGGCTGGGCCGCGTACCGGCCTGGAACCCCAGCCAGAAGGTGGAACGCGGGATGCTGGCACAATCGATGTCGGTACAGGGCTTGCTCACAAGAAGCGCAAAGGACCTGCACCTTTCGATGCCCAGCCTGATCGCCCCGGACGCCCGCGACCCCTTCCATGTGCCAATGCCTTGGCGCGGCGCGGGGCCGGACACCCCAATCAAAGTTGCGTTCACCAAAAATTCGTTCGAATACGCTTTGCACCCCGAAGTGGACAAAGCGCTAAGTACCGCTCGGGAGGCGCTGGTAGATGCCGGATATATAGTTGAAGACATTGATCCGCCGGATGTGTTCGAATGTGGGCGCATCGGCTATCGCGCGCTGATGGGTGAAGTGCTGACGTTGATGAAAAACGATATCGAGGCAGTCGGGTCTCAAACCATCCGTGATATTTTCGAGGTTTATTTTCAGGAGTTTCCTCCGATCGTAGGCGACGAACTGATTCAGGCGTTGGCGCAACGCAGCCATTTTGCGCGCCAATGGTCGCTATTCATGCAGAAATATCCTTTGGTCCTGTCTCCATTCCTGCCGCAACCGTTCTTCAGACCTGATCGCGATACCGAAGGTGCGGAAGGCGTTCATGAGGTGTTAGGATGCGCGGTCTATTCTTATGCGATGAATTTCCTCGGGCTGCCCGCCGCCAGCGTTCCCGCACGCTTGGCCGAATTGCCGAATGGGCCGCAACCGATCAATGTTCAGATTGCTGCTCGACGCTGGCGTGAGGATATGGCGGTGGATGCAGCGGTCGCGATCGAAGCGCGTGTGGGGCAGATGGCTCCGATTCTGTGGGATCGAATGAGCGCGCAAACCTGAGACATCGTCACTCAGGCCTCACAAATGAAATAGACCCCGGGATTTTGTCCCGGGGTCCGCATACTAAAATATGCCCGGATTAAGATGACGAGCGTAGCACCACCCACCCTCGCCAGCGCGAAAACTGCGCAACCATTCGAAAACACCTTTAGATGGCCACTCACTTCCACCTCGGCGTGTTCTCCGGGCAACTTGAAGTTAACAAACCCTTATCGCGTTGCATGTGAACTGGTTCACACAAGCGGTGGAAAAATGATCAACACGCTGAGATTTAAGTAAATTGTTCGGAGATCAATCGTTCTTCCAGGCCGTGGCCAGGGTCAAATAGAATACGATGCTGGATCGCAATCTCAGACCTGATCTCGACCCAATCGATATCCGGAAACGATATGGAATCGGCCGCAACGATAACCGGGCGTTTGTCAGCCTCGATCACATCGAATCTGACTTTCGCAACTTTCGGCAGCAAGGCGCCACGCCACCGCCGGGGGCGAAACGCGGCGATTGGCGTCAATGCCAGAACGTCCGCGCCAATGGGTACAATGGGTCCGTGAGCGGAATAGTTATATGCGGTCGAACCCGCCGGCGTGGCAAGCAATGCACCATCACACACGAGTTCGGCCATGCGTACCCGCCCATCAACGCTGATCCGCAACCGCGCTGCCTGCGGCCCCGCACGAAGCAGCGAAATCTCGTTGATTGCAAGTGCTTGGTGCTTTTGGCCCGCCTGGTCCATTGCAGTCATCGCCAATGGATTGATGACTTCTTCCTCTGCCTCTGCTAGCCGGGCCATCAGATCAACTTCGGCATATTCGTTCATCAGAAACCCGATGGTACCGCGATTCATTCCATAAACCGGCTTATCCAGGTGCTGGACGCCCTGCAACGTCTGAAGCATGAAGCCATCACCACCCAGCGCCACCACAACATCTGCGTCTCTCGGCGCTGCATTTCCGTAGCGCGCCACAAGCGCATCCCGGGCGGTCTGCGCAACCTTGGCATCGCTGGCCAGAAAGGCGATTCTCTTTGTCATGTTTTATAGTTTCCAGTGCTGCACATTTGGTTCCGAAACAAACATACCTTTCCGCAATAGGCCAGAGTTGACGCCATAGAGGGCCATTTCGTCGCTTTACAACCTTTCTGACACACGTCGTTTCCGATAGGAAATCCGCCAGATACACCCCAGCCATGCGGAGCGCACATGAACGCCAATCTTCGTGACAACGGATTTTTCACCCAGTCCCTCGCGGATCGTGACCCCGAGCTGTTCGGCTCGATCACATCTGAATTGGGCCGCCAGCGCGACGAGATCGAACTGATCGCCTCGGAGAACATCGTCTCTGCCGCCGTGATGGAGGCGCAGGGCTCGGTCATGACCAACAAATATGCCGAAGGTTATCCGGGCCGCCGGTACTATGGCGGCTGTCAGTTCGTCGACATTGCCGAGAACCTGGCTATCGACCGTGCCAAGCAGTTGTTTGGGTGTGAGTTTGCCAACGTCCAACCGAATTCGGGATCGCAGGCGAACCAAGGTGTATTTCAGGCGCTGATCAAGCCCGGTGACACCATTCTAGGAATGTCGCTGGATGCAGGTGGTCACCTGACCCATGGTGCGGCGCCGAACCAGTCAGGCAAGTGGTTCAACGCGGTACATTATGGCGTGCGCAAGCAGGACAACCTGGTCGACTATGATCAGATCGAAGCGCTGGCAAAGGAACATAACCCCAAGCTGATCATCGCCGGAGGCTCGGCCATCCCGCGCGTCATCGATTTTGCCCGCATGCGTGAAATCGCTGAAATGGTCGGCGCCTATCTGCATGTGGATATGGCCCATATCGCCGGTCTGGTTGCCGCAGGCGCGCACCCTTCGCCCTTCCCGCATGCGCATGTGGCCACCACCACCACGCATAAAACCCTGCGCGGCCCGCGCGGCGGCATGATCCTGACCAATGATGAAGCGATTGCCAAAAAGGTAAACTCGGCGATCTTCCCGGGCATTCAGGGTGGCCCGCTGATGCATGTGATTGCTGGCAAGGCCGTTGCCTTTGGCGAGGCACTGCGTCCTGAGTTCAAGGACTATATCAAGCAGGTCGTTGTGAATGCGCAGGCCCTTTCAGATCAGCTGATCAAGGGTGGCCTGGACACTGTGACCCACGGCACCGATACCCATGTGGTTCTTGTCGACCTGCGCCCCAAAGGCGTTAAAGGCAACGCAACCGAGAAAGCTTTGGGCCGGGCACATATCACCTGCAACAAGAACGGTGTGCCGTTCGACCCCGAAAAGCCCACGATAACCAGCGGTATCCGTCTGGGCTCGCCCGCCGGAACCACCCGCGGTTTTGGTGAGGCCGAGTTCCGCCAGATCGCAGACTGGATCATCGAAGTGGTCGACGGTCTGGCCGCAAATGGCGAAGACGGAAACGGTGCGGTCGAAGCCAAAGTTAAAGCCGAAGTCGCCGAACTTTGCGCGCGCTACCCGCTTTATCCGAATCTCTGATCCAATACGGATCTTAGAACAGAAAACGGCGCCCTGATCGGCGCCGTTTTTCTTTGAGGCGTGCAGCGGTCAGATATACCCGCGCCATCGTAGTACGAACACAGCCAACGCCGCCAACACGATCAGGCCCAACGCAAGCGAACCAAGAAAGCTCAGGAACCATCCCCAACGTCGATCTGCCAGATTGATCGCGTTCAGGTGGCCTTGCACCTCGTCCGACGCTTTTTCGAGCCGGGGCATATCCAAAACCATCCGCAGTTTGGGATGCTCGGCCATCTGCTCGGCCTCTGCCAGAACCAAGGCCTGTTTATAGACCTTGCGCGGCAAACGCCGCTTTGCGCGCCGGACCGAGGCAATCAGGGTCTTGTCTTTCACGCCAAGCTTTTTACGCAGCAACCGAATGGTCTCTGCGATCCGGGTCTGGATATCGATTTCCTGCGTCATTGGCGCCTCCTGACGGGACAATGTAGCCGCGCGTCACACCGGCGGCAATGGGGCTGGTTGTTCCGCGCGGTGACGCGTATCACAGAAGCATGCTAAATACGATCATCCATGGCGACCCGACCGATCATCCGCCCCTGCTGATAGCGCATGGCCTCTATGGTTCGGCGCGCAACTGGGGAGTCATTGCGCGGCGACTGTCGAACGAAAGACAGGTGATCGCCGTCGATATGCGCAATCACGCCTACAGCTTTTGGGATGCTCAGCATGGCTACCCGGATTTGGCGCATGATCTGGCCAAGGTCATCGACAGCGTTGGCGGCATCGCCGATATCGTCGGGCATTCCATGGGTGGAAAAGCTTCGATGGTGCTGGCGCTGGAATATGGCGATCTGGTGCGCAAGCTGGTCGTCGCAGACATCGCACCAGTGGCATACAGCCACAGCCAGATTCAATTCATCGAGGCAATGCGGGCGGTAGATATGTCCCGCGTTCAGCGTCGTTCAGATGCCGAAGCACAGCTGGCCGATCTGGGCGTCGAAAAGGCGCTGCAGAGCTTTTTTACGCAGTCTTTGGATGTTGAGGGAAGCCGCTGGCGGCTGAACCTAGATGTACTGGCCAGCGAAATGCCAAAGATCATGGGCTTCCCCGAGATTTCGACCCATTGGGACGGCCCCGCTCTGTTCCTGTCCGGCGCAGCATCAGATTATGTGCAGCCCGAATACCGAGAGCAGATTCGCACCCTGTTTCCTGCAGCTCGCTTCGCCAAAATTCCCGGTGCGGGGCACTGGCTGCACGCCGAGAAACCCCGCGAATTCGAAGCTGCAGTCAGGACCTTCTTGAACGCTTAATCAAGCGCCTTGATACAGGCGTTTTGCCACCAGCCACGACACCGGCGCGGCAACAACCGCCCCTGCTGCTGCGGCGGAAACGATGGCCATCCAGGTCACCATTCCAACCGCTAGGACCGCAATCACGGCAGAACCCGCGATGGCTGTGGCGATCAAAGAATAAAGCGTGGCTGCTAGGCGTATCATGGCCAGTATCCTGTGTTTAAGCTTCTGGCCTTTACATTACAGCAACGGAATATGTGTGACTTTGATTTGGGTCAGATATGTAGCTACATCCCGCGATCCATGGGCCCGGTCGCCTCACCACCGCCATTCACCCAATCCGCAAAGCCACCCAGATTGTAGACGTGTAAATATCCCATTTCCTTAAGCAGTTTTCCAGCCAGCGCTGCCCTTCCGCCAGACGCACAATGCAGGATGATCACCCGATCCCTGCGCAGTTCTGCATCATGGGAAGGCAACTCGGGGTCGGCCCGAAACTCCAGCATACCGCGCGGGATATGATGCGCACCGACCGCGCGCCCTGTCCTTTCCAGTTCAGGCGCATCGCGAATATCCAACAACAAGGCACCCTGCCCGATCAGTTCTTTGGCCCGGCTGGCGTCGATACGCTCAACCACCGCGTTTGCAGCTTGCATCATGTCTTTGACCGTCAATGGCATTTGCGCCCCTCCAGGAAATGAATCCGTGCAAGGCTAACATGCAGAAAATTGAAGGTGTAGACGTTCAGACCCTTAATGTTCGCGGAAAGCACGCGACATACTGTCAACCACCGGCTTGGCGATATAGGCCGCAAAGGTGCGTTCCTCGGTCTGGATCATGATCTCGGCGGGCATTCCGGGTGTCGGCACGAAGCCCCGCACGCGACCCATCTCTTCCGTGGTCAGAGAAATGCGCGCCAGATAGACCTCTTGCGGCATACCGGCAGAATCCTCGACAAGCGAGTCAGCCGAGACGTAATAGACCTCGCCCTCAAGCACTGGGGTTGTCCGTTGATTGAGCGCGACTAGGCGCACCGTCGCGATCTGCCCGGTGACCACGCTGTCGATCTCGGTACGCGGGATCTGCGCTTCGATGATCAATGGCGCATCGGCGGGCAGAATCTCAGCAATCTGTTCGCCAGTTTCGATCACCCCGCCCGGCGTGTGGTGATGAAGTCGCACCACTGTGCCTGTCACCGGTGCACGCACAACGGCACGGGCCAGAACGCTACGGGCCTGACGGGCTTTTTCACGCACACTTTCAAGATCGGCTTCAATAACGCCCAACTCGTCCAGCGCAGCCTCGCGGTAGGCTGAGCGGGTGCGCAGAATCTGCTCTTCATACTTCAGCAGCATCTGGTTTACCTCAGCCGTTTCTGCGCGCAAACGCGCCAGTTGACCTTCGGCTTCGGCCTGCACCCGGCGGATCGTATTCAGATCACCTTTGCGCACTAATCCTTTTTCAAACAACGAATATTTGGTCTCGTATTCTTCCTCGAGAATCTCTGATCGCCTTTCCATGCTGACCAATTGTGCTTCAAATCCTGACGCACGAATTTTCAACGCCTCCATGTTGCGCTGCAGCAAAGCAATATCGTTCAGCAGTGTCTTGCGCGATACATCAAAGCTGAGTTTCTGATTGTCGAGGATCGTCATGACCTCGACGTCGTCCGATGCTTCGATCAATCCGGGCGAAAACACGAGGGTTTCCTGTTCGCTATGCTCAGCCAGCAACCGTTCGGTCATGGCCTGAAGGCGAAGTTTGCGAATGAACAATTCGCGTTCACTCGCCTCGGCCGAGGTCTGATCCAAAGTCATCATGATCTGTCCGGCTTGAACAGATTCACCTTCCGAGACCAGAATGTTCTCGATGATACCGCCTTCCAAATGCTGCACGATCTTGTTGCGGCCGGTCGCGACAAAGCTGCCTTGCGCGATGACTGCAGCGGCCAGAGGTGCACGGAAGGACCAGACGCCAAAGCCGCCAAAACAGACAATAAGCATGATAAAGCCAATCACGATGAATTTGGTGATCGAGCGCGGAACCTCAGAGTACCAAAGACCGCCTTCATCGGTGCGTGCCACGTCGTTCATCGCTTAATCCCCCTTGCCCTGTATTTCGGGCGGTTGCTGGCGCGGCCCGTTGAGCTGTTCTAGCACCTGTTCGCGCTGCCCGAACAGCGCCACGCGCCCATCGGTCAGCAGCATGATCTTGTCGACAACATTCAACAGAGTCGGCTTTTGCGTAATCACTACAACGGTGATCTTGCTTTCCTTTGCTTGCTGAATTGCGCGCGCAAGCGCCTTGTCACCTGCCACGTCGAGGTTCGAATTCGGCTCATCCAGAACAACCAAACGCGGGTTGCCGAAGAAGGCACGCGCCAAAGCAATACGCTGCTTCTGGCCACCTGAGAGAGGTGAGCCGTCGGCGGCCACAACAGTCTCATACCCCTGCGGCAGCGTTGCGATCATGTTGTGCACGTCGGCCAAAACGGCAGCATCGTGGATCTGCTCATCCGTGGCATCGGCACGCATCCGGCCAATATTGTCTTTGATGCTGCCGGGGAATAGCTGTACGTCTTGCGGCAGATAGCCAATATTTTCGCCAAACTGGCGGGGATCCCAGTTGCGGATATCCATCAGGTCCAGCCGCACACTGCCCGAGGTCGGCAGGATCGAACCCACCAGCGTTTTACCAAGTGTCGTTTTGCCTGCGCCTGAATTCCCGATGATCGCCAGAGTTTCACCAGGGTTCAGCGCAAAGGTAATCCCGTTCAGAACCACCCGCTTGGTGCCGCCTGGGACATATAGCAGGCGTTCGACATCCAACCGCCCCTCAGGTCGTGGTAGGCGCAGTTTTTCATATTGCAGGGCCGAGTTCGACAGCAGAGCCTTGATCCGCCCAAAAGCGCCGCGCGTAAGCAGGAAGGTATTCCAACCCTCGATTGATCCTTCGATCGGCGCGAAAGCCCGCCCCGCGATGATCGAGGCGGCGATGACCATACCGCCGGTAATTTCACCTTGAAGGGCCAGAAAGGCGCCCCAGCCCAGAATGCCGATCTGCGTCAAAAGACGGACGGCACGTGAAATGGCCGCGAAGATCACGTTACGATCCTGCGCCTTGACCTGCCATGTCAGCGATTGTGCGGTGTCACGCCCCCAGATGCGCACTGCCTCGGGGATCATCGCTAAAGCGTTGATGATCTGACTGTTGCGCGACATTGAATCCAGATGCTGGTTCGCCATTGATTGCGCCTGATTGGCCTTGGCAAAGGGCTTGGCGGTCATTTTCTGGTTGATCAGCGCGATGATCATCAGAATCACGGCCGTCGTCACCACAATCATCCCAAGTTGCGGATGCACCAGAAAGATCATCAGGATGAACAGCGGTGCAAATGGTACATCCAGAAATGAGATCAGAGTGCCCGAGACCAGAAAGCCCCGCACCTGTTGCAGATCCCCAAGTGTCTGATATTCGCGTCCGTTGCCGTGCAGCGAGGCATGGGCCGCAGCGCTAAGAACCGGGGCCCCAAGACGGGCGGCGACCTCGACCGCTGTACGCATCAGCATGAACCGACGAACGGCATCAAATGCGGCTTGAAAAATGACTGCTCCGGCAACGATTGCCGTCAGCATGATCAACGTATCCAGCGAGCGACTAGTCAGAACCCGGTCACTGATCTGAAACAGGTAGATCGGGATCGCTAGGATCAGGACGTTGGTCGCGCAGGTCAGTACCAGCACGAAAGCCAGATTGCGCCAAATCGCGCGCAGTGAGGTACGCAGCGTCTTCTGGAAATCTTCAGGCGGCGTGCGTTTGTGGAATGTTTGGGGTGGCCCCTTGCCATCGCCACCACCCGTCCCCGGGCGCAGCAAGGGTTGGTTGGCCTTGGCCTCGATCGTGGTGCCCATGCGGTCTTTACCATCCGACGGCGCAGAGGGGGTCATGCGTGCAGTCGATTGGTCGGCGGTTTCACAATCGGGGGCTTCGGTATCGGCCACCCCAGTGTCGCCACCCGCAGGATCCTTATCTTGCGCGGGCCGCGACGACGCGCGCCGAAGGGGAGAACCAGCGCGCGGTTGTGATGTTTGATCCAACTGCTCTGCCTGGGTCTGCCCCGGATTATCCGGTTGTGTCGTCGCCTGAGGCGCTTCTGATTGCCGCGATCGTTTCGCGGGCCCGGCAACCGGGGTGTCACTTGCTTCCGGGGTCTCTGGTTTGGTTTCGGGTTCCGCCAGTTGCATATCACTTGTCAAACGCAGGCGGGACGCTGTTTTTGCAAGTTTACTTTCATTTGGTTTTGCTACCCGATTTCGGAGTTCCAGGGTCAATGGGCCTCCGCCTCCGTGCCGGTCCAATGGACTTGCAAAACGGGTGCGGCGCGACGAAAAAACGATCGACATAAACTAACCTTCCGGTCACTCGTAAATCAGGAAATATTAGGCCAGCATGGTCTGCAGGCCATCGGAGGAATTCGCCATTTCGCTTGGCGTGAGATCGTTACCGTTAGGCCCAATGCCATTGTCGTGACCTGGCATACCCGCCTCTTCCATGATGGCGGCGATTGCCTCGTTGGTCATCTCGGCGATGTCCTCATTCGTGGGCATGTCAAGCAGGCTTGCCTGATGCAGTAGCAGGTCAGAAAATGCCCCATCCTGAGCCATAACAACCGAATCCACGCCGGCCTTGGTTACATTGGCGGCGTTCAGCATCGCATTGCTGCCTGCCAGAACCTCGGTCTCGTCCGCGTGGGGACCATTCAGATATACGTCATCCTGATCGGCAAGCATCGTCGATTGCTCGGCCACGTTGACCTGAACCAGCGATCCATCGATCTTGAGGACCCGCATCTGCTCCATGCCAGCAAACATCGGATCGTTCATTAGCGCCTCTTCCAGCGCTGCCATGTCGTCCTCGCCCATGGTCATGGCGTCGGCCATGGAGTCGTGCATCGCCTGATACGTATCTTCGCCTTCTTTCTTGAGAGAAACCTCGTTCATAACCAGGTTTGCGTCCGATCCATCGATGGGTCCGGGCAATCCGCCCATCACCACATCGTCATCCAATAATACGTGCGTCTGGACAAACGCATCGACCGATATCATGTCACCTTCGATCATGATCAGGTCATAATAACTGCCAAGTTGAAGAATATTGGTGACATCAATCAACTCGTTGTCGCCCAATGCGTACAGCGTGGTCGTCGCGTTAATCTCGGTATCAATATGATCGATATCCGTTGCGTCGATGTCCTGCTTGACAAAATTAGCAACGATCAGGTCGGTCGTAATCCAATCAACATGCACATATGCCGGGGCATCGTCTTCACTTGAACCTGTCTTAAGCCAAGGGGCTGAGTTGCCTTCGACCTCGATCGTCGACGAGTGCACCACATTGGTGCCCGAGCCGCCATTCGTGCCCTTGTCTGTGTCAGATACAACGGCGACCTGGCTCACCATGGCCAGTTCGATTGCTTTTCCACCGACCGCAATATAAGGCGCATCGACCCAGGCCACAGTTGCGTTCATCTCGTTGATCGCAAGGTTGCCGCCTGCGATCACCGTGTGACCTTCGGCAAATTCGTCTTCCTCGTCCTGAGCCCATTCTGCGGGCATCATATCGGGTGTTTCGTCGTCCTCTTCCTCGTCCGGTCTATGATGCGCAGGCAGAAGATCTTCCCATTCCGGGGCTTCGTCCACATACTCACCATTGACGATCACGCCCATCGCGTCTTCGCCGTGGAACTGATAAACAACCGCGCCTTCAACTTCGACATTGATCGGGGCCAACATCGCTTCGGCCAAAGACTCGACGTATTCAACCGACAAGTAGTCCGAGATCGAGAACGAGGGCACGGCAAACGCGTGCATCGATGCTGCGACCTGCGCAGCCGCCTCGGCCAATGCGATCAACTGATCGACATCGCGGAAATCTCCCTCGCCGACAACGTCATTGTCGCGTAGGAAAATCGTCTGGAACGTGTAGGTCACAGCAGACCCGATAAGCTCTGTCACAATCTCCAGCTGCTGCTCGATCACAAACGTTGCACCTAGGCCGGTTGTCGCTTCGGGTAACGGCGGACCGTCTGAGAGTGGTGGTTCAAGTACAACGACCGTTTCAAATTCAGGGCCGTCGGTTGGGGGTGGAAGTTCAGGAGTGGCGGGGGGGGTGTCAAACCGATAGGAAAGCGGACCATATTTGCCTGGGTCCAATTCAAGATCTGCCTTGATCCGGATCTTTGCGGGTTCTTCCAGTTCGTCCAGTTCCGCCTTGCGCCGCATGGCGGTGAACTCTTCGTACTGATCCCTCAACCGGGCTTTTTCAATCGTAAGATCAAAAGATCCAATAAAGTGTGCAATCTTTTCGGTAACACTATCGAATGACATTTCGATGATCCCTTGCCCCCTTGCCGACTAAAATTTCCGGTTCGGGATTTGCTGGGCCGAGGCCACATTACGCGGCCCCGGCGATTTCATTGAACGGGGGCCGATAATGCGGCCCCCGCGAATTGGTCTTAGACCTCGGTGTCGTCGCTCGAATAAGTCGAGGTCATCGAACCGCCAACCATGGTCGTATCGACCGAGTTACCAAGCACGTTGGCACCCTGTACGATCGATTGGTTGAAGGCGTTCGTATCGACGACTGCTGCTGCGGATGCATAAGACTCGCCGTTGACGATACCATCGCCACCATTATCCGAACCCCAGGTACCGCCATTACCGCCAGCACCACCGGCACCCGAATATGCACCGGATGCTTCACCACCGGTGTTCATTGCACCTGTGGTTGCACCACCAGTAGACGAGCCCATGACGTCGCCGCTGGTACCGCCAGTCGATGCCGCTGCACCACCGGCACCGCCGTCACCTGACATCGCAGTACCTGTTGCATCACCTGAAGCCATCGAGTCCGCATCATTATCGGACGAAGCATCTCCACCGTATCCGGCAATCGCTTCGGCAAGGCTTTCGGCATAACCATCGTTGGCTGAATCGGCCCATGCTTCAGAGTCACCGCCGTTTCCGGCTTCGTTGGTTGCGTCAGCTGAACCAGCACCGCTTCCGGCCGAGCTTGCCTCGGGGTTGGCCGTACCGCCAGCGCCACCAGTACCTTCAGCCGATGCCATTCCATCGCCGCTGGCGTCTGCTGATCCATTACTTGTGTTGGTACCACCATTACCACCAGAACCGTCAACGTCCTGATCATTGTCGGCAGAGCCATCGATATCACCAGGTGACTGCGTGATTACAGGGCCGGCAGCATCTTGGTCACCAACACCTTGCGCATCAGCATCCGTGTCAACGTAGCCGCCGCCTGCACCACCGGTTCCTGTACCGCCAGCACCCGGTCCGCCAGTACCTGTGCCACCAGTACCAGTACCTCCAGTACCCGTACCACCAGTACCTGTACCGCCAGTACCCGTACCGCCGGTACCTGCACCACCAGTACCACCGTCTCCGCCGGTACCGTTCGAGTTACCAGCTGCTGCAGCTTCTTCGTCTCCGTCAGGATCTTCCTCTTCCACAAGGAGTACCGGGAATGGGAAGGCTTCTTCTACCGAGCCGGAATCTCCGCCGGTGCCGTCGCCACCGTTGGCATTGCCACCGGAGCCTTCGCCACCAGTGCCTTCACCGCCTGAGCCTTCACCGCCTGAGCCTTCGCCCCCGGAGCCTTCGCCACCGGAGCCTTCGCCGCCGGAGCCTTCGCCGCCGGAACCGCTACCGCCATCGGCATCATTCCAACCCATCGCGCCAGCGCCAGCCAGACCCAAACCAATATTGCCTCCAGAGGAAGACTCGTTGGCTTCGTTGGTTCCGTCGCTAGAGTTGTCTGCCGAACCATCGTTATCGGCATCACCAGCGCCACCATCGGCACCGTCGTTGGAAGCATCGGTGCCTGCCAGACCAAGGCCAGCAGCTAATGCCCCAGATGTATTGTCACCACCGTCTGCATCGCCATCGGCGTTCGCTCCGGACAAACCAAGACCAAGACCAAGGCCAATCGATCCGGCATTACCACCGTTACCACCAGTCGAGTCACTATCGGAACTCGCTTCGCCGTGGTTGTCGGCATTAGACTCGCTGTCTGCTGCGCCGCCTTCGCCGCCGGTGCTGTCACCGTCTGCGCTGGCACTCGAATGACCAAGACCCAGGCTTGCGTTATAGGTATCACCCGAAGATGCGCCATCTCCACCTGTCGCAGCGCTATCAGCATTTCCTGAATGACCACCAAAGGCCAGCGAATGGCTGCCATTGGTGTCGCCATAGGCTTCACCACCATAGCTCATGCCGCCATCGCCAGAGGAGCCACCGTCGTTGTTTACGTCGATACCATCTTCAGCATAGGCTTCACCGCCGTTGGCGTCACCGCTTTGTGTGAAGTCGCCTGAATTCTCGACACTTGCTGTACCCAAACTGTCATTGTCTTCCAGGCTGGCAAACTGCTGGTTGATCGACGCGAAATCATTTCCGGGACCATCTTGCGAGATATCAATGTTGACGTCGTCGCCGGGATCGTAATTTACATCGTCACCGGCAGTAATAACGTCGCCGACATCACCTTCGACGTCCTCAATATCAACGTCGACTTTGTCATCGTCGCGCGGAATCCACTCTCCGCCGCCGAAGTCGATATCTACGGTCGCGGTATTGGTGTTGCTGTCGTCACCGCCATTGGTCTGTGAGTTGCTGTCGTTACCACCATTGGTGTTGCTGTCGTTACCACCATTGGTGTTGCTGTCGTTACCACCATTGGTGTTGCTGTCGTTACCACCGTTGGTGTTGCTGTCGTTACCACCGTTGGTGTTGCTGTCGTCGCCCTGCTGTTGTTGCTGCTGCTGTTGCTGTTGGTTCAAATCTTCAACAGCCATCTCTTCTTCTTCCAGCTGCGGTTCGTCTACAACAGGATCCTGATCGTCGATAACTTCTTGGACATCGGTGATTGGAGCTAATCTGCGTTCCATAATAAGTTCCACTTTTACTGAAGCACCAGACCGCCATTCATCTACAAAGCGGTAACAGGCGCGGTTTGAAACAGACTTTGCGCGCAACGTGTCAATCTGGACACTCGCGCGGCCGTGAAGGTCTTCTGTTTGGTTTGCCCCCCTTTCTCGGCTAAGCCGATTCCATGACCACGGAGAATTCGCAGAAATACGCGGACCGCAGGCACGTCAGGTCTAAGATCACTTCACAAATTGAAGCTTGGGCATGGTTGCAGCGATAAGGGGATGTGCATAGCTGGCCGAAAGGGCTATTTTCCGTAATTAGCTGTTTAATATATATATTTTTCGAATTCTGGCGTATTTCGCACCAGATTTGCCTCAGAAACAATCATGCGCAAACATATAGGATTATTAACCCTGAAATTTCATAAAGTTACGCTAAAACTATATACGAAAAACCTGATCAAAGGTTCTAGTACGCGGTATTGCGGAACCCGCCTTTGGTTGCTGAAACACGTACTTTCAGCTATGATAAGGTACTATTTGAGTTCAAAGTTAATGTTTCGCGCCACCCAGTTCTGTGCCCGATTTAAAGTTTCAGAGGGCGGCGATTGTATTAGTGGGGGGAAGATCAATGAATATTTCATTGCAAGAAGACGCCCGTGATCAGATTGAATATCCCGAAGAGCTGTCGATCATTTTTATCGGCAAGGAATTGTTCTACTCGAACCAAACCCTGAGAAGTGTTCAAAGCGAATTTGGCGTTCGTGCATCAAGATATGAAAGCCTTGACGACCTGCTGGCTGAGAGTGGGAACTCTGTTCCCTCCGAGCGCATCATTGTCGTGGATCAGATGATGCTCGAAGATCTGTTGGCGCGGCCCGCTGATTATTCCCGGCTCGCCGAGACAGGATGTCTGGCCTTCGCCTATCGCAAGAAAAGTCCGGCCCGGGTTCTGTTCGAACGCTGGGATCGTACCCGTTTCGGCAGTGTCGGGTATTTGCCAATGAACGTGGCGCCGGATGTTTGGCGCGCAATATTGCGGCTTCTGATGCACGAAGAGCTGCACCTGCCCTGCTTTCTGGCCGACAGCATGAACGCAACACAAAGTGCGCCAGGCACACCTATCGAAAAACAGCCTGCAACCAGAACCCGGTCGCCTGACAAACTGTTGCGATACTCAAAGCTGACGCGCCGCGAAAAGCAAGTCCTGAGGCTGGTATCGCAAGGCAAGAGCAACAAGACCATTGCGTCGAATCTGGGCATCACCGAACACACCGTAAAACTGCATATGCACAATGTCTCGGGCAAGATCGATGTGAGCAACCGGACTGAAGCTGCGCATTTTTTCTTTGAGGTCGCGCCGAACGAAGCGCGCAACGCGCCCGTTGGATGAGGCATTCGAAACCCGGTTCGACCGGCTCATTCTGTTGGTGGGTCGGCTCAACTATATGTGGACGAACACGGAAAGCCTGCTGATCCACCTGATCGCAGGTCTGACCGGAGCCAACAAAGATGTTGCGGTCATCATATTCCTGACGCTTAACACCACACGTGCCCGTATCGATCTGGTCGAACGTCTCGCCAAGATGGAGGGTCGCCCCCCTGAAATCCGCGATCCGATTCTCGAACACACCCAGCGGTTGTCGCGCCTGTCCTCTATTCGAAACAAGTACAATCACTGCATCTATTCTTTCGATCAGGAAAGCGGAAATCCAAAGACCATCCTGATGCGCATTGCTGATCGCAAGACTGACATCAAACTTGGTCGTGAAGACACAGTCGACGACAAAGCAATGAAAGAAATCGAGGATGTTGTCACTCAGCTCTCGAATGCCAACAGGGATATCTGGAAATTGATCACCCAACTGGGTTTCCCTGTCTGAGATGGTACTGGTGCGGGCGGTGGGACTCGAACCCACACGGCACTAAGGCCTTCGGATTTTAAGTCCGATATGTCTACCATTCCATCACGCCCGCACATCATCGTCGAAGTTTTGTCTCGCCGCGCCGATGTCGTGTGCAGACACTTACAACCAACCAAAACGATTGAAAAGATACTCATTCATCAGAACCAGGGATGCATGCAGAACACGAACACAATCCTGCTGAATCAAGGCCGAGCTTGACAGCCTTCGGCCAATTCGTTCACGTCGGCGCAACACAAGATCAGGGAGCGAGCGATGAAACTAGTCAGTAACCCGTTTCGAGGTGGTTCTAAGCTTTCGGATCAGGCCCCTTATCCCTCCGAAGAGACAGATGGGTTGGGCCGGCATCGATTCTTCTGCCCTGACTTTGTCGAAACGCCCCTTGTGAATGCATCGGCGCTGGCACCCGTTGCGAATCTCTGGGTTAAAGATGAGCGAAGCCGTATGGGCCTGGGATCGTTCAAAGCGCTGGGTGCGGCTTATGTGATCGCCTGCGAAGCGAATGACATCTCGGTCACGCCAGATGGTAACACGCTCAAAGGGCGCACCTATGTTACGGCAAGCGCGGGCAATCACGGGATGAGCATGGCCGCGGGCGCGCGCACTTTCGGAGCTGATGCAGTTGTTTACATCGCAGAAACAGTTCCAGAAAGCTTTGCAGATCGCCTGCGCGCTCAAAACGCACAAGTGGTCCGGGCGGGTGCGGATTACGCCGCCAGCATGGAAGCAGCCAGTCAAGCGGCGCGGGACAATGGCTGGACTTTGCTCTCGGACAGTTCCTGGGAGGGGTATACTGAACTACCGTACTTGCTGATGGAAGGGTATCTGCAAATGGCGGTCGAAGCCGCCGAGCAATGTAATGAGGCACCAACGCACATTCTTCTGCAAGCCGGTGTTGGCGGCATGGCCGGAGCCGTCGCTGCCTATGCGCGGGTCGTTTGGGGAGATGCTCCGCAGATCATCGTTGTCGAGCCAACCTCTGCCCCGGCGCTGCAGGCCAGTATCGAAGCGGGGCATTGTGTGTTTGCTGACGGGCCCGACAGCATCATGGGGCGACTGGATTGCAAAGAGCCCTCGCTGATCGCCTTGAACGGCTTGGCCCGAGATGCCGATCTGTTTGTGACAATCGAGGATGACACTGTCGAAGAACAGCTTCCGGCTATGGCGAAGGCCGGGTTGGAAACCAGCGCTTCGGGCGGTGCTGGCATTGCGGCCGTTCTGAACGACGCGATCCGTAGTGAACTGGGTATTGGACCGAATTCCAAAGTGCTCTGTATCTTGAGCGAGCAACCTGCATGAGAGGTTTCGCACCAGAGGAATTCGCGACCCGCGTTGCACGCGCCCAGCATCGGATGCAAGAAACCGGTCTATCGGCCCTGTTGCTTACGACTGAGCCCCAGCTTCGCTATTTCACAGGTTATCTCACCCGTTTCTGGGAAAGCCCAACGCGGCCTTGGTTTCTGATCGTTCCGATTTCTGGCAAGCCGGTTGCAGTAATCCCATCCATCGGTGCTGCATTGATGGCACAGACATGGATCGACGACATTCGAACCTGGAGTGCACCCGACCTTGAAGATGATGGGGTATCCCTGCTGGCCGATACACTGAGAGAGTTGACGCCTGAAAACGCCTCAATCGGCTGCCCCGACGGGCATGAGACCCATGTAAGGATGCCACTGGCCGATCTAAGGCATCTCGAATCCGCAATTGGAGCGCGCCAAATTACGGGTGACCATGGCATCCTACGGGCGCTGCGCATGGTGAAATCTGACGCCGAGATCGCAAAGATTCGAACTGCCTGTCAGATTGGTTCCCACGCCTTTGCACGAGTGCCCGAGATTGCCTCAGCAGGGACACCGTTGGATCAGATATTTCGAAACTTTCAGAGACTCTGCCTTGAAGAAGGTGCAGACTGGGTGCCCTATCTGGCCGGAGGGGCCGAGCAAGGCGGGTACTCGGATGTAATCTCACCCGCGACACAGATCCCGCTTCGCATAGGCGATGTGCTGATGCTCGACACCGGCCTCGTTCACGATGGCTATTTTTGCGACTATGATCGCAATTGGTCCGTCGGCCCAGCGACCAAGGCGGTACGCGATGCACATGCCAGATTGGTCGAGGCTTCGAATGCAGCGTTTGATCAAGCCCGTCCCGGCGTGACGGCTTCTCAGCTTTTTCATACGATGAACACCATACTTACCGATGGCAGCGCGGGAACCGATGCAGGGCGTCTGGGCCACGGGTTAGGAATGTCGTTGACCGAATGGCCTTCGCTTATTCCGGATGATCATACTGAACTGCAACCAGGAATGGTTTTGACGCTTGAACCGGGTATTGCGGTCGATGGCAAAATTCTCGTGCACGAAGAAAACATCCTGATAACCGAAGGCGCGCCCGAATTCCTCAGCCCCCGGATAGGACCGGAGATTGCCGAGATATGAGCACGTTGCCGTACACACTGGATCCTGACGATCCCTCGGCCGTACCAATGGGGCTGATCGTTTTACAGACTGACGAGACAATCGAACCTGAGTTTCGTAGCCTTTTTATCGATGACAAAAGCCCTCTTTATGTCAGCCGCATTCCCAGCGGGGCCGAGGTTAACACCGACACGCTGGCGCAGATGGAGACCGACTTGCCTGCAGCGGCTGATTTGCTGCCAAAGGCGCGGCCCTATCGAGTTGTTGGCTATGGATGTACGTCAGCCAGTTCGGTTATCGGCTCGGATCGGGTTGAGCAGATGGTCATGCAGACCTGTAATACATCGACCGTTACCAACCCGTTGCGGGCAGCCTCTGCCTGCGCGAGACATTTGGGCGTCTCAAAATTTGCACTGCTGTCGCCCTACATTGAAGAAGTAAACACTCCGTTGCGACGCGCGTTTGCAGAACAAGGCATCTCGATGGATGTGTTTGGCACTTTCGGCGAATCCGAAGAAGCCAAAGTTGTGCGGATCTCAACCGATTCCGTGGTCGATGCCGCCGTGCGGCTGGGAAGAGATTCAACAGTCGACGCCGTATTCTTAAGTTGTACGAACCTTCGGACACTGACGGCTATCCCGAGGATCGAAGCGCAGATCGGCAAGCCTGTCCTGTCAAGCAACCAGAGTTTGGCCTGGCATATGAAACAACTGAACGTGTCGCAAAATTAGGCAAATGCGGCGTTTACGCGACTCCAATTGCTTTACGGGCTTGCGACCATTTGTTAGCCTCGTCATCAATGCACGAGAAGATCAATGAGGCCCGGACCAACCGGGTAATCATTTGACGCAACAGGGGGTCTTGTGACCGACACAAATAGCGACGCCGCGTTTGTTGAATTTCAACGCGTTCAAAAGTCTTATGATGGCGAGAACCTCGTCGTCAAAGATCTCAACCTGGCAATGCCAAAGGGCGAATTCCTGACCATGCTTGGGCCGTCCGGATCAGGTAAGACGACCTGCCTGATGATGCTTGCCGGATTCGAAACCGCCACACATGGCGAGATTCTTCTGGATGGAAAACCCATCAACAATATCCCTCCGCACAAACGTGGCATCGGGATGGTGTTCCAGAACTACGCTCTGTTCCCGCATATGACTGTAGCCGAGAACCTTTCGTTCCCGCTGGAAGTCCGCAAGCTGGGTAAGTCCGAGCGCGAGGAGAAGGTCAAGCGCGCGCTGGACATGGTGCAGATGGGTGCCTTCGGCAATCGTCGCCCCGCGCAGTTGTCGGGTGGTCAGCAGCAACGGATCGCACTGGCACGTGCGCTGGTGTTCGAGCCCGAACTGGTTTTGATGGACGAACCGCTGGGTGCGTTGGACAAACAACTACGCGAGCATATGCAGTTCGAAATCACCCGTCTGGCGCATGAACTGGGCATTACCACCGTCTACGTGACCCACGACCAGACCGAGGCATTGACCATGTCCGACCGTGTTGCGGTGTTTGACGATGGCCGCATTCAGCAACTGGCCCCGCCGGATCAGCTGTATGAAGAACCCGACAACAGTTTCGTGGCGCAATTCATCGGTGAAAACAATACCCTGGAAGGTGTTGTTAAATCCATCGATGGAGATACCTGCCTTGTGCAATTGGATGACGGCTCGGAAATCGATGCGGTGCCGATCAACGTGCACAATCCGGGCGAACGTACCAAGGTCTCGATCCGGCCCGAGCGCGTAGAATTCAATAAAAACCGACTGCATGCCGATGCACATACGCTGAAAGCAACGGTCAAGGAATTCATCTATATGGGCGACGTGTTCCGCTTCCGCATGTCGGTGGCGGGCAATGACGAGTTCATCGTCAAAACACGGAATGCCCCCGACGCCATCCGTCTGAATCCCGGACAGGAAATCGAGATCGGCTGGCTTGCAAAGGATTGTCGTGCGCTCGACGCATAGACCAAGCCGCGCGGTACAAACGTGGCTTACCGAGGGACCAGCTGGCGAAAACC
Organism: Ruegeria sp. E5; assembly: GCF_056534105.1. Classification (NCBI taxonomy): domain Bacteria; kingdom Pseudomonadati; phylum Pseudomonadota; class Alphaproteobacteria; order Rhodobacterales; family Roseobacteraceae; genus Ruegeria; species Ruegeria sp. E5. Next base: position 384,550 of record NZ_JBQFPA010000003.1, on the reverse strand, counting down.
CGTGCGTCAGCTGACCAAACAACAAACGGGAAGTACTGGGAGTAACACATGAAAACTACCAAAACACTGCTGACAGCAGCTGCTATTGCGACAGCGGCTGGCGGCGTTTCCGCCGAAGAGATGACCATCGTCTCGTGGGGCGGCGCCTATTCCAAATCGCAGCTCAAGGCTTATCACGAGCCCTATTCGGAGAAGACCGGCGTCACCATCCTGAATGATGACAGCTCGAACGAGGCCGTCGCCAAACTGCGCGCGATGAACGAAGCGGGCAACATCACATGGGACGTGGTTGATGTGGTTGCGGCGGACGCGATCCGCCTCTGCGACGAAGGTCTGGCACTTGAGATCGATTTCGACACTCAACTGGCCCCTGCCCCCGATGGCACGCCTGCCTCCGAAGATTTCGGTGACCTTCTGGTCAGCGACTGCTTTATCCCGCAGATCGTCTATTCAACCACTTTCGGTTATCGCACAGATCTGGTCGGTGATACTCCGCCAACCGACATCTGCGCAGTATTCGATCTTGAAGCCTATCCCGGCAAGCGCTCGCTGGAAAAGCGCCCGATCAACAACATGGAATGGGCGTTGCTGTGTGACGGCGTTGCAAAAGACGACGTTTACGACGTTCTGGCCACTGCTGAAGGTCAGGACCAGGCCCTGGCCAAACTGGACACCATCAAGGACAGTGTCGTCTGGTGGTCTGCCGGTGCCGACACGCCACAATTGCTGGCTGATGGTGAAGTTGTCATGGGTTCGACCTATAACGGTCGCCTGTTCAGCGTGATCGAAGAGCAAAAGCAGCCGGTAGCGATGCTGTGGGATGCTCAGGTATTCGATCTTGATGGCTGGATCATTCCGGCTGGCCTGAGCGAAGAGCGTCAACAGCGCGCGCTGGACTACATCATGTTCGCAACTGACACGCAGCGTCTGGCAGATCAGGCCAAGTACATCTCGTACGGCCCGGCTCGTGCTTCCTCTGCTCCGCTGGTGGGTCAGCACGCCGATCTGGGCATCGACATGGCACCACACATGCCGACCGATCCGGAAAACGCCAAGAACACGTTCCTGTATAACTACGAGTTCTGGGCGGATTACCGCGACGATATCGACGCCAAATTCCAGGCTTGGCTGGCGCAATAAGCGTCTGATTTCCTGAGATTGTCGGGGGCGGCCTATCGCCCCCGACCCCAAAAATACCCAAGGGGTACCGATGACTGACGCCACCCAAAATACTGGTCCCATGCTGGCCGCGGACGGCACGCCACTCAAGCAATCGCTGGCCCGGTCTCTGCGACGGCAAAAGCTGCGGGCCCTGATGCTGGTCGCCCCACTGCTGCTGTTCGTTATGTTCTCGTTCATCGTGCCTATTGCGGCGATGCTGTTCCGATCTGTGGAAAACAGCATCGTACAAGAGACACTGCCCCTGACGGTTGAAGCATTGCAAAGCTGGGATGAAACCAGCGGCGAGTTGCCCGACGAAGCCGTTTATGACGCCTTTGTCCGCGATATGGTCGTGGCCGTCGATAACAAGACACACACCCGGCTGGGTTCGCGTCTGAACTACGAAGAGACAGGCATGTCTTCGATGTTCCGCCGCTCGGGTCGGAAAATGGGTAAGCTGGACCCCGAAACCGATGGGCCGTTCAAAGACCAGGTCATCGAGATTCACGACGGCTGGGGTGAACCGCAGACTTGGGCGGTTATCAAGACGCATTCGCCCGCTGTCACCAATGGCTATTTTCTGAACGCTGTGGACATGCGCCGCACGCCCGAGGGCGCGCAGGCGCAGCCCGAGGACAAGCAGATCCTGATCAAGCTGTTCGGGCGCACTTTGTTCATGTCGCTGGTGATCACCGCGTCCTGTATCCTGCTGGCCTATCCGGTCAGTTATTTGCTGGCGACACTTCCGATGCGGGTGTCGAACCTGCTGATGATCCTCGTGTTGTTGCCCTTCTGGACGTCATTGTTGGTGCGAACCTCGGCGTGGAAGGTGATGTTGCAGCAACAGGGCGTGATCAATGAAACATTGGTCTGGCTGGGACTGGTCGCCGACGACGCCAGGCTGGTGATCATCAACAACCAGATCGGCACGATCATAGCTATGACGCATATCCTGCTGCCGTTCATGATCCTGCCAATGTATTCGGTGATGCAGACCATACCGCCCTCGTACACCCGCGCCGCAAAATCCATGGGCGCGACCAACTGGACGACATTCTGGCGCATCTACTTCCCGCAATCCATTCCTGGCATTGGCGCGGGCTCAATCCTCGTGTTCATTCTGGCGATCGGCTACTACATCACGCCTGAAATCGTTGGCGGCACCAAAGGTGTCTTTATTTCGAACCGGATTGCCTATCACATCTCGTCCTCACTGAACTGGGGGCTGGCCGCGGCATTGGGAACGATCCTTCTGGGCGTCGTACTGCTGCTCTACTGGTGCTACGACAAGATTGTCGGCATTGATAACGTGAAGCTGGGATAATCGACATGGCCGCACTTACTCCGATATCCCGCAAACCTTTGTCCATGGTTTTGCCAAGCGTTGCGCTGGCAGGCGCCTTCGCCGGTATCTTTGTCGGCGCGGGCAATGGCTCGGTCTTCCTCGGCATCATTGGCGGTGCAGCCTTGATCGCCGCTGTGGCCTGGGTCTACATCACGATACTCAAGAACGAAAAACTGGCACGATGGATCAATATCCTTGGCTTTGGCATCGTCGGTTTTCTGTTCTCTGGCCCAATGGGCGGCGTTCTGGGCCTGTTGGGTGGATGGTTCTTCGTCTGGTTTATCTTTTGGCTGTACGAAGGTCGATATCGCCAAAAACTGTTGCCCTATCTGACCGCGAAACAAGTGTTCTATCACTACTTGTTCCGGGTGATCTGCGGCGCGATCTTCGTGTTCCTGATCACCCCGATCCTCGTGGTTTTGCCGCTCTCGTTCAACGCGCAGGACTTCTTTACCTTCACGCCAGAAATGCTGCGTCTGGACCCGGAAGGGTACTCGCTAAAGCACTACCGCGATTTCTTCACCAACAATGAATGGCAGCGCAGCTTCAAGAACTCGCTCATCATTGCGCCGATTGCGACGATCATCTCGGTCTCGCTGGGCACGCTGGCGGCCATTGGCCTCAGCCAGAGCCACGTTCCAGGCCGCCGCGCCATCATGGGCATCCTAATCTCGCCAATGATCGTGCCGCTGATCATTTCAGCCACAGGCATGTTCTTCTTCTACAGCGATATCGGCCGCTTCATGGAGGGAACACTGGGCATGAACAAGAACTTTGTGGGCTATGTGAAAGTGATCCTCGCTCACGCCGTTCTGGGTATTCCATTCGTCATCATCACCGTGACCGCAACGCTAGTGGGCTTTGACCGCTCGCTGACGCGGGCGGCTGCCAATATGGGCGCGGGTCCAGTGCGGACATTCTTCAAGATTCAGATGCCCTTGATCTTGCCGGGTGTGATCTCAGGTGGCTTGTTTGCCTTCATCACCTCATTCGACGAGGTGGTCGTGGTACTGTTTGTTGGCTCGGCTAGCCAAAAAACGCTGCCATGGCAGATGTTCACCGGCCTGCGCGAACAGATCAGCCCGACCATTCTGGCGGTGGCCACGATCCTCGTGGTGATCTCGATTGCGCTGCTGACCACGGTCGAGCTGCTGCGCCGCCGGTCCGAGCGCCTGCGGGGCCTTTCCCCCGCTTGACGCAGGCCTAGGTCTGATCTAACGATTCACCTGTTCATCCCAGCCGCGATGGCGTCGCGGACGCACTGGGATGATCGGCTCTCGGACCCCGAGACCGCCTGTCCTGAACGCCGGGACAAGTGGCCGGGTTTGCCGCCCGGCAATGATGAGAGACCAAGTCATGACAGACACAACAAAACGCCCCGAATTCTTCATTTGCCACAATGGCGACAAAGCGCCCCTGCCGTTCAGCAAGGGCGAATACGACCGCCGCCTTAGCGCCCTGCGCGCAATCATGGCCAAGCATGACATCCCCGCCGTCCTGCTGACCTCGATGCAGAACATCGCCTATTATTCCGGCTTTCTGTACTGCTCTTTCGGCCGCCCCTACGGCTGCGTGGTAACACAGGACGCTTGCACCACTGTCTCGGCAAACATCGACGCGGGCCAACCGTGGCGGCGCTCGGTTGAGGACAACGTCATCTACACCGACTGGAAGCGCGACAATTACTGGCGCGCAGTGGCCAGCCTCATCGGCGGGGCCAAACGGATCGGGATCGAAGGCGACCACATGACATTGGCGGCGCGCAACACGGCGCTGGACATGCTGGGCGGACCGGAACTGATCGATATCGCACCTGACACGATGTTTGCCCGCATGGTGAAATCCGCAGAAGAGATCGAGCTGATCAAAGGCGGCGCGCGCACCGCTGACGTGGGTGGGGCCGCCATTCACGCAGCTATCCGTGAAGGCGCCACCGAGATCGAGATCGCCATGGCTGGACGCGACGCGATGGAAGAGGAAATCGCCCGCGCCTACCCGGATGCCGAATACCGCGACACATGGGTCTGGTTCCAGTCGGCGCTTAACACCGACGGCGCACATAACCCGGTGACTAAACGCGCGCTGCAAAAGGGCGATATCCTGTCGCTGAACACCTTCCCGATGATCTCGGGCTATTACACCGCGCTGGAACGCACGCTGTTCCTGGGCGAACCCGACGCCGACAGCCTGCGCCTGTGGAAGGCCAACGTTGCCGCGCATGAGCTGGGCCTAAGCCTGATCAAACCCGGCGCGACCTGTTCGGGCATCACGGCTGAGATCAACCGCTTCTTCGCGGATGAGGGCCTGCTGCAATACCGCTCATTCGGGTACGGCCATTCCTTCGGCATCCTCAGCCACTATTACGGGCGCGAGGCCGGTCTGGAGCTGCGCGAAGATATCGACACGGTGCTGGAACCCGGCATGGTCGTCTCGATCGAGCCGATGCTGTGGATCCCCGAAGGCCAGCCCGGCGCGGGCGGCTATCGTGAACACGATATCCTTGTGGTTGGTGAAGACGGGGCCGAGAACATCACCGGCTTCCCCTATGGTCCCGGCCACAACATCATCGATCCATGAAAAAACGGGTGGGGCGACATGCCCCACCTTCTATCGCTGGGCGCGTTCGTGAAAGATGAAGCCCAGAAAGTTCAGCAATAGCTGCGCCGCCAGAATTTGGGTACTTTCCGTCGGGTCGTAAGCAGGCGCGACTTCGACCAGATCGATGCCCACAACATCCCCGCGTTTGGCCAGACCCTGTAGAATTTCCAGTACATCGTAGTAGAGAAACCCGCCATGGCTGGGCGTACCTGTGCCCGCCGCGATTGAAGGGCAAAAAGCGTCGATATCTATCGTTACGTAATACCGTGCCCCCTGCGGGATACGCGCCAGCACTGCCTCGGCCCCCAGTTTGCGCACCTGCCGCACCGACAGGATATCCGAGCCCCGCGCGCGGGCGTCCTCGTAGCCCTCTTTCGCAGTGGATGAGACATTGCGGATGCCCAACTGCGTCATGCCCGAGACATAGTCTTTCTCAATCGCCCGCCGCATCGGGTTGCCATGTCCGGCGGTCACTCCGTGGCGTTCATCGACAAAATCCAGATGCGCGTCGATCTGCACCACATGGATCGGGCCGTTCTGCGCGCAATCCTCGGCGAAGGCATTGATACAGGGGATGTTGATCGAATGGTCCCCGCCAATTATCACCGGCAAGGCCCCTGCTTTCAGGATCTTGCCCACCCCCAAGGCGATATTCGCATGGCTCTCGTCGGTCTTGGTATGGATAATATCCGCATCCCCCAGATCAACGATCCGCACCGAGCCATCCAGATAGGTTGCGTCATCTTCGTGATCATAAGCCCCGGCGTGGCCGAAACTGAACAGGGTCGAGGCTTCGCGCACGGCCCGAGGTCCAAACCGCGCCCCCGGTCGCCATTGGGTCCCGAAATCGAAGGGCGCGCCGAGAACGGCGATATCCGCCTCTATCTCATCCCAATTCTCAACATATGGAGATTTGGCGAAGGTTGAGATGCCGACAAAAGGCAGGTTTAGTCGCCCCGCCTTATAACCATGGTCTTGCATGGGTATTTCCTTTTTCATTGCCACTGTCACGTTCGATGACATCAATCGCAGCAGCATCTTGTGCTCAGGATGGACCAATGTCGAGATGCCCGGCGTGCAGCTTCAGTATTTCGAGCCACTCACGCGAGTGTTGCGTGTATGTGATCTGCTTTGCAGGCAAGATCGAATATGAACCCGATCGGAGGATGCCATGTCGATTCCACGTCGCAGCTTTGTCGGCCTGTTGGGGGCAAGCGCCGTAGCACCTCGCGCTCTTTGGGCGCAGGATGACCCTGTTTACGATGCCGTACGTTCAACTTTGTATGGCAGTCGGACCGATTTCGAAGCCGGGATGGCGTTCCTGACCGAGCGCGGCAACCCGGACGTTGTGCCCGCGCTTTTGACGGCGATGCGCTATGGCAGAAGGCGAGAGCGAGACATTGCCAAAGTCATGGAAGCGTTGAGCGGCGCGCGCCACGGCACAGACTGGTTCGAATGGATGCTATGGCAAGAACGGAACGCTCAGATTGTACCTCATCCATCTTTGATACCGTTCAAACGCGAAGTTCTTTTGGGCATCGATCAGAACTTCGATGTGTTCCTGAAACCCGAATATTTGCAACGCGACAACATGAAGATTCGGCTGGAAGAGATCAGTTGGGGTGGTGTGCGCAAGGACGGTATCCCTTCGCTGGACAATCCCAAGCTGATCCCTGCGGCGCGGGCGGACTACATGAAAGACGACGATCTGGTCTTTGGCGTCTCGATCAACGGCGATGTACGCGCTTATCCGCTGCGCATCATGGGCTGGCACGAGATGTTCAACGAGGTGATCGGAGGCGTTTCGGTAGCACTGGCCTATTGTACGCTGTGCGGATCGGGGATTTTGTTTGAAACGCAGGTCGAGGGGCGGCGGAAGCCGTTTGTATTTGGCTCGTCCGGGTTCCTGTATCGGTCGAACAAATTGATGTTCGACCGTGAGACGCATTCGTTATGGAACCAATATACGGGCAAGCCCGTGGTCGGACCGCTGGTCAACAGTGGGATCGAGCTGAAGCAGCGTCCTGTGGTGATCACCCGCTGGGACAGCTGGAAGGCGTCGCATCCGGATACGCAGGTGCTGTCGCTCAGCACCGGTCATCGGCGCAACTATGGCTCGGGCGTTGTGTATCGCGATTATTTTGCCTCACCCGATCTGATGTTCCCGGCCTTGGTCGATCAAAGTCGGCATCGCCAGAAGGACTACGTGTTCGCCGTGCGCCAGTTCGGCGCAGCGCGGGCGTGGCCGTTGGACGCGTTCAAGGGCAAGCCGGTGATCAACGATGCGATTGGCGGGCGGGCACTGATGCTGATGGGCGACCCGGACAAGCGCAGCGTGCGCGCCTACGAGCGTGGATCGCGCCAGTTCCGCGCGACCACTGATGGCGGGCTGCTAGATGAAACGGGCAAAAAGTGGCGCGTCACCGAAGAGGCACTGATTGGCCCGGATGGCGCAGAGTTGCCGCGCGTCGCGGGACATATCTCGTATTGGTTTGTCTGGGACAATTATCTGGGCGACGCAGCCAGCGTTTACGGACGCTGATCAAGAATGTTCCTCGGCCGCTGTGGCGGCCAGCGCGCGGTTGTAAGCTTTCAGCGCGTCGATGTGATAGAGCGCGCCAACGGGGTTTTCACAGCCGTCCTTGTCGATGATCACCACCGGGATGCAAGGGATGTCATCGCGGTCGAAATATGGCATCGCGGCCTCAAGCGTGGCGCTGGCCTTGACGCATAGGCCTTGTTCGATCAATGCCTGCGCGTCTTCCTTGGAGATCGAACGCGCGTCCCCCAGCGGGCGCATTACTGCGCCTGCGCGCAGCATTGCCAGCAAGTAGGCCTGCGGCCCGGCGGCAAGGTGCACATTGCGTCGTTCCAGCTGGGTCAGGAAGAAGGACCGGTCCACAAGGCGCGAGGCCAGCGCAGTGGACATCGAGACCGAAACCATCACGGCGAGGCCGATCTGCCAGTCTCCGGTCAATTCAAACACGATGAGCGTGGTCGAGATTGGTGCGCCCAGCACCGCGGCAGCCACCGCGCCCATCCCGGCAAAGGCATAGAGCGTATGGGTGCCTGACACATCTGGCAGCAATCCGGTGGCGATCAGGCCGAAGGCCAACCCGGTCAGCGCTCCGATCATCAATGAAGGGGAAAACACACCACCACCCATGCGACCGCCCATGGTAATCGCCACTGCGACGGTTTTGATGACCGCGAACAGGATCGCGGTCGTCAGCACGAGGTCCCCGGTCAAGGCACGGATCGTGGTTTCGTATCCCACGCCGATGATGTGCGGAAACCAGACCGCCAACAGGCCGAGCATCGCGCCCGAAACACCGGGGCGCAGCCAGCGCGGCAGAGACAAGCGGTTTTGGATATGCGTGCCGATATCCTCGGCGAAGAAGATCGATCGCATCAGCAGCAGCGAGACCAGCCCGCAAATCAGGCCTAGGATCAGGAAGGCGGGCAGCTCGACATAGAATTGCAACGACCCGGGCGTATCCAGCGTGAATTCGGTCACGTCACCATAAGCCAGCCGGTTGATCACGGTCCCCGCGACCGAGGCGATGACAATGGGCGCAAAGGCATGAACGGCGAAGTGGCGCAGCACAACCTCAAGCGCAAACAAGGCCCCGGCGATGGGAGCATTGAAACTGGCCGAAACAGCAGCGGCCACAGCACAACCCAATAGGTCGCGCCCGGTGATGCCGTCGGCGTGGATACGGTCGCTGACCCAAGTCGAGATGACCCCGGCCATATGCACAACAGGTCCTTCCCGCCCCGTGGATCCGCCAGAGCTGAGCGTGATCAGCGAAGCGAAAAAAGATGCGATACCGGCCTTCTTTTCGACCCGTCCATCAGTGATGGCCGCACCCTCGATCACATCAGCGACCGAACGCACACGGCCATCATCGGTGTACCTGTTCAGGATGATCCCGACGACCAACCCGCCGACCACAGGTGTAAGGAAAATCCAGAGCCAATGCAGCTTCTCAGCATGGCTGTGCAGGAACAGGATATCTTCGGTGTTGTAGAGATAAGCCTGCAACGACGAGATCGCCATCCGGAATCCCAGCGCCATGAAGCCTGCAGCGATCCCGATGACCAGAGCAATAAACCAGAACTGAATCTGGCTGGGGCCACGATGAAGCATTACCCGCCATGCATCCCGCAGCGCCGAGAGGGCTTGATTGAGCTGATTGCGCAGCACGGTGCGGGTCGATTGGGTCATTGGCCCTCGTTGGGGTGGTCGCCTGACCCTTAGTAAGCCACGCGCGCGCCTTAGAAAAGTCGGTTCACGACAAGATGCTCACAGAATGCGCGTCATGCATCCAACAGGGCACGGGCAGCGGCACGTGCCTCATCCGTAATGGTGTCGCCTGCGACCATCCGGGCGATTTCGTCGACGCGGTCGGGGTCGGCCAGCGGGATCACGGTGGACAGGGTCTGATCGCCGGTGACCTGTTTCTGCACCCGCCAGTGATGCGCCGCCCGTGCGGCCACTTGCGGCGAGTGGGTGACGACCAGCACCTGCCCGCCCTGCGCGAGTGCGGCCAGACGGCGGCCCACCGCGTCCGCCGTAGCACCGCCGACACCACGGTCAATCTCGTCAAAGATCATCGTGCGGGCACTGTCTTCGCCCGTTAGGCAGACCTTAAGCGCCAGCAGAAAGCGGCTGAGTTCGCCGCCCGAGGCGATTTTGTTGAGCGGCCCTGACGGCGCCCCCGGGTTGGTGGCGACGGTGAAGGCCACCGCGTCGATGCCTTCGGGGCCCGGGTCGGTCGCGGTGATCTCGGTCCGGAACACGGCGCGTTCCATTTTCAGGGGCGCGAGTTCAGCCATTACTGCGGTGTCCAACGCACTGGCGGCCTTACGGCGCGTTTCGCCAAGCGCGGTGGCCGCGTTGTCATACGCAGCCTGTGCCGCGTCCACAGCAGCGCGTTTGTTGCTGAGGTCGGCGTCACCCGCATCCAGCCGGTTCAGGCGGTCGCGCAAGGTATCGGCGAAGGTGCCCAGATCATCGGGGGCCACATCGTGTTTGCGTGCCAGCGCGCGAATGGCAAAGAGGCGTTCCTCGGCCTGTTCCAGTTCCGCTGGGTTAAAATCGAGCGCTTGCAGACAGGCGTTGACCCCATCCTGCGCCTCGCCCAGTTCGATCAGGGCGCGACCCAGCGCTGCAATGGGGCCTTCCAACTGGCCACCCGCATTGTCCGACACGCCTTCCAGCCAGCGCACGGCATCGGCCATCGCGCCCTCGGCCCCGTCGCCGCCTAGCAAGGCAAAGGCACGGGCCACGTCGTCGCGAATCCGTTCGGCCCCTTGCATCATGCGGCGGCGGGCGTCGAGATCGGCATCCTCGCCCGGTTGCGGGTCAAGCTGATCCAACTCGGCAACGGAATGACGCAGGAACTCTTCTTCGGCACGCATAGCCTCCAGCGCTGCCTCAGTCTGCGCCAGAGCTTTGCGGGCGATGGACATCTGGCCCCATGCGGCACGCACGGCGGCCAACTGATCCCCTGCCCCGGCATAGGCATCCAGCGTTGCGCGATGCCCGCGTGGGTTCAGCAGGCCTCGGTCATCATGTTGGCCGTGTAGTTCGATCAGAGTTTCCGACAGCGCCCGTAACACTTCGCCCGAACAACGGCGGTCATTGACCCATGCAGTCTTACGTCCCTCGGCCGTGTTGACGCGGCGCAGGATCAGCTCCTCGCCACCGGGCAGACCCGCCTCGGCCAGAATCGAATGGGCAGGGTGATCGTCAGGCAGTTCAAACTCGGCCACAACTTCGCCCTGTGCGGCCCCCTGACGAACCAGCTCGGCGCGCCCTCGCCAGCCCAGCACAAAGCCCAGCGAATCCAGCAAGATCGACTTGCCCGCGCCGGTTTCACCGGTCAAAGCATTCAAGCCCGGCTGAAACGTCAGCTCCAGCCGGTCGATGATCAGCATGTCGCGGATATCAAGGGCGCGCAGCATCGGGTCTTTAGCGTCCCAAGCCTTTAGCCATGGCCGTTACAACCACTCACCCTTGACGGTCTGGCGATAGATCGTGCTGAGCCAATTGTTACCTCGGCTCTTTAGATCGAGACCACGCGACGTCAGCAACGTGTACCCCGCGTCGTACCATTCCGAGGACTGATAGTTGTAACCCAGAATCGCACCCGCGGTCTGCGCCTCGTCCACCAGTCCCAGCGCCAGATACGCCTCGATCAGGCGATAGAGCGCCTCGGCGGTATGAGATGTGGTCTGAAAATCCTCGACCACCACGCGGAATCGGTTGATCGCCGCAGTGAAGTGATCCTGACGCAGATAATAGCGCCCGATCTCCATCTCTTTGCCAGCCAGATGGTCAAAGGCAAGGTCGAATTTCAGTACGGCAGATGTGGCATACTCACTGTCTGGGTAGACTTCGATCACCGTGCGCAGCGCCTGCAGTGCCTGAAAGGTCAGCCCCTGATCACGACCCACTTCGTCGATCTGATCATAGTAGCTGAGCGCCAGAAGATACTGGGCATAGGCGGCGTCTTCGTCAGTGGGATAGAAATCGATATATCGCTGCGCGGCGGCGCGGCTTTCTTCATAGTTCTGGTCCGAATGGAATGAGAACGCCTGCATGATCAGCGCACGTTTCGCCCAATCGGAATAAGGATAAAGCCGCTCTACTTCAGAGAAATACCAAGCCGCGTCGTCCGAGCGATTCTGCGACAGCTCATATTCACCGCGGGTGTAAATCTGTTCAGGTGTGAAACCTTCGAGGTTTTGGCTGCGGTCTGCCCCACGGTTACCAAACAGACCTCCGGCATTGCCACATGCCGTCAAAGTTGCTGCCAGAAGAAGCGCACCTGCGATTCTGACTGCCGCTTTGCTGCCAACCATTCCGCCCATCCTTGTCGTCTACTTAGCGGGAATTACCCCTGATCGGGCCTCGGTCTAGCACATAAAATTCCAGTGCAAAACGCCTTATCCACCCTCATGGCGCAAATGTCGTCAGAGTTGATCAGATCACGCAACCTGCGGGATTTCGCTCCGCACAAGGCCCTGGCCGGGCAGACGCGCGGCTTGTTCAGGGGTACAAAGGATCGGACGCACAGCGCCCGGTGTTTCGAACAGTTTGCGCAGCAATGTGTTGGTCATCGAATGCCCCGACTTCTCGCCGACAAAGCGCCCCAGAATCGGACCGCCTGCAAGATAGAGATCACCCAGAGCGTCCAGCATTTTGTGGCGCACCGCTTCATCCGTGTGACGGAAGCCACCCGGGGTCAGGACTTCGTCGCCCTGTACGACTACCGCATTGTCCAATGTGCCGCCCAAGGCCAATCCGTTTTCACGCATCGCTTCAACATCTGTGCGGCGGCAAAACGTGCGACTGTCGCAGAGTTCACGCGCAAACGAACCATTGCGCATGTCCAAAACCTTTGTCTGGCTGCCAATGGCGTCATCTTCGAAATCAATGTGGAACTCGATCTCCAGACCTTCCGCAGGCGCGATCGATGCCTTTGCGCCTTCGCGTTCAACTGAGATGGGTTTAAGCACCTCATAAGCCAGTACCGGACTGGCCTGACGACGAACGCCTTTGGCCATGATGCCCTGAACAAAGGCCACGGACGAGCCATCCATGATCGGGACTTCGGGACCGTCGATTTCAATCAGTGCATTATGCACACCACATCCGGCAAGTGCCGCCATGATGTGTTCCACAGTCGATACCGACACATTCGCATCGTTAACCAATCGTGTGCAAAGAGGCGTCCGCTCAACAACATCATAGATAGCGGGGATCAACGCATTGCCCAGCTCGATATCAGTCCGTTTGAACCAGATTCCATGACCTGCCGCTGCAGGCTTCAGAACCATCGTCGCAGGCTTGCCGCTATGCAGCCCAGTGCCCACAAACGTGACTGAAGATTTGAGCGTATGTTGCAATGTGAGCCTCGGTGAGTTGTGTCCAGCCTATCAGGGGCTGTGTTGCACCCTCAACTAAGGAAGGGGGCGTTAAGGCTCAACTCACCTTTTGCAACCGAATGAAACATGAATGTGACACATCGGCAAATCCCTGCTTACTCCAGCTCAACACTTTGTGTTTCCACAAAAAAGGGCCGCGCGATGGCGGCCCTTCGGGATGATTTTGTTACCGCGATCAGTTGGCCTGACGCCTTAGGAAGGCGGGAATTTCGATGCGCTCCTGATCAGGATCGGCTTCATCCTGAACAGGTGCCGTTGCGTCAACCGACCGCATCGCAGGCTGTTGGCGTACCGGTTGAGCGGGCGTATCGGCCGCATGGCCGGTCATCCGGTCAATCAATCGGTTGAAGCCAAAACGCGGGCGATCCTCGGTCGCTTGCTGCGGCTGAGGAGCCGGTTCGCGAGGCGCCTCAGGCGTCGGACGAAGCCGGTTAGAAGGTACTTTCTGAACTGCGGCCTGCAACCGCTGCATCGCTTCCGGAGACGGTGTGCCGGGGGTCTGGGCACGCGGTGCGACGTAGGAGTCGACTGTCTCTTCGACTTCGGGTTGCGGTTCGAACTGCGCGACCTGAGGCTGATAGGCGGGCGGGGGCAGCCCGTCATCGTCCTTCTCGGCAGCGGGTTGTTCGTCTTGCCAGCCTTCATTGAACTCGACATCTTCGATGGACTCGAAGAGCGTGGGCGCAATGTTGTCCTCAGCCGGGGCCTCATCTGCAGCGATTTGTTCAGGCGTGGAGTCTTCTGCCGAAACCGTGCGTGTCAGCGGAGCCGACATCGAACGGCGGGCGACCGGTACATCTTCGATTTTCTCGCTGGCATCGATACCGGTGGCAACAACTGAAACGCGCATGCCGCCTTCCATTTCGGTGTCCAGGGTCGAACCGACAATGATATTGGCCTCCGGGTCCACCTCCTCGCGGATGCGGTTGGCGGCCTCGTCCAGTTCGAACAAGGTCAGATCGTGCGCACCGGTGATGTTGATTAGCACACCCTTGGCACCCTTGAGGCTGATTTCGTCCAACAGCGGGTTGGCAATGGCTTTCTCGGCTGCCTGAATGGCGCGATCTTCACCGGTCGCTTCGCCTGTGCCCATCATCGCCTTGCCCATCTCGTCCATCACGGCACGAACGTCGGCGAAGTCGAGGTTGATCAGACCCGGACGCACCATCAGGTCGGTTACGCCTTTGACGCCCTGATACAGGACATCGTCGGCCATCGAAAACGCCTCAGTGAATGTGGTCTTTTCGTTGGCCAGACGGAACAGGTTCTGGTTCGGAATGATGATCAGCGTATCAACGACTTTCTGCAGCGCATCAACGCCGTCTTCGGCCTGACGCATACGCTTGGCGCCTTCGAACTGGAAGGGTTTGGTGACAACCCCAACGGTCAGGACACCCAGCTCCCGCGCTGCCTGCGCGATGATCGGGGCTGCGCCGGTGCCTGTGCCGCCACCCATGCCGGCGGTGATAAAGCACATATGTGCGCCCGCCAGGTGATCGACGATCTGTTCGATGCTTTCTTCAGCTGCTGCAGCACCCACGGTCGGACGCGCACCTGCACCTAACCCTTCGGTGACTTTGACGCCCAGCTGCACCCGCGCCGACGAACGGCTTTGCTGCAGCGCCTGTGCGTCTGTGTTGGCGACGACAAATTCTACGCCGTCCAACTGTTTTTCAATCATGTTGTCGACAGCATTGCCCCCAGCGCCGCCAACGCCAAATACGGTAATCCGAGGCTTGAGTTCGTCGTGCCCGGGCATCGAAAGATTTAATGTCATGCTCTGTCCGCCTGTTTTTTTATGTTGCCGCAAAATGCGGTTTTTCTGACCTATCCACAGTCGATTTTACTGTGTCATTTCGGAAACGTCACCAGAAAAATCGCACGAATCCACAAAATATGGAGGAAATAAGGCAGCAAACAGCGGCATTTCGCTGTTACCGCGACATGTTGCGGCGAAAGGCTCATGCGCCACTACACACGGAAAGACCCCACCCGCCTTGAGGGGATGCGAAAACTTTTAGTCACTCGTTTGGTCGCGGAAAACTGCTCAATGTCCTGCCGCTGGGCCTCTGCCGGGCCTTGAACCTTATTTTGCGGCAATTTGGCAGTTGCCGCAACTGATTTCTTTAGCCTACCGGGGCACTTGGGCAATTCAGGCCATCTTCAGAGATGCTACGGACCTCTTGCGTTTCGCTGCCGACGAAGCGCGCCAGCCGCACCATCAGCCGGTCATTGTACAGGTAGGGCCACCAGCAGACTAGCAGGCCATCGGGCGCATCATCGTACAGAAAACAGATCTGGCCATTTGGCGTGGTGATCTGGCCATAGACACAGCCCCGCCCCTCCATCCGCCAGACCGAGAGAGTCGGGCTGAGAAATTCCTCAGTTCCGACCAACATACCGCTTCGGATTTCATGGAAGGTGATCGTTTTGCCAACGACGGCGCTCAGAAACGCCTCTGGCGTAATCAGGGTTTGAGCCGGGGCCGCAGCGGGCCCAAGGGCCGCGCCAACGGCTGCACCACGCAGGGCATTACCAATTGTCACGGAACCAGCGCACGGCGCGCTTGAACGGGCGCGCGGCATAGGTGTCGACCGGGATCTCAAAATCCCACCATTCGTCCTGAGGATGCGCCGCAAACAGGCTAAGCCCCACTGCCGAAGAAAAACCGGGTCCGGTCGCGGATTGCGGCAAGCCATGAACGCGCAGCGGGCGGCCCAAACGAACACGCTGACCCAGAATCCGGCTGGCAAGCCCGTCTAGCCCCATGATCTGGCTGCCACCACCAGTCAGAACGATCTGCTGGCTTGGCAGGTGGTCGAAACCGGCAGCGTCCAGACGAGTACGCACCTCTTCGAGAATCTCCTCGACGCGGGGGCGCATGATGCCGATCAACTCGGCACGGCTGACGGTACGGCGGTCATGCTCCCAATCGCCAGTATCGCCACCGATGTCGATCAGGTCGCGATCATCGGCTCCGGTCGCGTGAACGCCACCGTTAAAGGTCTTGATCCGTTCGGCCACCGCTGCGGGCACGCCGAGGCCCATCGAAATGTCGCTGGTCACGTGATCCCCGCCCATGCGCACGCAATCGGCATAGATCATGTGTTTCTTCATGAAGATCGAGATGCTGGTGGTGCCGCCGCCCAAATCAATACAGGCCGCGCCCAACTCCTGTTCGTCCTCGACCAATGCGGAAATGCCCGAGACATAGGCTGAGTTCGCAATCCCTGCCAGCTCCAGATCGCAGCGCTTGATGCAGCGGACGATGTTCTGGATCGCCACCGCATCGACGGTTAGCATGTGCATATCCACTGCAAGGCTCTGCCCCAACTGTCCACGCGGATCGATTAGTCCCGAGCGGTTGTCGAGCGCGAAATTCACCGGTTGCGCATGCAGTACCTCGCGCCCTTCGCCGTAATCGGGCACGTCGCAGGCGTTCAGGACACGACCGACCTCGGCTTCAGTAACCAATTGGCCTTCCAGATCAACCTGCGCATCCAGCCCGTAGGAACGCGGGTTCGCCCCTGAGAAGGATGCAATCACGTGATCGACGCGGATATCGGCCATCTTCTGCGCCGCCTGCAGCGCGGTGCGGATGGCGCGCTCGGTTTCCTGCATCGCGGTAACCTCGCCGAACTGCACCCCGCGCGAACGGGTGGTCGCAGCGCCAATGACCCGGAAACCGGTTTGTCCGGCCATCGAGCCGATCGAGTTATCCTCGGACAACCGCCCCGTCCCGTCGAAGCGCAATACAAGGCAAGCGATTTTGGAGCTGCCGACATCCAGGATAGCAACTACACCGCGTTGCATTGCCTGTCGGCGCATCTGCCGCATAGCCCTTTGGGACTGATAAAGATCGGTCATCATGGTCGTTACTGCCCGCTACTCACATCTACTTTTGTGTTCCACCAGTCTTCGCTGGCCGTTTTGTTCATTCGGATGGTCGGTCGCTGCCCCAGTCGCATGTCGACCACGGCCACGTCACGTTCCAGAAGGTCCTGAACCTCGTTCACCGCCAACACGCGTTCCAGCGCGCGCGCCGGACGTTCGGTCGGCAACATGATGCGCTGGTTTCGATCCAGCACCAGATCCCAGCGCCGTTCGCCAACGCGCACCAAACCGCGCACGCGTTCGCCCAAGCTGCGGGCTGTGGTCAGGATTTGCAGCGCCTCGGGGACATGTTTGTTCGCGCCCTTCCCTGCGATCAGTGGCAGGGCTGCGTGATCGGCGCGTGCTGAAACACGGTCAACATGAGCTCCGGTTTCATCCAATAGCTCGATCCCGTCTCGGGTGCGCCAGACGATGACCGGCTGGCGTTCGACCACATCAACCTGAAGAATCCCGCCAGGGCGAATGCGTACGGTTGCCGATTTCACCGGGTCAAGCCCGGTGATGGTGTCGCGGATCAACTCCACATCCAGATCCCACGAGCTGAGCGGGAAATCGAGCGGCACGATCTCGCGGATATCCTCAGACAGTGCGGTTCCTGCCCCGTCGATGGCCATCAAGTTGACCATGAATTCGGGGCGCTCCTGGATCGAGGTCTTGATGTCGGCGATATAGGTACTGACCGCCTCACGACGTTCTTCGGCGGCAAAGAAGCCACCCACCAAACCAAAGACGGCCAGAACCGGCAGGCCAATTTTTAGCCCGCGCCGGATGCCGGGGGTGAGCATCCAGCGCTGAAAGCGGTAGCTGAGGCGCGAGGGCGCGGGGTCCGCGTTGCGCGCGCGGCCAAAAAGACGCGCCCCGCGCAAATGCAGCTTAGGTTCGGTTTTGGGCTCGGGCCTTGGCGCGGCGGTGAAATCGGCATCCGGCCCCGCCAACGGTTTGGTCCGGTGGATCACCGGCGCGCGGGTGGCGGTCAGCGGTCGCATGAGGCATCCTCCACCATCCAGGCGCAGAGCTGGCCGAAACTGATGCCAAGATGCTCGGCCTGTTCGGGCACCAGCGAAGTCGGCGTCATGCCGGGCTGGGTGTTGGTTTCCAGCAGGAACAGCCCGTCGGCACCCTTGCTGTCATCCCAGCGGAAATCGGTGCGGGACACGCCGCGACACCCCAGCGCATTATGCGCCTTAACCGCATAGTCCATGCAGCGGTCAAAGATATCCTGCGGGATCTCGGCGGGCAGCACATGCCACGAGCCGCCGGGCTTGTACTTGGCATCATAATCGTACCAACCGCCATCGGTCATGATCTCGGTCACCGTCAGGGCGCGATCGCCCATCACGGTCACGGTCAGTTCACGGCCCGCGACGTATTTCTCGACCATCACCTGATCAGGCATCGCCTCGTCCAGTTGCGGCGGGCCGTTGGCATTTTCATGCACGATATAGATGCCGACGCTGGAACCTTCGTTGTTGGGCTTAGCCACATAGGGCGGCTCCATCACATGGACCTCGACCACCTCGACCTTGGGAACGATCAGGCTGGGTACGATAGGTAATCCTTGGGCGGCGTAGACCTCTTTGCTGCGTTGCTTGTCCATCGCAAGGGCCGAAGCCAGCACGCCGGAATGCGTGTAAGGAATGCGCATCCATTCCAGTAGCCCCTGCACACAGCCATCCTCGCCCCAGCGTCCATGCAGGGCGTTGAACACCACATCGGGTTGGATATCGGTAAGGCGAGCAGCAAGGTCCGGACCTGCGTCCAGTTCGACCACTTCAAAGCCTTCACCCACAAGAGCGGCTGCGCATTCGCGCCCAGAGCTGAGAGACACCTCGCGTTCCGCCGAGGGGCCGCCCATCAACACCGCCACTTTGGGGTTTGTCCTGCTCGACATACCCAATGTGCGCCTCAATGTCCCCGGACCTTATGTGGTGGTCCGTACTGCGTTTATGCCTTTGATCCGTCGTCCTAATTTGCCTGTTATGGTCTGACGGTCGGGGCTTTATTCTTTCAGCGGATCACCGACCCGCATGATTTCCCACTCTAGCGTGATGCCGCTTGTTTCGTAAACCTTTTTTCGCACCTCTTCACCCAGACCTTCCAGGTCCGCGGCGGTCGCATCGCCCGTGTTGATCAAGAAATTCGAGTGCTTGGGGCTCATCTGCGCACCACCTTTGGTGGCCCCGCGCATACCCGCGTCATCGATCACTTTCCACGCCTTGAGGTCATGCACATCGTCCGCGCGCCCAGTCGACGAGAACCCGGCTGGATTACGGAAGGTCGACCCGGCGCTGCGGTCCTTGGTGGGTTGAGTTTCGTCGCGCTTTTTTAGCTGCGCCTCCATGCGAGCGTGCAGCTCAGCTGGATCGCCCGAGGGGCCTTGAAACGTCGCCGAGATCAGCACCGCGCCTTCGGGCAGGTCGGACTGGCGATAGCGGAAGCTGAAGTCTTGCGGGGTCAGGTCCACGATCTCTCCGGCGCGGGTGACTACGGTAGCCTTTTGCAGCACATCCGCAGTATAGCTGCCGTAACAGCCCGCGTTCATGCGCACGGCCCCGCCGATCGACCCGGGTATCGTGCGCAGGAAAGTCAGGTCCACACCTCCATCCGCTGCTTTACGCGCCACATGCGCATCCAGCGCGGCGGCACCCGCGCTGACGGTATTGCCGTCGACCGAGATACCATTGAACCCGCGCCCCAATCGGATCACCACCGCCCGCAGACCACCATCACGGACGATCAGATTGGATCCGACACCCATAGGAAAGATGGGAACATCCGCAGGCAGATCACGCAGAAACGACTGAAGGTCTTCGGTATCGGCGGGTTGAAACAGATAATCCGCTGGTCCGCCGACGCGCAGCCAGGTGAGTTCGGAAAGAGAACGCGCCGCGGACAGGCGGCCACGGACGTCGGGCAGCTCGCTCATGCGCCTTCCCGGGATGCAAGGCTGCGCCCGCCTACTCCACCCATGATCACCGCAAACAGGAAGGGCAGGACCGCACCGGTCAGCCAGACGAAGGGGCCGAACGCCTGTTCCTCTTCCCCGGTGCCGACACTGGCCAGCATTATGATCAGTACCAGACCAAGGGCCGAGGTCAGCCCGATCAGCCACAGCAGTGCCTTGAGGCCGATCCAGCGCGCGGCGACAAAACCCGCAAGCGTCCCGAGGATCAGGGTAATCAGCGGCAAATAGGCGAAAGTGGCGATGTCGACCATGGGGGCCTCCTGAAAATGGCCAGTTACTTGTTCGCCGCCTTCATGCCCTGCATTTTCGCCTTTGTCCAACGGGTGAGGTAAATCACCGGCCAACGCAGAACTGACATACCTGCAGCCAGAACCAGCAGCCCGATCCATGGACCATTTTCATAGGTGACATAGCCTAGGATAGGGACGCCAACGGCGATCAGGAAATAGGCGCGCCGCCAATGGTTGTCCTTGCTGGGCAACATCGCCAACACGTTGGCGACAACACCCCACAGACCGGCAAGCGCAATCGACCAGTTCATTCCGACACCTCTTTACCCGTCCACTTGCGCCAGTAGTAGCGGATCGGGTTGCGGTACATCGAAACAAAACCGCCAGCAGCCAGGATTCCGACGAACCAGCCATAGTCTAAACTCAGCCACAGAATCAGAGCAGGCGCGCTGGCAAACAGTACAACACCCGGTGGGAATTGCAGGCGCATCGGCAGCATCGCCACAATGGTGGAAGCGAAGACCCAGACGCAGGCGAGTATGAGCGATAGCGCCACGAGGTTAGCTCGCTTTGGCGATTAACCGGTCAGGCAAACCGTTGGCCCAGGTGCTGATCGTACCTGCGCCGAGGCAGACGACCATATCGCCCGGGCGGGCCTGTTCACGGACAAGGCGGGCCAGGTCTTCTTCGTTCAAGATCGCGCGCGCGTGGCGGTGGCCGTGGCGGATCAGGCCCTGCACAAGATCGTCACGGCTGGCACCTTCGATCGGATCTTCGCCTGCAGCAAAGACCTCCGCAATAGCGACCACGTCGGCGTCGTTGAAGCAGGTGCAGAAATCGTCGAACAGGTCGGACAGGCGGGAGTAGCGGTGCGGCTGGTGGACTGCGATGACGCGGCCCTCGGTGGCCTGACGTGCGGCCTTGAGAACGGCGGCGATTTCGACCGGGTGGTGGCCGTAATCGTCGATGATGGTGACGCCGTTAATTTCCCCGACCTTGGTAAAGCGGCGGTTGACGCCGCCGAAATCGGCCAGCGCATCGCGGATTTCACTGGCCTTCATGCCCAGATGACGGGCCACGGCCACGGCGCTCAGCGCATTAGAGACATTGTGGTCGCCGGGCATTGGCAAGGTGCAACCTTCGATCACCTTGTCTTCATGGCGTAGGTGGATGTCGAAATGGGCGACGCCACCCTTATAGGTCAGGTTTTCGGCCCGCACATCGGCCTGTGCGTTGAAACCATAGGTGCGCACGCGGCGGTCGGAGATGCGGCCAACAAGCGCCTGCACCTCGGCATGATCTGTGCAGCAGACGGCCAAGCCATAAAACGGCAGGTTCGAGACGAACTCGTAAAACCCGTCGCGCAGTTGGTCGAAATCGCCCCAGTGCTCCATATGCTCGGGGTCGATATTGGTGACGATGGCGATGGTTGCAGGCAGGCGATTGAATGAGCCGTCGCTCTCATCCGCTTCAACCACCATCCATTCGCCCTGCCCCATGCGGGCGTTGCTCCCATAGGCGTGGATGATGCCGCCATTGATGACGGTGGGATCGAAATCGCCGGCGACCATCAGTTCCGCCATCATAGTGGTTGTTGTGGTCTTACCGTGAGTTCCGGCGATGGCAATGTTCGAGCGCAGGCGCATGAGTTCCGCCAGCATGTCGGCGCGACGGACGACGGGCAGGCCCTGCGCGCGTGCCTCGTCCAGTTCCGGGTTCCCCGGTTTGATCGCAGTTGAGACCACGACCACGGCGGCGTTCTGCAAGTTCTCGGCACGCTGGCCTTCGAAAATCTCAGCACCCAGCCCAGCCAGCCGGTCAGTAATCTTCGAGGTTTTCAAGTCCGAACCTTGTACACGGTAGCCAAGGTTCAAAAGCACCTCTGCGATACCCGACATCCCGATCCCACCGATGCCCACGAAGTGGATCGGTCCGACGTCCTGCGGCAGTTTGGTTGCTGGATTCATGAGGTCTCCTTCTGCGCCAGTTGCTCGACAAGGGCGACCAGACGCTCGGTGGCGTCCGGTGCCCCGACCGATAGCGCGGCATGGGCCATTTGCTGTGCGGCTTCGGGGTTGGTGAGAACCGTGGTCATTTGCTGTGTCAGCGCGGGAACGTCAAGGGCGTTTTCGGGGATCATGATCGCACCGCCTGCCTGAACCAATCCACGCGCATTGGCTGTTTGATGATCTCCGGCAGCCGTGGCAAGCGGGATCAAAATCGACGGGCGGCCAATCACGGAAATGTCGGCGATACTGGAGGCACCTGACCGGCTGACAACCAGCTGCGCGTCGGACATACGGCGAGGTACGTCGTCAAAGAAAGGCTGTACATCGGCGCGTATGCCGTGATCGGCGTAAAAGGCCTTGACCCGTTCACCATCCTCATCGCGGGCCTGATGCGAGACGCGGATATACCCGCGCAGATCTTCAGGCAGCGCAGCGATGGCACCCGGCACCACGTCACTGAGGATACGTGCGCCCTGAGAGCCGCCCATCACCAGGACGGACATCGGGTACTCCCCAGGCGGGATATAGGGGGCAGCAGCGCGTTCAAGAACGGAGGCGCGAACCGGGTTACCAGTGTGTATGCCCTTGGACCCTTCAGGCAAATCGGTGGGCCAGACACCACAGGCCACTTGAGCCACACGGGTGGCAAACAGTTGGTTTACCCGGCCCAGAACGCCATTTTGTTCATGGATCATACGCGGCAGCTTCAGCAGGATGGCCGCGCCCAGCGCCGGTATCGACGGATAGCCGCCAAAGCCCACCACCACATTCGGCTTGTCACGCATCATCTGCACAGCCATGCCAGTGACTCCAGCAGCAATCTTGGGTCCAACCAACATCTTGGCCGCTAATCCGCCTCGGGCGAAGGTGGCCGAGGATGCCTCGACAATCTCGACGTCTGCGGGGAACGCGCCGGTATAGCGCGCTCCGCGCGGGTCGGTGGACAGGCGCACACGCCAGCCTTTCTGCAGCATCGCCTCGGCCAACGCCTGCGCGGGGAACATGTGGCCCCCGGTGCCACCTGCTGCGACTAGTAGATAAGGTTTGCCCATCAGCCTCGTCCGCGCAGAATGTCGCCCAGCTCGCCCTGCGGGCGGGTTCGGGTAAAGGCCAGCAACATGCCAACCGCGATGCCGCCAGCAATCAGAGACGATCCGCCATAACTGACAAAGGGCAACGTCATGCCCTTGGCGGGCAGAAGTCTCACGGCGACGCCCATGTTGATCATAGCCTGCACGCCAAACATGCAGGCCAGACCAGTGCCAGCCAGACGGATGAACATGTCGCGTTCGCGCATCAGCCGCAGCAGCGAACGCACAACGATCAGCGAGTACAGCGCGATGATAATCAGCACCAAAATCAGCCCGTATTCTTCGGCCGCGACCGCGATGATGAAATCCGTATGCGCATCAGGCAGAGACCACTTGACCTGCCCCTCACCCACGCCGACGCCGAACAGACCGCCTTCGCGGATAGCATTGGTGGCATACCCAAGCTGGGTGGTCGGATCGAGTTCCTGATTAAGGAAACCATCGATACGACGGGCAAAGTGCTCGGAATTGGAATAGGCAAACATGCCGCCCAGAACGACCGCCCCGGCCATGCCGACCAGCAATAGCATCGGGGCTCCGGCGACAAAATACATCACACCCCAACCAAAAAGGATAAGGCAGGCCTGCCCGAAATCGGGCTGCATCACCAGCATTGCCACGATGGAAATACACAGTGCAAAGGACCACAACCGCCCCGGCGGGCCGTTGATTTCCTGTGATGCGGCCAACAGCCATGCGGCCACCACGACAAAACCGGGCTTGAGGAACTCGGATGGCTGCAACGAGGCAAAACCCAGCGAATACCAGCGCACCGCGCCTTTGCCAAAGTCTGTACCGAAGACCGGCAGGAAGGCCAGCGCCACGAACGAGGCCAGAAAGCCCAGAATCGCCAGCCGCCGCACCAGTGTCGGCGACATCATTGAGGTCAGCAGCATCGCGACCAGCGCCAGCCCGCCAAAGATCGCCTGACGTTCTACATAGTGGAAAGGATCGAACCCGTTACGCCCCGCCAGTGGCGGCGACGAGGCCAGCCCAAGCAAAAGCCCGATGACAAACAGGATCAGAACGCAGGACATCGTCCAGCGATCAATCGTTCGCCACCACTTCGGAAGAATCGGTTCTCCGCGCTGGTCCTGGACCGCGCCATACACCATCTCAGTCATGAGATACCGCCACTATCTGCCTCGTTAACGTCCCGTTTTTGGGATCTGATTGAGAGTCTACAGGGATTTTTACATTTGGGCTAGCAGAATGACAGGCAGAACTGGAATTCCGGAACGATGAGCCGCCGTTGACAAACGCGCATGCATTCAAGCAGCGCATGCTGCCTGTTCTGATCGACGGCCCGTTGAGGCTCGGTTTGAGTTCATCCAAATATCAACCGCGCCCAACGTCATTGTTCAAAAAGTAAATCGTCAGTCTTTGATGGGGTATCTGTCAGGCTCTTCAAACACATCGATCACTCGGGAACCCGCCTTGATGCGCCCGCCATGCTCCACTCCGGCTGGGATAGAATAGCTGTCGCCGGGCAGATAAACTTTCGTCTCTCCGCCAATGGTGAGTTCAATTTCTCCTTCCACCACCGTACCCCATTGGGCACCATGTGAATGTAGTGGGAGTTCCATTTCTTTAAGAAAAGTAAAAAAGGCAACCAAACCAGCATCAGATCGAATGACTGCCGTCTGCACGACGTCTTCGGGAAATGGCACGTCTAGTCTTGGAAAGTCTGTAATGAAGTTTGGAAAGCGCATATTTTTATCCCTTTAAATGGATCTAACCGGCAAGCATTAGCACAGAGCCTAGCATGTCAGAATGCACTACGACTAAAAATCCACATACCATATGGCACAAACCCAAGTGCCGCTGAGAAATTCTGTGGGCCAAACCCACACCGTTTTGGTCTGCGCTCTTGCCATCGCTCACAATCCACGCCATGCGCAGCATATGGATTTCGAGACGATCATCCTCGGTGCTGGCGCGGCCGGCATGATGTGCGCAGCCCATTGCGGTGGCCAAGCGCTGGTGATCGACCATGCAAAAGCTCCCGGAGAAAAGATCCGCATCTCGGGTGGTGGACGATGCAATTTCACCAATATGTATGCGGGACCGGGCAATTTCCTGTCTCAGAATCCACATTTCAGCAAATCAGCGCTGGCGCGATATACACAGTGGGACTTCATCGAACTGGTCGATCGCCATGGCATTGCATGGCATGAAAAAACGCTTGGGCAATTGTTCTGCGACGGGTCTTCGAAACAGATCGTCCAGATGCTGCTGAATGAAATGGCCAAGGCCGAGGCCGAGCTTTGGGTGCAGACGTCGCTGCGCAACTTGCGCAAAACCGAAAGCGGTTTCGCTTTGGATGTCGAACGCGATGGCAAGCATATCCCTCTGACCTGTTGCAATCTGGTTCTGGCCACGGGTGGCAAATCGATCCCCAAAATGGGCGCAACGGGGTTGGCCTATGACATCGCGCAGCAATTCGGGCTGCAGATAACCGAGACACGGGCGGCGCTGGTGCCGTTCACCTTCTCGGACGGACGGTTCAAGGATTTGTCCGGCGTCTCTTTGCCCGCTCGACTGTCAAACGAGCACAGCAGTTTCGACGAGGCGTTGTTGTTCACCCATCGCGGGTTGAGCGGTCCTTCGGTGCTGCAATTGTCTTCGTACTGGCGCGAGGGTGAGGCAATATGGGTCAACCTGATCCCCGATTTGCCTTTATACGATCTGCTTCGCGATCAGCGGCAGGCTGTTGGGCGCAAGGCGCTGACCACCGAATTGGCACGCCACCTGCCCACGCGTCTGGTGGAATACCTCGCACACCATATCCCGATGAAGGGCAATCTTGCGGATCAGTCCGACACGGCGCTGTCGGAACTGATCGCCGCATTGTCCAACTGGCGGCTTACGCCGTCGGGCACCGAGGGCTATCGCACCGCCGAGGTCACTCTGGGCGGGATCGACACTGACGGGCTGTCGTCCAAAACCATGGAGGCCAGGGATGTCCCCGGCCTCTATGTCATTGGTGAAGCGGTGGATGTCACCGGCTGGCTTGGCGGTTACAACTTCCAATGGGCGTGGTCCTCGGGTCACGCCGCCGGAAGTGCCATCGCAAGCCGTTAGCCTACGACGTTGTAACCCCGTCCGCGCATACAGTTGCGCACGATGACTTCCTTGTTCTGGTTCTTGTTGATCACGTCAGCGCCTGCTCCAACCAACGCACCGGCAACGGCGGCGCGACCCAGGTTGTCGCTGCTGTCCTGAACGATGCCGGTGACGGCTGCAGCACCTGCAGCGCCGATTGCGGCATTACCTGCGGTCGATCCGTCAACGCTGGCCTGCGAGGCTGCAAGTTGCTGGCACTGATACAGGTCCGAGTTGTAGTTAGGGCCTACCGGGCCATCGATCACGGGCTGATAGTTGGCCCCGGTATTGGTGCAAGCCGCAGCAGCCAGCAGCGCTGGAACGACCAGAAGAAGTTTACGGTTTGGCATATTCATGACCTCGTGTTGAATTTCCTGAAGGCAAAAACCAATGCAGGCAGTGCGTCAAGCAGATAGGCCCACAGCTTCGCCGAACCGGCGATCTATTGCAAACGCATTGCTTTCAGAGGCGTTTTTTAACCTGAACCACGAAGTCATCGCCACGTTGTTCGAAGTTGTCATACTGGTCGAAACTGGCCGCAGCAGGTGCCAATAGAACGGTTTCACCGGGCTGCGCATCGGCCATGGCCTGCATAACCGCCGCTTCCATAGTGGTGCAGACTTGCGCATCGGCCTGCAACTGCATTGCAAAGCTCGCCGCCTCACGCCCGATGACGTAGGCCTTGATTACGTGGTCCCCTGCCCCGTTCAGCGCCTCAAGCCCGCCTTCTTTCTCAAGCCCGCCACAGATCCAACGTATCTTCTTGAACGCGCTCAAGGCTTTGAGGGCGCTATCTACGTTGGTAGCTTTCGAGTCGTTCACATAGGTCACGCCATCCGCCTCGGCGATGATCTGGCTACGATGCGGCAGACCGGGGAAACTGTGCAGCGCATCTTCTATGACGCGCGGCGCAAGGCCCAATGAGCGACAGGCGGCATAGGCAGCACATGCGTTCTGGTGATTATGCGCACCGGGCAGGCCCTTGATCTCACGCAGGTCGATCGATCCGGCCTGACGGCCCTTGCGGTATTCCGACAGGAAACCCTTGCGGGCAAAGACCTGCCAACCCGCCCCGGTCAGCTTGCGCGCCACCGAGACGCGGATCACCCGGTCATCCGACGGCCCCTCGGCCAGTTGCCCGGCCAGAAACGCGCCCTCGGCTTCATCGATGCCGATCACGGCGCGGTCCGGGCCGCCTTCGGCGAACAGGCGACGTTTGGCGGCAAAGTAACCACCCATTCCACCATGTCGATCCAAGTGATCAGGTGAAAGATTGGTGAAAACCGCCACATCCGGCGTCAGTGCGCGGGCCAGTTCGGTCTGGTAGCTCGATAGCTCCAGTACCACGACAGATCCATCGCCACCTGGGTCGATGTCCAGCACGCCGCGCCCAATGTTACCCGCCAGTTGCGAGTCGCGCCCGGCCTCGGTCAGGATGTGTTGGATCAACGCAGCGGTGGTTGATTTGCCATTCGATCCCGTCACCGCGATGACGCGCGGTGGGATGTCGTAGTTGTTCCATTCAGGGCCTGCGAAAGAGCGAAAGAACAGACCTATATCATTGTCGACCGGAACTCCGGCTTCCAATGCAGCGGCCACAACCGAGTTCGGCGCGGGGTAGAGATGAGGGATGCCGGGCGAGACAATTAGTGCGGCAATATCGTCAAACGCCCCGTGGCGGCGCAGATCGACACACGAGAATCCCTCGACCTCTGCCGCTTCACGCGCGGCGGGGTTGTCATCCCAGCAGATCGGCTCAGCCCTGCCAGCGCGCAGCGCTCGTGCGGTGGTCAGACCCGACCGACCTAGCCCCAGAACCGCTACTTTCTGCCCTGAAAACCCTTTGACCGGGATCATTGCCATACACCTTCTATCCGAGCCGCTCTTCCAGCCAGTCCGCCCGCCAAGAGACCGGCCCTTTTGGAACGTTTTCTATTACGAACCCATAGTCTGGTAACCGGTCGCACAAAGCATCGTATTCCGCAATAGCTGCGGCCAAGTTGTGCCGCCGGTCATCATCCTGTTCGAATATCTCAGGCCAAGGAGGAAAGAGAAACACGCATGGGTCGTAGCCCAAGTGTAGTATCTGTTCACGCACTTTGGTCTCCAACGGTGTACCGGTTCGATCAAACCAAATCAGCGCGTCCAATGCCGAACGATCAAATAGCACAAGATCATCTTTGGCATTGCTGAAGTCAGATATCGCAAGTTCAATGATCCTGCGGCAGAATACCTCGGAGTTGACCCAAGGCAGAGCGCGACCACCACCTTGTCTTTCCTCGGCAATGACACGACGACCCGGCTCGGAAACTGTTGAATATCCGCGTCGGGCCATCTCCTCCAGCAGTGTTGATTTGCCACCACCGGAGCATCCAGAAAGCACGATGCAACGCGGGCTCATCTGACTTTCAGCGTCGCCAGCCCGATCATCGCTAAGATCAGTGAAATGATCCAGAACCGGATCACGATGGTGGGTTCAGCCCAACCCTTTTTCTCATAATGGTGATGGATCGGCGCCATCAGGAACACGCGCTTTCCGGTCCGTTTGAAATATAGAACCTGGATGATCACACTTAAAGCTTCAACCACGAACAGCCCGCCCACGACTGCCAATACCAACTCGTGTTTGGTAGCCACGGCAATCGCGCCCAGCGCACCACCCAGAGCCAGTGATCCGGTATCACCCATGAAAACCGCCGCCGGAGGGGCGTTGTACCACAAGAATCCCAGCCCCGCACCGAACAGCGCTGAAGTGAAGATGAAGATTTCACCGGTGCCAGGCACATAGTGAACATCAAGATACTCGGTGAAGTCGACCCGCCCAACCGCATAGGCAATCACACCAAGGGTCGAGGCCGCGATCATCGCGGGCATGATCGCCAGCCCGTCCAGACCATCTGTCAGGTTCACCGCGTTGGCCGCACCCACAATGACGATCACCGCAAAGGGGATATAGAAAAGGCCAAGATTGATCAGCGTATCCTTGAACACCGGCAGAGCCAGTTGGTTTTGCAAATCGCTGGGATGGTGCAGCGTCGCCCAGAGTGACGCCAGCACGGCGATGATGATCCCCAGCGCCAACCGCATTTTACCGGAAACGCCCTTGGAGTTCTGCTTTGAGACCTTGGCATAATCGTCCGCAAAGCCGATGGCCGCATAGGCCAGCGTCACGAACAGTACCATCCAGACATATGGATTGTCCCAGCGCGCCCAGATCAGGGTCGAGGTGACCAGCGCACCCACGATCAGCAGCCCGCCCATGGTAGGGGTTCCAGCCTTGGACAGATGCGCTTCGGGGCCGTCATCGCGGATCGGTTGACCTTTGCCTTGCCGTTTGCGCAATACGTTGATCAAGGGTTTTCCGAACAAAAACCCAAAGATCAGCGCAGTCAGAAAGGCGCCCCCTGCCCGGAAGGTGATATAGCGGAAGAGGTTCCAGAAATCCCCTCCGTCCGACAGGGCGGTTAACCAATAGAGCATTACAAAACCTTTCTCACAATACGGCGGCTCTCTGGCGCGCTGCCATGCCCCATTTGCCGCAGACCGTCAACGATCTGCGCCAGAGCCATGCTGAGAGAGCCCTTGGCCATCACTACATCGCCGCTACGGATCAATTCCGGCAGATGGGCGGCCATCTCATCGCTGGTTTCCGTCGACAACCCGCGCTTGCCCTCGGGCAGAGCCTGATGCAGCGCTTGCATCAACGGGCCGATGCAATGAACCTGATCGACATGCGCCATCGCAGGCACCTCGGCCATGGCGGCGTGCATCGCCTGCTCTTGCGCACCAAGCTCTTTCATGTCGCCCAGAAACGCGATCTTGCGTTTGCCCGCCGACGCAGACAGCACGTCGAGAGCGGCCTCCATCGAGGTTGGATTGGCGTTGTAGCTGTCATCGAGCAGTTCAATCTGCCCGCCATCTGGCAGCGCGATCACCTCGCGCACACCGCGCCCTTTGACCGGAGACCAGCCGCGCAGACCGGCAATCGCCTGATCCAGATCGACCCCCAGCGCGACACAGGCCGCCAGAGCGCCCAGCGCATTCATAGCAAAGTGAGTTCCCGCGGATTGGACATCGAATGTGATGTCTGCGCCGCCGACAATACCGTGTCCCCGCACCGAGTCAGGGCCTTGGAGCACGTTGGTCAGCGCATAGTCCCGCGCCTTGTGGCCAAATTCGACGATCCTTGCACCATGCGCAGCGGCGCAGTCGCGCAAGATGCCCGCGTGTTCGATATCGGCGTTGACGATAGCGGTGCCGCCCTCGGCCAGCCCGTCGAAGATCGCAGCCTTTTCAAAAGCAATACCCGCAACCGAGTCGAAGGCTTCGAGGTGGACGGCGGCTACTGTGGTCACCAGCCCCACATGCGGTTGCGCCTGACGCGCCAGCGGAGCGATTTCGCCCGGATGATTCATGCCGATCTCGATCACTGCGAACTCGGTGTCGCGCGGCATTCGCGCCAGCGTCAAAGGCACGCCCCAATGGTTATTGTAGCTGGCGACGCTGGCATGAGTTTTGCCTTGCGTCTCCAGAATGCTGGCCAGCATTTCCTTGGTCGAGGTTTTACCCACGCTGCCAGTCACCCCCACCACGCGTGCACCTGTCCGGGCGCGAGCCGCCTGCCCCAACGCCTCTAGACCCGTCTGCACATCGTCGACGATCAACAGCGGTGCATCTTCGGGCACGCCTTCGGGAATATGCGACACAAGCGCTGCGCCTGCGCCTTTTTCAAGCGCTTGGGCGACGAAATCATGGCCGTCGCGGGCAGCCTTCAACGCAACGAACAGGTCACCCGGCTGCAGGGTGCGCGTGTCGATGGAGACGCCGTTCACCTGCCAATCGGTGGTGGCGCGCCCGTTGGTAGCCTCTGCGGCCTCGGCTGCGGTCCAGAGCGTCATGCGACCCTCCCGTCCAGCGCGGCAACGCTGATACTGGCCTGTTCCACATCGTCAAAGGGCAGGACCTGATCTCCGACGATCTGGCCGGTTTCGTGTCCCTTGCCCGCAATCAGCAGAGCGTCGCCCGGTTGCAGCGCGTCGATGCCGCGCAGGATGGCCTCGGCCCGGTCGCCGACTTCCGTGGCTTCGGGTGCGCCCAACATGACAGCACCGCGGATGGTGGCCGGGTCTTCGCTGCGTGGATTGTCATCGGTAACAAAGACCACATCGGCGTTTTCAGCAGCGGCCCGCCCCATCAATGGGCGTTTAGTGGCGTCTCGGTCACCGCCTGCACCAACAATGGCGATCAGACGTCCCATGACATGCGGGCGCATCGCCTTCAGTGCAGTGGCCACGGCATCCGGCGTATGAGCGTAATCGACAAACACCGCCGCGCCGTTGTCACGTGTGGCAGCCAGCTGCATCCGCCCGCGCACGGTTATCAGGTGCGGCAAGGTATCGAACACGCGGTCGGGGTCCTCGCCCGCCGCGATGACCAATCCGCAAGCCAGCAAAACGTTCTCGGCCTGAAAGCCGCCGATCAGATTCAGGCGGGCTTGATAGGCCTTGCCTTTCCATGAAAAGCGCAAATCCTGCCCGGTCGCGTCAAAGCGTTGATTCAGAAGACAAAGATCAGAACCCTCAGGGCCTACGGTGATGATATTCTGGCCGCGTGCCTCGGCGATCTTGCGCATCTCAGCACCCTTGGGATCACCAAGGTTGACCACAGCGACCCCGTCTTCGGGCAGCACACGATCAAACAGACCCGCCTTGGCTGCGAAATAGGCCTCGAACGTGTCGTGATAGTCCAGATGATCCTGCGTGAAATTCGAGAACCCGGCAGCGGTCAGATGCACCCCGTCCAAGCGACGCTGTTCAAGCCCGTGCGAGGAGGCCTCCATCGCCGCATGGGTCACGCCATTTTCGGCAGCCTCGGCAAGACAGCGGTGCAGAGTGATCGGCTCGGGTGTGGTATGGGCCAGCGGCGCAGTCCATGCGCCCTCGACCCCAGTGGTGCCCAGGTTGACGGCGGCAAGTCCAAGCTCGGTCCAGATCTGGCGGACGAAACTGGCGACCGAGGTTTTTCCATTGGTGCCGGTGACCGCCACGATAGTCTGCGGTTGCGCGCCAAACCATAGGGCGGCGGCCCCTGCCAGTGCCTGACGGGGGTCTTCCGTGACGATCAGCGCAGCATCGGATGCGGCCAGTTCGTCGGTGGCGATCTCGGCCCCTTTCGCGTCCGTCAGGATCGCGGCGGCCCCCATGCGCAAGGCGTATTGGATGAAGTCTCCACCATGGACTCGGGTGCCGGGAAGGGCTGCAAAGAGGAAACCGTCTTTGACCTCGCGGCTGTCAACAGCCAGACCGGTGATTTCGGGATTGGCCCCTCCCCGTGCGGTCAGGGCCAGTTCGCTGAGTTTCTTTGACCGATTGCCCATGACCCACCTTTCGCTGGACAGCCTAATTTGAGGTCAGCGTTATAGCAGCGCGCGCCTCAGGCTCAAGCCGGGGTCTGAGACCCAATAGCGGCGCCACCCGTCCAATCAGTTCGGCAGCAACGGGAACGGCAGTCCAACCCGCCGTGCGGCGCTTTTCGCCATAGGCCACGATGGACGGTTCATCCAGCGTGACGATTAGCACATATTTCGGATCATAAGCCGGGAAGATGGTGGCGAAGGTGGCAATCACCTTGTCCTCATAGTACCCGCCACGCGGCTTGGGTTTATCGGCAGTACCGGTTTTTCCCGCCACTTCGTACCCTTTGACATCACCAAAGCTGGCGGTGCCATCCGTGACCACTTTGCGTAGCATATTTTGCGCCTGCTTGGCGGTGTTTTCGGACATCACGCGAGGGCCGTATTGCGGGCCATTGCGACGCAGGATCGTGGGGCTGACATAGTACCCGCCATTGGCAATCGCTGCGTAACCAGCGGCCAGATGCATGGGGCTGGTCGAAAGGCCGTGGCCATAAGAAATCGTCACGGTGCTCAACTCACCCCATTTCTTGGGCTTGAGCGGTTGCCCGCCCTTGGCCTCGACAATCTCGAATGGCGTTGGGTCGAACATGCCTAGCGCGTTCAGAAAATCCTGTTGCCGGTCGGCCCCGATTTGCAAGGCCAGCCGCCCGGTGCCTCGGTTCGAGCTGTACTTGATTACATCCGAGACACTGATCTCACCATAATTCTTGCCGTTAAACTCGCCAATCGGGAAGCGCCCGATTTTCATCGGGCCGGAAGTGTCAATGATGGTGTTGGAGTTCACCAGACCCAGCTGCACCGCCTGCGCGGCGGTGAAGATCTTGAACACCGAACCCAGCTCATAGACACCCTGTACGTAGCGATTGAACAGCGGGCTGTCCGAGGGATCAAAGCCCGAGGTCGGGGGGCGCGGACGGTCATTGGGGTCAAAAGACGGCAACGACGCGGCCGAGACGACCTCGCCCGTATGGGCGTTCATCAAAACCGCCGAGGCTCCTTTGGCGTTCATGATCTTCATGCCACCATAAAGCACCTGTTCTACCGCCGCTTGAACGGTCAGATCCAGCGACAGTTGCAGCGGCTTGTTGCCGTTGGCCGGGTCGCGCAGATAGCCGTCAAACTGTTTTTCGACGCCAGCTACGCCGATCACCTCGGCTGCGCTGACACCTTCGCGGCCAAAGCCCGAGCCGCCCAGAATATGCGCCGCGAGTCTGCCATTGGGATATAGCCGCATTTCGCGCGGGCCGAACAGGATGCCGGGATCACCGATGTCATGCACCGCCTGCTTCTGCTCGGGCGAGATGCGCTTCTTGATCCACAGGAATTTTCGCTTACCGGTGAAGTCTTTGACCAAACGCTCTTTTTCCAGATCAGGGAAAATAGCGACCAGTTGCTCGGCTGCGGCGATCGGGTCAATCATCAGCGGTGGCTGCGCATAGACAGAATAGGTGTCCAGATTGGTTGCCAGAATACGGCCTTCGCGATCCACGATATTGGCGCGCTGCATGGCGATGGAGGCCCCCGGCGCACTTGCCAATGGTTCTTGCGCCTCGGATGTCGCCAGAACGCCCATACGAAAGCCTACGACCGAAAAGGCGCAAAAGAAGAAAAGACCCAACACCAACAGGCGGCCCTCGGCGCGCGCGCGGGCGCGGTCTTTCATGTCTTCGTGGCGTTTGCGGATGTTCTCTCGCTCAATCGCCTTGGGGTTTTCACCCTTTGCACGGGCGTCGAGGATTCGGGCCAGAGGGCGAAGTGGTGTACGGGTCATGGGACCTGCACCTCGATCAGTGCCTGAATGTCAGTGACGTCCTGTATTTCAAGCGGGTCGACGATGGGCAGATCCGGGTCCTCGCCATAGGAAATCTGATCGGCGCGACCAAACTGCTCAGCCCGCAGAGGCAGCAAGCTGAGACGTTCGAAATTCAAGTCCGCCAGCTCACGCAAACGATCAGGCCGGTTTAGATAGGCCCATTCAGCATTCAGCACGGCGAGTCGCGCCTGCGCCATACCGATCTGGCCTTGCAGCGACTGCGTTTCCTTCAGCACCTGCTGCGTGCGGTAGTTCTCTTGATAAGCCCAAAGCGCCAGCCCGAACACGGATAGTGCAGTCAACACATACAGAATACTCTTCATCTTGCCCTTCCCCCCAATTGCGGCATGCCGATGGCCCGGGCCTCAATTTCCCCTGCCGGGGCATCCGTTCTTATCGCGACACGCAATTTTGCCGAGCGTGCACGTGGGTTTTCTTCAAGTTCCTGCTCATCCGGCCCAACGGCCTTGCGGGTCTTGAGTGTGAATTGCGGCTTCTCCTGCTCCATCTCAGGCGCATAACGGTTGGCGCGTCCGGTTTTGCCCGCGCGCGATTGGAAGAACCGCTTCACCATCCGGTCTTCTATGGAATGGAAAGTCACAACGGCCAGTTGCCCCCCCGGCTTCAAAGCGCGCTCGGCGGCCATAAGCCCCTGAAACAGTTCTTCGTATTCTGCGTTCACCGCGATCCGTAGCCCCTGAAAGCTGCGCGTCGCCGGGTGCGATTGGCCCGGTTTGGGGCGCGGCAGGCAGGATTCGATAATCTCGACCAGCCGCAGAGTTGTTTTGATCGGTTCTTCGGCCCGCGCCTTGACGATGGCCTTTGCTATACGACGACTGGCGCGTTCCTCCCCGAAATGGAACAGGATGTCGGCCAATTGCGTCTCGGTTGCCGCATTCACCAGATCAGCTGCGCTTTCACCATCTTGGCTCATCCGCATGTCCAACGGACCGTCTTTCATGAAGGAAAAACCGCGTTCAGCCTGATCCAACTGCATGGATGAGACACCAAGATCCAGCACCACGCCGTCCAAATCCTGTGCATATTCATCCATACGAGAGAACACGCCCTGCTGCATCACCAACCGATCACCGTATTCCCCAGCCCAGTTAGCGGCCATTTCAAATGCCAGTGGGTCGCGATCGACGCCAATGACTTTCTCGGCCCCGGCCTCCAGCAACGCACGAGTATAGCCGCCTGCGCCGAATGTGCCGTCCAGCCAGGCACCGGATACCGGCGCCACAGCGGCCAGCAACGGGCGCAGCAGTACGGGGATATGAGGTTTGTCCGATGAGGTCTGAGCGCCGGCCATGCCGTCACCCATCCCCGATGCCATCGAGATACTGCATCGGATCGAAATCATCCGGCAGATCGTCAAGCCATTCCTCGGTCGTGGCCAGTTCCTCGGCCTCGTATGTCTCGGGCTTCCAGATCTGGAAGGTATCACCGGCAGCGATAAAGAACGCCTCGTTCTCAAGGTCGATCTTGTTGCGCAGCTTTGCGGGCAGCACCAAACGACCCGTTTCGTCCACATTGGTCGGGAAGGACTGACCATGGAACATCCGCTGAAGCATCCGACGCTGCATCGAGCCACGTGGCAGCGCATCGATCTTGGCATCCACCTCGTCGATCGCTTCCATGGTGTAACATTCAAGGTATTTGCGGCGGTGGTCGCCATAGACAATCACGAGTTCAGGATTGTCACCGGGTTGCCAGCTGGGGTCCGAGGCCTCAAGCACACGACGAAACGAGGCCGGGATCGAAACCCTGCCCTTCGTATCCACCTTATGCTGGCTTTCGCCTCTAAACCTGCGCGCCAAGACGACTGTCCCTTTCGCTTGCGCCCCACCTCAAAATTCACGTCCCCCCCGGAAGTAAAACGGCGGGTTGATCTGCTGCCACTGATCAACCCGCCGCATTGACCCGCTTTGCGGGATGTCCAGCTGCGCGCGCCACCTGGGGGGATGTCTGCTCGCCCGCGCGCCGGATCTGTTAAGTGATGAAAGCGAGATGCCTGTATGAAACCTGTTTTTGTATTTTTGGTTCGGGGTCGTTTGGTGCCCCTCAACTGTCCTCGCCCTCATCGGGTACACAAGGGATGCCATGGGAATTCATGGAAATCAATAGGAAATTTGCATATGGAGGCCTGATGCAGGCTTCAGATCAAGACTAATACAATCGAAACTTGGATCAGATATGCCACAAATTGTGCCCCCGATGCTCAACAACACTAAATATGTAAGAATTGACGCCTAGATTATTCCTCCCATGAATTCCCAATAATTTTTAGAATTATGCATTATATGGCGCAGACACCCATGAATGACAGCCGAAGAGGACGAATCGCGGTCCTTTTACAGGCCATTCCCATAGGCGACCCATGCTTTCCCATAGCACCATCACCCCAGGCGCCGGACCTGCGGCGAGAAGATTTGCCCCCTCCTGAGTTGACACAACATGCCCAAACAAACACCAATTCCGCTCAATAGATAAGCGGTCACCATCACAGGGTCTGGACACACGAAACGTCAACCGCACGTGAAAACCAGTATTTTAAAGGCAATTATTGGGGCGTACCGGATTATCCTGCCAATCCATGCATTTGCTGCATAGCAGCATTGACGACGCGAACTATTGTGCAATCGCAGCATTTGCCTATCTTCAGTCTCAAGCAAACGCCGGACGATGCCGGCAACAGTAAGAATGAACGGATCATGAAGATGGCAGTCGCAAGCACACAAACAGCTCTGAAAGGCACACCGGCAAATGGAATCTCAATGCTGGTTGAGACCGTGAAAACCCGGGTTGCTCGTTATCGCCTGTACCGTCAGACAGTCAACGAATTGTCGGGACTGTCAGATCGGGAATTGGCTGATCTGGGCTTGCACCGCTCGATGATCCGCCGGCTGGCCCAACAGGCCACCGAAGAGCAGATCGCGCGGTAAGCGCAACAAGAACACCGAGATCAGGTCCGTCCTCCTCCCTTTCGGACCTGTATTTCAGCGGCAGCGTCTCTCCTCCTCCCTGACGTTGCCGCACCTAATACCGGCCCTGACCGCCGGAACCTGATACATCGGGGCTCTCCTCCTCCCTGCCTCGATGTTGAAAGCGCGCGGCGACGTCTTCCTCCTCCCTGACGTCGCCGCGTCTTCCTCATACCGGGATCAAACCCGGGTTCGGATACATCGGGGCTTCCTCCTCCCTGCCCTGATGTAGAAAAGAACGGCGGTTCCTCTCCTCCTCCCTGGGAACCGCCGTTTTTCGTTTTTTGCGCACAAGATGTAGGCTGGGGTCGTGAACGCTTTGTCAGGAGTCTCCCATGGCCGCTTATTTCATCGCCCAGATTTCCATTCATGACCCGGATGGGTACCAGAAATACCTCGAAGGATTCATGCCGATCTTTGACCGGCATGGCGGAAGGCTTCTAACCGTATCCTCAAAACCCGTTGAAGTGATCGAAGGCAGTTGGGAAGAAGATGGGATCGTCCTGATGGAGTTTCCGGATATGGCTGCCGCAAACGCGTGGAAGGACGATCCGGACTATGTCGAATTGGCCAAGATCAGGCAAAAAACGGCGACGGCGAATCTTGTGCTGGTCGAAGGGTTGTAAGCTTCAGAACGGCACGTCATCCTTGTTGGTCAGAAAGCGCGAGACCACTTTCTTCACCCCTGCCTTGTCGAAATCGACCTCGACTTTATCACCTTCGATGCCGATCACTGCGCCATAGCCGAATTTCTGGTGAAACACTCGCTCGCCCAGCGTAAAGCTGGCCACGGCTGTCGCATCAATCACAGTATTCCGGCTTTCTTTTGGCTGAGACATGCCATATTGCCCCTGCCGCGCCTGCATCCGCTTCCAGCCCGGAGAGTTATAGACATTCGCCTCGGCTGCGCGAGTTTCGATCCCGGCTGCCTGCTGACCACCACCATAGAGCCCCGGAGGTGTCAGCACTTCCACATGATCTTCGGGCAACTCATCAATGAACCGGGACGGCATCGAATTCTGCCATTGTCCGAACACCCGTCGGTTGGCTGCAAAGGAAATCGTACAGACCTCTTCTGCACGGGTAATACCGACATAGGCCAGCCTTCGTTCTTCTTCGAGGCCTTTGAGACCGGATTCGTCCATCGAACGCTGAGAGGGGAACAATCCATCCTCCCACCCCGGAAGGAAAACCGCGGGAAACTCCAGCCCCTTGGCCGCGTGCAGCGTCATGATCGAGACTTTGGCCCCGTCGCTGTCCTGCTCGTTATCCATCACCAGACTGACATGCTCCAGAAACCCTTGCAGGTTTTCGAAATTGTCCAGCTGATTGACCAGTTCTTTTAGGTTTTCCAGCCGCCCCGGCGCCTCGGGCGTCTTTTCGTTCTGCCAATGCGCGGTATAGCCGGATTCGTCCAAGACGATCTGCGCCAGCTCGATATGCGAATGCTCGGGCGCGCCGTATCGGATCGGTGAAACACCGTCATCAATCACCGTATCATCGTCCACCTCGATCCGAGGCCCACGCGTCATTGCATTCCACCGCGCCAACCCGTCGATCAGTTCGCGCAGCGCCTTGCTACCCTTGCCCTTGATCAGGCTGTTATCGACCGCGATCCGTGCCCCTTCGACCAGAGACACGCCATTCTCGCGCGCCACCACCTGAATCGTTTGCTGCGCCTTGTCGCCGAGGCCGCGTTTGGGTGTGTTCACGATCCGCTCGAAGGCCAGATCATCCTCGGGGCTGACCACCAGCCGGAAATAGGCCATGGCATCGCGAATCTCCATCCGCTCATAGAATCGAGGGCCGCCAATCACCTTGTAAGGCAGACCAATGGTCAAAAACCGATCCTCAAACGCCCGCATCTGGTGCGAAGCGCGTACGAGGATCGCGATCTCATCAAGGTTCATCGGCCGCACACCGCGCGTGCCACCTTGCATCGCGTCGATCTCTTCTCCGATCCAACGCGCTTCTTCCTCGCCATCCCAATGGCCGATCAGACGGACCTTTTCACCCTCTTCGCGGTTGGTCCAAAGCTCTTTGCCCAAGCGGCTTTCATTGCCACGAATGACGTTGGACGCAGCGGCCAGAATATGCGGGGTCGAGCGGTAGTTCTGTTCCAGCCGGACCACGAAGGCGCCAGGGAAGTCCTTTTCGAACCGCAGAATGTTGCCCACCTCGGCCCCGCGCCAGCCATAGATCGACTGATCGTCATCGCCGACGCAACAGATGTTCTTGTGGCCCCCTGCAAGCAGACGAAGCCAGAGATATTGGGCGACGTTGGTATCCTGGTACTCGTCCACAAGGATGTAACGGAACCAGCGCTGGTATTGCTCCAGCACGTCCGGGTGGGTTTGGAAAATCGTGACCATGTGCAGCAACAGGTCGCCGAAATCCACCGCATTCAGCTCGCGTAGGCGGGTCTGGTATTGGGCATAAAGCTCGATACCCTTGTGATTATAGGCCCCCGCATCCGCAGCAGGCACCTTGTCGGGCGTCAGGGCTCGGTTTTTCCAGTCATCGATGATCCCGGCCAGCATCCGAGCGGGCCAGCGCTTGTCGTCAATGTTGGCGGCTTGAGTCAGCTGTTTTAGCAGCCGTTTCTGATCGTCAGTGTCCAAAATTGTGAAGTTCGATTTCAGATCAACCAGTTCCGCATGGCGACGCAGCAGCTTGACGCAAATTGCGTGGAAGGTGCCAAGCCACGGCATCCCCTCAGCGGGTCGGCCCAGCATCCGCCCTACCCGCTCTTTCATCTCTCGCGCGGCCTTATTGGTGAAGGTCACCGCCAGAATCTCATTCTCACGCACCCTATGTGTCCTGAGCAGATGGGTGATCCGAGCGGTCAGAGCTTTTGTTTTGCCCGTGCCCGCACCAGCCAACATCAGCACCGGACCATCCAGCCGCTCAACCGCTTCGCGCTGCGCCGGGTTGAGATCGTTGAGGTACTCAGCCGAGGTCGCAGGCATCGCCCGCGCCGACAGCGATGCGCCTTCGAAGGCGTCCATTTCGTCAAAACTGCTCATGCCGGTAAACTACGCCGGATGGGCGCGGAGGGAAAGGGTTTGTTCACGGCTTGTTCGCTCAAATCAAATAGAATCATCCCTCCAAAGGGCGCAGCGAAGATATTCGGGGAAACGGGCATAATCTGCTCTTTTCTACGAGGGATTGATGCCGCAATGCAGCATGTGCAATAAGTTTGCGCAAAAGGGCGGCGTTTGCGAGCGTTAACATGCCGGTTCTACCCAGAACTACATATGTACGTGGCCGTATTGTCCGCCTATGCACAAGGCCACAGCCATTAAGACCGGGACCTGAAATGACAGACTTCAAGAAAATCCTGATTGCCAATCGCGGCGAGATTGCCATCCGTGTGATGCGGGCAGCCAACGAGATGGGCAAGCGCACCGTCGCGGTCTTCGCCGAGGAGGACAAGTTGGGCCTGCACCGGTTCAAGGCGGATGAGGCCTATCGCATTGGCGCAGATCTGGGACCGGTTGCGGCGTATTTGTCGATTGACGAGATCATCCGGGTGGCCAAAGAAAGCGGCGCAGATGCGATCCACCCTGGTTACGGTTTGCTGTCCGAAAACCCGGATTTCGTGGATGCCTGCGTTCAGAACGGCATCACCTTCATCGGACCCAAGGCCGAGACCATGCGCGCGCTTGGCGACAAGGCCAGCGCCCGGAAAGTGGCGATTGCCGCCGACGTTCCGGTTATCCCGGCGACCGAGGTGTTGGGCGACGACATGGCAGCCATCAAGGCCGAGGCAGCCGAGATCGGCTATCCGCTGATGCTGAAAGCGTCTTGGGGCGGCGGTGGCCGTGGTATGCGCCCGATCCTGTCCGAGGATGAGCTGGAGGAAAAGGTTCTGGAAGGCCGCCGCGAGGCCGAGGCGGCGTTCGGCAATGGCGAGGGTTATCTGGAAAAGATGATCACCCGCGCCCGTCACGTCGAAGTGCAGATTCTGGGCGACAAGCATGGTGAGATCTACCACCTCTATGAACGCGATTGTTCGGTCCAGCGCCGCAACCAGAAGGTCGTGGAACGCGCGCCTGCCCCGTACCTGACCGAAGAACAGCGCGCCGAAATCTGCGAGCTGGGCCGCCGTATCTGCGCCCATGTGAACTATGAGTGCGCGGGCACAGTCGAGTTCCTGATGGATATGAACACCGGCAAGTTCTATTTCATCGAAGTGAACCCGCGCGTGCAGGTGGAACACACCGTCACCGAGGAAGTCACCGGCATCGACATCGTGCAGGCTCAGATCCTGATTGCCGAGGGCAAGACGCTGGCCGAGGCCACCGGCAAAGCCAGCCAGGACGATATCCGCCTGAACGGCCACGCGTTGCAGACCCGCGTGACAACCGAGGACCCGCTGAACAACTTCATCCCCGATTATGGCCGCATCACCGCCTATCGCTCGGCCACCGGCATGGGCATCCGTCTGGATGGCGGCACCGCTTATGCAGGCGGTGTGATCACGCGGTATTACGATTCGCTGCTGACCAAGGTGACCGCTTGGGCCCCAACGCCAGAAAAGGCGATTGCGCGGATGGACCGTGCGCTGCGGGAATTCCGTGTGCGCGGTGTTTCCACCAACATCGCATTTGTCGAAAACCTGCTAAAGCACCCGACTTTCCTGTCGAATGAATACACCACCAAGTTCATCGATGAGACACCGGACCTGTTCCAGTTCAAGAAGCGCCGCGACCGGGGCACCAAGGTTCTGAACTATATCGCCGACATCACTGTGAACGGGCATCCCGAAACCAAGGATCGCCCGATGCCGCGCCCCGACCTGAAAGAGGCCAGGCCCCCCGCGCCCAAGGCCGAACCGCAGATGGGCACCCGCAACCTGCTGGAACAAAAAGGCCCGCAGGCGGTGGCTGACTGGATGAAGGCGCAGCGTCAGCTGCTGATCACCGACACCACCATGCGCGACGGGCACCAGTCGCTGCTGGCAACCCGGATGCGCTCGATCGATATGATCAAAGTAGCACCCAGCTATGCTGCGAACTTGCCGCAGCTATTCAGCGTCGAATGCTGGGGCGGTGCAACCTTCGATGTCGCCTATCGCTTCCTACAGGAATGCCCTTGGCAGCGCCTGCGTGATCTGCGTGAGGCGATGCCGAACCTGATGACCCAGATGCTGCTGCGCGGGGCGAACGGGGTTGGCTATACCAACTATCCCGATAACGTGGTGCAGGAGTTTGTGCGTCAGGCGGCCAAGGGTGTCGACGTGTTCCGCGTGTTCGATTCGCTGAACTGGGTCGAGAACATGCGCGTCGCCATGGATGCGGTGATCGAGAACAACAAGATCTGTGAAGGCACCGTTTGCTATACCGGCGATATTCTGGACCCGGACCGCGCTAAGTATGACCTCAAATACTATGTCGGCATGGCCAAGGAACTGCGTGACGCGGGCGCACATGTGCTGGGTCTGAAGGATATGGCGGGGCTTCTGAAACCGGCCTCCGCCAAGATCCTGATCCGGGCGCTGAAGGAAGAGGTCGGGCTGCCGATCCATTTCCACACGCACGACACCGCAGGCATTGCAAGCGCCACCATTCTGGCCGCCTCCGAGGCCGGCGTGGACGCGGTGGATTGCGCGATGGACAGTTTCAGCGGCAACACCTCTCAGGCAACGCTCGGCACCGTGGTCGAGGCGTTGCGCCATACCGAGCGTGACACCGGACTAGACATCAAAGCCATCCGTGAAATCAGCGATTACTTCGAGGCAGTGCGCGGCCAGTACGCGGCCTTCGAGTCCAGCCTGCAGGCCCCGGCCTCCGAGGTATATCTGCACGAAATGCCTGGTGGTCAGTTTACCAACCTCAAGGCACAGGCGCGTTCGCTTGGACTCGAAGAACGCTGGCACGAGGTTGCTCAGATGTATGCGGACGTGAACCAGATGTTCGGCGATATCGTCAAGGTGACGCCGTCGTCCAAGGTGGTCGGTGACATGGCGCTGATGATGGTCAGCCAGAACATGACCCGCGCGCAGGTCGAAGACCCGAACACTGATGTCGCCTTCCCCGACTCGGTGGTGGACATGATGCGCGGCAATCTGGGTCAGCCTCCGGGCGGGTTCCCCGATACCATCATCCAGAAGGTCCTGAAGGACGAGGCCCCCAACACCGAACGCCCCGGCAAGCATGTCGAAGCGGTCGATCTCGAGGCCACCCGCGCCGATTTGTCCAAACAGCTTGAGGGCAAAGAGATCGATGACGAGGACCTGAATGGATATCTGATGTATCCCAAGGTGTTCCTCGACTATATGGGCCGTCACCGCACTTATGGCCCGGTCCGTACTCTCCCCACGCGTACCTTCTTTTACGGCATGGAGCCGGGCGAGGAGATCACCGCCGAGATCGATCCAGGCAAGACGCTGGAGATTCGCTGTCAGGCCATCGGCGAGACGGACGAGAATGGCGAGGTTCGCGTGTTCTTCGAACTCAACGGTCAGCCCCGCGTGATCCGCGTGCCGAACCGTTTGGTGAAAGCATCAACCGCTC
Source organism: Ruegeria sp. E5 (assembly GCF_056534105.1). Taxonomy (NCBI): domain Bacteria; kingdom Pseudomonadati; phylum Pseudomonadota; class Alphaproteobacteria; order Rhodobacterales; family Roseobacteraceae; genus Ruegeria; species Ruegeria sp. E5. The sequence continues at coordinate 340,466 of NZ_JBQFPA010000003.1, read as the reverse complement.
AGCGGCCAAAGGCCGAAGTTGGTAACCCCAACCATATCGGCGCGCCAATGCCGGGTGTCGTTGCAACTGTTGCCGCTGTCACAGGTCAAGAAGTCAAAGAAGGCGATCTGCTGCTGACCATCGAAGCGATGAAGATGGAAACAGGTATCCACGCCGAGCGCGACGCGGTGGTCAAGGCCGTTCACGTCCAGCCCGGAGGTCAAATCGACGCCAAGGATCTGCTGGTCGAACTGGAATAACCGGTTTAGCCTTCTAAGCTAATAAGGGCCGTTCGGGGAACCGGGCGGCCCTTTCAACATCAGGAGGCCGCATGCTGACCATCACCCCGATCTACGCCGCGTTGATCGCATTTCTGTACGTCGCACTCAGCGTGAATGTCATTCGGCAACGCCGGGTGGGCAAAATATCGGTCGGGGATCATGGCGACAAGGCCATGATCAAGGCAATGCGAACGCATGCGAACTGCGCCGAATACGCTCCCTTTGCTTTGCTGCTTATCGCCATGGTCGAACTGCAAGATGCTGGCGGCTGGCTTGTGAACCTGCTGGGGATGTTACTTTTGGCAGGCAGGCTTCTGCACGCTTATGGTTTTGGCAAGACCCCACAGATCATCATCCTGCGCCAGATCGGAATGGGTCTGACCTTTACGGCCATATTGCTGGCGGCCATGGCGAATCTTGTTCTGGCTGTATGAGAACGTTTAGCCCGTCAAAACCTGCGTCTCGATCAAAGGAGCATGCGGGAGGCTAGGCTGCGCCTCTGCCAGTGTTTCATCGCTCTGACTGTAGATCACGGTGGTAAGAACAATCAGCGCCGCCAATGCCGCCATTTTAATGTCTGCAATATCTTTCATTTCCTCTGCCCAATCCCTTATTTCGTTCATTGCTATATCTCTTGAACACCGCAGCCCCGAATTTCCGTCGAAAGATTTTTGCTGTATTTTGTGTTTTTCCGCTTGCAGCCTCGTTTGGGAATTTATACATCCCTCCTCACTCAACGGCGCGGGCGTAGCTCAGGGGTAGAGCATAACCTTGCCAAGGTTAGGGTCGGGCGTTCGAATCGCCTCGCCCGCTCCATTGAGAGGTCTACGGACCATATAAGTATCTGATGCGGGCGTAGCTCAGGGGTAGAGCATAACCTTGCCAAGGTTAGGGTCGGGCGTTCGAATCGCCTCGCCCGCTCCAGATACCAAACTCTCCGAACATGCTGGCTCTTTCGCGATTGCTGCGGCATCTTTGCTGCACATGAAATTACGACGGAGATGCGGATATGCCCGATTACGTCATTCGCGCCTTAACAGCAGACGAACTTCAAACCGCCGTTGATTGGGCGGGTCAGGAAGGCTGGAACCCCGGGCTGCACGACGCGGTCTGTTTTCGCAGTTCGGACCCCGAAGGGTTCAAGGGCGGTTTCCTGGACGGCCAGATGATCGCGTCCGCATCCGCCGTGAACTACGATGATGCCTACGCATTTCTTGGCTTCTACATCGTGCGTCCCGAGTTTCGCGGCTCGGGATACGGATTGCAGGTCGCCGAAGCGGTCAAGGCACATTGCCAGGATCGTAACATGGGCATGGATGGTGTGGTCGAACAGCAGGACAACTATCGGAAATTCGGTTTTGAACTGGCGTATGACAATTATCGATTCGCGGGCACCGTCGGCGGCATCCTGGATGCCCTGGGTCGTGTGGAGGACACTCGGGTTCGTCCAATCAACGCACTAACCGATGATCTAAAGTCGTATGACCGAGGCCTGTTCCCCGCCGCGCGCGACACGTTCTTGCGCGGCTGGTTGGAGGCACCCAGCCACGTTTCGCGGGTGTTTGAGGAAAATGGGCGGATCAAAGGCTATGCAACGTTGCGGCGCTGCCTGAGCGGGTACAAGGTCGGGCCTCTGTTTGCCGACAATCCACAAATCGCGCAGGCGCTTTTGGTTTCCCTTCTGACGACGCTACCCGCCGATCAGGCAAAGGCCGAGGTATTCATCGACAAGCCTAATCCAAACGCACAAGCCATGGAATTGGCCAAACAGTTGGGGCTGGCCAAGGTATTTGAAACGGGGCGTATGTATTCCAGTCACGCGCCGGACATCGACCTTGACCGGATATATGGCATCACGACGTTTGAACTGGGTTAGAACGCCTTGAACGTCATCGTGGTCAGCGAGCGTTCGATATTGGGAATCACCAGCAGGTTTTCGTTGATGAAATGGCCCACATCCTCGGTTTCGGGGATGTAGAGCTTCAGCAGCAGGTCGTATTCGCCGCTTGTGGAATACAATTCGGAATGGATTTCACGCAGCGCGATCTCTTCGGCGACTTTGTAAGTGGTGCCGGGTTTACAACGGATCTGGATGAAAACGCAGGTGGACATGGGCCGGGCCTTGTTGGTTCGTGTTGCCCGCAGGCTGGCACGGGCCGCGTCCGGGTGCAATCCCCTGCAACAGTTTGCGACGAAGGCTTGAAGCGGTCTGGATAGGTCGCCCATCCGGGTCTATAAGCGCGCCTGTAGCAAAAGGAATTCGCCCATGCGCAGCGCTAAGATCAGCCGTCAGACCGCCGAAACCGAGATTTCGGTCGAGGTCAATCTGGACGGCACCGGCCAGTATGACAACCAGACCGGCGTCGGGTTCTTTGACCACATGCTGGATCAATTGGCGCGGCATTCGCTGATCAACATGACGATCCGTGCCAAGGGTGATTACCACATCGACGACCACCACACGGTCGAAGACACCGGGATTGCGCTGGGTCAGGCACTGACGCAGGCGCTAGGGGATAAAAAAGGTATTCGTCGGTACGGAGAATGCCACCTGCCGATGGATGACGCACAGGTGCGTTGTGCGCTGGATCTCTCGAGCCGTCCGTTCTTGATCTGGAACGTGGATCTACCGACGCAAAAGATTGGCACATTCGACACCGAGCTGGTGCGCGAGTTCTTTCAGGCGCTCAGCACCCATGGCGGGATCACCCTGCATATGGATCAGTTGCATGGTTTCAACAGCCACCACATTGCCGAGGCCGCCTTCAAGGCCGTTGCCCGTGCTTTGCGCGATGCGGTCGAAACCGACCCACGCAAGGCGGATGCGATTCCCTCGACTAAGGGCGCGCTGTAGATGCTGACAGCCATCATTGACTACGAGAGCGGTAACCTGCACTCGGCGGAGAAGGCGTTTCAACGGATGGCCCGCGAACTGGATGCGGGCGAGGTCGTCGTGACATCGGATGCAGATGTTGTCGCGCGGGCTGATCGATTGGTTCTGCCCGGTGATGGCGCTTTCCCGGCATGCGCCGCCGAGTTGCGCGGCCACAAAGGCATCTATGACGCTATGGTAGAAGCCGTCGAGCAGAAAGGCCGCCCGTTTCTGGGCATCTGCGTCGGAATGCAGCTGATGGCGACCAAGGGCCATGAATATGCTGAGACCGACGGTCTGGGCTGGGTCGCAGGTGATGTTGTGAAGATCGAGCCCTCGGACAGCGCGCTCAAGGTGCCACATATGGGCTGGAACGATCTGATTCTGGAAAGCGACCATCCGGTCTTTGACGGGATAAAATCAGGCGATCACGCCTATTTTGTGCACTCCTACCACTTCCGGGTGATGGATCCGGCGCAACGGCTGGCCTATGTGGACTACGGGCAAGAGGTCACGGCCGTGATTGGCCGCGACACTATGGTTGGGATGCAGTTTCACCCTGAGAAAAGCCAAGACGTTGGCCTGCGGATGATCGGCAATTTCCTGACCTGGAAGCCCTGAGATTTACTGAACCCGTGTCCAGACCTGACCTCGGCAGACCAGACCCCCAACGGCACATCCCTTAACGGTCAGTTTGTTCTGGCTGTCCAGCGTCATTTTCGAGCTATAGGTTTTGTCGCGATCCGGGGCCCAGATTTTGCCGTCGTCATAGCTGCCGTTGCCCTCGGGGATCATGTCCCAGATGATCTGCTTGCCAAGGTTTTCGTACTCCAGCTGTTGGTTGCCTTGAGCATCAAATGCGCTGTCGATAGTTCCGCAGATGGCGCTGCCACATTCCGAAATCGACACATGCAAATAGCCGCCCGTATCGCCCGGAGCGGTCTTCCACAGCCCGTCTACTGGATCGGCAGCAAAGGCGGTGGTGGCCATCGCAGCGAAGACCGCTGCAAGAGAATATGTCTTCATGGTTATCTCCCTGTCTTTCCGGTCAGTCTGACCTGCCGTTCGGCACCGGGCAAGAATGACTTAGCGTCGCGTTGCGCCCCTGCCCTGCCTGTGCGATATCCCGCGCGTGTAACAGTGATATAGGGCCGCCCGACATGATCCTCTACCCCGCCATCGATCTGAAAGACGGCAACGCCGTGCGCCTGCTGCGTGGTGAAATGGATAAGGCGACGGTCTTTAACGAAGACCCTGCTGCGCAGGCCCGCGCCTTTGTCGAGGCTGGTTGCGAGTGGCTGCATCTGGTTGATCTGAACGGTGCTTTTGCCGGGGAGCCTGTTAATGCGGCACCCGTTGAGGCAATTCTGAAAGCCTGTGATGTGCCCGCTCAGCTGGGTGGTGGTATCCGGGACATGGCCACAATCGAGACCTGGATCGAAAAAGGTCTGGCGCGGGTGATTCTGGGCACCGTTGCAGTCGAAAACCCAGATCTGGTGCGCGAAGCTGCCAAAGCCTTCCCGGGCAAGGTAGCCGTCGGTATAGATGCACGAAACGGCATGGTTGCCACCAAGGGCTGGGCCGAAGAGACCGACGTACAGGTCACCGATCTGGCGCACAGTTTCGAGGACGCTGGCGTGGCAGCGATCATCTATACAGACATCAACCGCGACGGTGCGATGCAGGGTCCGAATATCGAAGCCACGGCGGCGCTCGCGCAGGCGGTTTCGATTCCGGTAATTGCCTCGGGCGGCGTCAGCTCACTGGACGACCTGATCGCCCTGCGTGATTGTGGCGTCGAGTTGAACGGCGCGATCTCTGGCCGCGCGCTATATGATGGCGCGATTGACCTAAAAGAGGCCATTCGCGCCCTGAACTGAGTTATTGAGCAGCGGCGGCGGTCAGTTTCGCCAAAGCGCCGCGCATCTTTTCGATGATGGGGGATTTCTCTACTTCGTCGAGCTCGTCCATCGTCTCTTTCGGATCTTCATAAGCCAGCCAGACCTGTCCGTTTGCGTCTTCGTAGGCCTGCACCTTCAGCGGCAAGAACAGCCCCGCGCGCGGGTCGATCTGCATGGCGGGAGTGCCCAGAGCAGGGTTGCCGAAAATCAGCACCTGATTGGCCGGGATTGGCGTTCCGACCTTTTCCGCCCCCGCCGCGTGATCCACGCGGGCAAACACGGTGGCGCCCGCATTACCCACGGCGGCTTCCAGCGCGTCCAGCGCCTCGGCCACGGATTTGTTGGTTTCCACTTTGATGATGTCGTCAGCCATGGCGGACAGGGCGCCTCCGAATGTGAGAATTGAAGCCAAAAGAAGTTGTCGCATCTGGGTAATCCTTTTCATAAATTTCACCCCTAATTTCCATGGCTTCGCGACAGATCACAATCACAAGTCTGGCATCGGCGGGGCTTTGCCGGTACAGGTGCCCCGAGCAAAGGAAAGCCCATGCTGAAAACCCGCATCATTCCCTGTTTGGATGTCGCCGATGGCCGTGTGGTCAAAGGTGTGAATTTCGTTGGCCTGCGCGATGCCGGTGACCCCGTGGAATCGGCCAAGGCATACGACGCCGCCGGAGCGGATGAGATCTGCTTTCTGGACATTCATGCGACGCATGAGAACCGCGGCACGATGTTCGATGTGGTCCAACGCACGGCAGAGCAGTGCTTTGTGCCTCTGACTGTAGGTGGTGGCGTGCGCACCAAAGATGACGTGCGGGCCCTGTTGCTGGCGGGGGCTGATAAGGTCAGCTTTAACTCGGCCGCCGTCGCGAATCCGGACGTCATCGCCGAAGCAGCGGATCAGTTCGGCAGCCAATGCATTGTCTGCGCCATTGACGCCAAGACCGTCAGCCCCGGCAAGTGGGAGATTTTCACCCATGGCGGGCGCAAGCCAACAGGCATCGACGCGGTTGAATTTGCCAAAACCGTTGTCGCCAAGGGCGCGGGGGAAATCCTGCTAACCTCGATGGATCGCGATGGTACCAAGGCCGGGTTCAACCTGCCTCTGACCCGCGCGATCAGTGACGCGGTGGAAGTGCCGGTGATCGCCAGCGGGGGCGTGGGCAATCTGGACCATCTTGTCGAAGGTGTGACTAAAGGTGGGGCCAGCGCGGTGCTTGCCGCCTCGATCTTCCATTTCGGCGAATACACCATCCACGAGGCCAAAGAGCATATGGCCGCCGCTGGCATTCCGATGAGGCTGACATGAGCATTCTGCACGATCTGGCGGCTACGATTGAAGCCCGTAAAGGGGCAGACCCAGACAGCAGCTGGACCGCCAAGCTGTTGGCCAAAGGTCCCGAGAAATGTGCCGAGAAATTCGGCGAAGAAGCCATTGAGGCAATCATCGAAGCCGCCAATGGGGACAGGGAAAAACTGACCTCCGAGGCGGCTGATGTGCTTTATCACCTGCTAGTGATGCTGGCTGCGCGCGATGTTGCGCTGGATGATGTGCTGGGCGAACTGGCCCGTCGACAGGGCACCAGCGGCATCACGGAAAAGGCATCCCGACCAAAAGACTAAGCGGGTTTCGTGCGATGACCCGGCCCGCTATACTGCGGCTTCGGGTGCATTGAGGCAAAGGACGCGCAGATGATCAGAGCTTTGGTGTTCGCGGCAGCGCTTGCCACCCTCGCCGCCTGTGCCACCCCTCCCCCGTCTTCCGGAGATGAGGTCCAGCGGCTGGCGGCTGAAATCCAAAGCCTCGGCCCCGATATCGACCCGGAAGAGGCCACCCGCGCCGCCCGCATCGCCTATGCCTATACTGCGCAACTGGCGCAGGAATACGAGATCACCGACCCTCCGCTTATCCATAACGCCAAGGTCAACAAGGGTCTGCGTCCGCGTGGTCTGTGCTGGCACTGGGCTGAAGATATTGAGCGGCGACTGGATCAGGAGCAGTTCCGCACTCTGGAAATGCACCGCGCCATCGCCAACGCGGATAACCCGTTCCGCATCGACCACAGCACTGCCATTATCAGCCGCAAGGGAGAGAGCATGTACGAAGGCGTCGTCTTGGATCCCTGGCGCTATGGCGGAGTGCTATTCTGGTCGCCCCTGGTTGAGGACACCCGTTACGAGTGGGTTCCACGCGAAGTGGTTCTGGAAAAGCGGCGACAGGAACAAGCATCCAGCCTGTGAGACTGAGCTTCTGCGAGCAGCGATCGAAGCGCCACAGCGACCCGACGAAAGCGTTACCCGTCGCGCCCAGGCTCGTTTGGATTGCTGGAAAACAGCGCGATTTTGTTGCCCTGAGGATCGCGCAGATAGCCGACATAGAAATTCGGACCATACGAGGCGCGAAAGCCCGGCTGGCCTTCGTCAGACCCGCCTGCGGCAAGCGCAGCGGCGTGAAGGTCGCGAACCTGCTGTTGGGTGCGCGCCTCAAACGCCACCATGGACCCGTTGCCAGCCGAAGCCGCGCCTCCGTCAAAGGGTGATTTTACATAGAACTCGGGCTGAACCGGGGATTGCCCCGGCGGCACTGGCAGCGCATAGCTCAAGTCTCCGTGATACCGCTCCAACGCATAACCAAGGGCGGGCAGGAACGCCGAATAAAACCGCTCGGCACGCGTGATATCGTCAACACCAACAGTCACATAAGCAATCATTCCGCATGGTCCTGTCTTATTGGTTTGCTGAATGGGTATAGGTCAATTGGACCTCCCCCTCAACAAATGCACCATTTCTGTTCAATTCAGGCCGGGACGTAGACACAAACGTCAGGGCCGTCACAGCTTGGACGAAATCACTCCAGTCGCAAACCCACCCATACGCAGTTCGCCAAACAAGCGCTGATATTCGATCTTGGGGCAGCGGTTCATGACTACGTCGATATCGCGGGCCTGCGCTTTAGCAGCGGCCTCGGCATGTTCAACTCCGATCTGCATCCAGATGGTGCGCAAGTCGGGAAACGCATCCAGCGCCTCGTCGACAATGGGTGGCACGGCCTCGGAGCGGCGAAAGATGTCAACCATATCGACGGGCTCGGGAATATCGGACAGCGAAGCCTGCACCGTCTGGCCAAACAGCATCTTGCCTGCATGGCCCGGATTGACCGGAATCACCCGATATCCCTTGAGCGACAGATACCGCGCCACGTAATAGCTGGGCCGCACCGGGTTCATTGAAACCCCAACCACCGCAACCACTTTGGTGCGCCTAAGGATTTGGGTCAGAACATCGTCGGAGTAGTCATTCATGAGCACACCATAAGCAAGCGCATGCAAAGAAAAAAGCGCCCAGGAAACTCCTGAGCGCCAGTTGTTGGAACGAGGGACAGTGAAATGACCCGCGGCAGTTCCATTCCGCGGTCACTGTGACATTTAAGCATGAGTTTTCTAAAAAAAAGAGGTCGCGCGCATTTTTGTGATGACACTTCACAAAAGGCGGAATGCCGCCGAATGAAACCGTGCGCATTTCCTTCGGCGATCATGGTCAGAACGGCTCGTTACATAAGCCGCGCGCCGGTCTAAAGCCAAGAGCAATAGGCTTTATTGGTAAAGAACCGCAGGCCAATGCCCCTCGGCCTCGCGGATGTAATTGGTGACATCGCGTTCCCAGATACGTTCGATCGCTTCCGAGTGGGTCAGATATAACCGCCCATCCACAATCTGCCATGCCATGGGATCGGTACTGCTTAGCAGACCTTTCGCCATCGCATAGGCGCAGTAACCACCAAACTGCGGGGCATAGGCGCGCGGATTGCGTTCAAATCGATCGCGATTTTCCTCTGACGCAAACCGCCAAATCGCACCCTTCCACATCAGCGCTATGTCGGGCTGACCCAACTCTGGTGCTCCAGCCTTGAAATAAGAAACCGCATCATAGCCTGAGACCGCCATCCCATCGTCCACGTAGAACATGGGCATTTCCTGCGCACCGACGACAGAGGCAAACGGGGTACAAGAGAGACTGATCAAGAAGGAACGTCGAGACAACATAGGTGATTCACTGGATTGCGGTTAGAGGGCTTCAAGATGCATATTTCAAACCGTATCTGAAACCCCCATGACGCCGATGTGAACTGGCGTGCGGTTGTTAATCGAAAACGTCTTCGATCACGTCCCAGGCTTCGTCCAACACCTTTGAGAACAGACCCCGCTTTTTCTTCTTTTTGTATTTTTTGTGCTTCTGTGCCGGCTGGTAACTTTTGATCGGCCGATCTGCCAGTTTGGCTTTTGGCACCATCTTGAGATTATGCAGGGGTGCGCCGCAGCTTGCGCAACTCAGCTCGTGCTGTTGCTTTCCCCGAAGAACCAATGCGGCACGGGTACCGCAATAGCAGCAGGTGGCAATTTTATGTGGAGTGGATATGGGGGCCTCCTGTCATCTGGGTTTGGATGCATATAGTGCGATAGCCGCGGCATTTGAGACGTTCAGAGAACCAAATCCCCCCGCCGCGTCAATTTTTACCAATTGATCGACGGTTTCTTTGGTTTTCTGCCGCAACCCGGGCCCCTCGGCCCCCAGCACCAGCGCCACCGGGCGATCACGCTTGTCGCCCAGCGTGGCTTCTATCGTCTGTTCGGCCTCACCATCCAGACCCAGGACTAAATACCCCATGTTCTGCAGCTCGATGATCGTATCGGCCAAATTGCGCACGCGTAGATAGGGTTGTCGTTCCAACGCGCCGCTGGCAGTTTTTGCCAAAGCGCCGGTCTCGGGCGCTGAATGGTGGCGGGTGCCAATGACGGCGCTGGCGCCCAGCACTTCTGCCGAGCGTAGAATCGCCCCGACGTTATGTGGGTCTGTCACCCGGTCCAGCAGCAGCACACGTGGGTTTTCCTGCCCGATACAATTCTCGGCAAGCCCACCCCATTCCAGCGGCTTGACCTCAAGTGCCGCGCCCTGATGAACCGATCCCGGATCAATCGGTGCGGTGAATTTTCGCGGATCAACGATCTCGGGTACAATCTCCGCAAATTCAATAGCTTCCAGCAGTTTGTCGCGGGCATTGCGCGTCACAATCAGGCGCAGCTTCTGCCGTTTCGGGTTCATCAGCGCGTCGCGTACGGCGTGTAGACCGAACAGCCAGACGGTTTCTGCCGCAGCCGCTTTGCGCGCCTGTTCCTTCTCAACGACCCACTTTGGTTTCTTCATGATACGGGCCTCCGGGCCGGGAATTCGGTTTCCTGCGTCAAAGCGGTATTTTCCTGTTGACGCCCTTTAGACGCGCTAGTAATCACGCCTCCACGTCAGGTGCAACGCCTGACAGTGGGCGACAGGCCGCAAGGTGTGGCAGGGGACTGTAACTCCCTCGCGGAGACGCACGCCTGGTTCGATTCCAGGGTCGCCCACCACTTACTCACCGAAAAAATTGAGCCATTCGTTCAGGCCGATATCTGGGTGATAGCAACGTTCGATGTCAACTTCCATGGTCCCCGCGCTATTGCGACACAGGTCCAAATGACAGCGTCATCTCTTCGTTGTTGTCAAAGCGGTATGGCGCTACCAAGGTTTTCACCTGTGCTGGGTCGACGTCCTTCGGGACATTTCGAGCCGATTCCCAAACCCGAAGAGCAGCATTTGGCGCGCGCGGGTCCCGATCGCTGTAAACAGGCTGATCGGGCGCAAAATAGGCCATGTTTCCGGAAATCCAATTGTCAGCAACAATTGCACTTTCGGGCGTTGTTTGCGCGATTATCTCAGAGGTCAAAGTAGCGAAAGGGGCCGCGCGTTTGGCATCCCCTGCCAGATTGTGATGCAGCATCGCCAGTCCGATAAACACCGCTAGAACGGCGCTGACCTGAGCAAATCGGTTTACGCCTTTACGACCTGTTCTGGGTAGTAGCCACAAACACAGTACGGGGCCGGCATAAATCAAAATCGGTTGCAGCCAGCGATCCTTTACGTTGGTGCTTCCGCTCACAAGCACTACAGCCGCCATAAGTAACAACGCCCAGACCAGTGTACGCGTCATCAATCGCCACAGATCATCGCCTTTGGCGGCCACCCCTTGCCTGAGATAGATCGACCAAAGGACGCCCAGTACGATCAGCAAGAGCGATACAAACCCAGCCGACGCCAAGGCCAGCTCAACCAAGCCTTGCAGCGCGATCAATGTGGTTGGGCCATCGCTGCTCATGTCCAACTTGCGCGCGCTTGCAAATGCGTGTTCGGGATTGTTCAGAACCCATAGCATCGGTGGTGTGACAAGCAATGCGGCGACACCCAACGAAAGCAGCAGTCGAGGCGACCAGAGAGGCTTGCGCGTCTCAGATGCACTGAAAGCCGCCAGCAACATGGCCAGCAGCGCGATCGCATAGTTGTATTTTGACAAACTTCCCATTGCCACGACTACGCCCAGCAAGACGAATCCCCAAGTCGTCGGTTTGCGAATTAGCCCCCAAATCACCGCGAAGGTCAGAACCGAGCAGAGATTGGCCAGAACGGTATGCGTCAGCGCGCGTTGCGCCTCCCAACTAAACTGATAGAGCATCAGAAGTGACAGGACCGACAGCCCTGCCCACAGTGGCGCATGACGGGTTCGTATGGTCAGGTACAGCGCGACAACCGTCGCCAGCAGCATCCCGTTCTTCAGCAGTGACAGCCCTAATATGCCGGGACCGGTTATCTGAAAGATGCCCCATTGCAGCCAGGCATAAAGTGGCAGTTGCGGGCCGTAGCCCCATTCCAAGCGGCGCGCATCAAGAAGTATCTCAGCCTCATCCAGACCAAGCGCGCCGCCGGTTGCAACTCGCAATACGACATGAAGCAGAAAGTAAGCCGTTACTATGCTTAACCAGAAGCGATCTGTCGACATCAACCCATCAAGACGGGATTGCTTCGCTGCCGGGTCATCGACCCCGCAAGCGGCTTCCAGAGATCGCTCATCTGAGACGCACTGATCTTCGATCATGGATAAGCCCATTTCGTCGGCACTCGCCCAGGATACCTGGCCGCCGGATTGCAACTTTGACCGAAGCTAGACCCGATGTGTGGGCTCAAGTCCACCATTTTTGCGGCAGTTGGGCGCGTGAAACGAAGTGCTTCGCTTAGTCGGTCGAAGCGCGGGCTTTAGTTGCCAGATGCCTCGGCGTGTTGCACGTCGGTTTGGGATATTTTGTCAAACCACTCAGTCAGGCTGCTGACATCGGGGCCAAGCGCCTCGGCTATGCCGCCGGCGAATTCCTGAAACTTTTCAATGTTCAATTTATTGACGCCCACCAAGACGGGAATTTCACGTTCAAGAGCGTCGGCGATAATCGGGCGAAAGCCCCGCCCGTCCGCCTCGTGCTTTCCGAACTTGTTGATGATCAGCAATTGAGGGCTATCCTCAAGCGACCGCGTCACGAGGCCGACGGCCCGTTCCAATTCAGCCGGATCCAGACGGCAACCCCGAGCGTTCTTGCCAAGGGATTGTGAGATGCGAATGGTTTCCCCGGTCGGCAAGACTTTCAGATCCATATCGCATTTATATCCGTCGGCACATTCGGTGTTGGTCTGCACAACCCCGGCAATCGGTGTTCCGGCCTGCACAAGACCATCCGCAAATTCGCTAAGCAGGCGATCGGTTGCGCCGCGATCGGTTGTCGTAACATAGGCCAGATGCATTTTTTGGACCTCAAAGTTCAATTGGTGACGTTTCAGATAGCACGCGTCGGCTTGTCCGACCACCTTCATCCATCAAGGCAGTGGAGAAAGCCCGATCACCGATGCGTGCAGGTGGAGGAGAACCGCGTAAAAAGCCAAAGCAGTCAACCAGACCCAAAGGCTGGGCCAAGGGCGGGGCGCGCTGAGTGACAGGCGCGCCGTATTGCGGGAAAGGCGTACCCATTCCGTCCCCAAATTGCGCGCGGTGCGGTGATCAATGAGCGCCATGCCCATCGCCGCAAAGCCAGCAAACAAGCCGAACAAGATGACATGCGACAGGCTTCCATTGGCCAACAGATGTGCCAAAGCCCATAGCATCAACGCCGCAAGTATCGGATGACGCGTCGTGTGCAGGATTCCAGGGTTTTCGGGATCGAACGGACGGTGCCCCAGCCCTCCGAATGAGAACGGGTTCCGGATCGACAGGCCCGCAATGGCCAACCAGCAGACTATAGGCATGACCAGCAAAGGCACCCAGCGAAAGATTGGAAGCGGCGGGATCACTTCGACATAGGGCGCATTTGCGGCGGCGATGATCAACCAGGCCAAAACTGCTAGAGAAATCATTGAATAGCTGGCGAAATATGCGCGCTTTCCCATCGTACCGATCAGCCAGCCGCGCACTGCGGGGCGTGCTGGAATCATGTGGCTAAGAAGGAATGTGGCAAGTGCTGCGAGGAAGAGGCCCCAACCAGTCATCGTAATCTCCGAACGTGTTGCGCCCGGTTTAGGCCGTGACAGCGCGCTGGTCTTTGTCCGAAATCAAGTGAGGGCAAAGGGGCGGTTACCCGCCCCTGCCCTGTCTTACAGGCCCAGCGCCTTGCGGCGTTCCTCGGCAAAACCCTGCACCATACGATCAGCGATCAGTGCTAAAATCGCCATGGCGGCACCGGCCGAGATGCCAAGCCCCACATCCGCCTGCCCCAGCGCCAGATAGATCGACTGGCCCAGACCGGTTGTCCCGATCAGTGCCGCAATCACCAGCATGGCAAAGGCATAGAGGATGGTCTGGTTCAGCCCCAGTAGGATGGTCGGTGCGGCATAGGGCGCGCGGACGTCGCGCATGATCTGCCATTCGGTCGCGCCGCTGGAGATTGCGGCTTCCATCATTTCCTCGGGTGTGTTGACCAGCCCGTGTCGCGTGTAGCGGATCATCGGGACGATCGCGTAGGCACAGATCGCCAGGAAGGCCGAGAACTCACCGATCTGAAACACCATCAGAACCGGGATCAGGAACACAAACAGTGGGATCGTCTGCAGCATATCACAGATCGGGCGAACCACTTTCCAGACCGGCCCCCAAACTGCGCTGGCAAGACCGATCAGCCCTCCGACCACTGCGCAGGAAAACACTGCGGCACCGCTGAGGTAGAGCGACAGGAGTGCCCGCTCCCACAGGCCTGAAACGAGGATGGTACACAGCAGCCCAACCGACAGCGCCGCAAGACGCCAGCCACCCGCGACCCAACCCAGCGCAGCCGCGCCCGTCAGGACAAACGGCCAAGGCAGGTTTGATATGCCGGTTTCCAGCATGCCGATCAGGATAAGAACGATCAGACCGCCGGTCAGATGCCCGCGCCACGCCATCAGCAGAGCGATAGCCGCACCAGCGGCGAACAGACCCCAGCTCATGCTCGGGGTCCACTGGAACCCCCAGGTGAACGGTAGTACAGCCTGGTCCAGACCGATCCGCAAGGGCAACAACACATAGAAGAGAGAGTTGTTCTTGAGTGCGTCCAGCCAAGGCCCGTTAGCCTGCGTAAATGAGGTCAGGCCGGTGTCAATCGCCTCGGCCATCGGGTCCAGAACTGTAAGGTCAGACGGGTTCGGCAACCGGGACCAGAAGGCAGCGGTAAACAGCACTGCAAAGCCCAGCATCGCCCAGACAACGCGGCTGTCATATCGCTTGCGCTCGGTCGCCAAAGTGCCGCTCATCCGGTCGATGATCACTGCGAAGACAACGATGACCAAACCGGCCATGAGGGATTCACCGAACTGCGCCTTGCGCATGGTTAACAGAACTTCCCAGCCGATGTCGTTGAAGCCGCCGATGACGGCGGCGATGATCACCATCGACAGCGCGGCCATCAGGCATTGGTTCACACCAACCATGATCTGAGTCGTGGCAGCAGGAATTTCGACCTGAAAGAGCTGCTGCCAGCGCGTCCCGCCGGACATGATCGCAGCTTCTTTGATTTCGGGCTCTACCCGTTCCAGCCCCAGCATAACGTTGCGAGCCATAGGTGGCGCGGCGTAGATGGCCGAGGCGATCAGGCCAACCACCGGACCGAAGCCAAACAGAAGCAGCAGCGGCGTCAGATAGGCAAAAGTCGGCACCGTTTGCATGATGTCCAGTACGGCCTGAACAAAGGCCTTCACACGTGGCACTTCATTGGCAAGAATACCGATAGCCCCGCCCATAATCAGCGCCACGGGGACAGACACGGCGACAAGGGCCAGCGTATTCATGCTCTCGGCCCAATAGCCTGAAGCCAGAACGAAGCTGAGGCCAAAGAACCCCAGCGCCGCCATCGGCAAACCGCCCAGATACCAACCCAGCGCAGTGACGACCCCAATCAAGATCGGCCAGGGCGTGCTGCCGAGCACGTAGTTTGCAGCATTCATCGGATACGTCATCAGGTCCGAGAACAACCGCATCGCCGGTTTAATGCCATTCAGAAACCAGTCGAGAAACGCCCCAACCCATTGCGTTGCAGGCAGTTCCCATTCTTTGGGCCATGTGACCAGCCATGGGGCGACGCCTTCCAGCGCAAGGCAAACCGCGCCAACGACAAGGGTAATCAGCGCGGCCTGCGCCCCAGCCGTCAGGCGGGCCTGCCGCGCGGGGATATCCGTCACAGCGGTCATGCTTCATCCACCTGCAAAGCTGCGGCGAGATCGGACGGATGAACCGTACCGACAATATTGCCGTCTGCATCACGGACAGGAACGGGTTCATACAGCTCCATGCAATGCGCGAGCGCCGCGTCGAGCGTCATGGATGTGGTCAGGCCCGGATCATCCGGCCCACGCTCAGCATCATCACGCATGACCGAAGCAACCTTAGCATGCTGGCCTTTGGCGACGTCCTTAGAAAATTCGCGCACGTAGTCGTCTACGGGACGCAGCACGATATCCGTCGGCGTGCCGATCTGAACGATTTTGCCATCGCGCATAATTGCGATGCGGTCGGCCAGTTTCAGCGCCTCTTGAATGTCGTGAGTGATAAAGACGATGGATTTCTTCAACGTCGCCTGGATGCGTAGGAATTCATCCTGCAGCTGGCGGCGGATCAAAGGATCAAGGGCCGAGAACGGCTCGTCCAGAAACCAGATATCGGGATTCACCGCAAGGCTGCGCGCGATCCCTACGCGTTGGCGTTGACCACCCGAAAGCTGCCGGGGAAAGCTATCTTCGCGGCCTTCCAAGCCGACCAGCGAGATTACTTCCTGCGCACGCGCCAAACGTTCCTTTTTACCGACGCCTTGCACACGCAGCGGATAAGCCACGTTTTCGGCCACGGTCATATGAGGGAACAGGCCAAAATGCTGGAAAACCATGCCCAGCTTCTTGCGCCTTAGTTCAGTCAGGGTCTTCTTCGATGCACCGATGACATTCTCGCCATCCACACGGATCTCGCCGCCCGTACCGGGCAGAAGTTGCGAAATGCAACGAATCAGCGTCGATTTGCCCGAGCCGGACAGGCCCATGATGACAAAAAGCTCGCCTTCTTTGACCTCGAAATTGGCATCCTGAACAGCGGGGATAAACCCCTGTTCGCGCAAATCGGCGGCGGCTTTGTCAGCGTCACTCCCTGACCGAGACAGCGCGTCGGTCAGAGCTTTGTCGGCACCTTGGCCAAACACCTGCCAGAGATTCTGGCAGGCGATGGCTGGCGTATTCGCTTCAGTCACTTAAGCGGACTCACTGCGTTGCCGCGTCAACGACGGGGCGCCATTTGTCTTCATTCTCGGCCATCCATGCCGCGACGACTTCTTCGACCGCGCCACCATCTACGTCGATCGCCCCCATCATTGGCTGCTGGTCTTCGACCGAAAGCTGATAGTTAGTAAGGATTTCATAGGCAGCGGGCCACTTGTCTGCCATGCCGCTCCAACCGGCCTTGAAGATACGTGACGGCGAGAAATCGCAATCATTCACTGCGTTGGGGTTCGGGCCCCAAGACGGATCGTTAAAGCACGCCTCTTCGCCTGCAGGCAGTTCGACAAACTGTACGTCATATGCCGACATCGCCCAATGTGGCTGCCAGAAGGTGATCAGCAACGGCGACTTGCGCTCGGTCGAGGCGCGCAATTCGGCGATCAAAGCGCCCTCGGAACCCGCGGGGACCGCTTTGAACGGCAATTCAAGACCGGTCATACGATCCGCGCCGGGCGTACCCCAATCCGCTGGGTAATCGACCAGACGGCCACCGGGCAGAGTTTCAGCCGTAGCAAAAACTTGCGCACACTCTTTCAGCGCTTCCCACGCAGGCAGGCCCGGGCACAGCTCCGCTACATGTGCCGGGTAGGCAATGCCTTCCTTGGCATCAAGCCCTAGATCGCCGATTTCAACAACGGTGCCTTCATCAATCTTCTTGGCATATTCGTCGGACACGTTGGACGACCAAATTTCCAATGTCGCGTCAATGTCCCCATCGGCCAACGCCTGGAACTGATTCATCATCCCGGCGGTCACGTATTCTACGTTATAACCGGCGGCCTTCAGCATCTCACCTGCCACATGGGTGGTCACATGTTGACCGGTCCATTCGTTGATCGCCAGCTTGATCGGTTCATCGACCGCGCCCATATCTGCGGCATGGGCCGCCCCGGCCACTGCGATAGCCAAAAAGCTTACGCTTAGCTTTTTCATAACAACAACTCCCTGTTTTTTACGTTTGCCCCATGGCGATATCGAGCCCGCCCAGGATCATTTGTGGTCACAGCACATTTCGCAACATGCACAAGTTTAGCCGAAAAAGGAAAGGGAACAGTTGTTCCGGGTCCGACGCGCTTCATCTAGCGTGAAACCACGACCCATCCCTGCTGCTCCACTCGGCAATACATACACTTAACACCGTCAGTTCGGAACCGTCAAAGATATTGATTGACTAGTCAATATAAAACACGCGCTTCATCTCAAGATCTGATTTGCCTTGTCAAATCTTCTTAATAAGGCAGCATCTGGATAAGGGAGGGTCTGGGAGATGCGTCACTTTGAAAAGATCTACCAGATATCGGCTGATCGCCACGGCGGCCCCGCCGAACTGGAAAGCAAGCTAAGCAAGCCTAAACCAATCGCCGAATTGGTGTCGATGTCAGATGATCGCTGGTTATCGATTATTACGAAAACCGTGTTCCAGGCAGGGTTTAACTGGAAAGTGATCGAATCGAAGTGGGACGGATTCGAAACGGCATTTGACGGCTTCGACATTGGACGCTGCGCATTCATGGATGACGAGAAATTCGACGCACTGCTGCAGGACACCCGCATTGTCCGCAACGGAACTAAGATTGCCACAGTGCGCGACAATGCCGCGTTTCTGCTAGAACTCCGCGCGGAAGGTGGCGTCGGGCAAATTCTGGGCGGGTGGCCATCACAGGATTATGTCGGCTTGCTACAGATGCTCGCCAAGCGCGGATCACGGCTTGGCGGTGCTTCGGCGCAGTATGCTATGCGGTTTGCCGGACGGGACAGCTTTATTCTGTCCCAAGATGTAACAGCTCGTCTGATCGCTGAGGGCGTTATCGACAAACCTGCAACCTCCAAAAAAGCAATGGCCGCGGTGCAGGCCGCGTTCAATACATGGATGGGACAATCCGGGCGATCGCTGACGGAAATCAGCCGGGTTCTGGCGATGAGCCTTTGAAAACGACTTGCAGCGCCGAGCTGCCGCATTAGGCTTAATGCCATGATCCGCCCCCTGTTGATTTCATTGCTGTTTCTATGTGTAGCCTGTGGTCGACCTCTAACCGATCACGAGCGCGCATTTGTCAGTAAAATCCACGGAGACACATTGAATCTGGATCGTGTGCGATTGGTAGAGGGTGCCCCCGTCGCAGCGGTTACATTTACCCGCAAAGCCCGCCCTCGGGTTGCCTGCCGTGAACGGATCTTACCACCTGTCAAAGAGGAAACCGTGACCGGCAAACCCGCGGGCGTTGCGCTGTTCAATCATGTATACTTCACGAAGGACTGGTATCTGGACGACTACATGAGCCAGTACCCCGATCAGGTGAACCTGATCGGGGCAATGTTGCTTGCGCATGAATTAACCCATGTCTGGCAGTGGCAAAATCGCAAGACAACTGGTTATCACCCGTTCCGCGCTGCGGCAGAGCATGGCCGGAAGGACGATCCTTACCTGTTCGACCTTGATACTTCGCCCGATTTTCTGGCCTATGGCTACGAACAGCAGGGCGCCATCGTCGAGGAATATGTTTGCTGCCGGGCGCTCGACCCCGACGCACCTCGAACCAAGCGCCTGCACGATATGCTAAGCGCGCAATTCGAAGTCTCGAAATTGCCCGGTAACAGGCGTGAAAGCTCCGTCCTGATACCCTGGGCGGGCGCAGAGATTAATGGCATCTGTCGCTGAGCTTGTTAGTTTACTTGCAGGGTCTTCAGGTAAGCCACTAGATCCACGATTGGCTTGCTGGTCAGGATTGGCTGCCCTTCCGGCGTTTTGATCGCGGTGTCGTTACCTTCGAAATAGGGGCCATAAACCGGCATCGGGCTGCCATGGCTGACCAACGGTTCGCGCCCGTCAATCCGCGCCACGACGCGCGCTGTCGGAAATACACCATTTGCATCGGCCAGCGTTCTCAGGTTTGTTGGCTGGATCACCAGCACCCCGGCCATTGGCCCATGCCCCGTTGCATCCAACCCATGACAGGTAGCGCAATAGTGCTGATACAGCTCGGCCCCGGTCTCCACGTCCTGAGCTGAAGAGGCCTGTGGTATCATGGTAAGTACAGTCAGCGCGCCCGCGCCAAGTATTGATCGGATCATCACTTTTCTCCCTCCTGCTTGGCAAATCGAGACTTGCCGGGAGTTCTCGCTGGCGCAATGATCCAGATCAACGAAATAGGCGCAGGGACAAAAGGCAATGACACAATACGCAGCCATCATGCTGGCCGCCGGGATCGGCGTTCCCATCCTCGCCGCTCTGAATGCAGCCTTGGGCAGGTTGATCGGCTCACCCAATGCGGCCGCCGTCGTCCTGTTCGCGATCGCCTTTGTCGCTTCAGCGCTGGCGCTGTTGGTACTCGGTGGATCCGATGCCTTTGCCAAACTCACCCAAGCCCCCAAACATCTGCTGCTGGGCGGCGTATTAATCGCCTTCTATGTGCTATCAATCACCCATGTGGCCCCACATTTTGGCGTGGGCAATGCGGTGTTTTTCGTCTTGCTCGGCCAGTTGATCAGCACAGCTGCGATTGACCATTTCGGTCTGTTCGGCGCTCAGGTTACGCCGCTGACATTAATGCGGGCCGGAGGCATTACGGTGATGGCAATCGGGGTCGCAATCACTCAGCTGGCCTGAGCACGCCACCCTCCAGCCGCAACATCCGGTCCATCCGCGCCGCCAGATCAAGGTTATGCGTCGCGATCAGCGCCGAAAGCCCCTCATCCCGGACCAGCGCCATAAGGGCCGCAAACACCTGATCCGAGGTATCGGGGTCCAGATTGCCGGTTGGCTCATCCGCCAGCAGCACACGTGGCTGATTTGCCAGTGCCCGGCAGAAGGCCACGCGCTGTTGTTCTCCGCCCGACAAGGCTGCTGGCCGGTGATCTGCGCGCGGAGCGACGCCAACGCGATCAAGTAACTGCATCGCACGGGCTTGCGCTGCTTTCTCGGAAGCACCGTTTGCCAGTTGCGGCAACACGATGTTCTCCAGCGCCGTAAACTCAGGCAACAGATGGTGGAACTGATAGACGAAGCCAACATCGCGCCGACGGATCGCTGTGCGCGTGCGATCCCCTTTGCCCGTCGCGCCCTGCCCTGCGACTTCGACTTCGCCGGTATCCGGGATATCCAGCAGGCCCGCGATATGCAGTAGGGTCGACTTGCCCGCCCCGGATGGCGCAACCAGTGCCACAGCCTCACCCGCGCGCAGCTCCAGATCGGCACCGCGCAGAACCTGCACCTCTCCTGGGGTGCCTTGCAGATAGGTCTTGGTCAGACCGCTGAGCCTCAAAGTCACATCACTCATAGCGCAGCGCCTCAACCGGGTTCAGCCGCGCTGCGCGACGAGCCGGGAAATAAGTGACAAGGAAAGACAGGCCAAGTGACAGCCCTATCGCTTTCATGACGTCAGACAGGTGCAATTCGGCGGGCAATGCGTAGATGCCGCGAATGGACGGGTCCCAGACGCCGCCACCCATGACGTAGTTCACGAAGGAAAAAATCGGATCGATATAGATAGCGAAGAGGCAGCCCAGTACGACGCCCATCGCTGTTCCGATGATTCCCGTAAAGGCCCCGCAAATGAAGAACACCCGCAGCACTGATCCTTCGCTGAGCCCGATGGTGCGTAAGATACCGATGTCGCGCCCTTTGTTCTTCACCAGCATGATCAACCCCGAGACGATGTTCATTGCTGCAATCAGCACGAGGATCGACAGGATGATGAACATCACATTGTCTTCGACCTCCAGCGCCCGCAGGAATCCTCCAGAGGCATCCTGCCAAGTCCATATCTGGCTGCGCTCACCTGCGGCCTCAAGGATCGGAATCAGGATCGGGGTCAGCTCTTCGGGGCGCTCGACCATCACTTCGATCTCGTCCGCCACGCCCTCACGGTTGAAAAAGCTTTGCGCCTCGGCAAACGGCATGTAGACGCGCGTGCGGTCGATGTCATAGCGCCCGGCAGAAAAGACATAGACCACCTCATAAGCGTTCACGCGGGGAGATGTGCCAAATGCGGTTTTGACACCGTTGGGCGAGGTCAGTTTGACCCGATCCCCCACCGTCGCCCCGATGGCCCGCGCCACGCCCGAGCCGATGGCGATGCCGTCCGGGAACCGGGACAGGTCACCATAGGCCTCTTCGCTTTCTGCAATACCGGGCAACTCGGCCAGATCGTCGGGACGAATGCCAAAGACCTGCACGCCTGAACTGCGGTCCGCATTGGTGATCAGCACCTGCCCTTTGACAAGCGGTGCTGCCCGTTCGACCCCCGGCACCTGCGCGATCCGCTCGGCCATTCCATCGAAATCCGTGATGGTGCGGTCTAGCCGCCCCTGCGCATCGATTTCTCCGGCGGAATACACCGTGACATGTGCGTTGGCCCCAAGAATAGTGCCCACGAATTCTGACCGGAATCCGGACCGAACAGCCAGCGTCGCGATCAGAGCGAACACAGCGAGCGTAATCCCGATCAACGAGATCCAGGTCATCACGCTAACGCCCCCTTCGGCCCTACGGGCTCGGAGGTATCGCCAGGCGATTTTCCATTCGAAAGGGGCAAAGGGCGGGGGAGATTTGGCCATTCCTGCCTCGGGTTCAGATTTTTCGCGACCCTTTCGACATTTCGCCGGATGGTCAAGCCAGTTATCGTGCGGACACCGGTTCGGCGTTACTGCGCCCGATAAAGGGGCGAAAAGAACAGTTTGAAACGAATCATTTGCCCCAAGCGCCAACTCATCAGCGGCAGCGCGAGAAATCACTGGCCGCAAATTATACCAATGGTTGTGAACCCCTTCACAGACAAGGGCTTATTGTTTCAGTTATGAAGTCAATGTGAGATATCAGCACCCGACTGAGTCACAATCGCAACATTCAGGTGCGAAATATTGTTTCACAAATTGATTAGTGTGAGAAACTTTGTCACCCTATTTGTGTGGGGGACACATTTTAAGAGTTTAAGGGCGGAGGCACGCTCATGGGTATTCAAGAACATATGGAAGGTACGGGCCCGATTACTGCCCGTTCAGCAGCAACAGAACTGGATTGCGAAAGCGCCGTATTGTTGCGGGCAGCGATCAGGCCAGTTTTCACAAGCGCAGCAAGCTGGGCCGGTTTGGCCGACATACTGCGGGACAAAGGCTATCGCCTTGCTTTCCGGCAGGGGCGGCTGTGCATCACGGATCGCGCCACTGACGAACGCGTCTGTGGATTGCGGTTTCTGGGCTTCGAACTGGCGGAACTTGTACGCCGCTTTGGTCGCCCGATCGTGGTCGCACGCGGCAGCGAAGCGGACGGCGATTTCCTGACCGCACGTCCGACCTCAGCTTCCTGAGCTAAACCGCCGAAGGTTGCACCGCCTTGTTCAGGCGATGCCCTCATAGATTTCTGCGATCTTGGTGACGGCCGCTTCGGGGCTGAGTTCCTCACTTTCGCCGGTACGGCGGCTGGTGAGTTCGACAACACCATTCTTCAATCCACGCGGACCCACAGTGATGCGCCACGGCAGACCGATCAGGTCCATGGTGGCAAACTTGCCCCCTGCCCGTTCATTCCGATCATCATAAAGCGGCTCAAGCCCCAACGCAGTCAACGCGCTGTAGAGTTTATCGCACGCCGCGTCCGCCTCTTCATCACCTTGCTTCAAGTTCACAATGCCGCAATGGAATGGAGTCACGCCTTCGGGCCAAATGATGCCCTTATCGTCATGGCTGGCTTCGATGATCGCACCGATCAGGCGGCTAACGCCGATGCCGTGGCTGCCCATATGCACCGGAACCGGCTTGCCATCGGGGCCTTGCACAGTCGCTCCAAGAGCTTCGGAATACTGGGTGCCAAAATAAAAGATCTGCCCCACTTCGATACCACGCGCCACGCGGCGGCGGTTTTCGGGGATTTGGTCAAACAGGGCTTCGTCGTGGGTTTCGTCCGTTCGGGCGTATTTAGAAGTGAACTCTTCGAGGATCGCCTGACACTGTTCGCGGTTATCATAGTCGATCTCACGATCGCCGAAGGTCAGATCGGTGACCGCGCTGTCATAAAAGACCTCGGATTCGCCAGTATCGGCCAGTACGAGGAACTCATGCGTGTAGTCACCGCCGATAGGTCCAGAATCAGCGCGCATCGGGATGGCTTGCAGACCCATCCGCTCATAAGTACGCAGATAGCTGACCAAGTGGCGGTTATAGGCGTGCAGCGCGTCTTCTTTGGTCAGATCGAAATTGTATCCGTCCTTCATGTAGAACTCGCGCCCCCGCATCACGCCGAAACGTGGGCGGATTTCATCGCGGAACTTCCACTGAATCTGATAGAGCGTCAGCGGCAGGTCTTTGTAGCTGCTCACGTGGCCGCGGAAGATGTCGGTCACCAGTTCCTCGGCGGTTGGCGTGTACAGCATATCGCGACCGTGGCGGTCCTGCATGCGCAGCATTTCCTGGCCATAATCGTCATAACGACCGGATTCGCGCCACAGGTCGGCTGATTGCAGAATCGGCATCTGGATCGCGATGTGCCCAGCCCGCGCCTGTTCTTCATGCACAATGTTCTCCAGCTTGCGCAGAACCTTGAAGCCCAATGGCAACCAAGAATAAATCCCGGCGGCGGCCTGTTTGATCATCCCGGCACGCAGCATCAGCCGGTGGCTGACGATCTGAGCCTCCGAGGGGTTTTCCTTAAGAACGGGCAGAAAGTAACGGCTGAGGCGCATAACGTAACCTTACGGGTGAGAATTTCGCTGCAAGGTGATTATTCCAAAGCCTAGCCGGGGGCAATCGCACATCGGTGTTTTGCGACCCATGCGCAGTCGGTTTTTTGATTGACCCGAGCGTTGGGGTTTTCAATGTTGGCGCAAACCTTAAACCGCGAGGCAGCAATGCAAACAATCACCGAACCCGCCCGCCAGATCCCCGTTGTTCATCAGACAGACGTATTGGTTGTCGGCTCGGGCCCCGCTGGATTGTCAGCAGCGCTGGCTGCCGCACGCGCTGGGGCCGAAGTTTCCTTGATGGATAGATTCGGTTGCATGGGTGGGAATATTACGGCAGTCGGCGTCGAAGGCTTTGCCTGGTATCGCCACGAACAAACTGTCGAGGCCGGAGGCATCGGCATGGAGTTCGAAACCCGCGCCAAAGAGATGGGTGCAGCAGTGCCTGAAAGCCAATCGCTCAGCTACGAACTGGACAGCGAGGGCTTCAAGCTGGTGGCCGACAAGCTGGTTGAAGAGGCTGGCGTCCATCCGATGTTGCACCGGCAATTCGTCGCCCCGATCATGGAGGGGGATCGCATCACTGGGGTGATTACCGAATCCAAAGCGGGGCGTGAGGCGATCTTGGCCAAGGTTGTTATCGACGCCACAGGGGATGCAGATGTAGCGCATCGCGCGGGCGCCCCGACGCACAAGACGCCACGCGAGGACATGATGGCGGCCTCAGTGATGTTCCATCTGGCCGGTGTCGACAAACGGGCCTTTATTGAAGGTGTCAAAGCCGACCCGCAGACCTACAAAGACTGGGGTGGCGGAGGCGAATGGAATATCGAAACCTCGGGCAAAGAGGACGACATGTTCTCGCCCTTCGTCAAGAAACCCTTCCAGCAGGCGATTGATGAGGGCTTGATACCGGCTCATTTGAACACGATCGCGGGGACCTGGGGGGCGATGCACGATACCGGAGAACTGACCTATATGAACCTGATTCATATGGACCAGATCGATGGAACCGACCCCGAAAGCCTGACCTTTGGTGAAATCGAAGGCCGCCGACAGGCGATGCTGGCCATTGATGCCCTCCGCCGTTTCATGCCGGGGTGCGAAAACGCACGTCTACGCAATTTCGGAATGACCATCGGCATTCGGGATACGCGCAAGATCGATGCCGTCTACAACATGACCGAAACCGATGCCCGACATCAGGGCCGGTTCGAGGATTCCATCGGTATCTACCCTGAATTCATCGATGGCTACGGCATTCTGATCTTGCCGACCACGGGGCGATATATGCAGATTCCGTATCGCTCGATGCTTCCCAAAGGGATCAAGGGCCTGTTGGTTGCGGGCCGGTCCCATGGCGCGGATCGGGTCGCTCACGCCGCGACGCGCAACATGTCCTGCTGCGCAGTGATGGGTCAGGGCGCAGGGATCGCGGCGGCCTTATCGCTGAAAAGCAATCAGGAGCTCGACAGTATGAACCTTGCTCCTGTGCATAAGGAACTGGAACGGCAAGGCGTGAGAATTAACTGATGGAGCGTATTCCAACCATAGATATCAGCCCGCTGACTGATCCTTCTGGTCCGCTGTATCAGGCAACGGTCGCGCAGATCATGGATGCCTGCACCAGCATCGGGTTTCTATCGATCACAGGGACAGGCATCGCGCCTGAGCACATCGAGCAGGTGCGCGAGTGTGTCAGTGCGATCTTTGATATCGACGAGGCCCGAAAATGGGATCAGGCCATCACCCGCGAAAACTATCGTGGGTACATTCCGATGGGGTTCTTCACGCCCAATGACGGCTCGGGCGCGGCGGATAAGTACGAAGGGTACAAGCTGCATTTCGAAGCAGCCGAAGATGCGCCGATCCGGGTTGAATGCGCACTTTACGGCCCGAATATCTGGCCCCGAGAAGTGCCCCAGGCCCGCGCGGTAATACTGGATTACTGGCTACAGCTTGATGGCGTGACAGATCTTTTGCTGGGTGCATTGGAAGTGGGGTTAAAAATCCCGCCCAACACACTACGCGACGCCTTCCGCGACCCGATGACCAACATGACCCTGCTACACTATCCGCCACAATCCCCGGATGAGCTTGGCTATGGAATTCATCCGCATAAGGACACCGACGCGCTGACAATAATCGCTCCCGATCCGGTCGGAGGACTTGAGGTGCAGACCCGCACCGGCGGCTGGATCACACCGGACTGCCCGCCCGGCGGCTTCGTGGTCAATATCGGCGACATGCTGGAACTGTGGTCGGGCGGGCGGTTGAAATCGACCCCGCATCGCGTGGTTAATCGATCCGGGCGTGAACGCTATTCCTTCCCTTATTTCGCCGTTCCGCGCCACGATGTGGTGGTTGCGCCACTGCTGCCTGCCCTGCCCGGCTTTGATCGCCCGAAGGTACATTGCGGACACTGGTCGGCGGAAATCTGGCGCACCAACTGGCCTGATGAAATGGCCACAGGTGAGACACCGGAACTGGGTACTCTGACAGACTAGGGTAAAAAAACCGCGCGCCATGAACCGCTTGCATCGCCGGGCGTCATGGGCCAAGAACACGGCAATGCTGTGCAAACGAGGGATTGCGCCATGGCCTTGCCGGTGAAGGATCAGCTTAGATACTGGGGCATTGCCGCCGCTGTTTTCGTGCTGCTTTTGTACCTGTTGGGCGATGTCTTGCTGCCCTTTGTGATCGGTGGTGCGATTGCATATTTCCTTGATCCCGTTGCGGACCGCCTGGAAACACTCGGCCTTTCGCGCATGGCTGCGACCGGGATCATTACCGTTGTCGGCGTGTTTGGTTTTGTTTTGATGATTCTTATGGTTGTGCCCGCGTTGATCACACAGCTACTGGATCTGATTGATGTTTTGCCAAGCCTTTTTAAAGAACTGCGCGCCTTTATTGAGAAACAATTCCCGGCTTTGCTCGATCGCGAATCAAATACCCACCAGATGCTGGTGTCATTTGGCGAGACGCTGAAATCAAAAACCGGCGATGTGCTGCAAACCGTTCTGGCCTCATTGGGTTCAGCAATAAATGTCGTCGTCCTGCTGGTTATCGTACCGGTTGTCGCGGTTTATCTGCTGATGGATTGGGATCGCATGATCACCCGGATCGGAGAGCTCTTGCCGCGTGATCACGCCCCCACGATCAAACGACTTGCTGGTGAAATCGACGCCGTTCTTGCCTCATTCGTGCGTGGAATGGGTACCGTCTGCCTGATCCTCGGCACCTACTATGCTGTCGCATTGATGCTGGTCGGTCTGCAATTCGGCCTGATCGTCGGCTTCATTGCAGGACTGGTAACCTTCATCCCCTATTTGGGCGCCCTGATCGGAGGCACCCTGGCCATAGGCCTGGCCCTGTTTCAGTTCTGGGGGGATTGGGCACATATCGGTTTGGTCGCCGGTATTTTTGCTATCGGACAGGTGACCGAGGGCAACTTCCTGACGCCCAAACTCGTCGGTAGTTCGGTGGGCCTGCACCCGGTCTGGCTGCTGCTGGCCTTGTCGGTCTTCGGCGCGCTGTTCGGCTTTGTTGGAATGCTGATCGCAGTACCTGTAGCGGCTGCCTTGGGCGTGCTGGCACGGTTTGCGACCGAGCAGTATCTGCACAGCCGCCTATATACCGGGCTTGAAGGGCTCAATCAGGAAGACGAATAAATGGCCATGCAGCTCAGCTTTGATCTGCCGTCCAAGACTGCCTTGGGCCGCGAAGACTTTTTCGTCTCGCCTGCTAATGCGCTAGCTGTTGCGATGATCTCTGCCACCTCATGGCCTGGCAACAAACTGGTGCTGAGCGGCCCTGCAGGATCGGGCAAGACCCATCTGGCGCATGTCTGGGCCGGCGAGACCGGCGGTCGAATCGTACAAGCCGCCGCGCTTCGATATGACGACGTGCCGGACCTGGCGCGCGGTCCGGTGGCGGTCGAAGATGTGCCAGTAATCGCGGCGGACGTCGAGCAGCAGAAAACTCTGTTCCATTTGCACAATCTGGTTCTGGCCGAGGGCCACGCCTTGCTGATGACCGGGCGCACGACGCCGAAACTGTGGCATCTGCCGCTGGCCGATCTGCAAAGCCGAGCCGAAGGTGCGCATCATGTGTCGCTTGAAGGACCGGACGATGCGTTGCTGGGCGCAGTGCTGGCGAAGCTATTCACCGACCGGCAGCTCAATCCGGGGCCTGATGTCATAGCCTATCTGGTCAAGCACATGAATCGCAGCTTTGAAACCGCCGCCCGCGTCGTCGAACAGCTGGACGAAATTGCGCTGACCGAAAAACGCGACATCACCCGTGCGCTGGCGGTGCGTCTATTGAACACAGAAGCCGAACAATCGGATGCCTGCAATTGACCGGACAAGGGTGATCTCGCATCCTGTCGCGCAAAAGACCTGGGGACACCATGACCAAGATTGCCGAGACTGATTTCCCGGATCACGGGCTGTTCGGAAGGCCGCTGTTCGAAGATCCGGGCGCCCGTGCACTTTCCCGGGTCGGGGTTGTCGATATCGGATCGAACTCGGTCCGGATGGTGATTTTTGACGGCGCGGCGCGCTCACCGGCCTATTTCTACAATGAAAAGGTGATGTGCGAACTGGGCGCCGGCCTGTCAGAGACCGGCCGACTGAACCCTGAAGGTCGCAAACGGGCGCTGGCTGCCTTGCACAGGTTTCAGCATCTTGCCAGAGACCTCGGCCTGCCCGCCCTGCACGCGGTCGCCACCGCTGCGGTGCGCGAGGCCAGCGATGGACCGGATTTCTGCGCGCAGGCAAAAGCCGAAACCGGCCTGATCATCAACGTTGTCGATGGCGAGGAAGAAGCACGGCTCTCAGCTCAGGGCGTGCTGCTGGGTTGGCCCGGAGCTTATGGGCTGATCTGCGACATCGGTGGCTCGTCCGTCGAACTCGCTGAGATCGGAGGCGGCAAGGTCGGACGTCGCATGACTTCGCCCCTGGGGCCGCTCAAGCTGCGCGATATCAAAGGCGGTCGCCGGGCGCGTAAGGAGCATATCAAGAAGACGCTGGAAGAGATGCGCGACCGGATGGGCCCTCAACGTGATCGGCTGTTTCTGGTCGGCGGCAGTTGGCGCGCCTTCGCACGTCTGGACATGTTGCGCCGAGGCTATCCGCTGAACGTGCTGCACGAATACCGCATGACACAAAGTCAGGTACGCGAGACCATCAAGTTCATCGAACAGAATGATCCTGATGAATTGCGCGCATTGGCCGGTGTGTCGGGATCGCGTATGGCATTGATCCCCTATGCAATGGATGTGCTTTCACGCCTGATCCGCACGTTCAAACCAAAGGACATCGCGATTTCAAGCTACGGCATCCGCGAAGGATTGCTGTATGAACAGATGCCGCAACGCCTGCGCGACCGGGATCCTTTGATCGAAGCCTGCCGGTTTGCCGAAGCGAAAGACGCGCGCTTGCCCGGTTTCGGCAAACACCTGTTCGATTTTGTCATGCCCTTGTTCCGTTCGGCGCCGGAACCGATGCTGCGCCTGATCAAGGCAGCTTGTCTGCTGCACGACGTCAGTTGGCGTGCGCATCCAGATTACCGGGCCGAGGCTTGTTTCGAATATGTCACCCGCGCCAACATGAGCGGGATCAAACATTCCGAGCGGATCTTTATCGGGCTCGCTTTGCAACACCGATATCGCAACAAACGTGAAGGGAGCCGCTTTACCGAGCTTTACGAACTGCTCGAAGAACGCGGCCAAGAACAGGCCGAAATCCTAGGCAAAGCACTACGGTTCGGAGCGATGCTTTGGATGCAGCACGACGCAGCCATGGGCAAGATGCGTTACTATCCCAAAAAACAAAAGCTCGAACTGCGTCTGCCCAAATCGGCAGGCGCATTGTTCAACGAAGTCGCCGAGGCCCGTTTTAACTCGTTGGCCGGCGCGCTGAAATCAGAACCCAAAGTGATCATTCGCGGATAATCAGATATCGGTATAACCGTTAGAAGTCTCTTCTTCCGGCACAACTTCTTCGGGCTGATCTTTGGGCTTCTTGCGGATGATAATGTCGCCGTTTGGTAACATCTCGGGCGATTCATACGCGCTCCAATCCTGCACCTGAGCAGCCAACTCAGCCAGCGCCGGACCCATTTCCCGCATGAAAGACTGCAAAGCCGGACCAAATTGGTCCGCAAATCCACGCAGGTCTTCGATCGTGGGCTCCATCTCTTGCCGCAAGCCTTCCAGAAACAACTCGGCACCCCGCTCCATCAGCGACTTACCCGAATCGTCCTGTGCTTGGGCAGGCAGGGCCAAGGCGGTACAAATAGCGCTGATCAGCATGAGACGTAGCATAGCTTGAATATAAGCGAGCGTGCCGAGTGTTGAAAGGTCAGAGGTCGATATCCAACGTCACCGGGAAGTGGTCGGATGCGGTTAGCAAGGCATCCCTCAGCTCGGGGTTGCCCCAGCAGGCGGCATCGCGAAACGGATGCCAGATGCGCCAGTTCGGGTGGTGGGCGCGCAAATCCTCGCTAATCATGATGTAGTCCAACAACGCCTCAAGATACCGTCCCTCATTCGGCCGCGCAAATCGTGCAGTTGCTGGGACGGAACCGGGGCGCAGTTCCAATGCCCTTGCTGCATGAGGATCATAGAGCCCCGCCTGCAACAATATCTCGACCGACGATCGACCGAAGAGGTGTTCGAACTCATCCAGTCCGGGTCCGTCATTGAGATCGCCCAGCAAAATCACCGGCTCTTGCTCCGTCAAATGATGTCGGACCCGTCGACCCAGCCATACCGCCTGCGCCAACTGCTTACGGCGATTGGCAATCGAAATTCGTATCATCTCATCCCGCGATGCAGCGCCATGGGGCGCTTTGGACTTCAGATGCGCCCCGATCAGTCGAAACTCCTGCCCTGAGGTTGTTTGGATCGCCAATTCCATCGGAGGCTTTGAAAACCGCACAAGATCCTCGGTCGCATCCACATCCAGGTCGATCCGGAACTCGGCATCGAAACGCGGCGCGTTCTCGGCCTCCCTTGCGTCGTGTTTGGCTGTAAGAATTTCGGGATCATAAAGCAGGGCCAATTCCTGATGTGTATCATTGGGAAATCCCATGATTGCATGGCTTGTACGCAGACCGAACGCCTCGGCAAATCGCTGCAAGGCACGGACGGTATTCTGAGACTTGCCTGTGTTGGGGGCTTCGACGATCAGCATCGCATCGGCATCGATCGCCGTCAGCACCTTTGCGATCGCCTCAACCTGCCGGGCCTTGGTCACATCGTGACGCCCTGACCAGCTGCCATCGACAATCAGGCTGTCATTGCGATCAAACAGGTTGGCGAACCATTCGATATTGTAGGTCGCCAACCGCACGGATCAGACCCGAGCGCCGTTGATTTCATCCCAGGCGCGGTTGATATCGATCATCTTTTTCTCGGCCAGCCGCACCGCCTCTTCCGGAACGCCGCGTGCCAGCATCGCATCGGGATGAGTTTCTCTCACCAGTTGCCGCCAAACCTTGCGAATTTCGGTCAGAGGAGCGTCGCGGGGAACGCCCAGAACCGTATAGGGGTCTTTCGGCGCATCCGGTACGAAACGCGCGCGCAGGGCCATGAACTGAGCGTCGGTCTGGCCAAAAATGCGGCTGACTTCTTCCAAAAACTCGTTTTCGTTCGGATGGTAGAACCCGTCCGCCATGGCAATGTGAAACAGCCCTTCCATCAAATCGCACAGGGTGGTGCTATCTTCGGCGAACATGCGGGCAATCCGGCGGGCATAGTCCTGATATCCAGCAACGTCTGTCCGTGCCATGTCAAAGACCTTGGCCGCCCCGTCTTCATCTTCGGGCGCGATCTGAAACACTTCACGGAAAGCCGTCACCTCATCCCGCGTCACCTGACCGTCGGCCTTGGCCATCTTGGCGCCAAGCGCCACGACAGCAATCGCAAAGGCCACCGAACGTTCTGGCGGCGTGCGCAGTTTCTCAAACACCGCAGTCAGGCTTTCGCCCTGGGCAAGCGCGTTCAGCGCGTCGGCTATTCTGGACCAGATCGACATGGGCGCACCCTAGCGTGCCTTGTCACGACTGTCAGGTGCGACAGATGACTGCGGGCCGAGTATTTTCTGCATCAGGACAAGATCCAGCCGCTGCCCCCATTTGAACCCCACTTCAGGCATGCGTCCCACCTGCTTGAAGCCAATTGCCTTATGGAAGGCGATGGCTGCAGGGTTGGCCGATGAAATGCCCGCCACCAAGACATGCACGTTATCCTCCCGCGCGATGGCTTCAAGAGCCTCCATCAACGAACGGCCAACATTCTGGCCTCTGGCTTCGGGTGCCAACTGTATCGAATGTTCGCGGCACTGCGCATATCCCGGTCCCGAGCGGAAGGTGCCATAGGTCGCAAACCCCTCGACGGCACCACTGCGCTCGGCGACCAAGAAGGCGGGACCTCTGGTTTCGATCTCTGCCACCACGCTTTCAACGCTGCGTTCATCGGTGGTGAAAGTGACCAGCGTATCACGGATAATCACGTTTGCTATCGCCGCAATCGCGGATGCATCGTGGGCTCTGGCCTGCCGGATGTTCATTCCAGCACGCGCAACCCGTGCGGTGTTTCGATTTCAGCGCGCAATGCAGCCGGGCCGCTGTCAAACGCGACATACTCCAACGCCCCCAAACCCTTGGCTAAGTCGATTGCATCCGGATGGCACACTATAAGGCGGCGTAACCGGCAGCCACTGTCCTGAAGCATTTGCGCCGGATGCAGATCACCCTGCCACTCGATAAGCGCCGGAAAGAGGTTGTCAAATGGCAGACGTCCATTTGGGGGGACTGCCATACGCCAGCGCAGCGCGCCTCGGTTCAGATCGATAGGTTGTCCGACGCCGTCGGGGAAAACGGTCAGTGACGCTTCGATATCCGGAACCCGGCAAATCCAGTTGGTCAGGCGGGGTGATCCGGTGAATCGGTCCAGATCGAACCAGCGCGTCCTTTGCGGTTTGGAGGCTTCGGGGTCGATCGCAATCGCCTCCAGATAGAGCCCATCCCGCAAGCCCAGAAGTCGATTATACGTTCCGAATTTTTCGTGCTTGCCGCCGTCCTGAAGCCGCACGCCCAGCGCCTGTTCGATATGGTCAGAAGCTTCTTCAAGCGTTTCGCCCGCAACAGCCAGATGATCCAGTAACATGAAGACGCCTCCTGATGACAAACGACCAGACCATTTGGGTCTGGTCGCATGTTTTCCGCAAAGGGGCTAAATCACAAGATTTTTCGTACGAAAAATCTTGGCACCGGCGTTAGGTTTTGGCTTCGCCGATCAAACGCAAGATGTCTTGGGCCGCTTCAGGGATGTTCGTTCCCGGACCAAAGATAGCCTTCACACCGTGATCGTAAAGGAACTGGTAATCCTGTTGCGGAATGACCCCACCGCAGATGACTATGATCTCTTCAGCCCCTGCCTTTTTCAGTTCCTCAACCAACTGAGGCGCCAATGTCTTATGCCCCGCAGCCTGCGAAGAGATCCCGATCACATGCACATCATTGTCCACCGCGTCCTGTGCGGCTTCTGCAGGCGTCTGGAACAGAGGGCCGACATCCACATCAAACCCGATATCGGCAAAGGCAGTGGCAATCACCTTGGCACCTCGATCGTGGCCGTCCTGCCCCATCTTGACCACCAGCAGACGCGGGCGACGCCCCTCGGCCTCGGCGAATTCTTCGATGGATTTCTGGATCGCGGCAAAGCCTTCGTCACCCTCATATGCCGCGCCATAAACACCGGCCAGGGTCTTCACTTCGGCGCGGTGGCGGCCGAACTCTTTCTCCATTGCCATGCTGATCTCTCCTACGGATGCGCGGGCTCGGGCGGCCTCGACGGCGGCGGCCAAAAGGTTGCCACCCTCGCGGGCGGTCGCGGTCAGGGCGTCCAGCGCCTGCTGGCACGCAGCCTCGTCACGGGTGGCGCGGATACGTTCCAGCCGTGCCACCTGAGCTTCGCGCACGGCGACGTTATCGACATCGAGAATGTCGATCGGGTCTTCCTGTTCTTTGCGGTACTTGTTGACGCCGACGATGACCTCTTCGCCTCGGTCGATCATGGCCTGACGGCGCGCAGCGCTTTCCTCGATCCGCAGCTTGGGCATGCCACTGGCAACGGCCTTGGTCATACCGCCCATTTCCTCGACCTCTTCCATAAGAGCCCAGGCTTTTTCGACCAACTCGTTGGTCAGGCTTTCGACGTAGTAAGAGCCCGCCAGCGGATCGACCACATCGGTCACGCCGGTTTCCTCTTGCAACACCAGCTGCGTGTTTCGCGCGATACGTGCTGAGAAATCGGTTGGCAGCGCGATCGCCTCGTCCAATGCGTTGGTGTGCAGCGATTGGGTGCCGCCCAGAACCGCGCTCATGGCTTCATAGGCGGTACGGACCACGTTGTTATAGGGATCTTGCTCCTGCAGACTAACACCGGATGTCTGGCAATGTGTCCGCAGCATTTTCGACCGTTCGGATTTCGCACCAAACTCGGTCATTACGCGATGCCATAGGGTGCGCGCGGCACGCAGTTTCGCGATCTCCATGAAGAAATTCATGCCGATGGCGAAGAAGAACGACAGACGACCCGCGAACTTGTCCACGTCCATACCCGATTGCGTCGCAGCACGCACATATTCGCGGCCATCGGCGAGCGTATATGCCAATTCCTGTACCAGGTTCGCGCCAGCCTCTTGCATGTGATAGCCAGAGATCGAGATCGAGTTGAACTTGGGCATCTCGTTCGAGGTGTATTCGATGATGTCCGAAATGATCTTCATCGATGGCTCGGGCGGGTAGATGTAAGTATTACGCACCATGAACTCTTTCAGAATGTCGTTCTGAATGGTGCCCGACAGCACGGATTTGTCATGCCCCTGCTCTTCACCCGCAACAATGAAGCTGGCCAGAACAGGGATCACCGCCCCGTTCATCGTCATTGAGACTGAAACCTTGTCCAACGGGATACCGTCGAACAGGATTTTCATATCCTCAACGCTGTCGATGGCCACACCGGCCTTGCCGACATCGCCCACCACACGGGGATGGTCACTGTCATACCCCCGGTGAGTCGCCAGATCGAAGGCGACCGATACACCTTGCTGGCCGGCTGCCAGATTGCGGCGGTAAAATGCATTCGATTCTTCAGCCGTCGAGAAGCCTGCATATTGACGGATCGTCCAAGGGCGCCCTGCATACATCGTCGCCTTTACGCCGCGCGTAAACGGACCGAAGCCCGGAAGCGAGCCCATATGCGGCAGATCAGCCGTGTCTTCCTGAGTATAAAGCGGTTTGACGTCGATGCCTTCCAGCGTCTCTTTGGTCAGATCGCCCAAAGGTCGGCCGCGCAGCTCTTTTTCAGCCAGCACCTGCCAGTCGTTGGTGTCGGTCATGTCGATTTCCTCTGTTCAATTCTGGTTTCGGCGGGGGCGACCCCGCGTGCATTGCTATCTGTCCGGCAGATCAGTTCAGCCCTCCCATCGGCGCCCGAGGCAAGCCATTCCAGATCATCGGCATAATCAGCCCAAAGCTGCATCGCCTGTTCAGCGGTCAGACCATGGGGCGTGGCTTTGGGCGCAGCATTCAACGCAAGGCCATCGCTGAATTCGGGCGCGGTGCGACCCGTCAGCGCCTGAAGCTGCGCCTGTTGATGACCCGCAAATTCCTCAAACGGCAAAACGAGCAATGGGACGCCCGGGAAGGCGTGGCTAATATCGGTGATGACGTCTCGCCAGCTCCGCTTGCTTTGCGCGATGCGGGTCCACTTTGTGGGCTCTAATGGGGCGCTGCCACGTTTGAACTTATAGGCGGCCACGGAAGACCAATACATATCCAACGCGCGGATATTCAAAGCAAT
The DNA here is from genome assembly GCF_056534105.1 of Ruegeria sp. E5. NCBI lineage: Bacteria > Pseudomonadati > Pseudomonadota > Alphaproteobacteria > Rhodobacterales > Roseobacteraceae > Ruegeria > Ruegeria sp. E5. The sequence goes on along the minus strand of NZ_JBQFPA010000003.1, from coordinate 304,248 downwards.
TTTAGTGACTCTTCCATCAAATGCCCTTGCCAAAAGCTGCCCACGTTCCCGCATGCCTGGATAGAGCGAGGCAAAGGCAATATTGCGCTCCATTGAGCCCACGAAATTCTCTTGGCTGACCAATAGCTGCGTCGCGCCGTCTTGCTGACATACGTCCAACTCGCGGCGTAATCCATCACAGACCTCTGGCGTCAATTTGTTCAAGCTGTTGAGGCCATTGGAGCGTGTTCGCTCCGGCCCCCAATACGCCAGACCTTGATCTGCAAGGACCTGCACGTTCCGGCTCAGATAGTTCTGGAAACTGGTGCTTGCACATCGATGTGCGCCGCAATGCAGGATCACTTCCATCGGCCTACTCTCCCAACGCGAAGGCCGCGGGAACGGCGCGTTTTGTAGGCAAATTGATAAATACGCATGGGTGGGTGCGGCGTCCACGAAGCAAATTTTTGGTGATCACACGCATTTCGTCAGTCGCATTCGCCCCAGCAGAGGCTATATTCATGACAACAGGAGGCCTCATGACACGCACGCTTGCCTTTGTTTTCTCGGCACTATTGCCGTTGGCCGCCTTGGCCGCCGACGCGACTGCCCCTGCGGATGACAGCCTTGTTCGTCCAGTAGCTGACAGCGATCTAAGCGATTTTCTCTGGACGCATCGCCCGATCGTCGTTTTTGCCGATACCCCGGCAGACCCAAGATTCCAGCAACAGATTGACATGTTACTCGAAGGTGAGGACGCAATGCGGGATCGCGACGTGATTGTCTTGACCGATACTGATCCGGCGGCGCGATCATCGATCCGATCAAAACTGCGACCACGTGGATTCCAGTTGGTGTTTGTCGACAAGGATGGTGTCGTCAAACTGCGCAAACCCAGCCCATGGAGCGTGCGTGAGATTGGCCGATCCATTGACAAGACGCCTTTGCGCGAACGCGAAATCCGCGAACGACGTGAGGGCGGCTGAGCACCTGCGACATGCCTCAAGATCCCGGCGGAAGCCGCTGGGAACTTTGAAAGATATGTCGCAGGTGCGCGCATCATCACTCGAACTCGATGATCACATCGTCAACGGCCAGACTGTCGCCGGGGCCCGCGTTGATCTTGGAGACAACGCCCTTTTTCTCGGCGCGCAGGATGTTCTCCATCTTCATCGCCTCAACGGTACAAAGTGCCTGACCTTCCTGCACCTCCTGACCTACTTCCACATCAATCTTCACGATCAAGCCCGGCATTGGGCAGAGCAGCATTTTCGATGTATCAGGCGGCAGCTTCTCGGGCATCAGGCGGGCCAGTTCGGCCTGACGCGGGGTGCGCACATGTACCTTGAGGTCAGCCCCTCGGTTTCGGATACGGAACCCGCCCGATATCTTTCCAACCTTCAAGACCAACGGGCTGCCATCCACGTCCAACACCGCAAGTTGGTCACCCGGCGTCCAGTCAGAGGACACACGCAGAGCTGACCCGTCTTTGAATTTGACAGTCGCGCCCTGTTTGTCAGCCTTAACCTTGACGCTGAAATCCTGCCCTTGCAGAGCGACATTCCAACGTTTGCCGACCTTCCGTTCATGGTTGTCCATCCGGCCCGATACGCGGGTGCGACGGATTTCGGCAACCCGGTGCATGGCAGCGCACGAGGCTGCGATGCGACGCAGATCTTCTTCGGGAAGGTCGACGCCTTCAAACCCGTCCGGATACTCCTCGGCGATGAAAGCGGTCGTCATTTCACCACTTACAAATTTCGGGTGATCCATGACCGCTGACAGGAATGGCAAGTTGTGACCGATGCCTTCGACTTCGAAACTGTCCAGCGCCACGCGCATGGCTTCAATCGCCTGTTCGCGGGTCGGTGCCCAGGTACACAGCTTGGCGATCATCGGGTCGTAATACATGCTGATCTCGCCGCCCTCATAGACGCCGGTATCGTTACGCACAGCGCTATCCCCTTTAGGCGCATCACCTTGCCATTTGTCATTCACAAGCAGCGGGCCGGCTGCGACCTCCTGCGGCGGGCGATAACGGGTAAGGCGGCCAATCGAGGGCAAGAAGCCACGATACGGGTCCTCTGCATAAAGACGGTTTTCAATCGCCCAGCCTGTCAGGGTGACGTCATCCTGCGTGATCGACAGTTTTTCACCAGCGGCCACACGGATCATCTGTTCGACAAGATCGACACCAGTGATCAGTTCGGTCACCGGGTGTTCCACCTGCAGGCGGGTGTTCATTTCGAGGAAGTAGAAGTTCTTTTCGCCATCCACGATGAACTCGACCGTACCGGCGCTGGCATAGTTCACAGCCTTGGCTAACGCGACCGCCTGTTCGCCCATCGCCTTGCGGGTTTCAGGGTCAAGGAACGGCGATGGCGCCTCTTCCACAACTTTCTGGTTCCGGCGCTGGATCGAGCATTCGCGTTCCCCGAGATAGATGCCATTGCCGTGACTGTCACAGAGCACCTGAATCTCGATGTGGCGCGGCTGAGTCACAAATTTCTCGATGAAAATCCGGTCGTCGCCGAAGGAGTTCGCGGCCTCGTTCTTGGATGACTGGAAACCTTCCCGCGCCTCTTCGTCATTCCACGCAATCCGCATGCCCTTGCCACCGCCGCCAGCGCTGGCCTTGATCATCACCGGATAGCCAATGTCGTTCGAAATCTTCACTGCCTCATCGGCGTCTTCGATCAGGCCCATGTAACCGGGCACCGTCGAAACCCCGGCCTCCTGCGCGATCTTCTTCGAGGTGATCTTGTCCCCCATGCTTTCGATCGCACCGACCGGGGGGCCGACAAAGGCGACGCCTTCGGCATCCAGCGCCTCGGCGAATTTGGAGTTCTCGGACAGAAAGCCATAACCGGGATGGACCGCCTGCGCGCCGCTTTTACGGATGGCATCCATCACCTTGTCGATGACGATGTATGACTGGTTGGCGGGCGGTGGGCCGATATGCACGGCCTCATCCGCCATTGAAACATGCAGGGCGTTCTTGTCAGCATCTGAATAGATGGCAACCGTGCCAATGCCCATCTTGCGGGCGGTCTTGATGACCCGGCAGGCAATCTCGCCCCGGTTTGCGATCAGGATCTTGTTGAACATGGAACGTCCTTTGGCTTGATGTTCTGGAAACGCAAAACGCCGCCGCGGGGCGTTGACCCCACGACGGCGTGATGCGCAATGACGGACGGGACTTTTCCAGCCCCGTTAAATTCAGCTTTAGTTACAGTTGTTCTGGGTCTTGCAGTAAAGCACGTTACCCGCAGCCCCGACTGCCGCCCCAAGCAGCGGATCTGCACTGAGGACCGCCGCCCCCAGAGCCCCCGCACCGCCGCCAAGGATCGCCTGTTCACCGGTCGAGCCACCGCAGGCCGCCAAACCCGCGCAGGTTGCCAACGCAAGAGAAATTCGTTTGATTCGCATGGTTTCTGCCCTTCTAGATTTTTTGCAGTCTTTGAGAGCAGATGCCGATTTCGCGCCTTGTTATGCAATAACACGGACCACAAACTTGCGAATTGCGCAGGTTTTTGCCGTTTTTTGTCCAAACCTGACAAAAAGAAAACCGCGGACAGAACTCTGTGGGGAACACAAGCCTGCCCGCGGAAGGAAGGGGTACGGAATAGTAGGTGCTTGTGCGACGCAGGCAAAGTAGAGCCGCACGGCCCAATCACTGTGCACAGCACAATTCTGGCCGCCAACCAGTTATTGTTTCCATCTGAGATTCCGGCTGAAACCTGCCCATCCAGCGCGGCACCACGCAGATTTGCGCCGACGTCGTAATCGCCCGGACAGCGACGACTACGTCTGAAATCCGTCACGTTCCTGTTACAAATCGAAGACTTGTAGCGAGGCAGTGCGCGAGGCACCTCACGCAACATCACTACAAACTCACGCAAAAATCCTTCCGGTGACAGTAACTTAGATTCCGGTTTCACCGCAGTGTGAAACGTCACATGTCTACCGACACTTTTGCTTGAAAAATTGAGAGCATCTTCTCTCAACTTGGTGATTTCCCAAGAATTCAGTTGCGTGGAACGGTGCCCCTGCACACTCGCACACAAGGAACTATCCATATGATAACAAAGGGTAAAACCGCCAGCCTGCTTGCTGCCAGCGCGCTTTCCGTGACCGGTATGCAAGCCTTGGCGCAAGATGCACAAACTCAGGCTGAATTGGCTGCACTGCGCGCCCGGGTCGAAGCGCTGGAATCCTCCAATCCCGGGTCTGGCACTGGGGATCTGCAGATCGGCAACACCACTCTGGACGTCTACGGTTATGTCAAAGCCGACTTCTTCTATGACTTCGAATACGATCAGGGCGACACCGCATTCGTAAACGTGATTGGTGAACCCTCGGCCGAGACGGATGGAACGTTTGGCGCCACAGTCCGTCAGTCTCGTATCGGGCTGCGCACCAGCACGCCTTCGGGAATCGGTGACATTCAGGGCCAGATCGAAGTCGATGCCTTCGGCTCGGACGGAACCGCCGAATTCCGAATTCGTCATGCCAATATCCGAATTGGGGAACAATGGCTGATCGGACAATACTGGACCAATTTCCAACCTCTGGACACCTACCCGACCTCGGTGGAATTTAACGGGCCGGTCGGGATCGCTTTCGCGCGCGTACCGCAGGTGCGCTACACCAACAATATCGGATCGAATACCACCTTCGCCGTTTCCGTTGAAGAAAACGTCGGCGGCTCGGATTCGGATGATCCTGTGCTGACTGGTTCGGTCGAATACAACGATGGCAAATACATCGCTCGTGCCTCGGCGCTCTACGGCAAGGCGCAATCCGGCGACGTCGAGGTCGATCAGACCGGTTTCTCTTTGTCGGGCTCGATCCGACCGTGGGAAGGTGGGTTGTTCCAGGTCAACTATGTCAACGGCGAGGCACTTGGCCCCTACCTGATCGGCTTGGGCGACGCAGTCGTCGGGGGTCAGGCCAACGATGTTGAAGGCTACACCATCGAATTCCGTCAGGACCTGAGTTCCAAATGGAACGTCGGCATCGCCTATGGCAAGGAAGACTACGACCTGCCTACATCGACCGGTACTTTGTCGTTCACCGAGCTTGAGACGATCCACGTCAATGCCTTTTACAAGGCGACAGACAACCTGACGCTCAGCGCCGAATACATCTATGGCGAGCGGAACGACACAATTTCCGGCGACACATTCGACGGCAATCGTGTCCAGTTGGCCGCGCAACTCAACTTCTGATGAAAACAGCCTACCCTGCCCATTAGCGGGCAGGGTTCCAGTGTCACTGATCATCTGAGTGTTATGTGCGGCAGCCCCGGTCACAATCAGCGCACTCCGTCGAACACGTCAGGGAAAGATTGGCGCGCGGCGTCCAGATTGATCACCAGCAGAGCATCGTAGCTTGCAGGATCAAACGGGTCTTCGGCGGCGACAACCTCACGCCCGAACAGCCAACTTAGACGGCCCGCGTCCAGATTGCCTCGCTCAAAGGGCTGATCACCAAAATGCGCCCATAACGCCTCGATAAACGCGACATCTGCGCGCTTATCGGCGGGTTTGCGATCGCGAAAGCGTTCTCGCTGGGTCAGCGGCGTAACGCCCTTGGGATTGGCCCGCCGAATGGTGAACTGGAAGTCTGTTCCGGGCAAACGTCCGGGGAAACCGCGATGTTTCAGCATTGCGAAACCTCAACGGACAAGTTCCAGATATGGCAGGCCATCGGACATGCCTGCGGGATTGAAGTGATCATGCGAACCTCCAGAGCTGCATCACTGTATCGGGACACTCTGAGACTGTGACATTGTTGGTTCATGGTCAGAGCCCCTCCCAGATACACCGGGATTGATCCAGCCGGTAGGCTTCGAAGAACTGCGTTGCGTCAGGTTCGGAGGTGCCGAACGCTACCGGTCTGTCCGAAAACGAAATCACAATCCGGGCAGGCTGCAATTCGTGCTGGGCCACGTAAGGCACCGCCAGTGTTTCACACAAATGCTCCATGTCGACTACGGCGACATCATATGTGATACGACCTGCAGTCGATCCGATCTTGGGTGCAATGAACCTAAACCGCACCCAAAGCTCACCCGGATTGGTGTCCAGAAGCACATCGCTAAGCTCGACCGGTTGACCCGATGGCACGGGCAGCAGGTTTGAGGCCAGCGCCGAACCTACTCCGACCAGCAACGTAATAACCCCGGCGCATCCCCGGATCCGCCAGCGGCGGCCTCCTTCCTCCGGGGGAGCGTGCAGAGTGGTTGCAACCTGCACGGTCTTATGTCCGGTCAATCGGGGCATTTACGGCTCGGGCCTCCTCGGCGGGCATTTACAGCGGGATATTGTCGTGCTTTTTCCAAGGGTTCTTCAGTTGCTTGCCGCGCAGGCTCGCAAATGCACGTGATACACGGCGGCGGGTCGATTGTGGCATGATCACCTCGTCGATAAAGCCGCGCTCGGCCGCAACGAAGGGATTTGCGAACCGGTCCTCATAGTCCTGAGTGTGTTGCGCGATCTTATCGGAATCGCCGAGATCGGCGCGGTGGATGATTTCGGTCGCGCCCTTTGCACCCATCACCGCGATCTCAGCCGTGGGCCAGGCATAGTTGAAATCGCCGCGCAGGTGTTTCGACGCCATCACATCATACGCACCACCATAAGCTTTACGCGTGATCACCGTAACCTTCGGAACCGTTGCCTCACCATAGGCAAACAACAGCTTCGCACCATGTTTGATCACGCCGCCATATTCCTGCGACGTCCCCGGCAGAAAGCCCGGCACATCTACCAGCGTCAGGATCGGGATTTCAAAGCAATCACAGAACCGCACGAACCGGGCCGCTTTTCGGGAACTATCGATGTCCAAACATCCTGCCAATACCATGGGTTGGTTGGCCACGACGCCCACGGTCTGCCCCTCAAGCCGGATAAAACCGGTGATGATGTTCTTAGCGTAGTCTTCCTGAATCTCGTAAAAATCACCCTCATCCGCCACTTTGGTGATCAGTTCCTTCATGTCGTACGGCGTGTTCGGATTGTCCGGGATCAGCGTATCCAGCGATGTCTCGACCCGGTCAGGGCTGTCAAAAAACGGACGAACCGGCGGTTTCTCGCGATTGTTGAGCGGAAGGAAGTCGACAAGACGGCGCACCTCGGCCAGCGCCTCCACATCGTTTTCAAACGCGCCATCAGCGACCGACGACTTTTTGGTGTGGGTCGAAGCCCCTCCCAGTTCCTCCGCCGTCACGACCTCATTGGTGACGGTCTTCACAACGTCTGGGCCGGTCACGAACATGTACGAGGTGTCTTTGACCATGAAGATGAAGTCGGTCATTGCAGGACTGTAAACCGCACCACCTGCGCACGGCCCCATAATCACGCTGATCTGCGGAACAACGCCTGAGGCCATGATATTACGCTGGAACACCTCAGCATATCCGGCCAATGAAGCGACGCCCTCCTGAATCCGCGCGCCGCCCGAGTCGTTGATCCCGATCACCGGCGCTCCGTTTTGAACTGCCATGTCCATGATCTTGCAAATCTTCTGCGCATGGGTTTCTGACAGCGAGCCGCCGAATACGGTGAAGTCCTGGCTGAAGACGTAGACCATTCGACCATTGATCGTACCCCAGCCTGTGACCACCCCATCACCAGCAGGCTTTTGTTTCTCCATCCCGAAATCAGTGCAGCGATGGCTGACAAACATGTCAAACTCTTCAAAGCTGCCTTCGTCTACCAGCAACTCGATCCGTTCGCGTGCCGTCAGCTTTCCGCGGGCGTGTTGCGAGTCGATGCGTTTTTGCCCGCCACCCAATCGCGCGTTGTTGCGACGGCCTTCGAGCTCGGAAAGGATGTCTTTCATGTCGGTAGTCTCCCAAGAGAATTTGCGCGACCATAACGAGTTGGGATCGGCGGCCAAAGAAGTTTTCGGCAAATTTGCAAATATTTGGCAACACTATTTGAGATAACTGCAAATTTGTTAATTAACACAACAAGCCAAACTGCCGATGGCATTTCGCGCGATCAGGGTCTAAAGGTAAACCATGCAGTTCAGTTCACCCTCTGTCAGCCGCACGCCCCCCACGCTTGCAACACTCGTTTTGTTGTCAGGATTGTCGGCGCTGAGCATGAATCTGTATCTGCCCAGCCTTCCCTTTATGGCGACGTATTTTCAGACTGATTACAAGGTGATGCAGCTTTCGATCGCGCTTTATCTTCTGGTCAACGCGGCACTGCAAATCTTAATAGGACCCATCGCCGATAAGGCCGGACGTCGGCCTGTACTGCTGTGGGGACTCGCCCTTTTTTTGCTGGCAACGCTCGGGTGTATATACGCCCCAAATGTCGAAACCTTTCTGGCCTTCAGAATGTTTCAGGCCGTCATTGTCGTTGGTATTGTCTTAAGCCGTGCGGCTGTGCGGGACATGTACGAACAGGACCAGGCTGCTTCGATGCTCGGATATGTCACCATGGGGATGGCAGTCGTCCCGATGATCGGCCCTGCTGTCGGCGGGCTTCTCGAAGAAACTTTTGGCTGGAAAGCCAATTTCTGGCTACCCTTTGCCCTTGCGGCACTAGCGCTGGCGCTGACCTACCAAGATTTTGGCGAAACCGCCGCCGCAAGCGGCAAAACACTGATGCAGCAATTTCGCGAATACCCTGAACTGCTGAAATCGCCCCGCTTCTGGGGCTATTCCCTGTCCTCAGCGTTCTCTTCAGGTGCGTTCTTTGCCTATCTCGGGGGCGCACCCTTTATCGGGACCGAAGTGTTCGGCATGACAGCCGCCGAGGTCGGCATCTACTTTGGTGCGCCTGCGATTGGCTATTTCTTCGGTAACTTCATCAGCGGTCGATTCTCGGTTCGCTTCGGTGTCAACCGAATGGTGCGCTGGGGATGCTGGCTGAATGCAATTGGCGTGGCCCTATCAGCTTTGTTGTTCCTAGTGGATTTGGGAACGGCTCTCAGCTTCTTCGGCCTGATGACCTTCGTCGGGTTGGGCAACGGCATGGCGATCCCAAATGCAACCGCCGGATCGCTTTCGGTCCGCCCGCATCTTGCGGCTACAGCCTCTGGTTTGAGCGGTGCGATCATGTTGGGCGGCGGCGCGGCACTCAGCGCATTGGCAGGCGCATTGCTGACGCATGAGACAGGCGCGATGCCTCTGCTTTGGCTGATGCTGGCAACCGCCGCCCTGGCAATCTGCGCGATCAGCGTTGTTATCTGGCGCGAACGGCAATTGGGTCTGTAGACGGCTTGCGCGACAGGGTTTGCAAAGTTAGCCTGCAGATTCAGTAAAGCTGCAAAGAACCGCCATGGCCACTCAGAAACTATACGCTGGCGCCAAGCTGCGCGAAATGCGCACACGCCTGACCCTCACGCAGAAGGATTTCGCCGCAAAACTGGGCGTTTCACTGCCCTATTTGAACCAGATGGAGAATAACAACCGGCCGATTTCGACGACCGTTGTTCTGGCACTAGCGCAAGAGTTTGGTATGGATGTGACCGAACTCAGCACAGGGGATAGCGAACGATTGGTTTCGGATATGCGCGAAGCACTGGCCGATCCGGTGTTCGCCGAAACGGCGCCCCCTCTGGCTGATCTCAGGCTCACCGCCTCAAATGCGCCCGCGCTTGCACGCGCGTTCATCGAGTTACACCGCGCCTATCGCCAGACCCATGAACGCCTCGCCTCGCTCGACGAGGCATTGGGCCGCGAGGATGCCCGTATTCAGGCCAGCCCATGGGAAGAGGTGCGCGATTTCTTTCACTACTGCGACAATTATATTGACGCCGTTGACCGCGCCGCCGAACGCTTCGCCAGCCGTGCCGATGAAACCAGCGATATTCGGCAAGTCGCCCTGAACAGCCTGTCAGAACGCGGCATTCACGTCACTTTCGCCGACACAGAAACCTTACGCAGCTACAATGCTGGTGACAAAACCCTGCGCCTTTCCTCGCGCGCCGCACCACAAACGCAGGTCTTCCAACTGCTGCTGCAGGTGGCGTTGATCAGTCAGGATAAGCTGCTTGAAGCAACGCTAGATTTCGCCCGTTTCCAAAGCGATGAGGCCCGAGCCATCGCCAAGATTGGCCTCGCCAACTATTTTGCCGGGGCTTCGCTGATGCCTTACGGCGCTTTCCTATCCGCAGCGCAGGACTATCGGCACGATTTGGAGCTGCTCAGCAACCGGTTCGGGGCGTCGATTGAACAGGTGGCGCACCGCCTGTCCACGCTACAGCGCCCCGGCGCAAAGGGGATTCCGTTCTTTTTTGTCCGTGTCGATCAGGCCGGAACGATCACCAAACGCCATTCAGCTACGCGCTTGCAATTTGCCCGTTTCGGCGGTGCCTGCCCACTCTGGAATGTCCACCGGGCATTCGAGACCCCGGGTCATTTCCTGCAACAGCTAGCCGAGACACCGGATGGCGTCCGCTATATCTCATTGGCTCGTGATGTTTCAAAATCCGGAGGCTCGTTCGGTGCTCCTGTCCGCCGCTATGCCATCGCCTTGGGATGTGAGGTTCGTCATGCCGAAGCATTGGTCTACGCCGATAATCTCGACATAAACAACGCGAGCGCTTACGAGCCCATCGGCATATCCTGCCGCATCTGCGAGCGCCAGACCTGCCACCAAAGATCGGTCCCACCGTTAGAGCGCCGCCTGACCATCGACGCCCATAGCCGCGGCACCCTGCCTTATGAGGTCACCTGATCTTCATCTGGCCATATATATCCTGCGAGTCCGGGGGCAGAGCCCCCGCCTAATCCTTAGCTTTTTGACAAGATCGCCCAGATCTCGTCCTTGAGCGCCGCGCGTTTCTTTCGCAAATCAACCTCGGCCAATTCCTCCATCGGCTCAACATTGGTTTCAGCCCGATGCACGGTGCGGTTGACCTCATGATACTCATCCGCAAGTCGGGCAAAATGCGCATCCGTTTGCTTGAGCTGGCTCATCACTTCGAGCTTGTCGGGGAACTCTTCAGCCAGTTCATGCGGGGTATGAGACATCCAGTTGGCTCCTTGTTTCAGCGTTACATCCCAAGGCTAAACATGACTGTCGCACTCCGCTTTGACGCCGATCAAATTCTGAGCGCAATCAACCAGCTTTCAGGATAAATGCACGCCGTGGGTTTTGGATGTGTCAGCGCTGTGCCGTTGCCCATCTCGGACTTATCCAGGGTTGGTCGTTCGCTTTGGGCAAAGGGTCTTTCTGCAGCAAATGGTCCGACATCTTTTCACCCACCATGATCGACGGCGCGTTCAGATTGCCATTGGTGATTTGCGGGAAAATCGAGCTATCGGCGACGCGCAATCCATCCACCCCAATCACACGCCCTTGCGGGTCGACAACGGCATCCTTGTCATCCGCACGGCCCATGCGGCAAGTCCCGCAAGGGTGATAGGCGCTTTCGGCATGCTCGGCGATAAAGGCATCTAGCTCATCGTCCGACTGAACCTCCGCCCCCGGTTGGATCTCTTTACCGGCAAAGGGTTTGAACGCCTGCTGTCCAAAGATCTCTCGGGTCAAGCGAATGCAGGTTCTGAAGTCTTCCCAATCCGAATCATGGCTCATGTAGTTGAACCGGATCACCGGCGCGTCTTCGGCTTTGGCAGATCGCAGAGTCACAGCGCCGCGCGAGGGCGACCGCATTGGCCCCACATGCGCCTGAAATCCGTGCCCTTCGGCTGCCGCCTGCCCGTCATAGCGAACCGCCATCGGCAGAAAATGATATTGTATGTCAGGATATTCCACACCCGGTTTCGAACGCACAAAGGCGGCGCTTTCAAACTGGTTCGATGCGCCAAGGCCGGTTTTGGTAAACAACCATTGCGCCCCGATCATCCCCTTACTGATCAGGTTCCAATGCTTGTATAGCGTGATCGGTTGTATCGAGGCCTGTTGGATATAAAGTTCTAGGTGATCCTGCAGATTGGCGCCGACGCCAGGGCGGTCGGCGACCACTTTGATACCGTGCTCAGCCAGGTGCGCCGCGGGTCCAACCCCCGAAAGCATCAGCAACTTAGGCGAATTGATAGACGAAGCCGCCAATACAACCTCGCGCCGCGCTGTGATCACTTCCCGTTTGCCACCCCGTATCAATTCGACCCCGGATGCGCGCCCAGAATCAATAATCACGCGCGCCGCAAGACCCCGGATGATTTCGCAGTTTTGCCGCTTGAGCGCTGGCCTAAGGTACGCATTCGCCGCCGACCAGCGCCGTCCTTTCCAGACGGTCTGCTCCATCGGCCCAAAACCTTCTTGTTTCTCACCGTTATAGTCGCCAGTGACCTCATATCCAGCCTGCTGACCTGCATCGACGAACGCCTTAAACAGCGGATTTTCACGAGGCCCTCGCGACACGTGCAGAGGTCCATCCGTGCCTCTCCAGGTGTGATCACCGCCATGGCCACCATCATGCCAGGTTTCCATGCGTTTGTAGTACGGCAGCACATCTGCGTAAGACCATCCATCTGCGCCCATCTCGGCCCAGGTGTCAAAATCTCGCGCGTGACCGCGCACATAGACCATGCCATTGATCGAAGAAGACCCTCCGATCACCTTGCCCCGAGGGCAAGCAAGTTGACGATTGTTCAGATGTGGTTCGGGTTCGGATTTGTAGCCCCAGTCATATCGCGACATATTCATCGGATAGCTTAGGGCGGCAGGCATTTGGATGAAGGGTCCGGCGTCTGTGCCGCCATGCTCGATCACCAGAACCGAGGCTCCGGCCTCACTCAGACGGTAAGCCATCGCGCAACCAGCAGAACCGGCGCCAACAATGACAAAATCTGCTTCCATATTCGTGTCTCCGTTCACCTTCGGGGCAAGATTTTTCGACGAAAAATCTCCGCATTTCCGACGGGTGCAATTTCAAAAATGTAAAGGATTACTCGCCACGTGGATAACGCTGGCTATCCTCGACATCGTTCAGGTCCATATGATTGCGCATGTACCGTTCAGACGCTTTCTGAAGAGGCTGATAGTCCCAAGGATAATAGCCACCCTGCCGTAATGCCTCATAAACCACCCAGCGCCGGGCTTGGCTGGCCCTCACATCGGCATCAAAGCGATCCAAATCCCATCGCGCCTCGGATTTAGCACGCAGTGTTTGCAAGGTGCCTGCATGTTCGGGCAGACCAGCGAGATTTTCCATCTCATGCGGATCAGCCTCGAGATCGAACAGTTGATCGGGGTCCAATGTACAGCGATTGTATTTCCACTTGCCATAACGCAAAGAGACTAAAGGAGCGTATGAGGCCTCGGCGGCATATTCCATTGCAACCGGCGCGGTTCGGTCTGTGCCCTTTGCCAACGGAACAAGGTCCTCACCATCCGTCCAAGGTGAGATTTCAGCCATATCGACGCCCGCCAGCGTACCAAGCGTCGGTGTCACATCGATCGTCGAAACTGGTGTATCGATGCGACCAACTGGAAGATCGGGGGCCGAAATCATGAGCGGCACGCGGGAAGAGCCTTCGAAGAAAGTCATCTTGAACCACAACCCGCGCTCACCCAGCATGTCGCCGTGGTCGGACACGAACAGTATGATCGCCTCTTGACGCGTCGTTTCCAGAACCTCCAGTATCTCACCGATCTTGTCATCCAGATATGAGATATTGGCGAAATAGGCGCGACGGGATTTGCGAATATCCTCGGTCGTTATGTCGAAGCTGCGCCAGTCATTGGCATCGAAAATACGTTTGGAATGCGGGTCCTGATTGTCATATCCCAGATCCGCGATCTGTGGCTCAAGATGCTCACAATCTTCATACAGATCCCAGTACTTGCGTCGCGCCACGTAAGGATCGTGTGGGTGCGTGAAGCTGACGGTCACACACCAGGGGCGATCATCCTTGCCGCGTGCAAGGTCATATAGCTTGGCCTTGGCGTTATAAGCGACCTCGTCATCATATTCCATCTGGTTGGAAATCTCGGCAATGCCTGCCCCAGTGACCGAGCCCATATTGTGATACCACCAGTCGATGCGCTCACCGGGTTTACGATAATCCGGCGTCCAACCGAAATCTGCCGGGTAGATATCAGTAGTCAGACGATCTTCGAACCCGTGCAACTGGTCTGGGCCAACAAAGTGCATCTTGCCGGACAAGCAGGTGTAATATCCTGCACGACGAAGGTGGTGGGCATAGGTCGGGATATCGCTGCTGAACTCGGCGGCGTTGTCATAGACGCCAGTGCGCGATGGCAGTTGACCCGACATAAAGCTCGCACGTCCCGGAGCACAGAGCGGCGAAGCAGTGTATGCATTTGCGAAACGCGTTGATCTTGCCGCCAGCTTCTTCAGGTTCGGCGCATGCAACCATTCTGCAGGACCGTCGGGGAAGAGGGTCCCGTTGAGCTGATCCACCATCAGGATCAGAATATTCGGCTTTGTCATTTTTCGGCCTCTAGGAAAACTCTCAGTACCCGCAGCGCATGGGTGACTGCCCGCTGCGGCTCTTGTGGGGAATTCAGTGCAGAGTGGATGTACAACCCATCGATCAGCGCGATCATACCTTCGGCAGCCTCGCTCGGGTCACTCATATGTGGGCGCAACGCATGGATCAGGTTCGAGCGGATGCGTGCCTGATAGATTTGCCAGAGCCTCAGCGCATCATCGTTGGTTTGAGCCAAAACATAAAAAGTCATCCAAGCTGCGATAACATCCGGTGTGAAACATGATGGCGCGAAACAGGCACGAATGATGGCCTGTGCGCGCTCTTCCGGATCTGCCGTGCTGAGTTGCGCGCGCGCTTCAGATCCAAAATCCGTCAGGATACGCCGCATCGCGGCTAGGAATATCTGTTCTTTGCCCCCAAAGTAATGATGCGCCAATGCACTGGACATCCCTGCGCGTTTGGCGATCTGGCTAACGGTGACATCAAGGGATTTTTGCGCGCCAAGCTCGGCGATCGTCGCCTTGACGATCGCGTCCCGCCGGATCGGCTCCATTCCGAGTTTTGGCATCTTCGCCTCTTCGCCATACCTGAGTGCAAGGAAGGCTAAGCGGTTTTTATTGACTCGTCAATCAATAACGGTTCTTGGTTTCGCCGGTGGGGTCTCAGAACCTTGCGGCGGTGTGCCGCCACGGCTCAGCACGGCTTCACGCCAGGTGATGAAGCTGACGGCAGCCAGGATCAGAGTGCCTCCTGCAATTACCCAAATGTCGATGCGTTCATGGAAGGCCAAAGCGCCGAGCAAAGTGGCCCAGATCAGCTGCAGGAACGTCACCGGCTGGGTCACGGCCACCGGGGCAGCCTGCAATGCAAGCGTCATGAAATAGTGCCCCGCAGTCGCAAAGCTGGCGACGATGAAAAGTATACCAAGATCGCGCAGGCTGGGCGGCTCCCAAACCGCGACGGCGAAAGGGATAAGCGCGATGGTGACCCATATCGAAAGATGGGCAACAACGGCTGAGGGACGGATATCACGGACCATCACTTTGGCCAGCAGATAGGAACCACCAAGCGCTAGTGCAGCCCCCAGCATCGCTATGTGACCGGGCAAAATCTCGCGAAAGCCCGGGCGCAGGATGATCACTACTCCGATCACAGCGACCCCAATCGCGGCGATACGACGAAAAGCTAGCTTTTCACCCAAAAACAGTGCCGCACCCACCGTGACGTAGATAGGTGTCATGTAATTCATCGCGGTCACCTCGGCGAGGGGGATGCGCGTCATCGCAAAAAACCACAGCATGACGGCGATGGCGTGGACCATTCCGCGTAGTCCAAACAGCGTTAGATTGCGCGGGGTCAATGGAGTTCCGAGGATCGCCCGGATTGCGGGCAAAAGAAACACCAGACCCAGGACATAGCGCAAGAATGCCGCTTGAATGGGGTTCATGCTGGTTCCCAGCACCTTCACCAGCGCATTCATGCCCACAAAGGACAGCCCGGCCGCAAGCATCCAAAACATGCCAACAAGCGGGCGGTGCTGATCATTAGGTGAGGTCATACAAACGGTTGAACACCGAATTCTGATCCGGGACAACCCTTCACATGATAACAAGTTTCAACGCGATCATAAGCATCACGATTCCGATGATAAAATCAAGAATCTGCCATGCGCGCGGGCGGGCAAAAATCGGTGAAAGCACTCTGGCACCGTAGCCGAGCGAAAAGAAGAAAACGAAACTCGAAGTCATCGCCCCTATCGCAAACCCCATGCGATCTGGATATTGGGCCGATATCGACCCGATCAATACGACCGTATCCAGATATACATGGGGGTTGAGCCAAGTGAAGGCCAGCACGGTCAGCATGGCCGCACGCAGACTGGTGTGCTGCCCTGTTGCGGTATCCATCACCGCCCCTCCCTGCCAGGCAGACCCAAAACTTCGTAGGGCGTACCAAATCAGAAACACTGCCCCACCATAGCGCATCACCGTTTCAAACCACGGCGCGGCCTGAGCCAGGGTGCCGAACCCTGCAACACCCGCCCCGATCAGTATCGCGTCAGACACTGCGCAGGTCAGGCACAGTGCAAAGACATGCTCGCGCCGCAGGCCTTGGCGCAGAACAAAGGCGTTCTGAGCGCCTATCGCCAATATAAGGCTAAAACTCAGGGCAAACCCCGCAATCATTGATGGGAACATGCAGCCTCCTGTCGATGCTCGTTGACTACATGGCCGGTATGAATCTATCAAATTAATGATGATTACCCAGATTAAGTAACTCTAATGCTCCTCGATCCTCATCAGCTATCAGCATTGGCGGCGATCTTGCGACACGGCAGCTTTGAGGCCGCAGCCGCAGAGCTATCCGTCACCCCGTCGGCTATTTCGCAGAGGATCAAGGCGCTGGAGGATCGTGTTGGTGCGGCCCTTATTCATCGCGGCACCCCATGCATCGGCACTCCGGCGGGTCTGCGGATCGCCCGTCATGCCGAAGATATCGGCCTGTTGGAGGCAAAGCTGGCGCGAGAGCTGACTTTGGATCAGCGTGAAGGTCCGGTACGGGTTCGCGTCGCGCTACCGGCTGACAGTCTGGCCACGTGGTTTATCGACGCGATGGCGCGCGCCGAAGACATACTGTTCGACCTTGTAATTGACGATCAGGACCATTCGGCTGACTGGCTGCGGCGTGGCGACGTAAGTGCGGCGATAACGGTGGGTGGTCAAAACATTACCGGATGCGATGCCATTGCGTTGGGCACTTTGCGCTATTTGCCGACCGCGAGCCCCGGCTTCATGCAACGGTGGTTTTCTGATGGGGTTTCCGCCAAATCCCTGGCACAGGCCCCCTGCTTGACCTTTAACCGCAAGGATAATCTGCAGAAATCCTGGATATATGCCCAGACAGGCAGCCGTCTTTCGCCACCGTCTCACTTTCTGCCGTCCACAAATGCCTTTGTTGACGCGGCAATCGCCGGATTAGGATGGGGTATGAACCCCGAAAGCCTTGTAAGAAGAGCGATCGCAAATGGGCAGATCTGCGAAGTAATCCCCGATGCGCCGCTCGATATCGAACTGACCTGGCAGATCGGGCGCGTCCTTGCCCCTGCCCTTGCACCCTTGACCCAAGCGGTACGCCGCGCGGCAACGCAGCAACTGATCGCGCCAGCGGCACATTAGGCCTGCGACTCTGCAGCCTTTTGCGGTTTCGCGATGCGGTAACAGCTAAATGCCGCCCAGATGCTGGCCAGCACGATAAACACGATGGCAGCGGCAACCTCGTGCATATGTGCAACCGCAGCCAAAATTGCAGACAGTGCAACGGCAGCGAGTCTGCAGATGGATTTGATGGCTGCTGCGCCCTGAATACGTTGTTCCTTGGGCGCAACATCTAAAAAATACAGCTGGCGCGCACTGGAAATTCCAGTTGTCGCCACCGAGACGACAAACAGGGCAATGGCGTGCAAGTGAACTTCGTGATCGATACCGGCATAGTGGAACGCCAACAAAACGATCCCTGTCACTGCGACCAACAAGTTGCCCGCGACCATCACGGTACGGTGTGATTTCATGTTCACCAGTTGCCACAAGGGTGCCGAGACCAGATAGCCGGACGCGGATGAGATGATCATGGCCGTCAAACCCTTGGCCGAGTTGTGATGTGCCTCGGCAGCGATGAGCGCAAAAAACGGAACCGACAGCGACACGACAACCAAAGGAAGCCGCAGAGCCATATAGCGCCGGAACCATGGCTGTTCGAACATACTTACGATGCCGGAGATGATGTTCTGCAGCGATTGACGCCCTGCACCTTTGGGTTTTCCATTACAGGACTCATCGGGGGCGATCTCGGCCATGCCGAGAATGCATAATGCTGAAAACAAGAAAAACACGACCGAGGCCGCAATCACCGCGGAATGCCGCGAGAATGGCGGGTACTCTTTCGTGATCTCGTGTATCAGCAACACCAAGCCGATGGCACAAAGACCTCCCGCGCCCAATTGGAGATAACGGATAACCATCCGGGATTTCGATTTCAGATGATCGCCCAACAAGTCAGACAGCATCAGGGATTGGCTTTCTTCAATAAGCCCAATCATGAAAAAGGCGATCACAAAGGCAATGGCCGTCAATGAGACACTGCCGGTGGCCGCGATCAAAAGGGCCATCAGAAGGCAACCGCCAATTCCGATCTCGGTCAGGGCAATCCCGCGTTTCTTCCGCGCCTGCGCAGCAATGGAGCGGGCGAAAAACACGTCCGAGATCATGCTGCCAACCATGCGGATCGACACCAATGCGCCGGCAAGGAACATCGGTAACTCCAGCGAGACCGCAAGGAATGGCAATACGATAGACGGGCTGCCCAAAGTCCACGCCACCTGGGAAAGGATACTTTGGCTAGCCAGAACCGGGACATTTCGTCGGGCCGGATCAGTCGATTTACTCGCCATTTGCGATGCTCTGCATGATGTGCCTACGGTTGCCTTTCAGGTCCTTCAGCCTCAATGATCTGAGTTTAATCGCAAGAGGCTTCAGGACCAAGGCTTGTGTAAAACGCGCAGCTGCAACAGAAAAACCCGGCCGCTGGGCCGGGTTTGGTTCATCTGGCGTGTGTCCGATACATCAGAGCTGCGCCATAACCTCGTCGGTCGCTTCGAAGTTAGTGGTCACGCGCTGAACGTCGTCGTCGTCTTCCAATGCATCCACCAATTTCATCAGCTTTTGCATGTCTTCCAGACCCAACTCGGTCGTCGTTGTCGGCTTCCAGACCAGCTTGGTGGATTCGGATTCGCCCAGCGCCTCTTCCAGCGCGTTTGACACATCGTTCAGATCCGTATCTGCGCACCAGATGATGTGACCGTCATCCGAGCTTTCGACATCCTCTGCCCCGGCCTCGATCGCGGCTTCGAAAATCGTATCCGCATCGCCTGCGTCTGCCTGATACACAACTTCGCCCTTGCGGTCGAACATGAACCCGACCGAGCCGGTTTCACCCAAGTTTCCACCATTCTTCGAAAAGGTCGAACGAACAGTCGAGGCGGTACGGTTCCGATTATCGGTCATCGTTTCAACAATCACGGCCACACCGTTGGGACCATAGCCCTCATACCGGATTTCTTCGTATTCATCGCCCTCGCCTGCTACGGACTTCTTGATCGCACGGTCGATCACGTCCTTGGGCACCGAATTCGACTTGGCCTCTTTCACCGCCAGACGCAGGCGCGGGTTCTTGTCGGGATCGGGGTCGCCCATCTTGGCGGCGACCGTGATCTCTTTCGACAGCTTGGAAAACAGTTTGGACCGCGCGGCGTCCTGACGTCCCTTGCGGTGTTGGATATTGGCCCATTTGGAGTGGCCTGCCATGGTGCGTCCTCGTCATCGTGATTGCGTGTTTGGCGCTCATATAGACGTTTGCGGGGCAAAGGATCAAGAGAGCGGCTTGCCCTGTCTTCGCCCGTGACTATGGTGGCGGTATGACGACAGATCAGATCATTCTTTTTTCCCTTTTCATCGCCGTTTTCGGAATGCTGCTCTGGGGGCGGTTCCGCTATGACCTTGTAGCATTCACCGCCTTGATGATCGCGGTCACGCTGGGTGTGGTGCCCGTTGACAATGCCTTTGCCGGGTTCGGGCACCCGGCCACGATCATCGTGGCGTTGGTGCTGGTGGTTTCTGCCGGTCTGGTGCGCTCGGGTGCAGTGTTCATGATCACGCGCACACTGGTCGACGCATCGCGCGGATTGGGCGCGCATATCGCGCTAATGGGCGGCATCGGGGCGATCCTATCGGCCTTCATGAACAACGTCGCGGCGCTGGCGCTACTGATGCCAGTCGATATCCAGACCGCGCGCAAAGCGGGGCGCCCGGTCGGCCTTAGCCTGATGCCGCTCAGCTTTGCGACGATCCTGGGAGGGATGGCCACGCTGATTGGTACGCCGCCAAATATCATCATCGCCTCGATCAGGGCTGAAACACTGGGCGAACCGTTTCACATGTTCGATTTCGCACCGGTGGGCGGATTGGCTGCAATTGCGGGGCTGGCGTTCGTCGCGCTGATCGGCTGGCGCCTCATTCCCAATCGCGGCGCGCAGGAAGAAACCTCGGAAGTTTTGGCCGAATACATCGCCGAACTGACGATCCCGCCTGAATCGCCCCATATCGGGAAACGGGTCAGTGAGCTTTATGAGGCCGCCGAGAAATCTGACGTCGCTATCATCGGCCTGATCCGGGACGGAAAGCGACGCTATGGTCGATCAACCCACGCAACCCTGCATGAAGGCGATGCGCTTGTTCTGGAAGCACGCCCCGAAGCGCTGGATGAGTTCCGCGCCGCGCTCAATCTGGATTTCTCGGACGCCCGTCGGCAGGAGGTTTTGACTGCCGAAGGCGAAGGGCTGGAAGTGGTTGAAGTCGTTGTCCCCGAAAGCGCGCGCATCACTGGGCGAACTGCGCAGGCGTTAGGACTGGCCTGGCGACAGAGTACAGTCCTGATGGGCATTTCACGCCAAGGGCGCCGGATCACCAGTCAGGTTCGCAAAACCGAGGTCGAGCCCGGCGACATCTTATTGCTGCTGTGCCCGCGCGACCGAGCACCCGATGTCACCGAGTGGCTCGGCTGCCTGCCCCTGGCCGAGCGCGGCTTGAATGTAACCGCGAATGATAAAGCCTGGCTTGCCATCGGCCTGTTTGCCGCAGCCGTGTTGGCGGCCAGTATCGGGCTGATCTATCTGCCGATCGCACTGGGGTTCGTGGTCGTCGCCTATGTGCTGACCAAGATCATGCCGATTGCGGATATCTACAACCACATCGAATGGCCGGTGGTTGTATTGCTGGGGTCAATGATCCCATTGGGCAGCGCGCTTGAAACCTCGGGCGGAACCGAGTTGATCGCCAACGCCTTGATTCAGCTGACCAACGGCCTGCCCGCCTGGGCAATCCTGACCGTACTGATGGTCGTGACGATGACCCTGTCCGATGTGTTGAACAACACAGCCACCGCCATTGTCGCCGCCCCGGTTGGCATTCAGATGGCGCGCACGCTTGAGGTGTCGCCCGATCCGTTTCTGATGACGGTGGCCGTTGCGGCGTCTGCCGCGTTTCTGACGCCCATTGGGCACAAGAACAATACGCTGGTGCTTGGTCCCGGAGGATACCGTTTTGGTGATTACTGGCGCATGGGGCTGCCGCTGGAAATCCTGATCATCGCGGTCTCGATCCCCGCGATCCTTGTGTTCTGGCCGCTTTGATGGCTAAAGGCTGTTTATGAAACGCTTTCTGATCCTGCAACTGCGCCCGGAAACCGATGCATCGGATGCCGAATATGCCTCGATACTGGACAAAACCGGGCTGAGCCCTGCGCAAACTCATCGCATCCGGCTGGATTGCGAAGACCTGCCCGAAGGGTTGGATGTCGTCGATTACGCTGGTGTCATCGTGGGTGGGGGTCCCGGCTGCGTTAGCGACGATCCGACCACCAAATCCGCGCTGGATGCAAAGATCGAAGGCGCAATCATGGGACTGATGCCCCAGATCACTGCGAAAGATCACCCGTTCATGGGCTGCTGCTATGGCTTGGGTATTCTCGCCGCACATCTGGGTGGAGATGTCAGCAAACGGCAATTTGGCGAACCGGTCGGACCGTCCGACTGCCGTCTGACAGAGGATGGCGCCCAAGACCCCTTGACCGCAGGCCTAAAGCCGAAATTCGAAGCGTTTGTGGGACATAAGGAAGCCGTGCAGTTACTGCCGGATGGCTGCGTTCATCTGGTAGCGTCTGACCCCTGCCCGTTTCAGATGATCCGCTGGGGGCAGAATGTCTATGCCACCCAGTTCCACCCCGAAGCGGACGCCAAAGATTTTGAGCAGCGGATCAACATCTACAAGGACCACGGCTATTTTCCGCCTGAGGATGCGCAAGGCTTGATCGATATGTGCCATGCCGCAGACGTTACGCAGCCGGGTGAAATCCTGCGCCGGTTTGCTCAACGCTACGGGTGACCCAACGGCGTTGTTGCCTGATCTACGACCCCTCGCATAGGCTGGCCCGAATGACTTTGGGAGGAGTTGTTCTTGGACCTGCTTATCAACGTTGGCCTGCCCATTTCGCTGGCCATTATCATGTTGTCACTGGGGATCGGGCTAGAAGCCGCCGATTTCCGCCGGGTTTTGGCGCGGGGGTACCCCTTCGCCATTGGCGCCATCAGTCAAGTTGTGCTGATACCATTGGCTGCCTTCGCGACGGTCACTCTGTTCGGATTGCCCGCTGAAATCGCCGTGGGTGTCATGCTTTTAAGCTTTTGCCCCGGTGGGGTCACCAGCAACATCCTAGCAAAGTTTGCCAAAAGTGATGTGGCGCTGTCGGTCAGCCTGACAGCGGTGATCAGCCTGCTGTCCATCGTGACCGTCCCCATTCTCGCCGCATGGTCCATAGATCATTTCATGGGCGAGGCCGCACCCAAAGTTTCGATCAGCGCATTAGCCACCGCGCTGTTCCTGATCACGACCCTTCCAGTCGCCATTGGTGTCGCCATACGTCACTTTGCAAGGGGGTTCGCCATTCGGGTCGACGGCCCGCTTTCGACGCTCGCATCGATACTGTTCGTGCTGATCGTCGCGGCGGCACTGGCCGGAAACTGGCAGTTCTTCATCCAAAACCTCAGCTCGATTGGGGCAGCTCTGATCGCGTTGAACGTTGCGCTGTTGCTGATCGGTCTGGGGCTGGCGCGCATCGCCAATCTGACATGGAGTGAGGCGAAAACGATCTCGGTCGAGACTGGCATTCAGAATTCGGCGATGGGAATTACGCTGGCAGCTTTGATCACCGGCACCACGACCGGCTTCAGCCCACTTGCCGTTCCTGCCGCCGTTTATGGCATCACGATGTATGTGGTCGTAACCCCCTTCATCCTTTGGTTCCGCAGCCGCTGAAAGGACATCCGATGACCAATAACACCGCAGATGCGATCGTGATCGGAGGCGGCCTTGCGGGCCTCTCGGCGGCGGCCGAATTGGGCGACCGGGGCAAGCGGGTGATCGTGCTGGATCAGGAGCCCGAGCATTTTCTGGGTGGACAGGCGTTTTGGAGCCTCGGCGGCCTGTTCATGATCGGCACCCCCGAGCAGCGCCGCATGGGCATCCGCGACAGCCACGATCTGGCCCTGCGCGACTGGATGGGCAGCGCGCAGTTTGACCGCGATGAAGACAACTGGCCCCGCAAATGGGCTGAAGCCTATGTCGAGTTCGCCGCAGGTGAAATGCGTCCGTGGCTGCATGACATGGGGCTGCGCTGGTTTCCCGTCGTGGGCTGGGCCGAACGCGGCGGTTCTTATGCGGACGGACATGGCAACTCGGTCCCGCGCTTTCACATCACTTGGGGAACCGGCCCAGGTGTACTTGAGCATTTTATCCGCCGCGTCCGCGCGCATGTCGACGCCGGCTTGATCCAATTGAAGTTCCGTCACCAAGTCAGCCACATCATTATGCAAAATGGTTCTGCCAAAGGCGTGTCAGGGGAAGTCCTGGCCGATGACGGCATTCAAAGAGGTGGCAAGACCAACCGGGACGAAGTAGGCGAATTCGAAGTCTATGCCCCTTCGATTATTGTCACCTCTGGTGGGATCGGTGGGAATTTTGAGATGGTGAGACAGAACTGGCCCCGCGACCGGCTGGGTGAACCGCCCAAAGAGATGGTGGCAGGCGTTCCGTTTCATGTCGATGGCCGCATGATCCCGATCAGCGAGAAAGCTGGCGGACATGTCATCAACGGCGACAGAATGTGGCATTACACCGAAGGGGTGCGCAATTGGGATCCGATCTGGCCCGCGCACGGTATACGTATTCTACCCGGCCCAAGTTCGATGTGGTTCGATGCGCGCGGCAATCGCCTGCAACCCCCTTGCCTGCCGGGGTTCGATACGCTGGGAACGCTGAAAGAGATCCTGAAAACCGGATATGAATACAGCTGGTTCGTTCTGACCCAGAAGATCATCAAAAAGGAATTTGCACTATCGGGGTCCGAGCAGAACCCGGATTTCACTTCGGGCAGCTGGAAAGAGGTGATCCGTCAGCGCATCCTGTCTGGCACCAAGGCGACCGGCCCGGTCGAGGCGTTCAAGGAAAAGGGCGAGGATTTCGTCGTCGCCAACACGCTGACTGAATTGGTCAGCGGCATGAACCAATTAGGCGGAGGTCTGATAGACGAGACGCATTTGCGCACCCAGATCGAGGCACGGGATTCTCAGGTCGACAATCCGTTTTCCAAAGACGCCCAGATGATGGCCATCCTTGCCGCACGCAATTATCGGGGCGACAAGCTGATCCGGACGGCCAAACCGCACAAGTTCCTCGATCCATCAAACGGCCCGCTAATCGCGGTCAAGCTGCACGTACTGACCCGCAAGACACTGGGCGGGCTGCAGACCAATCTGGACAGTCAGATGATCGGCGCCAATGGACAAATCGTCCCCGGCTTGTTTGCAGCCGGAGAGGTCGCGGGCTTTGGCGGCGGCGGCTATCACGGGTACAACGCGCTAGAGGGCACGTTTCTGGGCGGTTGCATCTTCTCGGGTCGCAACGCAGGAAGGTCCCGCGCAGTGGCCTGATTACTGGGTGCGCACGAATTTCAGTATCGGCTCACCTGCAGCATCGAGCAAAACCATGCTGTCGCCGGCAACGGCATAGTTCGTCACGTTTTGCAGGGCAGCAAAGAACTGATCCTCGACCTCGTCCAGTTCTGGCGGGCACGCCATTAAAGTCGCGGCCATATTGTCTGGAAACTCAAGGCTGTTGCCGGTGATCTCGGCTTGCCCAGAAAACCGGTTGCAACCGCCCGTGCCACCGAACGCACCACCTTGAGCGAAGGAAAGCTGGGGCGGCCGTTTTGTGTCGAGCACGGTTCCACCGATACCGATGGCTGTCCACTCAGTCCCTTCCAGGGTCGCGGGGCTCTGAGCACCGGCCTGCACCAGCACAAGATCAGCCGAATTGCCTTCGCCGTTGGTCAGCACGGTATGGACCGTATCCGTCGTAAACAACAGCTCACCCCCGCGATAGATCGACCCGCGTACTGCATAGGTCATCCCCTCGCGGATCAGCGCGTCATCAAAAGTCAGTTCAAATTCCGAGGGCACTCCGTTCAACGCATAGCGTTGCGCCGCCAGCGTGACCGCTGCCGCATCGGCCCGAGAGATATCCTGCAATTCGACAAATAGCGTCGCATCCGGTGGCAGGGCGATCCGTTCACGGTAGGTTGCCGTGCCAGTGACTGTTCCTGCCGAGCTTTGGCTGCCCAGCAAGGCCAATACGATTGCTCCGGCCACAATGGCCTGCCCGAGTTTTGGAAAAGGCATGATCCCATCCTTTCACATTCATCTTAGGCAAAAAGATTGTGACGATATCGACATTTACAAGGCCCGAAACACCAGGTCGGCGAATCCGTGCCAGTGTCAGAGCGGCCAGATGAACGGAATAAGAAGTGACGCCAGCAGACCCACAGTCAGGTTCAGCGGCACACCAACTTTCAGAAAATCGGTGAATCTGTACCCACCCGGGCCATACACCATCATGTTGGTCTGATAGCCAATCGGCGTCGCAAAGGATGCCGATGCCGCCACCATCACCGCGACCACCAGCGGGCGCGGATCAATTCCTACAGCCTGAGCCAGAGAGATCGCGATCGGAGTGACCACCACCGCCACGGCGTTGTTCGAAACCAATTCGGTTAGCACCGAGGTCAACAGATATACGGCCCATATGATCAAGAAAGGTGGCAACATGCCAAGCGCCGGTGCGACCGCTTCGACAATCAGTGTAACCGCGCCCGATTTATCGAGCGCAGCCCCAATTGCGAGCATGGAGAAGATCAGGGCCAGCAATCGGCCTTCGACAAATGAGAACGCCTCATCCGCGTCGATACATCGGGTCAGCAAAACCACAGCAACGGCGATGATCGACAACAGCAAAATCGGTGCCACGCCCAACCCCGCCAGGGCGACGATCCCGACCAGCGCACCGATGGCTATGGGCGCATGGCTGCGGCGAAACGCTCGTGCCGAAGGTTGCGTAACATCGACCATATCCATATCGGCGGCCAGCTTCTGGATATCCGCAGGCGAGCCCTCTAACAGCAGCGTATCCCCGACGCGCACGGTCAAAGCATCCAACTGACGCCCGATATTCTGGTTCCTGCGATGAACCGCCAGGACGTAGACACCATATCGGCGACGTAACCGCATCGCACCAAGCGTTCGACCGACCATACGGCAGCCCGGCGTGATCAGAACCTCAACCGTCTTGGTCTCAACAGCTGAGACCTGATCCACGCGCTTGAGTTCCTTGTTGCTTTGAAGACTCAGCAATTCGGTCATCTCGGTGCGCAAAACTACCCTGTCGCCCACTTTCAGCGTCACCCCCTTAAGGTTCCGCCGCAGTGAATCATCGCCTCGGATGACGTCGATCAGGCGCACACCGGGGCGCTTGAACAGCTGAACACCGGTCACTTCGCGGTCGATCAGATTGCTGTCGGGTGGGATAACCGCCTCAGTAAAGAACTTCATCTTGGACCGGTCGCTGAGCATCTCAGCCATGCTGTCACGCTCGGGTAGCAGTCGTGGCGCAATGAAGCGCAGGTACACCATACCGTAGATCACCAGCGCGATGCCCAGCGGGGTAACCTCGAAGATTGAAAACGCCGTCATACCCTGTGCGCGGGCCACACCATCGACCAACAGGTTAGTCGAGGTGCCAATCAGCGTCAGCGTACCCCCAAGGATCGCCGCATAGCTGAGCGGGATCAACAATTTGGACGCCGAAACGTTCAGCGTGCGGGCGATCTGGATAAAGACCGGGATCATTACAACAACAACCGGTGTGTTCGACACCACCGCCGAAGCGACGACGACAAACGCCATCAATAACCCGATAGCAAACCGAGGGTTCACCTGCGCCTGCTTCTGCGCGAGCGAGGTGAAGGCATCAAGCGCTCCGGTGCGCACCAAGGCACCCATGATGATGAACATCGCGCCGATGGTCCACGGCGCGGGATTCGAAAGGACTGCAAGCGCACTTTGATAGGGCAGGATACCGGTTGCCAGCATCAGGGCCGCCCCGCCGATGGCGACAACTTCGGTCGGATAGACCTCGCGCAGAAACATGATGAACATGCCCGCTACGATCATCAGCGCCAGAATTGCGCTGCCCATCTCTGTCAGTTGAAGGAATTGCATTCTTGGTATTCTGTCCGAACCCTGATCTGGCATACGCGCCTAATAGGTAGTTTCACGTATTGCGTGCGGCGGGGCAAGTCTGACGTGCTTTTCAGGGTGTAGACTGCTGCAACCGCCCGCCAACACGAATCATCTGCACGGATTTTGCGCTTCCATCGCGGTCATCGGTTTCGACAAAAACTCCGCTCAAGGTCGCCTCACCGGTCGCAGGCGTAAACCGCGCCTTGGGCATCCCGGTTATGAACCGGCGCATCGGTTCCTGCTTGTCCATTCCGATGACCGAGTCATAGTCGCCGCACATCCCGGCATCGGTCAGGTATCCTGTACCGCCCGGCAATACCTGCGCATCCGCGGTAGGCACATGCGTATGCGTCCCAACCACAAGGCTTGCGCGTTTGTCGCAATAATGGCCCATCGCCATTTTCTCGGACGTTGCCTCGCAATGCATGTCGACGATGATCGCCTGCGCCTGGCCGCCGCGTGGGTGCGATTTCAGGATCGGTTCAATGGCCGAAAAGGGATCGTCAAAGGGGCGTTTCATGAAGACCTGCCCTAACACCTGCACCACCAAAACCTTGCGACCGCCCGGCGCGGTGAACAGTCGATGCCCCCGCCCCGGTGCCCCTTTGGCATAATTCAACGGACGCACGATGCGAGGTTCTTTCTCAATAAACTGCAGCATGTCTTTCTGGTCGAAAGCATGATCGCCCAAGGTGATACAATCGGCCCCCGCGTCCAAAAGCAACTTGGCGTGATCCCCGCTCAGCCCCATTCCGTTCGAGGCGTTCTCGCCGTTGACAACGACAAAATCCAGCCGCCATTCGTCACGCAGACGTGGCAAATGCTGTTGGATGGCGGCGCGACCCGAGCGCCCCATGACGTCACCAAGAAACAAAATCCTCATGATTGCGGTCCTAGGGGCTGGAAGTGGCAATAACAAGGCAGAAGCAAACAATCACTCAGCCTGAAGGCTGCCAATGTAAAGGAAATCGCGATCGCGCATAGCGAGGGATAACTTAGAAAGTTAGCACCCGGCTTTCAGTAATCACCATATCGAGTGGTTGATCAGTCGGCTCCAGCGGCAGGTGTTCGGCTTCCTGCGCATCAAAAGCAAATCCTATGGCAAGCGTCGGGCGCTTGGCGCGCAACCCTTCAAGCGTGCGATCATAGAAGCCGCCGCCATACCCCAAGCGACCACCCTGCGCATCAAAGGCAACCAGTGGCACGATCAGGATTTCCGGGTCGAAATAGTCATCGATCTCGGGAACTTTCGCGCCGAAGGGTCCATCTTTCAGCATGCCCTCAGGCGTCCATCGAGAGAAGCGCAAGGCCTGCCCTGCGGCCTGAATGACAGGCACGCCCACTGGGCCATATGCAGAAGCCTCGGCCATTGCAGGCAGCGGGTCGATTTCGGTGCGGATCGGCATATAGCCAGACATGGGAACACCGCGATGACCCGCCAGAACCTCGGACAAGCGCCCGGCCGCGCCAGGGATGCGCATATCAAACGCTACCTTGCGTCGCACGAATGCCGCCTTGCGCGCTGTGGCCTTGATTTCGGTCAGATCGGTTGTCTCGTTCACAGTAGCACCACGCTGGCAAGCCCCAGAAAGATGAAGAACCCCATGACATCCGTTGTCGTGGTCACAAAGGTTCCTGACGCCAGCGCCGGGTCAACACCCAGACGGTCTAGCACTACCGGTACTACCGTACCAGCAAAGCCCGCGATGATCATGTTCACGACCAGCGCCGATCCGATCACGACACCCAGCAGCGGGGAGTCGAACCACATCATCCCGACGGTTCCCAACACGATAGCGAAACACAGCCCGTTGAGCATTCCCACCAGCAGTTCTCGCCGGATTACGCGCCCTACGTTCGAGCCGGTCAGGTCGCGTGTTGCCAACGCCCGCACTGCAACGGTAAGTGATTGGGTCCCGGCATTGCCCCCCATCGAGGCGACGATCGGCATCAGGATCGCGAGCGCCACCAGTTGATCAATCGCGGCCTCAAACTGAGAAATCACCAGCGATCCGCAAATCGCCGTAACCAGATTGACACCAAGCCAAGGCAAGCGGCGCCTACTGGTTGCCGCTACACTATCGGACAGAGAGCTTTCGTCCGAGACGCCCGCAAGACGCAGCATATCCTCTTCGTATTCTTCGTCCAGGACCACCATCGCATCGTCGATGGTGATGACACCGACCAAACGACCGTCGCCATCCACGACGGGAGCCGAAATCAGGTGATACTGATTGAACGCATAGGCTACGTCCTCTTCATCCTGTTCGACGGGGATGGTGTGGAATTCATCTTCGGCAATGTCCTGCAGCGGCACCTCGCGCCGGGTTGCCATCAACTTGCCCAGCGTGACCTGAGCAACCGGTTTCAATCGCGGGTCAACAAGTATGACGTGATAGAACTGTTCCGGCAAATCGTCGGTGGCACGCATGAAATCGATGGCCTGCCCCACGGTCCAGTGATCGGGCGCCATGACCACCTCGCGCTGCATAAGGCGGCCAGCAGAGTTTTCTGGATAAGATAGGGCTTGCTCTGCCGCGACGCGTTCGGAGTCTTCAAGCGCGCCCAGGATGGTTTCTTGCTGCGGCTCTTCAAGATCTTCCAGAAGGTCAACAACGTCATCACTTTCCATATCCCGAACGGCTTCAGCCAGAACGTCCGGTTTCAGGACATTGATTACTTCTTCCCGAACTGACTCGTCGAGCTCCGACAGGATATCGCCGTCGAACTCTTTGTCATACAGCCGGATCAGGCGCGCACGGTCGTAAGGATTGATCTGTTCCAGAAGGTCAGCGATATCGGCCGCGTGCAGCGGCTCCATCAGCTCAATCAGCTTGGCGCGATCTTCGACATCAACCGCATACAGGATGGCTGCAACGGTTCGCGGGTCCAGCGCATAGGCGTCTTCGTCACGGGGCTGATCGGGTCTGGCTTCGTCGTTGCCTGTCGTCATGCGCTGCCCCTCTATCTTGTCGATTGCCCCTAGATAGAAGAAGCAGCTACCGGAAAACAATGACAATGGTCCAATTTACCCGCATCTTTCGCGCCCCTATGCTGGTTGGCGGTCCAAAACAGGCGGAGAACAGAACAAATGGCGCAAAAGACGCTTCTGAAGGGACGTGTGCTTAGCTTCAACGGATCACCGTTCGAAGGTGAGCCCACCGATGCGACCAAAATTCACCAAGCCGTCCTGATCGAAGATGGCCGCATCGCGGCACTGGGCCAGGCGTCCGACCTGTCTGACGCGCATCCCGAAGCCAACATTAAGGATTATGGCGATCAGCTGATCATGGCGGGATTTGTGGATTCTCATGTCCACTATCCGCAGACGGCGATGATCGCGAGCTGGGGAAAGCGGCTGATCGATTGGCTGAACAGCTACACGTTCCCTGAAGAGATGAAGTTTGACGACCCCGCCTATGCCGCTGAAATTGCAAACAGATATCTAGACCTAACCGCAGCCCATGGCACCACAACCATGTGCAGCTTTTGCACCATTCATCCAGAGAGTGTTGATGCCTTCTTTACCGCCGCGCAGGCGCGTGGGCAGCGGGTCGTCGCGGGTAAAACCTGCATGGATCGCAATGCGCCTGAGGGGCTGCGAGATACTGCACAAACCGGATACGACCAGTCCAAAGCTCTGCTTGAAAAGTGGCATGGGGTTGATCGCATATCTTACGCCATCACTCCACGATTTTCGCCGACATCGACGCCAGAACAGCTGGAGGCGATGGGCGCGCTTTGGGCCGAGCATCCCGACTGCCTGATGCAAACCCATCTGAGCGAACAGACCGATGAGATCGAATGGGTCCGATCCCTGTTCCCCGACGCGCGCGACTATCTGGACACCTATGAGCAGTTTGGGCTGCTGGGTGGAAATGGCCTTTACGGGCACGTGATCCATCTGGAAGAGCGGGAGCGCGATCGTCTGCGCGAGGTAGATGCAGCTCTGATCCACTGCCCCACATCAAACACGTTTATCGGCTCTGGCCTGTTTGACATGAATGGTCTGATCCACTCAGGGCACCGCGTGGGCTTGGCCACCGACACCGGAGGCGGCTCAAGTTTTTCAATGCTGCGCACAATGGCTGCGGCCTATGAGATTGGTCAATTGCGAGGCCATCCCTTGCACCCCTCGCAATTGCTTTGGCTTGGAACGGTGGGATCGGCTCGTACCCTGCGGATGGATGACCGTATTGGCAACATCGCCGTGGGCATGGAGGCCGATCTGGCGGTCCTGAACCTCGCATCGACGCCTGCTATCGCCCAGCGCGAAGCTCATGCTGATGATCTTTGGGAAGCGGTGTTCCCGACCATTATGATGGGTGATGACCGTGCCGTAACCGATACCTGGATCGCCGGACGAGCTGTTTCTGGTCGATAGGAATGGGCCTATGGCCCATGCCTCCGGCGGAGGTATTTTTAGCCAGATGAAGAGCGGATCCGCTATTCTGCCAGCGCGCGTGCCAGACGATTCTGGGTTTCTATGACCCTTGGCAGGTCGATCGTGGCGATCTGACTGTTACGAACAATCTGGCGTCCCTCGACAAAGAGGTGTTTGACACGCGTTGGTCCGGCCAGAAGGAGCGCAGCGGGGTCCCAACTGCCTGCACTTTCAATTCCTTGCGCGTCCCAAATGGCAATATCAGCTCGTTTACCGGGCATAAGCCGGCCGCAATCGGGCCGATTCAACACATCCGCCCCGCCTCGGGTGGCGATCTCAAGCGCCTCACGGGCCGACATGGCGTCAGCGCCGTTTGCGACTCGTTGCAGCAGCATGGACTGGCGCGCCTCGGCCATCAGATTGCCGCTGTCGTTGCTGGCTGATCCATCCACACCCAACCCGACTGGCACGCCTTGATCACGCATTTTTCGGACTGGCGCGATACCTGAACCAAGACGACAATTGGAACATGGACAGTGCGCAACGCCGGTTCGGCTACGTGCAAACAGGTCAATCTCGGCGCCATCCAGCTTGACACAATGAGCGTGCCAGACATCCGAACCGGTCCAGCCCAATTCTTCGGCGTATTGGCCGGGTCTACAGCCGAACTGATCTTGAGAATAGGCTATATCCTCATCGTTCTCCGCCAGATGGGTGTGCAGCATCACACCTTTGTCGCGCGCTAACAGCGCGGCATCGCGCATCAGGTCCCGACTAACCGAGAACGGCGAACATGGCGCCAAACCAACGCGACACATCGAACCCTCAGATGGGTCGTGATAGGCATCTACTACGCGGATCATATCCTCCAGAATAGCCTGCTCGGATTCGACCAAAGCATCAGGAGGCAGTCCACCATCACTTTCGCCAATGCTCATAGCTCCACGCGTGGGATGAAAACGCAGCCCCAGCTCTGACGCTGCATGGATCGTGTGTTCAAGCCGCGCGCCATTGGGATATAGGTAAAGGTGGTCAGAGCTAAGCGAGCAGCCGGACAGTGCCATCTCGGCCAATCCGATCTGGGCAGATATAAACATCTCGTCAGGACCAAAGCGGGACCAGATGGGATAGAGCGTTCGCAACCAACCAAACAGCAAAGCGTCCTGCCCGCCGGGAACCGCGCGGGTGAGCGTTTGGTAGAGATGGTGATGGGTGTTCACCAGACCGGGGGTCACAACACACCCAGTGGCATCATGTATTTCGCCATCGCTCGCAAGGCGGTGGCCAATCTGGGCTATCTTACCATCCCGAACCAGCAGATCAGCGCCTGCAAGCTCTTGCCGATCATCATCCATCGTCAGGATCATATTGGCGTTACGGATCAGAAATTCTGTCATTTTCGCACTCCCGCATACTGCCCGTCTCATGCATGGAGTGATGGGCTGGTGGAAAACGGGCGTAAGAACCAGCCGTGATCAGTTTAAAGTTGCAAAGAAGGGTCGGCAACCCGTTTAGTATTGCTTCAGAATTTCTAGCGCTGCCGCATGAATCTCAGTATTGGCTGCAGCGAGCGCACGCCCACCATTATGAGCCGGATTACCCTGCCAATCCGTCACAATACCACCCGCGGCCTCGATCACCGCGATTGGGGCCTGGATATCGTAGGAATTCAATCCGGCCTCGACCACTAGATCGGTTTGACCTGCAGCGAGCAACGCGTAGGCATAACAGTCCATCCCATAGCGTGTCAGCTTCGTTTTCTGAGAAACCGCCTTGAAGGCGGCGGCCTCGACCGCGCTGCCAACCTCCGGGAAGGTGGTGAAGATGATCGCCTGGTCCAGAGATCGAGTGTCACGCGTCCCAAGTTCGGTGCGTCCCAAAGGGCCTTTGACAAAGGCGTGCTCTTTATCTCCGATAAAACGTTCGCCGATATAGGGCTGATCGATCACACCAAGCTTCGGTCCAGTCTCATCGCTTAGGGCGATCAGAACACCCCATGTGGGCGTACCACTTATGAAACCGCGCGTGCCATCAATTGGGTCCAGCACCCAAACTCGTCCGGTAGTTCCCTCGGAATGACCGAACTCTTCCCCCAGGATACCGTCCTCAGGCCGGTGATCAGCCAGCACCCTACGCATTGCTTTTTCTGCTTCGCGATCAGCGGCTGTCACCGGATCAAAACCGGCATCGAGTTTGTTGTCTGTCTTCAGGTTAGATTGGCGAAAAAACGGAAGAATGGCCGCCCGCGCAGCGTCGGCCATTTCTTCGGCAATCTCTAGATCGCTTCGTAGGGTGTTTTGCATTGCTTACCCGTGCGCCCCACACCCCGCGAAGTCAAGCGCTTGTATCAGGCGACGTCGCTCAGCACGCGTGCCAGTTCAAACAGGCGGCGACGCTGGTTTTCCGGGATCGCATAATACGAGCGAACAAGATCAAGCGCTTCTTTGTCACCCATCAAATCCGCAGGAACCGATTTCTTGTCTGCATCCGACTTCTGAGCCTCTTCAAGACCCTCGAAGAAAAAGCTGACGGGAACATCCAACGCTTCGGCAATGTCCCACAAACGCGATGCGCTTATCCGGTTGGCCCCTGTTTCGTATTTTTGGATTTGTTGAAACTTGATACCAACTTGCTGCGCCAACTGCTGCTGAGTCATGCCAATCAGCCAGCGGCGATGCCGGACGCGTTTGCCCACATGGACATCGACGTGATGGGTCATTGGTAGTCTCCTTTACACAAACACCTGTCCGGGAAACCGCGACAGCAGCCATCGCCGCTTAGTTAGCGGGTCGCTGCTTAAGAACTCCCTAATTCGGATCGTGCCCCCCGAACAGCACCATAGTACAATATTGCCGCAATCCGTTATTTTTTCAAGCTGGTTGAATCAGAGAATTCGAACAGTGGTTTGTGGTTGTACGGCCAACATAGAGATTAATAGTTTCTAAATGGGAAACAGTTGATCCACCCTATTCAGTTTAACGCTGTGAAGATTGCGAATGGAATTGACAAACGGCCAAGCCAAACGGCCTATGGCGACAAAAGAGCGGAGACCAATGATGCAGGCATTTCGTATCGAGACCAAAGGGGCACCCGCTCAGCTATGCGAAACACGCGAAGTACCGCTGCAAGAGAACCAAGTTCGTATCGCAATCCGCGCCTGCGGCCTGAACTTTGCAGACCTTCTGATGCAGAAAGGCACGTATCAGGATACTCCCGAAGCGCCGTATACACTGGGCATGGAGATCGCGGGGATTGTCACCGAAATTGGAAACAATGTCGCGCATTTGAAACTGGGTGATCGCGTTGCGGTTTATTCCGGCCAGGGTGGGTTGGCCGAATCAGGCGTTTTTGATGCAGACCGGGCTATTCCCCTTCCAGATTCCACAAGTTTCGAAGACGCCGCCGCGATCCAGATCGCCTATGGCACCAGCCACATTGCTCTGGCACACCGGGCGCGCTTGCAACCGGGTGAGACACTGCTGGTCACCGGGGCCGCCGGTGGCGTGGGATTGACCGCAGTTGAAATCGGAAAACTGATGGGGGCGACAGTCATCGCCCAAGCCCGCGGGCATGACAAATTGGCCGTGGCACAAAAAGCTGGTGCAGACCATTTGCTTGACGCAAGCGAAGACCTGCGCGACCGCGTTCTCGCTCTGGGTGGTGCTGACGTGGTCTACGATGCGATTGGTGGAGATGTCTTCAAGGCCGCCTTCCGCGCGACCAACCCGGAAGGCCGCTTGTTACCGATCGGATTTGCGGGAGGTGAGGTGCCCCAGATCCCGGCCAACCATCTATTGGTCAAGAACCTGACCGTGATCGGCGTATATATCGGCGGCTATCTGAATTTCAGACCCGAGATCGTGCGCGACAGCTTCAGCACCTTGTTCCGCTGGCATTCTGAGGGCCGGATAAAGCCTCATATCAGCCACGTCCTGCCCTTGCAGGATGCAGCAAAAGGTTTGGAACTGCTGCGCGATCGCAAATCCACTGGCAAGGTGGTGATCCGCATCAACTCGCCACTTTAAGCGGCTGCGCCGTTGGATGATTGAAATTTTGGCGCAGTAGGTTCGCAAGCTCTGATACGTATTCCTCACGTACCCGCTCGGCACCATAGAGGTTGATGAACTGCACAGGCAAATCCGGCAGAACCCCGGCATGGTCAATCAGTTCCTGATGGCTGGGCTGGGTGCCTTCCAGCAAAACTCCCACAGCCAGATCAGCGCTGACGGTGGCTTCAACGGTGCGGTCGGAATCGCTGTCGATGCTCATATCCCATTCGATTCCCGCATCATCCAGCGCCGCTGTCGCGACTGGGCGAAAAATGCAATTCCGGCAAAACCCCAGCCGCAAAGGCTTTTGGCGCCAGGCAGATCCGTTCAGCGCGCCAACCCAACGCAAAGGCATATGGTGCAGGGTTTCGGCACCTTCGCCCGCACCCGATTCCGTAGTCACAATCAGATCGAAGCTTCCGCGTGCGAACTCTTCTTTCAAGTGCCGCGTGTTGGAAGTGACCAAGTTTACGCTGACCCGAGGAAAGCTGGCATTGAAACGCTTCAACACGCGCGGGATGAACGGATGAACGACGTCATGCGGTACGCCTAGCACGACCTCGCCCTCAAACGCCTGATCCGTCAGCCGCCCGATTACCTCATCATTCAACGCAATCATCCGCCGCGCATAAGCCAGCAACTGCTCTCCGGACGCCGTTAGCGCGATGGTTCGACCGGATCGATCCAGTAATTCCAGCCCCAAAAGCTCTTCCAGCCGCTTGAGCTGCATTGAGACTGCAGATTGTGTGAGGTGAAGAAATCCAGCGGCACGCGTCACGCCTCCATGGTCAGCAACAGCTACGAAAGACCGCAATGTAGTGATGTCCAAATTTCGCATGTTCAAGATTCCTTATGAGACTCGTCATAAACATTCATTTCCAAAATATGTCAGACTACTCCATATAGATCAAGGAAATTGATTGAAGCGCTAGGTTTCATCAAACAATCAGGAAAGGGCAATGATCATGACCCATATAGCCATCTCAACTCATCGTCGCATCAAGCGTAAGGCGATTGGTGCTCGGATACTTGACCTGTTTAACCTCGCTCGTCAGCGGCGCGCCCTCGCCCAGCTTGATGATGATGCACTGAATGACATCGGCGTTTCACGCAAAGACGCGCGTAACGAAGCAGAGCGCCCGTTCTGGGACGCGCCCGACAGCTGGCACAAACATCTGTATTAATTCGAAAATACCGGCGGCTTGAGGGATTTGGCGACCAAGCCGCCGGTTTTTTGGCGACAGTTGCAAAAATTGCCGACAGTTTTGCTGAGTTTCAGGCTTAAAACCCTTGAAACGAGGGCCACACTCTCCGATATTTACCGGGAAACCGGCTCGCATCCGTGGGCTGCGAACAGAATATTGAAGGGAGACCCCTATATGGCACAATTCGACACGATCCGGACGGCGTCCGGCGCGCGCGCTGCCGAGATAGACGAGGGCCTGCGCGCCCATATGAACAAAGTCTACGGCACGATGTCCGTAGGCATGCTGATCACATTTGCCGTGGCATGGGCCGTGGGCTCGAGCCCGCAGCTGCTGTCGATCTTCCGTGATCCGGTCACGCTGAGCCCCAATATCCTGGGCTGGATTGTGATGTTTGCACCTTTGGCGATGGTGTTTGGCTTTGGCGCTGCGATCAACCGGCTGTCTGCATCTGGCGCACAGCTGTTTTTCTATGCATTTGCAGCCGTCATGGGCCTGTCGCTGAGCTGGATTTTCGTAGCATTCACCGGCATCTCGATCGCGCAGGTATTCCTGGTGACTTCGATCGCGTTTGCAGGTCTTTCGCTGTACGGTTATGTGACCAAGAAAGACCTGTCCGGCATGGGTACTTTCCTGATGATGGGCGTTATCGGCCTGATCGTCGCGATGGTTATCAACATCTTCCTGCAGTCGCCTGCGATCATGTTCGCAGTGTCGATCCTGGGTGTGCTGATCTTTGCCGGCCTGACCGCCTATGACACGCAGAAGATCAAAACCACCTATCTGCAGATGGCTCATGCTGGCGATCAGGAATGGCTTGGCAAAGCGGCAATCATGGGTGCATTGAACCTGTATCTGGACTTCATCAACATGTTCATGTTCCTGCTGCAACTACTGGGCAACAGAGAATAAAACTGCTTCCAACAGAATACAGAAAGCCCCGCTTAGCACTCCGCTAAGCGGGGCTTTTTTTATGTTGCTCTTCAAAAGCCCATACCAAGCCTTGGTGACTTCGCATGATGTTCCGACTAGTTTATTTTGCCTCCACAAATTTTACACGCCCTCATAGCCGGATAGTCGCCCGTATTTACGCATAGTCCTCATGCTCAATTCACCGATTCCCATCAAAGCTCCGCGAACAATGATCAGCCTGCAGTTACTGTAGCAGTCGGCAGTCAACCATGTTGGCGCAACCCTAATTTTGCACCACTCTGAAAGCCGCGTTTGCAAGTTTGCATATGCGTTCATCAGTGCCTTTCGCCATTGGAACGTTCGTGTACTTGGTCGATCCAATCAAAGAATTTCATAATTTTGATTGCCGAAACCGGTTTCGGAGAAAACAAATAGAAGAATGATGACGAATCCAAGTCTCCAGCAACCGCAGTCTCGCCCCCGGAGTCATTCTGGCCCCGGCAGGGTAAAACTGGATCAATTGGCCGATCATCTTGGGCTTTCTAAGAGCACGGTGTCCCGCGCCCTGAATGGATATACCGACATCTCGGAATCCACGAGAAAGCGCGTTGAAACCACGGCGCGAAAGATGGGCTATCGCCCACTCAGCCATGCGCAGGCGATACGAACCGGGCGGGTGCGCGCCATCGCCATGGTCATCAACAGCGAAGAACCAGACCGGCATAATCCATTTCTTCAGGACTTTCTGGCCGGAGCATGCGAAGCGGCGAGCGCATCCGACTGGACGATGACGATTTCTACGGCGAAGTCCGAAAAAGATATGCTTGATGTATTGGGGCGGCTTGTCGAAGAGCGCAAAGCCGATGGATTCATTCTGCCCCGGACCGAGGTCGACGATGCGAGGGTGAAATACCTGCAAGAGTTGAAGGTTCCCTTCATCATGTATGGCCGCACGGGGTATGGGCAGGCGGACTGGCAGGATGAGACATCCTGGTTCGACATTTCGGGTGAATCTGCAACCCGTGATGCGGTTGGTCGGCTCGTCGATTTTGGCCATACGCGTATCGGATATGTCGGTAGCGATCCGAAATTCAACTACAGCCATCTGCGCCGTGACGGTTATCTCGAAGGTCTCAAGATCGCGGGCTTGCTTGCCGATCCCGAGTTGATCCGGGAAGGTGCTCGTACGCGCGAGGAGGGTGCGGTTGAGGCACGCGCGCTTTTGACGCTGAATCACCCACCTACTGCAATAGTATTTGCAACGGATCTGGCTGCGCTGGGGTGTTACTCGGTCTGTACAGAACTGGGCCTCGAGGTCGGGCAAGATGTATCAATTCTGGGATATGACGGCATCCCTGAATGCCAATATGTCAGCCCTGGTCTAACCACGTTCAGCGTCGATTCTAAGCGGGCAGGAGAACGCCTTGCGACGATGCTGATCAGTCAGACTCGCGGTGAAGCGCCCGCAGATCTGCGTGAGATTGGTGAGGCCGTTCTGATCGAACGCAGTTCCGACGGGCCACCAAGCGTTACAGCCGAGGAACTGGCCCGAAAAATTCAACTTTCAAAAGATCATAACCGGGGAGGAAACCGACTATGAAACTTGCACCTTTAGCATCGCGAATGATGCTTGGAACATCGCTTGCGCTAGTATTGGCGGCGACGTCAGCTCAGGCGGATACGATCCGCTTCTGGACCACCGAAGAACAGCCCGAGCGGCTGGCCAAGCAACAGGAAATGGCTGACCAGTTCAAGGCTGAAACCGGCACCACGGTCGAGGTTATCCCGGTCACCGAAAGTGATCTGGGTACACGCGCCACAGCAGCATTTGCCGCCGGAGACCTGCCAGATGTGGTCTATCATCCGCTGCAATATGCCCTGCCATGGGCTGAAGCGGGCATTCTGGACACCGAAGCCGCCACCGAAGTGATCGAAGAACTGGGCGCCGACACCTTCGCCCCCGGCGCGCTTGGTATGGCGGCGTTCAATGACGAAACCGCGTCGGTACCGGTCGATGGATGGACTCAAATGGTAGTCTACCGCAAAGACCTGTTTGATGAAGCTGGCCTTGAGGCCCCGAACTCATTCGCCAACGTCGTCGCTGCGCTGGAGCAGTTGCACAACCCGCCCGAGATGTACGGTTTCGTTGCTGCAACCAAAGTTGATGAAAACTTCATGAGTCAGGTTTTGGAGCATGTGTTCCTCGCCAATGGAGTGACCCCTGTTGGCGCGGACGGCTTCCAACCGCTGGATGAAGCCAAGACCATAGAGGTATTGGATTTCTACAAGGCGATCTCGAAAGCCTCGCCCCCGGGTGAGCTATTCTGGAAACAATCGCGCGAGCTGTATTTTGATGGCAAAGCAGCGATGATCATCTGGTCGCCCTTCATCCTTGACGAACTGGCCGGTCTGCGCGACAGCGCCCCGCCGACGATCAACGATGATCCGACCTCGCGCGATCTGGCCTCGAAGACCGGTATCATCACTAACTTCTCGGGCCCATCGAACCCGGATGGCGCGGCTTGGGGTGACGTTCGTTACTTTGGCATCACCAACGACGCTGACACCGACGCGGCAATGGAGTTCGTGAAATTCGCCATGGACGACGGCTATACTCAAACACTGGCCATCGCACCCGAGGGCAAGTTCCCGGTCCGTCGCGGTAATGCTGACAACCCGACCGCGTTTTCGGAAGCATGGGCAGAGCTGCCTGTTGGCGTGGACCGCAAAGCCCCGTTGGGCGAGCTGTATGATCAGGCGATGATCGATGAGATCGTCGGCGGTCTGGACGTGGCGCAGCGCTGGGGCGTTGCTGAAGGCCAGCTGGCTTTGGCGTCCAAAATGATCAACAGCCAGGCAATTAACCGGGTCGTGCGCCAATATATCGACGATGAAATCGATGCCGCCGCTGCAGTGGCCGCAATGAACGACGAGCTCGCGAAGGTTCAGTAACCTTGTGACACATGCAGCGGCGATTACGCCGCTGCACCCAACCCTTCGAGGTATCCCATGTCTTCGGCCACCCCACCGACCGGAACCGGGGCGCTAGCCAAACGCGAGGCGCGTCTGGCCTGGACGCTGCTGGCTCCGACAGTGATCAGTGTATCGCTTGTGGTGATCCTGCCCTTGCTGGCGATCTTCTGGATCAGCTTCAAGCCCTTCACCCTGTCTGACCTTCGTCCGCCTGCACCTGTGGTGCGTGAAAGCTTGCGCGGATCTGGCGAGGATCTGCGGATTGAATACCGCGTCCGCAACTCAAGTCAGGACATCGCCGTTGTCGGCGTCACCCTGACA
Source organism: Ruegeria sp. E5 (assembly GCF_056534105.1). Lineage (NCBI taxonomy): Bacteria > Pseudomonadati > Pseudomonadota > Alphaproteobacteria > Rhodobacterales > Roseobacteraceae > Ruegeria > Ruegeria sp. E5. Next base: position 262,799 of record NZ_JBQFPA010000003.1, on the reverse strand, counting down.
GATGTTCTACCGGACGGCGTGACGGCGCGCGAAGTTGCAAGTCCCTGTGTTCTGGACGGGCAAGACCTGTTCTGCGATTTCGGCACACTGGAAGGCGGTCAACGCGAACGCATCCGTATTCCGGTCACCTTGGACGGAGATCCGGACGCTTTCGAAGAGCTGCTCGAAGGATCAGAGCCCGGCGTGACCGGGAGCGGACCCAGCGTCCTGACCAACCTTGAATTCAGTCTGGAAAACTACGCCCGTGTCTTTGATGGAGACGAGTTCTGGGGCGTGCTGTGGGTTACGTTGTTCTACACCGTGGTCGGCACCATTGGAGCTTTGGTGATGGGCCTGTTTGCAGCCTTGTTGCTGAACAAAAGCTTCAAAGGACAAGGGTTCATACGCGGCCTCTATCTGTTCCCCTATGTGGCGCCGGTCATCGCTGTGGCCTTCACATGGGTCACCTTGTTCGACCCGTTCTCGGGTTCTGCCAACGCATTGTTGGTGCAGATGGGACTAAGCAGTGAACCAATCAACTTCTTCGGGGAACGCCCTTTGGCGCTGATCATGGTGACGGTGTTCGAGATCTGGCGCTATTTCCCGCTGTCGTTCCTGTTCATTCTGGCGCGGATGCAATCAATCGACTCCAGCATGTATGAAGCAGCAGATATGGATGGAGCCTCACCATTCCAGAAATTCTGGCTACTGAGCATCCCGCAACTGCTGGGCATCCTGTCGGTACTGTTCCTGCTGCGTTTCATTTGGACGTTTAACAAGTTCGACGACATCTTCCTGCTGACCGGCGGCAATGCCGGCACCCGTACTCTGACCGTAAATGTCTATGAACAGGCATTTGCGGTTTCGAACATCGGCGCAGGCGCAGCGGTGGCCGTTGTGATCCTGATGTGCCTGATCGCCTTCAGCTTCGTCTTCTTCCGCTTCATCAGTCGTGAGGAGGGTTTGTGATGCGCAAAGGGTATATAACCGCCCCGATTCTAGGCGCGCTCTGGCTGGTGGTGATCGCCACTACTGTCGCCATCACCATGTCATTCTCGACCGGGGCTGCGTTCCGGCCACAGGTCTTGCTCTGCTTGATGTGGGGGGCTGTTGCCGGTCTGGTGTATGTCCGCTTCCCGGCGCAACGCGCACCGGCCCGACTGGGTGTTTCCGCCTTGTTAGGCCTGTCTTGCCTGACCGGAGTCGGGCCTGTCCTGATCGGCTCTGACACATCCATGCAGGCAATACTGGTCACCGCGGTAGCGATGGCAGTCGTGATGCACCTATCCGTTGCTGCAATCCTGAAAGAGACACCGTTCGGCGAGCTCACCAGACACGAATACGAAGAGGCCGTGATCCGGTTCTGCACGGGCTTTGGCTATATCTTCTTCACGGCGATCGTGATCATTCCGTTCTATGTGATGGTGATGACCAGCCTGAAGTCGCAACAGGCCCTGTTGCAGAACCCGCTGAATTTCTCGGTAGATCTGTCACAAGGCACCGCGCTGTTTCGCAGCTATACCGAGCTGTTTCGCGATTTCAACTTCGGCACCTATCTTTGGACCTCGCTCTACGTCTCGGTCCTGACGGTCTTTATCACCCTGCTGTTCAGCGTTCCCGGAGCCTATGCGGTAGCGCGGTTCCGTTTCTCAGGGCAAAAGGCATTCTCGCGCTCGATTCTGCTGATCTACATGGTGCCGATGATCGTTCTGGCGCTGCCGATCTATATCGCGTTCTCGCTGACTGGCTTGCGCAACTCGATACTTGGCATCGTGATGATCTACCCGGTCACGACGATCCCTGTCGCGCTGTACATGCTGCAAGGTTATTTCCGTGGTTTGCCGACTGAGGTGGAAGAGGCCGGTCTCATGGATGGGCTGTCGCGGCTGGCAGTGATTTGGAAGATTACGCTGCCGCTTAGCCTGCCTGCGCTGGCGTCGGTCTCGCTCTACGTCTTCATGATCGCTTGGAACGAGTTCCTGCTGGCCTTCATGCTGCTGGACGACCCTTCGAAATTTACCCTGACCCGAGGCGTCACGATGCTGAACTCCTCGGAAATTCCCCGACAACACCTGATGGCGGGTGCGGTGATCGCCACTGTTCCGATTATGGCGCTGTTTTTGGGACTTGAACGTTTCATGACCAAAGGCCTGACAGCCGGGTCTGTCAAAGGATGACTGAGATGAACCAACATACCAACCCTGATCGCGAGGCGCGCAACATCCTGGTTGCCAATGATCGCGGCGGCTACACCATCCCGACCGAAGGGCTTTACCCCTATCAATGGAATTGGGACAGCGCGATTGCGGCGCTTGGTTTTGCCGAGTTCGACATTGATCGAGCCTGGGTGGAACTAGAAACACTGTTCTCGGGCCAATGGGATGATGGAATGGTGCCGCATATCCTTTTTCACAAACAGGATGACGGATATTACCCCGGCCCGGATGTCTGGGGTGGCCACGGGCCGATCCCGTCCTCTGGCATCATTCAGCCCCCGGTGGCTGCAACTGTGGCGCGGAAGATCTGGGAAAAAGATGGCGATGCAGGCGCGGACCGCGTTCGCGCGCTCTTCCCATCTCTGCTGGCGTGGCATCGCTGGATCATGAGATGGCGGCTCGACGAACACGGCGCGGTCTGCACCACGCATCCGTGGGAAGCTGGTCGCGACAATGCACCGGACTGGGACAAGGCAATGGAGGGCGTAGATCCCACAGGTGTCGGAGACTACCAGCGCCGTGACACAAGCCACGTCAACAGTGCAGACCGACCGACCAAATACGACTATGACCGCTATATCAAATTGGTTCAGATCGGCTGTCAGGCCGACTGGGATCAACAGAAGTTGCTGAGCCTGAATCCCTTCCGAGTCGCAGATCCGACGATGACATTTATCACTCTGCGCGCCGCACGCGATCTGCAGGAGATCAGCGAAAGGCTTGGAATTGCTGCGGATGGACTAAGTAGCGACATTCAAAGGCTCGAAGCGGGCGCGCGATCTTTGTGGAACGAAACGCTGAGCTCGTTCGACTCGCGTGATGCGCTGACTGGTGATTGGGCCGGAAGCATCTCTAACGCGTCGTATCTTTGCTGGTTTGGGGGACTTGATTCACAGCACATGCTGGAGCGCCTGCAGGCGACGCTTGCAAAAGTACCCTTTCCAGTTCCCAGCTATGATCCCGCGATGCCCAACTTCGACCAACGCAGGTACTGGAGGGGTCCCACTTGGGGGTTCATGAATATGCTGATCGGGTTTGGATTGGCGGATATGGGGCACCTCGAAGAAGCCGAGGCACTGCGCCAGAAAACGTCGCAGCTGATCGCAACAAACGGCTTCGCTGAATACTACGATCCTCTGACCGGCAGCCCTGCCGGAGGGAATTCATTCACCTGGACAGCCGCGGTTTGGCTGCATTGGGCAGGGAGGAACTAATGGGCAGCATCGAACTAAAATCCGTCGAAAAGTGGTTTGGCTCGGCCCAGGTCATCAAAGGCGTTGACCTAATGATTGATGAAGGTGAATTCATCGTCTTCGTCGGTCCATCGGGCTGTGGAAAATCCACCCTGCTTCGCATGATCGGTGGGCTTGAAGATATCTCGCGCGGATCGCTACTAATCAACGGCAATGATGTCACGGATCACCCACCCTCCAAGCGGGGTCTGACGATGGTGTTCCAGTCCTATGCGCTTTATCCCCACCTGACGGTCGCCGAAAATATGGGGTTCTCACTTAAGGTCGCGGGTGTTCCGAAGGCCGAGATAGCAGAGCAGGTCAATAAAACCGCCGAGGTTCTCAAGCTGGGACCTTTTCTGGAACGTCGCCCCAAGGACCTGTCCGGTGGACAGCGGCAGCGCGTTGCGATTGGTCGTTCTATCGTGCGCGACCCGACGGCGTTTCTGTTCGATGAACCGCTCTCGAATCTTGATGCAGCGCTTCGTGTCGAAATGCGTTACGAAATCGCGAAACTTCATCAGAACCTAAAGCGCACAATGATCTACGTGACGCACGATCAGGTTGAAGCGATGACATTGGCCGACCGCATCGTCGTGCTTGAGTACGGCAAGATCGCGCAAGTCGGCACACCCCGCGAACTTTACGAACGCCCTGCCAATCTGTTTGTCGCACAGTTCATTGGCAGCCCCAAAATGAACATATTGCCGTGCACGACTCAGAACGATGGCTACACTCTGGAACATGGCAGAGGCGGCGACTTCGCGCGCTCGGGTGTAGCAAGCAAACTCGGCATTCGCCCCGAACACATCGATGTTGTATCGTCGGGCGATGGGCAATGTGATGGCATCATCGAGGTGATTGAGTATCTGGGGGCAGATACCTTCCTGATCGTGGATTGCGGCGCCGAAGAGAAGGTTACCGTGCGCCTGAATGGGGACACCGCTCTAAAGCCTGGGGCAAAGATCGGCCTGCATTTTCCCACCGACAAACTTCATTTCTTTGACGAGAATGGGCAGGCATTGGTAGAGCAATGAACGTTGCTTCCTATCAGTTGAGGTTAAACAGTTCTGCTGATCGGGTCTGAGTTTCACCACTGATTATTCTTTGGCGGTGGGGCGAAATAGAGAACACGCATAGCGCTTGCTTGGATGCCAACGGATGGCGGGGGCCTCTGAACTCACGTGATCATCGTCCGGTGTGTCACATGGATTGAATGACCGCTGCTGGGTTTGGGCCCTTGTTCAGCGTCTCGTAAGACTTGCAGAAACACTGAAACTAGAAAGCCCCCGCCAATGGCGGGGGCTTTTACTTAGATTGTGTAAGCTAAATTAACGGCAGTTCAGTGGCACTGCAAAACCCGAACTGCGCTCGGACGAACCTTTGCGGTATACATCACCCGCGGGCAAGCATCCGGTAAAGCGTTCCGTTTGAGCGCCAAAGGCCGAGCCCACCGATGTATCAACTTTGGTGGAGTTGTTTTCCGTACGCAGGACGCCGAACAACTGACCGTTTACACTGACATTGCTCAGGTACAGATTGGTATCACTGCCAGTGAGTTGAACTGAATTCGCATCTGAGCGACCGCCATTATCGATAGCGACACCCGCGATCTTTTCAAGCTCGGCTTTGTCCGATGTAACCTGGACCGTTGGTAGCTTGGCCAGTTCCGCCGGGATGTTGGTTTCTGGCGGCAAAAAGGCTACGGCGCCTTTTACATCCGACACTGTGCGCGGTTCACCATCAATCCCGGTGAAACCAACACCTTCGCGGTTAAAGGGGTCTTCGCAGGCTGACAATGTCAGAACAGCAAGAGCGGGCAACAAGATTTTTTTCATGGCGGTCAACATTTTGGAAAGGGTTGCTGAAGCGTAGCGGCAGGGGATTAGAAAAAGCAAGCCGCTGAGATTCAGAACACCCAAACCTCTGATGCGCCCCTGCAACGCCCCCGCTTGGTTTAGGCCGACCAAGAGATACCCCAAAACAATACAAAAAAGGACCCTGCATGGCAGAGTCCTTCTTCAAAAAGTATGTCAGAGGGCAGATTACTTGATCTTGCCTTCTTTGTACTCGACATGCTTCCGAGCGACCGGATCGTATTTACGAATGGTCATTTTCTCGGTCATGGTGCGCGCGTTCTTCTTGGTCACGTAGAAGTGGCCCGTGCCCGCGGTCGAGTTCAGACGGATCTTGATTGTCGTCGGCTTCGCCATGGTTATCTCCTGCGTCCGAAAAGGCAGGGGCCTTTCGGTTGAATCCTTATGAGCGTGCGCTTTTAACCGCTCATGCGCCCAAGTCAACCGGATTCGCCGCGTTAGGGGAACAATTCCTGACACGGCTTCAAGAGCAGTCGATTTGGAGCGCTCACGATTCTGTGATAGTGTCGCCGGAACCTTCGAAGCCCGTTTTGCGGACTTAGGTAATACCGGGCCGGATGTAAATTCCGGCGGACAACACCGCTCACAACTATAGCAACGCCCGGCTGTCTATTTGGCCGGGTCTTTTCCGGTTTGCGCGCAATCCTGCACGCGACACGGCCAAGGAGTCGGCCGCTTTTAGCGCTCCGAATAAACTGCAACCAAGGGAGAGAAATATGCCTGTTTTCATTACCTATGCGTCTTATTCGCAAGATGGGGTCAAAGGAATGTTGGCAAAACCGGAAGATCGCACCGGTCCCGTCAAGGCCTTGCTTGAGAAAGCAGGCGGCAGACTGATCTCATTTTATATAACCACCGGAGGCAATGATGTCGTCGTTATCAGCGAACTGCCTGAAGGCAGTGATGCTGTGGCAATTGGCATGGCCGTCGCGGGCACGGGTGCGGTTTCGAGGATCGAGACCGTTCGCGCATGGTCGGCGCAGGAATTTGTTGCCGTCGCCGAAAAAGCTGCAGCACTTGGCGGCACCTACACACCTCCGGGCGGTTAACAGGAGATGCGCGGAGGGCCTGTAAGCCGGATCCTGTTCCAGGGTTGCCCCCTTCGATGACCATTCCTCTAGGCCGTGCATTGCTGCGCGGCTCGAGCTGCCAACCCGGTCCCTCTCGGCCAAGGCGTACCTAGCGGCGGTATCGGTTTGCACCGACCGGCCCGCGCGGGGACCCTATTCGGCATTGCTCCCGGTGGGGCTTGCCGTGCCGCCACTGTTGCCAGCGGCGCGGTGGGCTCTTACCCCACCGTTTCACCCTTGCCACACATGTGTGGCGGTCTGATTTCTGTGGCGCTTTCCGTCGGGTTTCCCCGCCCGGGCGTTACCCGGCACCGTTGCCTTGTGGAGTCCGGACTTTCCTCTCGGGCCTAACGACCCCAGCGGCCATCCGGCCCTCCGCGCGTGGGTTGGGTAGGCTCTGTGCGTGATGGCGTCAAGAGGGGTTGGGGTGGTGAAGGGGCCAGCCCCTTCTTGGCCTACGGCCAATTCATCCCCGAGATATTTTTGGCCAGATGAAGGGCGGATCAGGTCGATTTTGGGAGCGGACAGAGGGCTATGAGATCATCGGGGTGCAAGGGGCCTGAGGCCCAGGGGCGATAGCGCAGGCGTGTGGATTTTAGGAGCGTCTTCTCGTCGCTTGTCGCTGTGTAGCCCCGGTTCTGCGCCAGCTCGCGGAAGTTGACGTTCGGTTCGAGGGCAGTACCACGCCGAGCGGCAAGGCGCTGGTGTTCCAGCCTTTGCCAGTCGAACCGGGGGCCGGGGTCGGACTTGCGGCCCGGTGCCATGTCGGAATGCCCGATCACACCCTCTGGCGCGATGGTCCAACGCTGCATGAGTTCGGGCAAAAGCTGTTCCAATACACGCATTTGGGGTTCGGCAAACGGGTGATCTCCGCCATTGTCCAGCTCGATCCCGATCGAGCGGGAGTTTATGTCGGCTTGCCCTTGCCACTCCCCTGCCCCGGCGTGCCAAGCGCGATCTTCCTCTCGGACAAGCTGCCAGAGCGCACCGTCACGACCTATCAGGTAGTGGGCGGAGACCTCGGGACCCGGATCGCTGAGACGTTCAAGCGCGGCAGCAGCGCTCTCCATTGCGGTGTAGTGCAGCACGATCAGCTTGGGTGACAGCCCATCCCGACGGGGGCCGAAATTGGGCGATGGGTGCCAGATGGGGGAGAGCTTAGTTTTTGACGGCACTGCGGAACGGGCTGGGGTCCCAGCCGCAGGCGTAACCGTCGCCATCCGGATCCAGCCCTTTGCGGTCACGCTGGGGGCCTCCATTCGACAGAAACTCAATCTGCGCCTGATCAGGAGAGGCGAACTGAGCGCAGTTGCGCTGTGCCTTGGCCTGCAGGTTAAATCCGGCTCGGCTGTACAACTGGGTACCGATGGGGTTCGAAGTGCTTAGGGCGTATTGCACGATATTGGGTTGCCCGTCAGAGCCACGCTCGGGCACGGCAGTAGGGGCGACGACCTCGTAAGACTGCCGATTCTGTTCGATACGAGCGGCGTCGGCATCGATACTGCGACGGTTTGAGACAGCCTCAAAATCCTGTTCATCAGAGATACTTGGGTTGTTTGTTGCAGTCAGAGGCGCGACGCGCGTCTCTTGACCCGACGTATTCGCCAAGGCAATGGCCGTCTGGTTGGCGATGTCAGAGGCGTCGCCTGTTGGTACGGCACCAACAGCCCCCTGCGCCGAGAGCGGCTGCTCTGAAACCGCCTCGGGTGGCGCAAGCGGATTACCGGCCAGACCCTGCCCGGCCAGTTCGGCCTCGCGCTGCGCCTGATATTCCGGCGTATTGAAACCGGTACCCGAAACAGGGGTAACGGTATCACATGCCGCGATCAGCCCAAGGGCCGGGATCAGAAGCAATTTGCGCATTTGGCTGCTCCGGTTCTTTATTGCCGTGTCAGGATTGAGGATTACCACCATTTTCCGGGCTTGGCCACAAACCCAGCCGCGCTCTCTAGCGCGTAGGCGGTGTTGAGCAGATCGCCTTCCTCCCACGGACGGCCGATCAGCTGCAGACCCAACGGAAGGCCCTGTTTGTCCAGACCAGCAGGAACCGAAATACCGGGCAGGCCAGCGAGGTTCACTGTCACGGTGAACACATCGTTCAGGTACATCTGAACAGGATCAGCCTCGGTCATCTCGCCCAGACCGAACGAGGCCGACGGCGTTGCCGGGGTTAGGATCGCATCAATGCCTGCGGCAAAGACATCTTCGAAGTCCTTCTTGATCAGGGTGCGGACCTTGCGGGCGCGGTTGTAGTAGGCGTCATAGAAGCCTGCAGACAGCACGTAGGTGCCGATCATCACCCGGCGCTGGACCTCATGACCGAAGCCTTCGGCGCGGGTCTTTTCGTACATCTCGGTGATGCCATCGCCTTGAGCCAACTGCGCTCGGCGGCCATACCGGACACCGTCATAGCGGGCGAGGTTCGACGACGCCTCGGCAGGAGCAATCACGTAATAGGCAGGCAGCGCGTATTTGGTATGCGGCAGCGAGATATCTACGATTTCGGCGCCTGCGTCTTTCAGCATAGCGGTGCCATCGGCCCAAAGCTTTTCAATCTCGGCAGGCATGCCGTCCATGCGGTATTCCTTGGGGATACCGATTTTCTTGCCTTTGATATCGCCGGTCAGCATCGCCTCGAAATTTGGCACGGCCAGCTCGGCGCTGGTGGAATCCTTGGGGTCATGACCGCACATGGTTTCCAGCATGATCGCTGCGTCTCGGACGTTCTTGGTCATCGGACCGGCCTGATCCAGAGAAGAGGCGAAGGCCACAATGCCCCAGCGCGAGCAACGACCATAGGTTGGCTTGATGCCGGTGATACCGACAAAAGCAGCAGGCTGGCGGATCGAACCGCCGGTATCGGTACCGGTCGCGGCCAGACACAGGTCAGCCGAGACAGCCGAGGCTGAGCCACCGGACGAGCCGCCGGGTGTCAGCTGTGCATCGTCATTGCCGCGCCGCCACGGGCTGACCGCATTGCCGTAAACGGATGTTTCATTAGACGAACCCATCGCGAACTCGTCCATGTTCAGCTTGCCCAGCATCACAGCACCAGCATCCGCCAATTGTTGCGACACGGTGGATTCGTATTCGGGCTTGAACCCCTCGAGAATTTTCGAGGCCGCTTGCGAGGGCACGCCCTTAGTGCAAAACAGGTCCTTGATGCCGATCGGCAGACCGCACATCGAAGGCGCGTCATCGCCTTTGATCCGCTCATCCGCCGCCTTGGCGCGCTCCAGCGCGATCTCGGGCGTTTTGTGGACAAAGGCGTTGAGCGCGTCGGCGTCGTCAATCGCCTTGAGGCAAGCCTCGGTCAGTTCAACGGATGTGACATCTTTGGCACGCAGCGCGTCGCGGGCCTCGGCCAGGCCCAATTTGTTCAGTTCGCTCATGACTTACTCCACAACTTTTGGAACAGCGAAGAACCCTTCGCGCGCATCGGGGGCGTTGGATAGGACCTTGTCCTGCTGGTTTCCATCGGTGACCACGTCCTGACGACGCTTCAGGCGCATCGGCTCGACCGAGACCATCGGCTCGACGCCTTCGACATCCACTTCGTTCAGTTGCTCGATAAACCCGAGGATATTGTTGAACTCGGACGCCAGCGCAGGCAGCGCATCATCCTCGACCTTGATCCGGGCCAGTTTGGCCACCTTGGCGGCGGTGCTTTGGTCAATCGACATCGGAAACCCTCATCTACGTTAGGGGGCGTTTACCTGCCTGCCGCAACACTCGCAAGAGCGACAGGTGGCAGACGCGGATTCAATCCCAATATCGCCAGCTGCCATGCATATTTGAATGGCTGATATGCAAATAAGTAAACCGATTAGTTCAGTTTTGCCATTGAATAAATGAACCGAACAGTTCACCTCAATATCGTGACGCAACGAGAAATCGGAGACACCTCATGAAAACCCTTCTTCCCGCCTTCATCTTGTCCGCTCTGGTTCTGACCTCGCCCGCCCTGGCTTTGGGTATAGATATGAACAATCTGACCCGAAACCTTAGCTTCCCCGCGCCTGTTTCGGAGCCCGTGACGAGGGACCACACCCAGGCAGGCAAATAACCCTGACCTGCGCGCCGGATCAGTATGCCCCCTCCCGATCCGGCGCTTTTTACAATTGACTGCTGCACCCATTCCAACAACTCGTTAGCATGGTCTTGGACCAAACGCCGAACCACCCGTCAGGTGCTGTTCAGGCGAGCTAACGGAGCAGAGAATGAGCACACGCAAGCAAACCGTTCTGGACGCAATTGACGCAGCAAATGCGCAAGACCCTAATATGGAGGACGGCCAGCCGGTCGAGCTGCTTTATGGCCAACGCATGAGCGCAGAGCTGGATCGGCTATTTCCCGATGCGTCGGATGCTTTACAGATCGCCGCACGTGGTCAGCATGTCGAACGCTGGAAGCTAAAGCGCACTGAATACCCCGAAGGACGTGCAGGGTATCTGGCCTGGCGGAAGGCGCAAGGCGTATATCACGCTGACGTTGTGCAAGGTTTCATGGAACAGGCTGAATATAGTGCGGACGATATAGAAGCCGTCGGGCAAATGCTGCGCAAACAGGGGATCAAGCGCAATGCCGAGGTACAGGCGCTTGAGGACGTGATCTGTTTCGTTTTTCTGAAATGGTACTTTGAACCTTTTGCTGCCAAGCACTCCGCCGAAAAAATCCAGCGCATTGTTGAAAAAACGGCTTTCAAGATGTCAGCCGAAGGCCGCGCGCGCGTATTGGCTGAATTTGATCTGTCCGAGGCTTTGGCTGCTGCGTTCAGGGATTAACCAATCAGGATGATGCTTAGGTGGTTCTGATCAATGTCCTGATCCTGCAGCCACCGCAGCTCCGGCAGGTGGATTTCGGATCGCCCGCAGATAAACCTCAATCATCCAGCCCAGCATAACTGCATTCAGAATGTGCCACATAAAATGCGTCCCCGTTGGCAGATACCCGCAAATTGGAGTGTCTAGTGATCGAAAGGTGATCGAGGTAATCAGGACAGTTGCTCCTATTGTCAGCCCACGCGCAGTGTCCGGGGCTTTCCGGCGCAACAGGACCGCATAAATCAGAATCAATAGAGGAACTGGGGCGTATGCCGCCGAGCCACCAAGGCCAGGCACCAACTGGAATAGCGGGATCGTCAGCGCCACGTATGGAAAGAACAGCGCGGTCAAACCCAGCGCGTATCTGTTGCTCAGCCGCCAGACATCGCGATTCACTGCGTAGATGTAAACGAGGATGTACAGCAGAATTGGCGTCACATCCAAGATCGCCGCCCAAACCTGCGCATGTGTATGGAACAGATAGCTGCCAATTCCTATCATCGCCAATATGACAACCAAAGTCATCGCCAAAGGTGCGCCCTGCCCCCGCGCCCTTTGCCACATCACAAATGCAGCAATAAGAAAGGCCGCATTGGTAATCGCGTTTATCGGCTCGGCCCAATACGCGGGTGAGAGCCTCTCACAATATCCATCAACATACTGCGTCCAATCCATAGATTTTTACATAGCCGATGCTAGGCTAACTCCAAGCGGAAAATGGGAGGATTCTCTATGGATATCATTTGGCTGGGACATGGCAGCTTTCGCATCGAAACAGCAGGACAAGTTCTATTGATCGATCCCTGGCTGACGGGCAACCCGTCTTTGCCCGAAGATCAGCATGACGCAGCCGTTGCGGGCGCGACGCATATCCTGCTGACTCATACTCATTTCGATCATGTCGTCGATGTGCTGCCGCTGGCCAAACATCTAAACGTGCCCGTGGTCGGGCAATACGACCTGATGGGCTACTGGGCCGAGGCTGAAGGTATTGAAACGGTCGGTTTCAACAAAGGTGGCACTGTTGACCTAAACGGTGTCAAATTAACGATGGTGCCTGCCTCGCACAGCTCGACCTTCTCGACGCCTGATGGTCTGCGCACGGGTGGAACCGAGGTCGGCTATATGATCGCGTCCGAGGACCGTATGCTCTATTTCTCGGGCGATACCGACATTATGGCCGACATGGAGTGGATGGGTGATTATTACAAACCCGATATCGGCATCCTTTCGGCAGGCGGCCACTTTACCATGGACATGAAGGGCACTGCCTATGCTGCCAAGCGGTATTTCAATTTCAAGACAGTGATCCCGTGCCATTACAAGACCTTTCCGGTTCTCGCGCAATCGGCTCAGGAATTGGCTGACGGGTTACCCGGTGTCGATGTAATCGAGCCCGAGGTCATGCAGGCGATTTCTCTCTGATGCCCGCGTCGGATTTCAGCGCGCAGGAATACGCTGACCGCATTCACAAGACCCGTTCTGCGATGGATCAACAGGGTATCGAGACCTTGTTGATCACGGACCCATCGAACATGGCGTGGCTCACCGGTTATGACGGTTGGAGCTTTTACGTACCGCAGATGGTCATCCTGCCCGCCAGCGGATCGCCCCTTTGGTGGGGCAGAACGCAGGACAAGGCGGGGGCTGCGCAGACCACCTGGCTGGACCCCGAGGACCTGCTGGACTGGCCCGAAGAGCATGTTCAACACCCGGAGCACCACCCGGTCGACGCCCTTGTCCTTGCGTTGCGGGATCGCGGCTGGACCGCTGGTATCGGCGTAGAGATGGATAACTATTACTACTCAGCCGCCAGCCACCGTATCCTCGAACGCGCCTTCGGTGCATTGATTGACGCCACAGGGCTTGTGAATTGGAAGCGCGCCGTAAAAAGCGATGCCGAGATCGCAATGATGCGCAAGGCGGGTCAGCTGACCGCACATATGCACGGAGTTCTGCGTGACGCATATCGCGAAGGATTGCCCAAAAACCAACTTGTCGCCGAAGTGCAGGCGGCAGGCATCGCCGGACTGCCCGGCCTAGCCGGAGATTACCCTGCTATCGTGCCGATTGCACCCTCCGGTCGTGAGGCTTCTGCCTCGCACATTACTTGGAACGACCGACCTCTGGCGCGGGATGAGGCGACCTATTTCGAAATCTCCGGCTGCTATCGACGCTATCACTGCCCCGCCAGTCGCAGCCTGTTTCTGGGTGATCCCCCGGATGATATCCGCCGGGCCGAAGCCGCCGTTCTAACCGCTATCGACGACACAATGACCGCCGCACGCCCTGGCATCACCTGCGAAGAGGTCGCGGCTTGTGTCTATGACAGTTTCGCCCGCGCGGGGTATGTCAAAGCCAACCGCACCGGCTATCCCATCGGGCTCAGCTATCCGCCCGACTGGGGCGAGCGCACCATGAGCCTGCGACCCGGTGACACGACGGAATTGCAAGAGAATATGACCTTTCACCTAATGCCCGGCCTCTGGACCCCAGACTGGGGACTGGCGATTACCGAAAGCTTTGTGGTGACGTCAGATGGGGGCAAGCCCCTGGCTGATATCCCACGTGAAATGGTCGTAAAAACTTAACCGCGCTGCGCCGCGAAGAAGCGTTTCAGCAGCGCGGCAGCCTCTTCGGCGGCAATGCCGTCATAGACCTCGGGTCGATGGTGGGCCTGTGGGTGTGAAAACACGCGCGCGCCATGCGCGACACCGCCAGATTTCGGATCGGAAGCGCCGTAGTAGATGCGCCGGATGCGGGCTGCGGCCAGCGCTGCGGCGCACATGGCACAAGGCTCAAGGGTTACGTAAAGGTCATGATCGGGTAAACGCTCGGACCCGGCCGCGGCACATGCGGCGCGCAGAGCCAGAATCTCAGCATGGGCAGTGGGGTCATTCAACTCGCGGGTGCGGTTCCCATCTGCGGCCACCACCTGCCCGTCGGGCGCGACGATCACCGCGCCGACCGGCACTTCACCTCGGTCTGCTGCCGCCTGTGCCTGTTCCAGCGCCTGTTTCATGTGGGATCTGAACTTCATGCCTCTGACTGCCTCAGAAACCCGTCTTTCGCAAGCCGCCGGGATGGGTTATGGCCGGAGGATGACCAATACCCCTCCTCCCGGCGACCGGATCGCCAAAGTGCTGGCCCGCGCCGGTGTCGCCTCGCGCCGCGAAGCTGAACGCATGATCGAAGCCGGACGTGTGACCGTGAATGGCAAGGCGATCAACAGCCCTGCGCTGAACGTAACCGCCAAGGACAGGATTACCGTCGATGGTAAACCAGTATCCGAGCCCGAGCCATCACGCCTGTGGCTCTATCACAAGCCACCGGGACTGGTGACGACGGCGCGTGACGAAAAAGGCCGCAAGACGATTTTTGACGACCTGCCCGAGGATATGCCCCGGGTCATGAGCGTCGGGCGACTCGATCTGAACTCGGAAGGATTGCTGCTGCTGACTAATGATGGCGGCATCAAGCGCAAGCTGGAACTGCCCTCAACTGGATGGCTACGCAAATACCGGGTGCGGGTAAATGGACGCCCCAAAGACGAAGATTTCGAACCGCTGCGCAAAGGCCTGGTAATCGATGGTGAGCGGTTTCAGCCCATGACCGTGACACTGGACCGGCAACAGGGCGCGAACGCTTGGCTGACCATCGGCCTGCGCGAAGGCAAAAATCGCGAAATCCGCCGCGCTATCGAAGATATCGGTTATGTGGTGAACAGGCTTTTGCGGGTTTCTTACGGCCCATTCCAACTGGGCAACCTGAAACCCGGCGAGGTTGAAGAAATCCGCCGCCGTGTCATGCGCGACCAACTGGGGCTGGATGCTGAGGATAGCGGAATACCCCCGGCCAAACGCCATGCTCGACCGCAGCGCAAAAGACCAGCAATCGGCAAGAAACCTCGCAAGTGACGCGGGTTATTCAACCTTCCCCCTAGCGCCAAGCCCTCGTATCGCCTAAATTTTCCCTGATGGTCACAGTTGGGGGGCGCCATGTCCGGGACCGGAGTACAAAAATTGGCCTATGCGGCCCTGTTGGTGCTGTTGTTCGGCGTCTGCACCGGTCTGTTGGGGGGCCTGTAGCGAAATGGCCAAACGGTACGGCGGCAAATTCAGCCCAGAAGGCGATGTTTCCTCGCAGGATCAGCCATCGCGTGGCCAATTCGATGGTGCCCGTGTCGAACCGGCAGGTGCACGCGCGAACATCCTGTTTGTCCCGGCGATACCACTGGTGTTTCTGTCTCTGAACGATGGCGCGATCGGAATGACCATAGGCCTGGTTGCGGCAGGGCTACTGACCGCTGCCGCGTTTCTGCTGCGCGAAGGTTTAAGGGCCGAATCCGCTTACAACGCCCGCCGCACCGCACGCAGACCTGCGTTTCCCCGCAAGATATTTTCCAGCGTTCTGACCGGTTTGGGGGCGGCGCTAGCCTCATACCGGACCGAATTTCTGGACGCCGAAACAGCATCACAGGTAAGCCTGCTGGCCCCCATCCTGTTTGGCGCCGCTGCAACGGTTCTACATTCGGTTTCCTTCGGCCTCGACCCAATGAAGGACAAAGGAATGGAGGGTGTCGACACCTTCCAGCAGGACCGTGTCGCACGCGTGGTCGAGGACGCCGAAACCCATCTGACCCAAATGACAGATGCAATAAAACGCGCAGGTGACCGCCGGATCGAAGCGCGGGTCGAACGCTTTCAGGATACAGCCCGCGATCTGTTTCGCACGGTCGAGGAAGACCCGCGCGATCTGGCTAGTGCCCGAAAATACCTGACGGTTTATTTGCAGGGCGCGCGCGATGCGACGGTGAAGTTTTCGGACGTCTATGCACGGACGCGTGATGCGCAGGCGCTGGCGGACTATTCGGCGTTGCTGGACGATCTTGAACAGAATTTCGCGGCGCGGACGCGAAAGATGCTATTGGATGACCGCAGTGATCTGACGGTTGAAATTGATGTGCTGCGCGACAGGCTGCAGCGCGAAGGCGTCCGGTTGGACTGACCGGCTTTTATGTAAGCGAGGATTACCCCATGTCCGATGAGATCAAGAACAAGGCAGTCGAGGCTGAAACGCTGGTGCAGGAAGTCACCGCCGTCGCTCTCCCCGAGCCGCAGGCCGAGATTGTCCCGCTGGAAGAGGCCGACGAACCGGTTGGTGCCGAGATCCGCAAGCGGATGGGCGAGATCGACATGGGCGACACAAACTCGATCGTGTCCTTTGGGTCTTCAGCACAGGCAGAATTGCAAGAGATCAGTCAGGCGATGCTGGCCGATGTCCGCAACAAGGATGTGGGCCCGGCGGGTGACAGCCTTCGCAACATCGTAACAACGATCCGCGGATTCTCAGTCAGCGAACTGGATGTACGTCGCGAGCGTAGCTGGTGGGAAAAACTACTGGGCCGCGCTGCGCCCTTTGCCAAGTTCACAGCGCAGTATGAAGACGTTCAAAGCCAGATCGACCGGATCACTGATGATCTTCTGGGGCATGAGCATACACTGCTGAAAGATATCAAGTCTTTGGATCTGCTGTACGAAAAAACGCTGGAGTTCTACGACGAACTCGCACTGTACATCGCAGCGGGAGAGGAGAAGCTGACCGAGCTGGACAGCCACGACATTCCTGAAAAAGAGGCCGAGGTTCAGGCCGCGCCCGAAGACCAACAGGTGATGAAAGCGCAGGAATTGCGCGACTTGCGTGCCGCGCGCGATGATCTGGAACGCCGGGTCCACGACCTGAAGCTTACCCGTCAGGTGACGATGCAATCGCTGCCCTCCATCCGTCTGGTGCAGGAAAATGACAAGTCACTGGTGACCAAGATCAACTCGACCCTCGTCAACACAGTACCGCTCTGGGAAACCCAGCTGGCACAAGCTGTCACCATACAGCGCAGTGCCGAGGCCGCCGCTGCCGTACGTGATGCCAATGATCTGACCAATGAATTGCTGACCTCGAACGCCGCCAACTTGCGCGAATCCAACAAAATGATCCGCGAAGAGATGGAGCGTGGCGTCTTCGATATCGAAGCCGTCAAACAAGCCAATGCAGACCTGATCGGCACCATCAACGAAAGCCTCGCCATTGCAGACGAAGGCAAGGCCAAACGCGCCGCAGCCGAGGAAGAACTGAAGAAGATGGAGGCCGAATTGCGCGACACGCTCGCCTCGGCCAAGGCGCGACAGGACGGGATCGGCGACAATGCCGGAACGGCTGTTCCCGGATAATGGAAACAGCGGGCGTGCGGCCATTTCATCGCGCTAAGATTGCAGTATTGGGCTTGTCGCTGCTGGCATTTGCTGGCTGCGATGAGGCATTGACGACGACGATCGCTCCTGAACCTCAACCTGCCCAGCCGCAAGGCCTGAGCAATGCATATCAAGCGCCCTCACCAGCGAGCCTTGATCTCGCGCGATACTATGAAAGCGTACAAAATAACCTGCTGACGCGCGGGTTGCTGAGAACCGATGGCGGTGGCCCTGATACGCCCTATGATGCCGATGATCTGGCTCGGAACTTTGAGACCATAGCGTTTTATAATGAATATCCGGGGCAAGCCGTTGCCAGCGGCAGCAGTCGCACCAGCCGACAGCTTAGTCGCTGGTCGTCGCCGGTTCGCATAAAGCCCGAGTTTGGTCCATCGGTTGCACCTGAAGTCCGCCAGCAAGAGGCCGCCCGAATTGACGCCTACGCCAACCGCTTGTCGCGGCTCACTGGACACCCGGTCTCAACCACCACCCGGAATGCAAATTTCCACGTCTTCGTGGCGGGTGAAGATGATACCGCTTATGTGCAAGCCCGGCTGCGACAACTGATCCCGGGCATAGGGCAGGCACAACTTGACCTCTTCGACAAACTGCCACGCTCTTTCTATTGCTTTGTATTCGCTTCGGCGTCGAACAGCGCGCCACAGACATATACCCGGGCTGTTGCCCTGATCCGGGCGGAACATCCCGATCTGGTGCGCCTGAGTTGCGTCCACGAAGAGATCGCTCAGGGATTGGGGCTGCCGAATGACAGCCCGTCTGCCCGGCCATCAATCTTCAACGATGACGACGAGTTCGCCCTGCTCACAAGCCATGATGAAAAACTACTAACCATTCTATACGACCCGCGCCTCAAGCCAGGCATGACAGCTGACGAAGCGCGGCCAGTGGTCCGTATCATTGCACGCGAATTGATGGGGCAGTCGCTCTGACCCCGAAGACAGGAGAAATCCAATGGGAATTTTTGATTTTCTGACCGGTGAATTCATAGATGTCATCCACTGGGTCGACGATACGCGCGACACCATGGTCTGGCGGTTCGAGCGTGAAGGACACGAGATCAAATACGGCGCCAAGCTGACCGTGCGCGAAGGTCAAGCGGCGGTCTTTGTGCATGAGGGTCAGTTGGCGGATGTCTTCACCCCAGGTCTCTACATGCTTGAGACAAACAACATGCCGATCATGACGACGCTGCAGCATTGGGATCACGGCTTTCAGTCTCCGTTCAAGTCCGAGATCTATTTCGTCAACACGACCCGTTTCAATGACCTGAAATGGGGCACGAAAAACCCGATCATGCTGCGCGATCCTGAGTTCGGTCCAACGCGCATCCGGGCATTTGGCACCTATACGGTGCGGGTCAAGGACCCGGCGAAATTCCTGGTCGAAATCGTCGGTACCGATGGTGAATTCACCATGGACGAGATCAGCTTTCAGATCAGAAACATCATCGTGCAGGAATTCAGCCGCGTCATCGCAGGCTCGGGCATTCCAGTTCTCGATATGGCGGCGAACACGGCCGATCTGGGCAAACTGATTGCCGCCGAGGTGTCACCGGTGCTGGACGGATATGGTTTGAGCATGCCCGAGTTCTACATCGAGAACATCTCGCTGCCACCAGCGGTCGAGGCCGCGCTGGACAAACGCACATCGATGGGGTTGGCGGGCGATCTGGGCAAGTTCACGCAGTATTCCGCAGCCGAAGCGATGACTGCGGCAGCCAACAACCCTGGCCAGGGTGGCGGCATGGGCGCGGGTCTTGGCATGGGAATGGGCATGGCGATGGCGCAGCAGATGTCGAACATGGCAGCGGGTCAGCCGAGCGGCCCTTGGGGCGGTTCCGCCCCCGCTGCCCCGCAGGCCTCGGCGCCTGCGGCACCCCCGCCCCCTCCGCCCGTCGAGCATGTATGGCATATCGCAGTGGATGGTCAGACCAGCGGGCCGTTTTCCAAGGCCAAGATGGGCCGAATGGCGACCGATGGTGAGATAACGCGCGAGACCCACGTTTGGACCGCCGGACAGGACGGTTGGAAGAAGGCAGGCGACGTGCAGGAACTGGCACAGCTGTTCACGATCCTGCCTCCGCCGCCTCCGGGCGCGTGAACTGACATTTGGTAACCTGATTTCGAGGTTCTGTCATGGCGAAAGACGAACACCGTTTCCCCTGCGACCAATGCGGGGCGGATTATCGGTTCAATCCCGGTGACGGAACGCTGACTTGCGATCATTGTGGCAACACCAGAACGATCGGTGCTGGCCCATGGGGTGGTGCAAGTCTGCGAGAGCTGGATTTCGACGCCGCCATCGCGGATCGCTTGCCTGACAGCGAGATTGAAGAAACCCGTGTTCTGACCTGTCCGAACTGCGCGGCTCAGGTTGAGTTTGATCCGAACACCCATGCTGCGGAGTGCCCGTTCTGTGCCACTCCGGTTGTGACCGATACAGGCGTTAGCCGCCATATCAAACCTCGAGGAGTGTTGCCCTTTGCACTGGATGAACGCTCGGCCCACAAGGCAATGGGGGATTGGCTGGGCCGACTGTGGTTTGCACCCAACGGGTTGAAGGAATACGCCCGAAAGGGACGCAAGATGCAGGGCATTTATGTCCCGTATTGGACCTTCGACGCTGATACCAAGTCGAGTTATCGTGGGGAACGCGGTGTGGTGTATTACGAAACTCGCACTGTGATGCGTGATGGAAAGCGCGTGCAGCAACAGGTTCCCAAAGTGCGCTGGACGCCAAAATCCGGACGGGTTGCACGGTTCTTTGACGATGTTCTGGTGTTGGCATCACAATCGCTGCCCAAATCCTATACCGATGCGCTGGAGCCATGGGACTTGCCTGCGCTTGAACCGTATCAGCCGGAATATCTGGCCGGTTTCCGCGCCGAGGCATACACGGTCGAACTGCGAGAAGGTTATCAAGAGGCCCGCGCGCACATGGCACGGGTGATCGAGCGTGACGTGCGGTTCGATATCGGAGGCGATCGTCAGCGCATTCACGCTGTCGACACCGAAGTGCGAGATGTCACATTCAAACACATCCTTTTGCCGGTTTGGATGGCGGCCTACAAATACCGCGGCCAGACCTATCGTTTTGTGGTCAATGGCCGGACCGGCCGCGTTCAGGGTGAGCGTCCCTGGTCCGCAATCAAGATTACGATCGCCGTGGTTCTGGGCCTTCTCGTTGCGGCCGGCGTCGGGTATCTGGTGGCAACTGGACAGCAATAACGCTGATAAACAGAGCACGCTCATGGAACCTACTCCTCGGCATGCCTGAAAGGAGATGTTGAATTGCACCTTGACGCTCTGAACGCGCTCTTGGCCGATCGTTTTTCTTGCCGTGCCTTTCGCACGGACCTGGTGCCTCGCGAACAGATTGAACAGATCGTCGCCAGTGCTGCGCGTGTTCCAAGCTGGTGCAACGCGCAACCCTGGCAGGTCGTCATCACCAGCGGGGCCGAGACAGACCATTTTCGGGACGCGTTGCAACACGAAGCCTCGCACGTTGCGCCCGCTCCGGACCTACCCTTTCCAACCGGCTATTCCGGTGTTTATCAAGAGCGCCGTCGCGCCTGTGGCTGGGCCCTCTACAAAGCGGTTGGCATCGAAAAAGGTGATCGCAGGGCCTCGGCGCAACAGATGATGGAAAACTATGCTCTGTTCGGCGCCCCACATTGCGCCATACTGTCCAGCCCGGCTGAACTGGGCCCTTACGGCGCGATGGATTGTGGTGGCTTCGTGACCGCATTTTCACTGGCGGCGCAGGCCCTGGGTGTGGCTTGTATCCCGCAGGCAGCGGTAGCGGCACATGGCGCATTTCTTCACCGTTATTTCGGGATATCAGAAGATCGCTTGATTCTGTGCGCGATTTCGTTCGGATATGCGGATATGGATCACCCGGCGAACGCGTTCAGAACGGAACGTGCCGCGCTGGATGAAGTGATCGATTGGCACGAATAGCAATAAAATACAGGACCTGCAGATGCGCGCCTTACTTCAAAGAATTTCCAGTGCCTCGGTCAAAGTCGATGGATCAGTGATCGGGCGATCGGGCCCCGGATTGATGATTCTGGTTTGTGCGATGCAGGGGGATGGAGAGACACAAGCTGATCAATTGGCTGAAAAGATCGCAAAGCTTCGTATCTTCAAGGACGACGCGGGAAAGATGAACCGGTCGATATTGGATATTGAGGGCTCGGCCCTAGTGGTCAGCCAGTTCACCTTGGCAGCTGACACATCGCGTGGAAACAGGCCTGGGTTTTCCGGGGCCGCCCCGGCGGCTGAGGGCGAACACCTCTACGAGGCGTTTGTACACAACCTTTCATCGCGGGGCATTCCGGTTGAGACAGGTGCGTTCGGAGCTGACATGGCGGTAGAGTTGGTCGATGACGGACCAGTCACAATTTGGATGGAAAGCTGATGCAGAGTTCGCAACAGGCACAGGACATTTGGCGCGCAGGTGTGGCGGCGGTTGATGGATATCGCGCAACGCTGGAGGCCACTCAGGCGATCGAAGCCCCAGATCAGATATTGGCCGTTGGAAAAGCCGCAGGTGCCATGGCCCGTGCCGCCGTCGAACGGTTTGGCCCAATGCCCACTCTGGTGGTTACCAAGGATGGCCATGGCCACGACCTGCCTGAGCATATTGTGGTGATTGAAGCTGCACACCCGGTTCCCGATGCCCGCAGTCTGAAGGGTGGGCAGGCATTGCGCGAAACGGTTGAGGCGATGAAACCCGACAGCAAACTGCTTCTGCTAGTTTCGGGAGGGGCTTCTTCGCTTGCCGAGGACCTCGTGGCCGGTACGACATTGGATGATCTTGAGGCCCTCAACCAAAGACTGCTGAGTGAAGGTCTCGACATCGGTGCAATGAACACGGAACGGCGCAAGCTGTCCCGGATCAAGGGTGGCGGTTTGTTGTCGGCATTCTCGGGGAAAAGCGTGATCGTTCTGGCGATCTCCGACGTCCCGGGTGATGATCTGGGCGTTATTGGCTCCGGTATCGGATCATTGCCCGAAAAACCGGAGTTTTCTGCCCACACCGCTATAATCGCATCAAATGCACACGCGCGTGACGCCGCAGCATTTGCGGCCGAGAACTCAGGCATCAAGGTCCTCGACAACGAAGAAGCGATGCACGATGACTATCTCTCGGTTGCAGCTAAATTAGGAGATCGGCTGCGGAATATGCCCAAGGGCGCCATGGTATTTGGCGGCGAACCAACCGTGGTCCTACCTGATGCGCCAGGGCGCGGTGGGCGCAATCAGGCCCTTGCTCTGGCACTCGCGCGCGAAATCGCAGGGCAATCTGATTTGACCGTCATCGTCGGAGGAACAGATGGCACCGACGGGCCAACAGATGCAGCAGGCGCCATCGTTACCGGTGACACTTGGTCTGATAAGGCGCAAGCGTATCTGGACAATGCAGATAGCGGCAGTTTCCTCGACAAGGCGGGGGCGCTGTTGGTCACGGGACCCACAGGCACAAACGTAATGGATCTGATTGTTGCAATAAAAAACTGATCCCAGACCCTGACCCCGCCCATCCGAAAAACCCACCAGATAGAATCACTTAAAGGCCGGAATGGCGTTTGATCTGTGGAACGAAAGTTCATGCTAAACTGACCAGGCAACTATCGGATAATTTGTTCAGGTCAGAGTAAGTAGTTAGGAATAAGGGGTTTTGGATTTCCAAAGGCTCATAACAAGATCAACTGGCGCGATCAAAGGCGGAACCTCCCCATTATTTCAAGAGATTTGCACTTGCCCGCTGCCCTGAATTGCACCTAAGTTGACTCATGCGTCAATAAAAAGCCCACCAACGGGCTGAACATCCTATCAACTGGGAGAAATCTGGATGAACGAACAACTCACTCACATGTCAAAGCAGGTCACAGCTGGAAAGCTGACCCGCCGTGAATTCATGGGTAAAGCAGCGGCACTGGGTGTCTCGGCCGCAATGGCAAGCACTATGTTTGCCGATGCCGCACGTGCCGCTGGTCCGAAAAAGGGCGGCGATCTGAAATTCGGTTTGCAGGGTGGTGAATCGACCAACTCACTTGATCCGGCAACCTACGCAAGCTCAGTCCCGTTCCAGAACGGCAAGCAGTTCGGAGACCAACTGGTCGAAGTGGCGCCCGACGGAACCATCGAACCGCGCCTTGCTGAAAGCGTCGAAGGAAGTGCAGACGCCAAAGTTTGGACGTTCAAGCTGCGTCAAGGGGTCGAGTTCCACAACGGCAAGACCATGACCAGCGAAGACGTGCTGAAAACTATGCAGCGCCACTCGAACGAGGATTCCAAATCAGGTGCCTTGGGCATCATGAAAGGCATCGAGTCGATGAAGGCCGATGGAGACAATTTCCAGGTCACACTGACCGAGCCGAACGCCGACCTGCCGTATCTGATGGCCGACTATCACCTCATCATTCAGCCCGATGGCGGCATGGATAATCCTGCGGCAGGTATCGGCACCGGCCCGTACAAACTAGAAGTGGACGAACCCGGCGTCCGCCACTTGTTCACCAAGAACGAAAACCACTGGAACAGCGATTTCGGCAATTTTGACAGCGTAGAAGTTGTTGTGATCAACGATGCGACGGCACGGACCGCTGCACTGCAGTCCGGACAGGTCCACGCCGTCAACCGCGTTGAACCCAAAGTTGCCGACCTGTTGGGCCGTGCGCCTAACCTGACGGTGCATTCAACCGCTGGTCGCGGTCACTATGTCTTCATCATGCATTGCGACACGGCTCCGTTTGATAACAATGAACTGCGCACCGCACTGAAGTACGCCATCAACCGAGCGGAATTGGTTGACAAAGTTCTGCGCGGCTATGGCTCGATCGGGAATGATATGCCGATCAATTCAGCCTATCCATTGTTTGATGAAACCATCGAACAGCGCGAATTCAGCGTTGAAAAGGCTGCAGAGCACTATAAGAAATCTGGACATGATGGCTCTCCGATTATTTTGCGCGTTGCCGATGGTGCGTTCCCAGGTGCTGTAGATGCTGCTGCTCTGTTCCAGCAGACTGCTGCACAGGCTGGAATTCCGCTTGAAATCAAGCGTGAGCCCAATGATGGCTACTGGTCCGAGGTTTGGAACGTTCAACCCTTCTGTGCGTCTTACTGGGGCGGCCGTCCGGTTCAGGACCAGATGTACTCGACTGCGTATCTGTCGACCGCAGACTGGAATGACACGAGGTTTAAGGTTCAGGCGTTTGACGACTTATTGTTTGCAGCAAAGGCGGAACTCGACCCTGAGAAACGCAAAGCCATCTATAGCCAGATGGGTCAAATGGTCCGCAACGAAGGCGGCCTGATCTGCCCGATGTTCAACGACTTTGTCGAAGGCGTCAGCAACCAGTTGGATGGCTGGGAATCTGACCCAACGCAAGAGATGATGAACGGCAACATATCCCGCAAAATGTGGTTCGTCTAAAACGGGCTACGGATAATGCATCCCATCATCAAATTGGTTTCCCAGCGCCTGGCGCTGGGACTCCTTTTGCTGCTCGGCGCTTCGGCCCTGATTTTCGGCCTAACCGAAGCCCTACCCGGAGACGCCGCGCAAGCCGTCCTGGGGCAGTCCGCAACTCCAGAGGCCTTGGCAAACCTACGCGAAGAAATGGGCCTGAACCGGCCTGCCCTTACACGCTATTTCGAGTGGTTGGGCGGCATACTTCAGGGTGACCTGGGTCAATCCCTGACCAACAAACTTGATATCTCCGAGAGTATTGGAAAACGCCTTGGGAACACTCTGTTCCTGGCTTGCGTGGCAGCAATAGTTTCCGTACCGCTTGCAATCTTTCTGGGGCTGCTTGCCGTGCGGTTCCGCAATCGCTGGCCCGACAAACTGATTTCAGCCATCACCCTGACGACGGTTTCGATCCCCGAGTTTCTGATCGGTTATGTGGTGATCTACTATATCTCAGTGAAATTGGGGTGGTTCTCGTCGCTTGCGATGATCAATGATTCTATGTCGTTTGGACAAAAGTTGAATGCAATCGCACTGCCTGCCTTTGTTCTGACGCTGGTCGTGCTGGCGCAGATGATGCGCATGACGCGCGCGGCCATTCTGAACCTCATGCAATCGGCCTATATCGAAACCGCTGAATTGAAAGGCCTCAGCACATTTCAGGTTATTGCCCGCCATGCCTTTCCTAACGCGATTTCACCGATCGTGAACGTCGTCATGCTGAACCTGGCCTATTTGGTCGTGGGTGTTGTCGTGGTCGAGGTTGTGTTCGTCTATCCCGGTATGGGGCAATACCTTGTGGATGCCGTGACCAAACGTGATGTGCCGGTTGTTCTGGCCTGCGGCGTGGTGTTTGCGGCCGTTTATATCGGTCTGAACATGGTTGCAGATATCGTGTCGATCCTTGCCAACCCAAGACTGAGGCATCCGAAATGATAAAGAACATTCCTCTTTCGGCTCTGATTGGCCTTATCTTCACCTTCGCTTATTTCTTCGTGGCGATCGCCGCCCCGTTGATTGCACCCTATGGAATGGCAGAAGTCGTCGGCGACGTCTGGGAGCCGAGCAGCCCAGAACATCTGCTAGGCACTGACAATATCGGTCGCGATCTGCTGACCCGCATGATCTATGGCGGGCGCACGACAATCTTCATCGCGGCAGCGGCGACGCTGCTCAGCTTTCTGACCGGTACGTCGCTGGGCTTGCTGGCTGCTGTACTGGGCGGATGGGCTGATCAGGCGCTCAGCCGTACGGTGGATCTGATCATGTCAATCCCGACTCTGATCCTGGCACTGGTCATTCTGGCCATCGTTCCGGTGACCGTCCCGATCCTAATCCTTGTTATGGGCTTACTGGATGCCACCCGCCCGTATCGCCTATCGCGATCTGTAGCGGTGGACATCAACGTGATGGACTATGTTGAAGCCGCCAAGCTGCGCGGCGAAGGGCGCGCCTGGATCATCTTCCGGGAAATCCTGCCCAATGCGCTGTCGCCGCTTGTGGCCGAATTCGGGCTACGGTTCATCTTCATGGTTCTGTTCATCTCGACCCTGTCGTTCCTGGGACTGGGCGTCCAGCCACCGCTGGCTGACTGGGGCGGTATCGTGAAGGAAAACAAGGATGGCATCGTCTATGGCATCGGCGCAGCGCTTTATCCCGCTGTGGCCATTGCGACGCTGGCCATCTCGGTCAACCTGGTGGCTGACTGGGTCCTGAATCGTACCACATCGTTGAAAGGAGGCCGGGGATGAGTGATATCCTTCTCAAGGTCCGCGACCTCAAAATCGGCGCGACCGTCTATCCGCCGGGTGAAAAGCCCCATGACATCGAGATCGTGCACGGGGTCAGCTTTGACCTCGCTCCAGGCAAGGTGCTGGGTCTGATCGGCGAATCCGGGGCCGGCAAATCTACCATCGGTCTGGCCTCGATGGCCTATGGCCGTGGCGGTGTGAAAATCACCGGGGGCGAGGTTTGGGTAAACGGGCGTGATATCCTCAAGACATCTCATGGGGACATCCGCAAACTGCGCGGTGGTGAGGTAACATATGTTTCCCAATCCGCCGCCGCATCGTTCAACCCCGCAAAGAAGATCATGGATCAAGTGGTCGAGGCCGCAGTTGAGCAGAAGAAGTTTTCGCGCAAAGAGGCTGAATCCCGCGCGCGTGAGCTTTTTGCCAAGCTGGGTCTGCCCGACCCTGACAATATCGGTGATCGTTACCCGCACCAGGTTTCGGGCGGACAGCTGCAGCGCTGTATGACGGCGCTGGCGCTTTGCCCTGAGCCTGATCTGGTGGTTTTTGACGAACCTACCACGGCACTGGACGTGACTACCCAAATCGATGTGCTGATGGCCATCAAAGACGCCATTCGCGACTCGGGCGTTGCCGCCTTGTATATCACCCATGATCTGGCAGTTGTGGCCCAGGTCAGTGATGACATCATGGTGCTGCGGATGGGCGATACGGTCGAATACGGAAATACCGACCAGATCATCAACCGCCCGCAAGAAGAGTACACACAGGCGCTGGTTTCGGTCCGCTCAATCGAGCACGAAGAGAAAAAACCAACTCCTGAACCCGTGCTGAGCGTCGATGGTATCACCGCGCGCTACAAAGGCTTGAATTTCGACGTGCTGCATAATGTCAACGTCGAGCTTCATCCGGGCCAGACACTGGCGGTTGTGGGTGAATCCGGGTCGGGTAAGTCTACGCTGGCACGGGTCATCACCGGGCTTCTTCCACCCCGTGATGGTGAGATTACCTTTGCGGGCCGCAAGCTCAGCTCTGATCTGAAAGGCCGCACGCGTGAAGACCTGCGTGAGCTGCAAATGATCTACCAGATGGCCGACGTGGCAATGAACCCGCGTCAGACCGTCGGTACGATTATCGGCCGCCCACTCGAGTTCTACTTCAACATGCGCGGCGCCGAGAAACGCAAGCGGATCATCGAGTTGCTGGATGAGATCGAACTGGGCGAGAAGTTCATCGATCGTTATCCGGCGGAACTGTCGGGTGGTCAAAAACAGCGTGTCTGTATCGCGCGATCACTGGCGGCCAAGCCAAAGATGATCATCTGTGATGAGGTCACCTCGGCGCTCGACCCGCTGGTCGCGGACGGTATCCTCAAGCTGCTGCTGGATCTGCAAAAGATCGAGGATGTGGCATACCTGTTCATCACCCACGATCTGGCGACAGTCCGTGCGATCAGCGATAGTATCGCGGTGATGTACCAGGGTCGGGTGGTTCGCTACGGTCCCAAGAGCCAGGTGCTAAGCCCTCCATTCGACGACTATACAGACTTGCTGCTTAGCTCGGTGCCTGAGATGCATCTTGGCTGGCTGGAAGAGGTTGTCGCTCACCGCAAAATGGAGAGCGCGGGGAACTGATCCGCACCCTTCTCAAAGAAACACCGAAGACCATTCAAATTCCCGGCGCTTTGAACACAAGCAGACGTCGGGATTTTGCTATTTGGGGCGCAAATGCGCAGCCATAGCCGGACGAATCTCATAGGTTCGCCGGAACGAATACTCAGAAACAAGGGCCGGAACATGGACCGCAAACTGCTATTGATCATCCTCGACGGCGTCCCCTGGCGCAACTTTCGTCGACTGTTTGGCAATCTTGAAGGGTGGGTCGACAGCGGTGCTGCCCGGGTTTGGAAACTTCGCTCTGTACTGCCTTCGACCTCTGCCAGTTGCTATGCGTCGATCCATACCGGCGTTACACCGCAAGAGCATGGCTGTACAGGCAACGGCAACGTCTTCCGACTAAGCCACAAGGACGTGTTCAGTCAGGTGCGTGAGGCAGGTGGCATAACCGGCGCGGTCACCCACAGCTATTGGTCTCAATTCTTCAATCGCCACCCATTCGACTACGTCCGCGACGTTGAATATGACGAGCCCGACAGCCTGACCATCAACCATGGTCGATTTCATTCGATGACGGGATACGGCAAAGCGAACCAGATGACGCCCAGTGATGTCGATCTGTTTGCCTTGCTGACCAATCTGTGTCTGCGCTTTGGGCTGGATTATGGCATCCTGCACACTTGCACACTGGACAGCATGGGGCATCGTTTCTTCCACGATTGCGCCGAGATGGACCATGCCTGTTTTGTCATGGACGAAATGCTGGCCCCGTTCATTCCGCGCTGGCAGCAGTTGGGCTATGACGTCATCGTGACGGCTGATCATGGACAAGACGAACGTGGCCATCACGGAGGGCGCAGCCCGTTGCAGCAGGAAACAGCGCTTTACTACTTTGGAGAGGCCAAAGGCCCTGATCCCGATACCGTGATAGACCAGCTACAGCTTGCACCAACCATACTTCAGCGCATGGGCGCACCGGTGGCGGATACGATGAAAGCCAAGCCGTTCCTGACCTGACGCGGTTCAGTCGTAGGACCAAATCCCCTGCCCCAAAGCCTCAATCGCCACGGAAATCCGCTCAAAGCTGTCCGCGGCGCGCCTGACCGATGTTCGGGCGCGCAGATATCCGTGGACCAAACCGGCCTCGTTGATGCAATGGGCCTGCCCACCTGCGGCTGTGATCCGGTCGCAATAAGCTTGCCCGTCATCGCGCAGCGGATCGCAATCGGCGGTCACCACCACCGTCGGCGGTAGCCCCGAGAAATCGACGTCATGCAACGGTGCATAGGTAGGATCGTTCTGGGGCGTGGTACCTTGATACCGAACAGTCTCATAAAACCGGATATCGTCCAATGTCAGCAGCGGGGCATTGGCATGTTCGATATACGACCCCTGCGACATATCTCCGCCTAAGCCGGGATATATAAGGACCTGCCCCAGCACATTTTCCAACCGACTCCGACCATGGTGCGAAACGGCTGCTGCCAGATTGCCACCCGCGCTGTCACCGGCCAGCACGATCGGCTCGCCGTATTCCTGAACCACCCAGTTCGTGGCGGTCCAGCTATCCTGAAACTGCGCCGGGTGCACATGCTCAGGGCACAACCGATAGTCGACCGAAACGATTCGATAGCCCGTCTGGGCGCAGAGTTCCGCACAAACATCATCGTGGCTATCCAAGCCCCCGACGACAAACCCACCACCATGTATGTAGACGACGGTCCGGGTGGGGTCACCGGCGCTATAAATGCGAACCGCTACGCCATCGGCGGACCTGTCGCGCACCTCGATGCCAGGTGGGCGCGGCTGGCGGAAGTCCTGACACATCGCGTCATAGACCCGGCGTTGGTCAGCAATGGACATCTCTACTGTATCATCCGGATAGCTCTCGGCTGTGCGCCGGATGAAACCCCAGGTCTCCTCGTCGATCAGACGTTCATAGTCCATTGTTCCTCCGAATTATTCAGACCACTCCCATGGCCGGGTAAACGAACCCAGTACTTTTGAGACATCGTCTTCGGAAGACCCATTCGCGTCAAGCTGCGCGACAAGACCCCTCTTCTTGTCGTCGATTACCGAAACGACCCGCGCTTCAATGCCTGCGGCGTCCAATGCACCGTTGTAGATGCGAGTGATGGCTTGCTTGCGCAGTTCGGGTTTGAAAACCTTGCCAACGGCGGTTTTCGGCAATTCATCCAGAATGGTCATGTGCTTGGGCTGTGCCGCGCGTTCGTGGACGTGGACCTTGCAATAGTCCATCAGCTCCTGTTCAGTGACTGAGGCCCCCTCGACCAGTTCAACAAAGGCGCAAGGCACCTCACCCGAATGCGCATCGGGCTGACCGATAGCCCCAGCGAAGGCGACCGCGTCATGGCCCAGCAAGGCCTCTTCGATTTCTGCAGGGTCGATATTGTGTCCGCCCCGAATGATCAGATCCTTCGCGCGACCGGTGATCCACAGATAGCCGTCCTCATCAAACCGTCCCAGATCGCCCGTGCGCAGGTATTTATCGAAATGATAGAGGTTCGTATTCTTGTCGGTCTCGGTATAAGTATTTCCCGCGTATACGCCGGGGTTCGAGATGCAAATTTCACCGATCTGATCTACGCCGCACTCGGTTGGTCCATCCGGCCCGTCCTGCAGGATTTTGACGTCCGTATAGGGGAATGGGATGCCGATCGAGCCGATCTTCTTTTCCCCATCCACGGGGTTGCATGACACCAGACAAGTGGCCTCGGTCAGGCCGTAGCCCTCGACGATAGTAACGCCAGTCGCTTCTTCAAACCGACGGAACAGTTCGACCGGCAACGGAGCTGATCCCGAAAATGCTGTTTTAACGCTGGATATATCCGCATCCACAGGTCGCTGCATTTTGGCTGAAATCGCTGTCGGCACTGTGATGATGAACGAAACCTTCCAGCGCTCGATCAGTTTCCAGAAATTGTCGAATACGCCATCACCGCGATACCCGGCAGGCGTCGGGAATACCACATGTGCACCAGACGACACCGCCGCCATCACGATGACATGCACCGCAAAGACATGGAACATCGGCAGAGGGCACATGATGACGTCGTTTTCGTCAAAGAGCAGCGTGTTGCCCAACCAGCCATTGTAGATAAGGCCCGAGTATTTGTGCTGCGCTACTTTCGGCATGCCCGTAGTGCCGCCCGTGTGGAAGTAGCACGCCACCCGATCTTCCTGGCTATCCTCAAAGTTCAGCGTTTTAGGCTGCTTGTTCAGCTCATCAAGGAAGTTCTTGTAATCCGCATGGGCCAGCTTTTCTTTATCACCCATCTTTGGGCGCAAGAACGGTACAAGCCAGGATTTGGGCGGCGTCAGATAGCGATTCAGGTCGATCTCAAGGATCGTGTTGACACCCGGAGCGTGACGCACAGCTTCTTCAACCTTTTGGGCTACATCGGTTTTGGGGAAGGATTTCAGCGTGACCACGACCTTCGCCTTGGTCTCACGCAGGATCGCCGCGATCTGCTCCGGCTCCAGCAACGGGTTGATCGGGTTCACGATCCCGGCCACCGCACCGCCCATCATGGTGACCAGCGTCTCGTTGCAGTTGGGCAGCACATAAGCCACCACATCGTTTTCTCCGATGCCAAGGGAACGGAACAGATTGGCCGCTTGGTTGACTTTTCCCAGCAGTTCGGACCATGTCAGCGTCTCGGCTTTGTCGCTCGGGCCGGACAACAACTGAAAGCTGATCGCTTTATGGTTCGGGAACTTGCCCGCCGTCCGCGACAACAGTTGATGGAAGGTGACGGGTACGTCCCGATCTTCCCACGCCATCTCCTGCTCGATGCGCGCCTTGTCTTCCAATCCCACAAAGGCCATGTGGCTCCTCCCCTGATCTGTCTCCCGTGTCGCGCACAGGCTTGTTTGTCACCTCCAAGATGGAAGCAAAACACACCATGCGCAAGCAAGGGCTTAGCGATCAGGTTCGGGATTATGTAGAATGACGCTACGGCGAAACGAGATGTGCCGGAGCGTCACTTTATTCTGCAGCCACCCCGTCGGTGAACTGCAAGCGTGCGAGGCGGGCATACAAACCGTCCTGCGCCACCAGATCGTTATGGGTACCCTGCGCCACAATGCGCCCGGCTTCCAGCACGACAATCCGGTCTGCCTTCTTAACGGTCGCCAGACGGTGCGCCACGATCAGAGTGGTGCGCCCTGCCCTCATGTTATCGACCGCACCCTGCACCGCACGTTCGCTTTCTGCGTCCAAAGCCGAGGTCGCCTCGTCCAGCAGCAGCACCGGTGCGTCGCGCAGGATGGCACGTGCGATGGCGATACGTTGCTTCTGACCACCCGACAGCATTACGCCCCGTTCGCCCACAAAGCTGTCATACCCTTCGGGCAAAGCCGAGATGAACTCATGCGCGGCGGCGGCTCGGGCGGCGGACTCGACTTCGGCATCTGAGGCGTCCAGACGGCCAAAGCGGATATTCTCGCGCGCCGAAGCGGCAAAGATCACGGGGTCTTGCGGGACCAGCGCGATGTGCTGACGGAAGTCGTCACGGTTCAACTCGCGCAGGTCGAGCCCATCAAGACTGACCTGTCCCGCATCGGGATCATAGAACCGCTGAATCATCTGGATGACTGTTGTCTTGCCCGCACCAGACGGGCCGACAAAGGCCACTGTCTCCCCGGGTTTGATTTGAAGTGACAAGTGATCCAGCGCAACGACGTCCGGGCGCGCGGGATAGTGGAATGTCACATCGTCAAAACGTATCTCTCCGCGTACGGGTACAGGCAAATCCTTGGCCTGCGACGGATCATTGACGGTATCCTCAGCGTTCAGCAGCTCGACCAAACGCTCCGTCGCACCTGCAGCGCGCTGCAACTCGCTCCAGATTTCGGACAATGCCGCGACTGAACCCGCCATGATGATCGAATAGATCACAAACTGGATCAACACGCCCTCGGTCATAACCCCGTTACGCACATCATTCGCACCCATCCACAGCACGCCAACGATGCCCGAGAAGACGAGAAAGATCACAATGACGGTCAGAATCGCACGGGTCTGGATCCGACGCAGAGAAACTTCGTACGAAGTTTCTGTCATCTCTCCGAACTGCGTCCTGCTGGCGTCCTCATGAGTAAAAGCCTGCACGGTTTGCACCGCACCCAACGCCTCGCCGGCATTTCCAGAGGACGCCGCAATCCAGTCCTGATTTTCCCGGCTGATCACCCGTAACCTGCGGCCCAGTACCAATATTGGCACAACCACCAGCGGAATCAGTAGCAACACCATCCCAGTCAGCTTAGCCGATGTCAGCAGCATCAGCACCAGTCCGCCGACGAACATCAAAAGATTGCGGAGCGCGATGGACACAGACGATCCCAGCACCGATTGGATCAGCGTTGTGTCGGTGGTGATACGGCTCAGAACTTCGCCGGTCATGATGCGCTCGTAAAACTCGGGGCTCATCCCGATCACGCGGTCAAAAACCGCCTTTCGGATATCGGCCACCACACGTTCACCCAACCGGGTCACCAAAGCATAGCGAATACCCGTACCCACGGCGAGAATCCCGGCTATACCGAGGGCGGCCAGAAAGTACCATTCAAGCAAATCACCATCTTCGATGCGGAAATTGTCGACCACACGCCGCACAGCCAAGGGCAATGTCAGCGTCATGCTGGCCGTCAGGATCAACGCCAGTGTCGCGCCGATCATCAGCAGTCGATAGGGCTTCATAAACGGCCACAATGACCGCAGCACGCCAATTTTTTTAGACCTAGCCCGTTCATCGTAGGCGCCGGGCGCTTGTGCATTTGCTGGATTGGCGGAGCGTGTTCTTGCCATATCTGGCCCTTGTATTCTGGTCGCAGCCTTTATCAGGCGTCAATCAACGTTTCATGGCGGCGTGGGACAATGGGGTCAAGCTTTGGGCGCAATTCGGGGCACGATCCGGGCCTTTTGACGCATTCGACCAGAATGTTAGAGATGGAGGGGCTGAGTTGGAGCGGGTAGACGGAATCGAACCGACATAGCCTGCTTGGAAGGCAGGGGCTTTACCATTAAGCTATACCCGCTCAGTGCTTGCGCTGATTATTTTATGTACCAACCATCGTCAAGCGCGAAGTTGTGTTTTCAGCCTCAGATACGGCGCACGACATCAATGACACGATCTTCAAGAAATTTTCAGATGGGCGGCAAAAAGGGAAGTCGTGGCAATTCAATGGTCGTTAATTAGCGATGGAAAACAGATCTGGGTCACCACCAAACGCAAGGGAAGTAACTTGATTCCGGCATCTAACTCACACTGGAGAAAAACACTATGTGTGCTTATCCCAGCCTTAGTGTTCACTTGCCTGATCGTGTTGACACTCTCGCAGCAGTCGCCCGTATGGATGCCTTTGGATGATGCCTATATAACAATCGGAAACGTGGATCTGTTTCTTTCGGGGCGCTCAGATCTT
Source organism: Ruegeria sp. E5 (assembly GCF_056534105.1). NCBI lineage: Bacteria > Pseudomonadati > Pseudomonadota > Alphaproteobacteria > Rhodobacterales > Roseobacteraceae > Ruegeria > Ruegeria sp. E5. The sequence continues at coordinate 228,040 of NZ_JBQFPA010000003.1, read as the reverse complement.
TACGGCAATGATGGTCCGACCGGCGCAAGTAGCTTGGTTCATTTTCTCGTGCTGGCCTTTTTATCGCAATTCACCACTACACCAGAGGCCAGCTTGGCCTTGAGCGTTCTAAGCGCCGGCGCATATATGATTGGGTTATGGTTGTTACTGTGTTCCGTGTCAGGCTCTCGGATTGTTGCAGCATCTGGGTCGATTGCGGGTCTCTTATTAGGATTCGCGTGGCTCCACCTTATGAATGGCCTAGAGACTGGTATGGCAATGGCAGCCATCACTTGGGCCTTTTTTCTACGCCAAACCAATCGCCACGTCGCGCTATCGATATTGATTGGCATAATGCCTTTTATCAGACCGGAGTTTTACGTTCTTTCTGCTCTCTTGTTCATTTCTATCATCGTCGTGAAGCCGATCAACTACGCGTACTGCGTCAAGATTTTTTTCATTTCCGCATCCGCCTACATAATCTTGGCACTTGTGAGCGTTCTGATTCTAGGCAGTGTTTGGCCTGATACCGCCGGCGCGAAAGAGGCTTTTTTTGCAGAGAAAGGTGAAGTTTTCTCTAGTCGACTGATGGTCGCTCTGCGCGCCGTGGTCGAGACCAATCTGCTTGTGGTTTTCTCGGGCTTGGTCTTCGCACCATTCCTTAGGGGAGGCTGGGTTGCCTTAGCTTTTTTCGGAATTTTTGTGCTCTCATCAGCTCTGAAACTACCGGGTGCTCTGTATCACAACGATTTCCGCTACCTGTATCCGTTGCTACCAATTGCAATTGCATCTTGGACAGCGGTCCTGACGGCGCGTCAAGTTTCTTCGGCCCCGGTCTTTGTGATCGGTGCCCTCCTGTCGGTATACGCTTTTGCGACAAGCAGTTGGCCAGTCTACACCATACAATGGAAATCGGGTAGCGAAGAGCGTCTTATTACAGCGGAATGGATGACTGAGAATTTACCGTCGAATTCTGTAGTAGGTGTTCACGACGCAGGCTTTATACCCTGGAAGATCGCCTCAACAGTCTCGAATCAAAACATTCGGTTCGTTGATCTTGTCGGCTTGAAGTCGCCTTCCGCGATCAAATTTCACGAGGAATTCACTGCCCCCTCGAATGGTAAAGAACGATGGCGAGCATTTGATGTGTTGGGGCGGGAACGTAAGATTGATTACATCATTGTTCTGGATCGACCGTTTTGGCGACGTATCGAAGACAGTTTCAAGACTGCGGGCTGGGATATCAATCTTATTTTCGCCAACGAGGGCGGATATCAAGTGTTCTCAGCCAACCCAAATTGAGCGGAGCAATTGAAAACTACCTGTTTTGAACTGATGTTTTCGAAATGGAGAATAACTCAACCTGCGGTTTGAAAACAAACTGTCATGTTACGTGAATATACGCTGTTCACCAAAACCCAATTCAGACAGCCAGGAGCTATCCATGACAGACGTCGATCTCACCACCCTTTCCGCCGACGATTGGGATGAGTTGCACTTCCCCCGCCCGGATGAACACGACTTCGACCGCGTGGTTGAAAGCGCTATCTCGCGACGGGGTTTCCTGTCAGGAGTTGTGGCATTTGGGTCGGGCGCTGCGGCGATGGGCGCTGGTTTGTTGGGCTCAACTTCAGCACAGGCGGTCGATGCACAACGCTTTGCCTTCACGCCGATTCCCGCCCAGACCGATGGGACAGTCCACGTTCCGGAAGGTTATGAGTGGAAGATGCTAATGCGCTGGGGCGATCCGCTGTTTTCCGAGGCCGATGGATACGATTTGACCGATGGCGGTAAGGTTGAAAACTCGGACAAGGTTTTTGGCGAGAATACGGATGGGATGGAGACATTCTCGTTCCGGGGTCACGAGCTGATTGCGATCAACCACGAGTACCCGAACCGCAAGATCAACCTGCCTGCCGCGCAGGAAGGTGTTCCGACCAGTGCCGATGACGTTTTGAAGTTGCAGAACATCCAGGGCGTGACAGTAATGGAGATCAAGGAAGGCCCTACGGGCTGGGCGGTCGTTAAGGACAGCCCCTTCAACCGCCGGATCCACCATAACACTCCGATGAAGATCGTCGGCCCCGCCGCTGGTCATGACCTACTGAAGACCGAGGCCGATCCGACAGGAACCGCGTCGCTGGGCACCATGAACAACTGCGGTTCCGGCAAGACACCATGGGGCACCTACCTGACCTGTGAAGAAAATTTCAACGGCTACTTTGGTTCCTCTGACGAAAACGCCAGCTATGACCAGAAGGTCGCAGACGGCATGAAACGCTATGGCATCAAGGCCGAAAGCTGGAATGGCTACGAGCTGTTTGATCCCCGCTTCGACACCTCAAAAAACCCCAATGAGCCGCACCGCGCAGGCTGGATCGTTGAAATCGACCCGACCAAACCCGACAGCACTCCGGTCAAGCACACCGGCCTTGGTCGCTTCAAGCATGAAAATGCTGAGGTCGCGCTGGCTGCGGACGGTCGTGTCGTGGTCTATATGGGCGACGATGAACGTGGCGAGTATCTTTACAGGTTTGTCTCGAACGCGGCCTATGCGCCCGGTGTCGACACTCAGGGCTTGTTGAATGACGGCACGCTATATGTCGCCAAGTTCAATGACGACATGAGCGGCGAATGGCTGCCGCTGACGCCGGAAACAACCGGCATGGACGCGGCCGAAATTCTGATCTTTACCCGTATGGCCGCATCGGCTGCGGGCGGCACCACAATGGACCGCCCGGAATGGGTGGCCTCAAGCCCTGTTGCGGTCGAGGCATATTGCTGCCTGACCAACAACAAGAACCGTGGAGTTAAGCCAAATGCTGGGGGCGATGACACTGCGGTAAACGGCCCTAACCCGCGCGAGGCCAACAAATACGGCCAGATCGTGCGCTGGCGTCCAGCGGATGAAGATCACGCGGCCACTGGCTTTGATTGGGATCTCTATGTCATGGCCGGAAACCCAACTGTTCATTCGGATAACCGTGGCGGATCGGCAAATGTGAACGAAGGCAACCTGTTCAACTCACCCGACGGCATGGCCATCGATTCGACCGGTCTGGTCTGGATTCAGACAGACGGGAATGATGACAACGAGGGAGAATTCGCAGGAAACGGCAATAACCAGATGCTAGTTGGCGATCCCGTGACCGGGGAGATTGTGCGCTTCATGACCGGCCCGAATGGCTGTGAAGTCACCGGTCTGGCCTGGTCGACCGACCTGCGCACCATGTTTGTTGGCATCCAGCATCCGGGCAGCAATTGGCCCGATGGCGGTACGCCGCGTTCGTCGGTGATTGCGATCAAACGCACCGACAACGGGCTGGTCGGCTAATCAAGTCCTTGCATCAAAAGCGCTCCTGAACTTCGGTTCCGGGGCGCTTTTTCGTCTCAATTCAAATATCCTCACCCGGTGGATCAAGCAGCCCGCCCGGCGCAAGCAAGGCACGCTCTGAAAGCCACGGGTTCAGTTCGAGTGCATGGTTCAGCGCCGTTCGCGCTTCGTCCAGCCGCTTGAGACCCAACAGCGATAATGCCCGCCCGCTAAGCGCCGCTACATGGTTCGGGGACAGCTCAATGGCCCGATCCAGATCGATCAGGGCCGCACCGTAATCCTGCTGCAAATAGTTGACGAATGCCCGTTGATTGTACCCCTCGGCATAATCCGGGCAATAAGCGACCAGAGCGTCAAACTCGGCCAGCGCACCGGTCAAATCCCAAGACTCGCGCAGAGACATCCCGCGATCCAACAGGGTTTGAGATCGGGCGTCCGGCGCATCGGTCCAGAGTTGCCACATCCGTCCCGAAATGCCCCGCGCCTCGCGCTCAGACGACGCGGTTTGGGCTTGCGTAATCAGGGCGTCGACGCCAGAGATATGATCCGGCGCAACCGGGCAATCTGCAGAAGCCTGAGCGGCAGAACCAGCGAGTATGGCAACGATAAGTACGTTTTTCATCCTCTCTAACCTGATCCATCAGTCGTTTAGGTCAACTGCTTTATAGCGGAGCCAGCAACCCGGTTTCTTTCACCGCCTCCATCGCAACGAAGGTGGAGGTGTTGGCAACATGCGGCAGGGATGAGATTTTCTCGGCTAGCACCGTGCGGTATTCCGTCATCGATCGGGTGCGGATTTTAAGCAGATAATCAAAGTTGGACGCGATCATATGAGCCTGTTCAATCTCAGCAACTCTGCGCACCGCTGCATTGAACTCGGCCAGTGCCTTTTCACGAGTATCTGTGAGACGCACCTCGACAAAGGCCACATGGTCAAGGCCCAGACGGATCGGGTCCAACATGGCGCGATAGCCTGTGATGATCCCGTCAGCCTCAAGCCGCTTGAGCCGCGCCTGTGTCGGCGATTTTGACAAGCCGATCCTGCGCGCAAGGTCCGTCACTGAGATGCGGCCATCTTCAGCTAATGCCGTAAGGATCGCGCGGTCAAAGCGATCAAGGCTGGACAAGTCGTTTTGCATGATTAAGCTCCTATATTTCAGCCAATTCGACCAGAATTCGAGAAAATTCGGTCCATTCTCCTGACTATAGGCGGTTATATTAGGCAAAAGCCCCGGAGTACACATGTCACACAGCCTACGCACCAAAATCGACACTCAAACTTATGCCGACCAGTCCACTGTACTGGACGCGCTGATCTCTCAGGCCAAGCTGTCAGAGGCCGACCGAACGGCCATTTGTGAGGCTGCAGCACAGCTGGTGCGCGACATCCGCTCAAGCACGTCGCCTGGCATGATGGAAGTGTTTCTGGCTGAATACGGCCTATCCACTGATGAAGGCGTTGCGCTTATGTGTTTGGCCGAAGCGCTGTTGCGTGTGCCAGATGCGGATACCATTGACGCACTGATCGAAGACAAGATCGCCCCGTCAGACTGGGGAAAACATCTGGGACAATCATCCTCGTCACTGGTGAACGCGTCGACATGGGCGTTGATGCTAACAGGCCGGGTCCTGGACGAAGACAAATCCTCGCCCGTCGGCGCGCTGCGCGGGGCCATCAAGCGGCTGGGTGAACCAGTGATCCGCACCGCCGTTGGTCGTGCGATGAAAGAAATGGGGCGTCAGTTCGTTTTGGGCGAAACCATTCAATCCGCCATGAAGCGCGCCAAAGGAATGGAAGATAAGGGCTATACCTACTCGTACGACATGCTGGGCGAGGCGGCACGGACCGAGGCCGATGCTGCCCGCTATCACCTGTCTTACTCGCGCGCGATCGCCGCTATTGCCGAGGCCTGCACCCATAAAGACATTCGCGAAAATCCGGGCATCTCGGTCAAGCTGTCGGCCCTGCACCCCCGTTATGAGCTGGCACAGGAACAACGGGTGATGGACGAACTGGTGCCCCGGCTGCGCGCGCTGGCTTTGCTGGCCAAGGCAGCGGGCATGGGGCTGAACGTTGACGCGGAAGAGGCAGATCGCCTGTCGCTCTCGCTGCAGGTGATCGAAGAAGTTATGGCAGAGCCTGCACTGGCCGGTTGGGACGGGTTCGGCATCGTCGTGCAAGCCTACGGCCCATGCGCCGGGTTGGTGCTGGATACGCTCTATGAGATGGCCCAGCGGCACGACCGCAAGCTGATGGTACGGCTGGTCAAGGGCGCTTATTGGGATACCGAGATCAAGCGCGCGCAAGTCGAGGGCGTCGATGGTTTTCCGGTCTTCACCGATAAGGCGGCGACGGATGTGTCCTATATCGCCAACGCCCGCAAGCTGCTGGGAATGACCGACCGTGTCTATCCGCAATTTGCCACGCATAACGCCCATACGGTCAGCGCTATCCTACATATGGCGGACGGCCAGCCATTCGAATTCCAGCGCCTGCACGGGATGGGTGAGACCCTGCATCAGATCGTGCGCAACAAGCGGACCTCGCGCTGCCGTATCTATGCTCCGGTCGGCGCACATCGGGATCTGTTGGCCTATCTGGTGCGTCGCCTTCTGGAAAACGGGGCAAATTCCTCGTTCGTCAATCAGATCGTTGATGAGGAAGTCGCCCCAGAAACCGTTGCCGCAGATCCGTTCGTGGCCGTTCAAACACCTGGCAAACCGCTGCCAACCGGGCCTGAGTTGTTCGCACCGGAACGCCCAAACTCGAAAGGTTTTGATCTGCGCCATACGCCGACGCTGGACCAGATTGACATCGCACGCGACGCCTTCCGCGCCCATCATTGGTACGCCCGACCTTTGCTGTCGGATGATGCACTGCCTTTGGCAGACACTCCCGTGATCAATCCCGCGCAACCATTGGATCGTCCCGGTTCGGTTGCTGCGGCCAGCCCCGAAGACGTGGAACTGGCATTGGCCAGCGCTTGCCCATGGCAGGCCTCAGCCGAGAAGCGCGCTGACATTCTAAATAAAGCAGCCGATCTCTACGAAGCGCATTTTGGAGAGCTGTTTGCCCTGCTCGCCCGCGAAGCCGGAAAATCCGTGCCCGATGCGGTAGCCGAGCTGCGCGAAGCGGTTGATTTCCTGCGCTACTACGCCGCCAATATTCCTGCCGCCAAACCCGCCGGAATATTCACCTGCATCAGCCCATGGAACTTCCCTCTGGCGATCTTCACCGGGCAGATATCGGCTGCGTTGGCCACCGGCAACGCTGTGCTGGCAGCCCCTGCCCCGCAAACGCCATTGATCGCCCATCGTGCCATTCAACTGATGCATGAAGCAGGCGTTCCACGCGATGCGCTGCAACTTCTTCCGGGCGGGCCGAAGGTGGGTGCGGCGCTAACTTCGGACGAACGCGTCTCTGGTGTGGCCTTTACCGGTTCCACCGCGACCGCGCTGAAAATCCGATCAGCAATGGCGCAGCACATGCGGCCGGGTACGTCATTGATCGCCGAGACCGGCGGTCTGAACGCCATGATCGTAGACAGCACCGCTTTGCCGGAACAAGCGGTCCAATCGATTATCGAAAGCGCGTTCCAATCGGCAGGCCAGCGGTGCTCGGCCCTGCGTTGTCTTTATCTGCAAGAGGATATTGCCGAGGACGTTCTGACCATGTTGCAAGGGGCGATGGGCGCTTTGCATGTGGGCGATCCTTGGCTGATATCAACTGATTGCGGCCCGGTCATTGACGCGCAAGCCCGGCAAATCATCGCGGACCACGTGGCCCAGGCCCGCTCAGAAGGACGGGTACTGAAGGAGATGACAACGCCTCCTGAGGGTACATTTATCGCACCGACTCTGATCGAGATACCCGGCATCTCGGCGCTAGAGCGCGAGGTGTTCGGTCCGGTTCTGCATGTCGCCCGGTTCAAGGCGCAAGATATCGACAAGGTCATTGCGGATATCAATGCCACGGGGTACGGCCTGACTTTCGGCCTGCACACTCGGATCGACGACCGGGTGCAGCATGTGACCGAGGCGATCCATGCCGGTAATATTTACGTCAACCGCAACCAGATCGGCGCGATCGTCGGCTCGCAACCCTTCGGTGGCGAAGGTCTGTCCGGTACCGGCCCCAAGGCCGGCGGCCCGAACTATATGGCGCGATTCTGCGCGCCTGATCGGCAGAATGCTTCGGGACGCTGGGACAGTTCGGCTGAACCAGGTGCGCCCGAAGGGCAACCTGCAACGCCCAGCACCCAATCGCTGCCTGGCCCCACCGGTGAATCGAACCGCCTGACCGAATATGCCCGCCCCCCGCTTTTGTGCATGGGTCCGGGGCCTGAGGCAGCCGAAGCACAGGCGGATGCGGTCAAAGCGTTGGGCGGCCCAGCGATCCGTATGACGGGCATGCTGGATCTGCACCGGCTTGAAAACCTGACCGGTTTCTCGGGCGTTCTGTGGTGGGGCGACGACGACACTGCCCGCCAGATCGAACAGCATTTGGCCCGGCGCGATGGCCCGATCATCCCGCTGATCCCCGGGCAGCCCGACCGTGCTCGGGTGCTGGGGGAACGCCATGTCTGTGTCGACACCACCGCCGCCGGAGGCAACGCCGCCCTTCTGGGAGGTGCGGCATAACCGGACCTTGACGCTGGGCGGCGAAAAGCCCAGCGTCGCGCCATGTTTCCGATCCGAGACCATAACCCTTCGGGGCGTACTCCGTTTGTTGTTTATGCCCTTATGGCTGCGAACATACTGATCTTCCTCAGCTATGTGGGTGTCATGGAGAATGCGCGGCTGATCAATCAGCTTTATATTGACTACGCGGTCATTCCTGCCCGGATAACTGACGGCTATGGGTTCGAGACACTCGTGACGTCAATGTTCCTGCATGGGGGCTGGATGCATCTGGCGGGAAACATGCTGTTTCTGTGGATATTCGGCGATAACCTCGAAGACGAAATGGGGCATGTGCTGTTTCTCGTGTTCTATCTGCTGGCGGGAATCGGAGCGGGGCTGATTCACGTCATTTCGGCACCGGATTCGGTGGTGCCAACAATTGGCGCGTCTGGAGCGATTGCTGGTGTCATGGGCGGCTATCTTCTGCTTTTCCCAAAAGCGCGCGTAGATATCCTGCTGATTCTGATCGTCTATATCCGGATCTTCACTATCCCGGCCTTTATCATGCTGGGTGTCTGGCTGGGCCTGCAATTCCTTGGCAGCCTCTCCAGCAATCCCGATGAAGGTGGCGTTGCCTATTGGGCGCATACCGGAGGGTTCTTTGTTGGTTTGATCCTGTGCATCCCCCTATGGCTCAGGCGCGGAGGGACTGGGTTCTGGAACCGCACCCACGGCCATCCACCGCATCCGGAACACAAGTACAAACTCTCGCAATCACGCATCCCCAGAGTGCCGCGCAAATAATCAAGCGTCAGCTCTTGGGTAGCCTACCGCCGCTCAGGTGGGTGATCTCTTGCGCCGCGCGCATAACCAGATCGCCCAACTCGGGCGCGCGTTCACGGCTGAACCTTACGGTGGGTCCGGATACCGAGATACCGGCGCAAGGCTCAGCCCTGTCATTGAAGATGGCCGCACCAATGCAAGACATACCTTCATACCGTTCTTCGTGATCGTAAGACCAACCTCGGGTACGAGTTTCAGCCAGATCTGCATACAGGCCCGAAGCGGGCAACTGCGTATTTTCAGTGAAAGCAACCGGATCAATCCGGCCCAGAACTTTGCCTAAACTCTCTTCGCTCAACGCAGCGAGAATAGCCTTTCCTGTACCGGACGCATACATGGGCGTCCGCGCACCGGGTGGAAAGAAGGCCCGGATGGGGTTCTGAGTTTCGACCTGCCCGACAAAGACCACCTCTGCTCCATCGGGTACGGCCAGATTTGCGGTCTCACCGCTGTCTTGCATCAGACGCCGCAGGATCGGCCTGCCGATTTCCAGAACGCTGTTGCGCCGCAGGAAAGACGCACCGGTCCGATATGCTTCGATCCCGACCAGCCATTCCTGCCGTTCCTCATCAAAGGATACGAATCCGTGTTTTTGCAGTGTCACAAGAATGCGATGCGTGGTGGCCGTCGGTACATCGACCTCGCGGGCAAGATCGCTTAGCGCGACGCGCTCTAGCCGGGCAACGGTGGTAAGTACGCCCAGCGCCCGATCCAATGATTGCATGGTCCCGGCCGAACTTTCTTTAAACAGCGATTTGGGTCTGCCGCGCGGTCGCTTTTGCGTTTCCATTTCTCACCTGGCTTTCGGACTTTCCCCCGTAAACCCGAACCAATTTTTTTGGCCCGGAATTCTCCGAGATCATTTTGATAAACTGAATTCCTATCCGTTTCAGCACCTTATCAATTTAACGGATAAAATGAAAATATTTTTCAAGAAAATTGCAACACACAACCGTTCAAGCGACACTTGGGTCCAAAGCAGAGGATTGAGTTATGTCGCATCAAAACCCGGTCTTTATCCCAGGCCCAACCAATATTCCTGATCGTTTGCGCCTTGCCATGCAGGTTCAGACGCAAGACCACCGCGCCCCGGACTTCGTTGAAACCTTCGCCCCGGTACTGGAGGATACAAAACAGGTCTTTGGAACCACCGAAGGCCAGATCGTCACTTTTCCAGCCAGCGGAACGGGCGGTTGGGAGGCAGCGATTACAAATACGCTCAGCCCCGGTGACAAGGTTCTTGTCGCCCGCTACGGCGTCTTCAGCCATCGCTGGATCGATCTGTGCGAAAGACACGGGTTGGACGTTCAGATTGTTGAATGCCCATGGGGAGCAGGCGCGCCAGCCGACAGGTTCGAGGCCATCCTGTCCGCGGATAAAGCGCATGAAATCAAGGCCGTATTGGTGACGCATAACGAAACCGCGACAGGTGTGCGTTCCGATATCAGCGCTGTGCGCAATGCGATGGATGCGGCACATCACCCGGCCATGATGTTTGTGGATTGCGTGAGCTCTCTGGCCTCAATGCCGTTCGAGTTTGACCGGTGGGGCGTGGATATTGCGGTCTCGGGGTCGCAAAAGGGGTTCATGCTGGCCACCGGCATGGCAATCCTATGCGTTAGCCCCAAGGCACTGGCGTCGATAGAGACCGCGCAACTGCCACGCACCTTCTTTGATTTCCGTGATATGATGTCGGCAAATGCGTCTGGCGGCTTTCCCTATACTCCGCCGCTGCAGCTGATCTACGGTATGCGCGAAAGCCTTAAGATGTTGTTCGAGGAAGGGTTGGACAATGTGTATGCCCGCCACACCCGTCTGGCCGAAGGTGTGCGCCGCGCGACTGCGGCCTGGGGCCTGAAGTTGGTCGCACAATCTCCTGACCTCTACTCGGATACCGTCAGCGCCATTTTTGTGCCCGAAGGCTTCGACAGCAACGAACTGACTGACCATGCCTTCAACACCTATGGGGTATCCTTCGGCATTGGTCTGGGTGAGTTGAATGGCAAAGCGTTCCGCATTGGCCACTTGGGCAGCCTGACCGATGTTATGGTCCTGTCGGGGCTGGCCACGGTCGAGATGGCCATGGCCGATCTGAACTACCCAGTGAAGCTTGGCAGCGGGGTTGCTGCGGCGCAGGAATTCTATCGCGCCAGCTCAACCAGCCACGCAAAAGCCGCAGCTTAGGAAGGACAGTCATGTTGGATCAAATCCCCGTCGCCGAACTGACCTATGCCGACGTACAGGCTGCGCACGAAAGGATCGGGCCGCACATCCGACGCACACCGGTAATGACCTCGGACTATCTGAATGAATTGACCGGCGCACAGCTGTTCTTCAAATGCGAGAACTTTCAGGAAGCAGGTGCATTCAAAGTGCGCGGTGCCAGTAATGCGGTCTTCGGCCTAAGCGATGAAATGGCGACCAAGGGTGTTTGCACCCACTCAAGCGGGAACCACGCCCTGTCGCTGTCATATGCGGCTGGTCGCCGGGGCATTCCATGCAATGTGGTGATGCCGCGCACCGCGCCGCAGGCCAAGAAAGACGCGGTACGACGCTTTGGTGGTACGATCACTGAATGTGAGCCATCCACCTCTTCCCGCGAGGCAACGTTTGCCGAGGTGCAGGCCCGAACAGGCGGAGAGTTCGTGCACCCGTACAACGACCCTCGTGTTATCACTGGTCAGGCCACATGTTCGGCTGAATTGCTTGAGCAGACCGATGGCCTGGATGCGTTGATCGCGCCAATCGGCGGTGGCGGGATGGTCTCAGGCACCTGTCTGACGGTCTCGAACCTGGCACCAGGAACCGCGATCTATGCGGCTGAGCCTGAGCAGGCGGACGATGCGTACCGTTCCTTCAAAGCGGGTCATATCATTGCGGACGATGCCCCCAAAACGGTGGCGGACGGGCTGTTGGTCCCGCTCAAGGAAAACACATGGCACTTTGTGTCGAACAATGTGACCGACATCTTCACGGCGTCCGAGCAAGAGATCATCGACGCAATGAAACTCACCTGGAAATACTTGCGCGTGGTGATGGAGCCGTCTTCGGCCGTTCCTCTGGCCACCATTCTCAAGAACCCCGACACCTTCCGGGGCAAGCGCGTCGGCGTCATCATCACCGGCGGCAACGTGGATCTGGACAAGCTGCCCTGGCTGAAAGGGCAAGGAGAAACAGGATGAACAAACCGATGAACAGTGATCAATTCGAAGTTGGCTATGACATCCCTGCCGCGATCGGCATGGATGAATCCGAAATCCAGACGCCTTGCCTGATCCTTGATCTGGACGCGCTCGAGCGTAACATCAAGAAGATGGGCGACTATGCCAAGGCACATGGGATGCGGCACCGGGTGCATGGCAAAATGCACAAATCCGTGGACGTCGCGAAATTGCAGGAACAACTGGGCGGCGCAGTCGGCGTCTGCTGCCAAAAAGTGTCTGAGGCCGAGGTGTTTGCGCGCGGCGGCATCAAAGACATTCTGGTCTCGAACCAAGTGCGGGACCCGGCCAAGATCGACCGACTGGCGCGCCTGACGAAGCTTGGTGCACGCACAATCGTTTGCGTCGACGATGTGGACAACGTCGCTGACCTTTCTGCTGCTGCCGCTAAGCATGGCACTGAATTGGAGGTTTTTGTCGAGATCGACTGCGGCGCGGGCCGCTGTGGTGTCACCACGACCCCCGCCGTGATCGAAATCGCCAAGGCGGTTGAGGCCGCCCCTAACCTGAAATTTACCGGCATTCAGGCCTATCAAGGCGCGATGCAGCATCTGGATACGTATGAGGCACGCAAAGAAAAACTGGATACCGCAATCGCCATGGTCAAGGATGCCGTCGACGGATTGAAGGCTGAAGGGATCGACTGCGAGCTGGTTTCGGGCGGCGGTACGGGGTCTTATTATTTCGAAAGCAACTCGGGCGTTTATAACGAGCTGCAGTGCGGCTCTTATGCCTTCATGGATGCCGATTACGGTCGGATTCTGGACAAGGACGGTCAACGGATCGATCAGGGTGAATGGGAAAACGCCTTGTTCATTCTGACCAGCGTTATGAGCCACGCCAAAGCGGACAAGGCAATCTGCGATGCGGGCCTGAAGGCGCAATCCGTCGATAGCGGCCTGCCCTTCATCTTTGGGCGGGACGATGTGGAATACCTAAAGTGTTCGGACGAACACGGCGTGATTGGTGACCCGGATGGGGTGTTGAAGGTTAACGACAAGCTGCGGCTGGTGCCCGGCCACTGTGACCCGACCTGCAACGTTCATGACTGGTACGTGGGTGTGCGCGGCGGCAAGGTTGAAGCGCTTTGGCCGGTCTCTGCCCGTGGCAAGGCCTATTGAATTACAGATGAATGCAAGGGCGGACGTTTAGCACCGCCCTTACTAATGCCATCAAAAAGAAAGACAAACGCGATGATCATCGTTCCTGAAAAGGAAATCGGCGCTCTGTTAGGCCGACAGGAAAGCTATACTGCGGTTGAGCAGGTGTTTGCCGCGATGGCGGCTGGGGATGCCTATAACTTCCCGGTCGTGCGCGAGGCCATAGGTCATGCGGATGCGCTCTATGGGTTCAAGGGCGGGTTTGATCGCGCGGGCATGAACCTTGGCCTGAAAGCAGGCGGGTATTGGCCAAACAATCTGGAAACGCACGGGCTGATCAATCACCAATCCACCGTGTTTTTGTTTGATCCAGATACGGGTCGCGTTCGGGCCATCGTTGGGGGCAACCTGCTGACCGCGCTGCGCACGGCTGCAGCCTCGTCGGTTTCGATCAACCATTTGGCACTCAAGGATGCCAAGGTGATCGGAATGGTTGGCGCCGGGCATCAGGCGACATTCCAATTGCGCGCGGCATTGGAACAGCGGGACTTTGAGAAAGTCATAGGCTGGAACTTGCATCCAGAAATGCTGCCAAATCTCGAAAAGGTCGCGGCTGAAGCGGGGCTGCCTTTTGAGGCTGTGGATATGCCCGGCATGGTGCAGGCGGACGTGATTGTCACCATCACCTCCTCCTTCGCGCCAACACTGATGTCCGAGCACGTCTCCGACGGCACACACATCGCATGTATGGGCACTGATACCGTCGGCAAACAAGAGGTCGCCACAGACCTGATCGCCCGCGCAAGCGTCTTTACCGACGAGGTCGCGCAGGCCGTGACATTGGGTGAAAGCCAGCATGCCGTGGCTGCCGGAATGAAAGCCGAAGGCGATATCCGGCAGATCGGAGAGGTCATCAACGGCACCCATTCCGGGCGTGTGTCCGAGGCTGAGGTGACCGTGTTCGACGGTACTGGCGTGGGGCTGCAAGATCTTGCGGTGGCCAGCGCGGCAGTTGATCTGGCGGTCCAGCAAGGGATCGCGATCGAGGTCGACTTCTAAACCAAAACGCGCGCCCGGACCGGACGCGCGTACCATGATCAAATGACCGGGGTTGAATATCAGCCCCGAATTACCTTTGCGAAATTGTCAAAGATCGGCTCATTGGCGCAGATCACTTCGCCATCCTCAAGCACGCTGCCTTCGGGGTTCAGCGCCTGAACAAAGCCGCCCGCCTCTTTCACGATGATGATGCCTGCGGCCAGATCCCAGGCGTTTAGGCGACGCTCCCAAAAGCCTTCGTAACGACCGGCGGCCACATAGGCCATGTCCAGCGCGGCAGCACCCCAGCGACGAACACCTGCACAGGCAGGCATCAGACGGGCCAGATCCTGCAAGGTCGCAGGCAGGTCCGAACGGCCACCGAATGGCAGACCTGTCGCGAAGATCGACTCGATCATGCGATGGCGGCCCGACACACGGATGCGCATGTCGTTCATCCACGCACCTTCGCCTTTTTCGGCAAAGAACATCTCATCCTTGGCAGGGTCATAGATCACACCCGAAACGATCTTGCCCTTATGTTCCAACGCGATAGAAACGGCCCAGTGCGGCAGACCGTGCAGGAAGTTGGTGGTCCCATCCAGCGGGTCGACGATCCAGCGACGAGTCGGGTCTTCGCCGTCAATCGCGCCGCCCTCTTCGGCCAGCCAACCATAGGTCGGACGGGCACCCAGCAATTCCTCTTTCAGGATGGCTTCGGCCGCGATATCGGCCTTCGACACAAAGTCGCCCGCACCTTTCATCGACACCTGCAGGTTCTCGACTTCACGAAAATCCTTGACCAGAGAACGCCCCGCCTTGCGCGCGGCCTTGATCATGATGTTGAGATTTGCACTGCCAACCATTTTCCATAGGCTCCTGTCCGGTCAAGCCGCGCGTATACTGGGGCAACGCGCCCTTGCCAAGAGGAATGATGCGCATGGCTGATCTGCGTCCGGTGTTAATGAGTCTGAAGCTTACGCGCCTCGGTCCGCGCCAGTTTCACCAACTCTTGCACAAAGGGTTTTTCAAGGTCTTCGCTGCGGACCGCAGCATATAACCTGCGGGTAATCCCATCTTTGGTAAGCGGGCGCGTGACGTAGTCCGAGCTATACTTTACCTCGCGCACCACCCAGTCCGGAAGAACGGATATGCCCCTATTCGAAGCCACCAACAACAAGATCACAGCGGTCAGTTCAACCTGTCGGATGGTGGCAGGCTCGACCCGGGCCGGGATCAGCAACTGACTGAAAACATCCAACCGGGTTCGTTCGACCGGGTAGGTAATCAGTGTCTGACCTCGGAAATCTTCAGCTTCGATATAGGGCTTTTCAGCCAATGGATGCGAAGACGCCGCGACAAATACGGCCTGGTAGTCAAAGAGTTCGACAAATTCGACACCCGGCAGATCTTCGGGGTCAGAGGACACCACCAGATCAACCTCTTCTTTCTGCAAGGCGGGCAACGCGTCGAATGCAAGGCCCGGGCGGATATCCACATCAACGTCTGACCAGGATTTACGGAAAGCTTCAAGCACCGGAAACAGCCACTCGAAACAAGCGTGACATTCGATCGCAATGTGCATCCGACCGGTGCGACCGTCGCGCAGCGATGAAAACTCATCCTGCATCGCCTCGACCTGAGGCAGAATTTGTTCAGCGAGACGCAGCAGCCGCAAACCAGCTGCCGACAACTTCATCGGCTTGGATCGACGTAAAAACAGCTCGACCCCGGCCTGATCTTCCAACCCCTTGATCTGGTGACTTAGTGCGGATTGCGTGATGTTTAGCTGATCAGCTGCACGCGCAAGCCCACCGCATTCGTGGATAGCTTTGATCGTCCGTAAGTGGCGAAATTCGATATGCATTACTCACGCAACTCATGTTGTTGTTGAACAATATGAGTTTGTCTCACAATGCATCTGATGGCACAAGGGCATAAATGACAGCTACGAGGCCAACATGACCAAGCCTGAGATTTCATTCGAGTTCTTCCCGCCGCAGACTCTGGAGGCCTCGTTTCGCCTTTGGGATACGGTTCAGACCTTGGCGCCGCTGAACCCACGGTTTGTATCGGTGACCTATGGTGCTGGTGGTACAACACGTGAGCTGACGCGTGATGCAGTTGCAACCTTGCACAAATCCTCGGGGCTGCCTGTTGCTGCGCATCTGACCTGTGTCGATGCCTCGCGTCAGGAGACGCTTGAGATCGCAGACACATTCGCGCGCGCAGGCGTTCAGGATATCGTTGCCCTGCGTGGCGACCCCCCTAAAGGTCAAGACCGGTTCGCCCCCCACCCTGATGGTTTCACCAACTCGGTAGAACTGATTTCTGCACTGGCCGAGACCGAGATGTTCAGCATCCGTGTCGGCGCCTATCCGGACAAACATCCCGAAGCAAGCAATGCTCGCGCTGATGTGGATTGGTTAAAGGCCAAGCTGGATGCGGGCGCGGACGAGGCGTTGACCCAATTCTTCTTCGAGGCTGAAACCTTCTTCCGGTTTCGCGATGCCTGCGAAAAAGCGGGGATCGACAAGCCTATCGTACCGGGCATTCTTCCCATCGAGAACTGGAAGGGTGCGCGTAACTTTGCAAAACGCTGTGGCACCCACATTCCCGACTGGATCGAGAACGCATTTGACAAAGCAATCCGGGACGATCGCGAAGATCTTCTGGCGACGGCGCTATGCACCGAACTCTGCTCGGACCTGATAGAAGGCGGCGTGGACAAACTGCATTTCTATACGCTCAACCGACCTGAGCTTACTCGGGATGTCTGTTTTGCCCTGGGCATTACACCCCAGACCGAATTGCAGAACGTCGCCTGATCCCACAGTTTTTGCGTTTGCCCTGTATCGCCGGGCATGGCAGTCGTCTGTCATGCTCGTTTGCGACAACCGCTGCGCAGGCGACAATCTCGATATGCACCCGTCAACTGTTGCCCTACCTCAGTCTAATTCCTGAAAAAATTTGACAAAAATGTGATCAATGGCAATCTGACCCCGTTGTAGTTTTTATGAGTGTTTTGAGTATGAAGCCAGTGAGCAAGGTACAGGCTCGGGCCGAAGCGTTGCAGGTTCTTGGTCTGCCCCCAAATGCAAACGCAAACGAGATTCGTGAAGCCTGGCGCAAAATCGCGTTCCACGATCATCCTGATCATACCGACGGTGATTATTCCGGTTTTTCGGATGCTAAATCAGCCTATGATTTTTTGCGTAAAGAAGGGAGGACACGCAAAAACGGTTTAGATTCTTCTACACCGCGTCGTCCTCGTCTGAAGAAACGCGTAATCGAACTGGCCGCAGATGAAATCAAAGCTTGTCACGATCTGTTAAAACCCGAACGCGCGCTGAAGGATTTATCGGAACTAGGTGAACCGGACGCCGCCAAAAGCGCCCGCGAATCTTCGGACCATGTTCCTGATGCAATCGGATGCTTCGGGCGCGATCTTACCTACTTCGTTGCATCGTCAGTCTGCGAAGGGTCTAACCGCGTTGCATTGCCAACCTCGGTCCTTTCCGGCTACCGCAAGTCAGAAACAGAGATTCTGACCTTTCGGTCCAAGGGCTCGGGCTCCGGTGAGATTGTCATTCCTGACCCGATACGTGAGAGGAAATTTCCCGGTGCCAAGAGTGTAACAATACGGTTCGAAGCGGATCAACACATGCGGGATATGTTCGAGTTGGCGGGGTGAGAGAACCCGCCAGCGAAAAAAGCCCGGCCTTAGTGGCCGGGCTTTCTTTCATTAATCGGAATCAGTTGGAAATCGGGCCTTCTGATGTGAATTTCGGGATCACGCTGGTCGAAGCGGCATCCCCTTCGATTCCGGGCCAGTTGCCTTCCGCCAGGTCGATGTTGGCCGGAACATCCTCTTCCCAGAAACCAACAACAACATCAGTGATGTTCAGATAGAGCTTGTCATCGACAATACGCCACAGATTTGGGTTGCCCGGAACCTTGCCGCCTTTCGACACGCCGTATGCACAATGGCCATCATATTGCGGTGCGTAAAAGGTCGGGTTTTCCAGAAACTTGTCACGGTTCTCTTCGGTCGCAAACGCCCAGGTAACACCATTATAGCCTGCGGTGATGTCGGCCCGACCGCGAACAGCCTCGGGTTGCGACTGGCCTACAGGAACCTGATCCAGGCTGCGGTAAGCAACAACGTCGTATCCCGATACGGCAAATCCGGTGCCATCAACATATTGTTCTCCGGCGAACGCGGGCACGGCAAAAGCCATCGTCGCGGCAAGGGTCAGCGCAAAGCGTTTCATGTGATTGGTCCTCATGTCCTTACGGTTTCTGGTCACCCGAACTGCGGGTCTGGTCAAACAATAGGTAATTTTGGCCCGGCGCGAAGACCCCCTCGCGCCGCTGTGAAAACCAGAGGGGTTTTGTGAGGTGAACGAGGCGCAATGTTACAAATATCTCGCCACATCCGGGGTTGGACTTTGAGTTTTGCAATATTAGCTGTGAAGGCGGCGCGTTTTGGCCAAATGATGCAGAAAGGCAAAAGATGAGCGAACAATCCACTTACACACCCCCAAAGGTCTGGACTTGGGACAGCGAAAGCGGAGGACGCTTTGCCAATATAAACCGGCCCATAGCCGGTGCGACCCACGAAAAGGATCTTCCGGTCGGGAAGCACCCGCTTCAACTGTATTCGCTCGCCACCCCAAACGGCGTCAAGGTTACGGTCATGCTGGAGGAGCTTTTGGCATTGGGCCATTCCGGGGCCGAATACAATGCGTGGCTGATCAACATCGGTGAAGGTGATCAGTTCAGCTCGGGCTTTGTCGGGGCCAATCCTAACTCGAAGATACCGGCGCTGTGGGATCATTCAGGTGAAACATCTGTGCGCGTTTTCGAGAGCGCCTCCATCTTGCTGCATCTCGCTGAGAAATTCGGTGAGTTTCTGCCCGCCAGCGGTGCCGAGCGGACAGAAGTGATGAACTGGTTGTTCTGGCAAATGGGCAGCGCGCCATATCTGGGCGGTGGCTTTGGCCACTTCTACGCTTATGCGCCTGAGAAATGGCAATATCCGATCGACCGTTTCGCGATGGAGGCCAAACGCCAGTTGCATGTGCTGGAACTGGAACTTGCCGATAAGCCTTATATTGCAGGTCAGGACTATACCATCGCCGACATGGCGATCTGGCCGTGGTACGGGCAGCTTGTTCTGGGCCGTCTATATGATGCGGCAGAATTCCTGGATGTCGAAAGCTATGAAAACGTGATGCGTTGGGCCAAAACCATCGATGCTCGCCCCGCCGTTCAGCGCGGCCGGATGGTCAATCGTGCGTTTGGAGAGCCGCATACGCAGTTGCACGAACGCCATGACGCCAGCGATTTTGAGACGC
Organism: Ruegeria sp. E5; assembly: GCF_056534105.1. NCBI lineage: Bacteria > Pseudomonadati > Pseudomonadota > Alphaproteobacteria > Rhodobacterales > Roseobacteraceae > Ruegeria > Ruegeria sp. E5. The sequence goes on along the minus strand of NZ_JBQFPA010000003.1, from coordinate 208,542 downwards.
GCACGCAGGATAAACTGGAAGCGGCAGACTAACGTCCTGCGCTACTTCAATATTGGGGGCCGCTCGGGATCACTGCCCGGCGCGGCCCTTTCCATTTTGGGCGCTTGAGGCTGGGGCAAATCGAACCGCAGCCCAACCTTTGCCAAGGCAGAAGTAGCCGGATCCTGCACTTCAAAAAAGCCAACATCCAGCGCTCCGGCCTCGATCCCCGAAAAGGTCAATGCCTCGGATACGGCGCGTGCAAGCGCTGGCTGCGCACCTTCGACCGCTGAAACAAAACCCAATAAATGGCCCTGCCCCCCATCTTCAGTCTTTGTCCCAACCAGAAACGCCGCCGCAGCCAGACCTGCAGCCGTCGCCAGCTTTGCATCAAGCGCGGTCAACAGAACATCTGGCAGACCGGAGGGCGGATAGAATTCGGCAAGTCGCTGCTGCACCTCCTTAGGACCATGCTGCAGCGTGTCAGACAACCAACCGAGCGCTTCAGCGGGGATCAACATCGACGACGGTGCAACATCAAGGTTCAGACCCAGCCCGACCCCCTGCCCCGACAACATCCCTGAAAGAACACGACCCGACAGAGCGACATAGGGGACCGGCCGACCCGCAAATGCCGCCAGTCGTTCTTCAAGATCAAACACCAGAACAAAACGACCATCCGCCACATCGAACAGCTCGGGCGAGATGTTTTCATCCTTCGCTTCCTCGGTCAGCATCAGGAACAGCTCGCTATCGGCCAGTCTTTCGAAAAAGCGTAGTCGAGCGTTGTCGTCTTCCGGGGCCGCCTGCATGGCGTCATGTGCAGCATCCAAAGCTGTGGCTTCAGTCATTCAGAACCTCGTGCACCCGTTTCTGTAGCACCGGCAACAGCTCGGCCTCGAACCAGGGGTTTTTCTTCAGCCAAGCCGTATTGCGCCAGGACGGGTGAGGCAAGGCAAAGACGCGCGGCGCATGGTCTCGCCAAAGACTAACAGTCTCGGTGACCGGTGTGTTCACGCCAAGATGATATTTATGGGCATGACCCCCGACGAGGATCGTCAACGGTACTTCTCCCAACGCAGCCATCACCTTGTCATGCCAGGTGCGCCCGCATATCGGCGGCGGAGGCAGGTCGGCCTTGCGCTCATTGTATCCGGGGAAGCAAAACGCCATCGGCACGATGGATACGCGCGAACGGTCATAAAATGCGTTCTCATCCAGTCCCAGCCAATCCCGTAGCCGGTCACCCGAAGGGTCGGTGAAAGGCTTCCCTGAAGCATGGACGCGCGCGCCCGGTGCCTGACCTGCGATCAAAATGCGCGCACCGGGGCGAAACCAGACCACCGGGCGCGGCTGGTGCGCAGTCGTGGTCTGCGCGAACCTATCCGCGCACAAACGGCAGGCTTGGATGTCCTCAATCAGCGAATTCATCGGATCAACAGGCTTTCGCAATGTTCATCGATGAGGATAGGCATCATCTACCCTCGAGCCAATGAAACCGTCCTTGCAACACATCAATGTCATGAACGCGGATGCGCATTGATCATTTGTTTCATATTTCGACATAATGTGGCCAACATGGATCGGTAGCACACCGATCCTCAAACCGTCAAAACCCCGAGCGATCTGCAGGCCGCACATGCTGGAATTCGAAAATGTCAGCAAGTCTTTCTGGACCGGAACCCGCCGCAAGGTGATTCTGGATCGGGTCTCGTTCCGGGTCGAGCTTGGAACATCTCTTGGCGTGCTGGCCCCGAACGGAACCGGCAAGACCACGTTGATCAACATGATGGCAGGGCTGGAAAAGCCCGACGAAGGCGTGATTCGGCGCGACTGCCGCGTATCCTTCCCCATGGGCTTTGCAGGAGGTGTGGCCAAGCGCCTGTCCGCGCTGGAGAACGCACGCTATATCGCGAAGATCTACGGCATGGATCCCGACTATGTCGAAGCCTACTGCAAATGGCTGTGCAACTTGGGTGAGTATTTCGACCAGCCGCTCGGAACCTATTCGTCCGGAATGCGGGCCCGGTTTACATTTGCACTGATGCTGGCCCTAGATTTCGATATGTATCTGATTGACGAGGGGATGCCCTCGACAACCGATGTCGAGTTCAACAAGAAGGCGGGCGACATTCTGAAAGAGAAGCTGCGCACGACAACCTTGGTGATTGTATCGCACAACCCTTCGCTTCTTGAAAAATTCGCGCGGCAGGCTGCGGTATTGGTAGACGGCCAGCTTTACATGTTTGAAACCTTGGAAGAGGCAAAGCAGCTCTATGACTACCAAACCCAAGGCTAGGAAATACAATCCCGACCGCACGGCACGCGGTTCTGGCACTGCCGAGGCACGCTCGGACGCCATTTCGCGCATCCGAAAGGCGACCCAAGGCACAGACTCGGCTGACGACACTCAGCAACCGGGCAACGAGTTGGATGCGATCAAACGCGAAGGTCTGACAGGGAGGCAATTGCGCGTCGCGCGGCGTCTGGCGCACAAGAACGGGCTGGCGGCGACGTCTGACTACGATGCGGTCCGGCTGTTACGAAAGAAAGGAATTGATCCGTTTCAGCGCACAAACCTGCTTGATCTGGCAGCTCCCGACAAAGGCAAGCCAACTGGTGATGACGCCGCGCAAGACAATATAAAGATTCACCTGCCGCAAACGACCAGGGACTCGCAGAAGAACCTGCCGGGGCCGGAACTCAGCCCGGCTGAACGCCGTGAATATGAAATCGGGCAGATTCAGAAAGACATCGCCCGCCGCCGACGCCGCAAGCTTGCCGGGTTATTCGCACGATTGACGGTGTTCGTATTCATTCCAACGTTCATCGTGGGCTACTATTTCTATCGCGTGGCGACACCGATGTATGCCAGCGACTCGGTGTTTTCGATCCTGCAAGCGGATGGCGGCGGTGCCTCGTTCGGTGGATTTCTGGCGGGCACGCAGTTTGCGACGGCGCAGGATTCCGTGTCCACTCAGGAATTTCTGGAATCCAAGGATGCATTGGAACGGCTTGAGCGTGATGTCGGATTTACTGAGTTTTTTCGGCAGGATTGGATAGACCCGATCCAACGATTGCCGGCTGATGCGACGCTTGAAGAAACCTACAAGCTTTATAAGCGTATGATCACAATCGGATATGATCCTAGTGACGGCGTCATCCGAATGGAGGTCGCAGCGCCGAGCCCCGAGATAGCGGTCGATTTGTCCAGGCGGCTTATCTCTTACGCGGAAGAGACCATCAATGGTCTGACTGAATTGAAACGCGAAGACCAGATGCGCGATGCCTTGGCGAGTTTTGAGGCTGCGCAAGAGGCACGCAGACAGGCTCAGGAAGACCTGATCGAACTGCAGCTACAAGGTGCGATACTGGACCCGCAAAGTGTGATCGCCAGCCTGCGAGGAAGGATCGATCAGTTCGAATTCGAGCTGCAGGACAAAGAACTACAATTGGCCGCGCTTCTCGATAATACGCGCCCCAACCAGGCCAAGGTGGATGGTACACGGGCAGATATCGCGCGGCTGCAAGCGGTCCTTGATGAGTTGAATGCCGAGATGCTGGACGTATCAGCGGGCGAAAATTCGCTGGCGCGTTTGAGCGTGCGAATCCAGATGGCTCAGGCCGATCTGGCGGCGCGTGACATGATGCTGCAAACGGCAATGCAGCAAATGGAAGCCACGCGGACCGAGGCCAATCGGAAAGTGCGGTATCTGACCGTCTCGGTGAACCCGGTCGCCAGCCAGGAGCCCAGCTATCCGCGCAAGTTCGAAAATACGATTTTGGCATTCCTGTTATTTGCTGGTATCTACCTGATGATCTCGCTTACCGCGTCGGTCCTTCGTGAACAGGTATCCTCGTAAGACTCATGAAACATGTAAAAATAGCCGACCTGACGGTTGGCAACGACCTTCCGCTGACCATCATTGCCGGCCCTTGCCAGCTTGAAACCGCCGATCACGCCCAAATGATCGCCGGCACCATGAAAGAGGCATGCGACACCGTAGGTGCGCAATATGTGTTCAAGGCCTCGTATGACAAAGCCAACCGGACCTCGCTGTCCGGCAAGCGCGGCATGGGCATTGAGTCCGGGCTGCAGGTGCTGGAAGATATCCGCAAAACCATGGGCATACCGGTACTGACCGATGTCCATACCGAAGCGCAATGCGCGATTGCGGCTGAGGCCGTCGATATTCTGCAAATCCCTGCGTTTCTGTGTCGTCAGACGGACATGCTGCTGGCGGCGGGCAATACCGGCAAAGCGGTCAACGTAAAAAAAGGGCAGTTTCTTGCCCCGTGGGAAATGCCGAATATCGTCACTAAGATCGAAAGCACCGGCAATCAGAACATCCTGCTGACCGAGCGTGGAACTTCGTTTGGCTACAATACGCTGGTCGCGGACCTGCGATCGCTGCCGCAGATGGCGCAAACCGGATATCCGGTCGTCATGGATGCGACACACTCGGTGCAACAGCCCGGCGGCCAAGGTGGTTCCTCGGGTGGACAGCGTGAGTTTGCGCCGGTGATGGCGCGAGCCGCTGTATCTCTGGGCGTCGGAGCCGTTTTCATAGAAACCCATCAGGATCCCGACACCGCCCCCTCAGATGGGCCGAACATGATCCCTCTGGATCAAATGGGCCATCTGGTTGACACATTGATGCGATTTGATGCGCTGGCCAAAGAAAACCCAATTCAGATTTAACGATTGAGATTTGTGATGACCAAGCCTTTGCCTGAGGTGACCCCAAACACCTGGAGCTTTCTACGCGATCCGATGATCAAGCCCACGGGCTTTCGCGAATATGACGCGCGGTGGAAATACCCCGATGAGATCAATCTGCCAGGCATGACGGCCCTGGGTTTGGGTCTGGGCACACAGATGCTCATACGCGGGATCGAACCCGTGATTGCAGTGGGAAATGACTATCGCGATTATTCCCTGTCGATCAAAAACGCTCTGATCGTTGGACTTATGCAGGCGGGTATTCAGGTGAAAGATATCGGCCCAGCGCTCAGCCCGATGGCGTATTTCGCGCAATTCCATCTGGACGTACCGGCGGTTGCGATGGTCACGGCAAGCCATAACCCGAACGGTTGGACCGGCGTCAAAATGGGCTTTGACCGCCCATTGACCCACGGCCCTGACGAAATGTCGGAACTGCGCGACATCGTCCTGAACGGGGAAGGTGTTGCACGCCCGGGCGGGTCATATGAATTCGTCGATGGCGTGAAGGAAGCCTATGTCGACGATCTGGTCGGTGACTTCAAAATGTCGCGTCCGCTGAAAGTGGTTTGTGCCACCGGCAACGGCACCGCCGCCGCCTTCGCGCCCGAGATTTTCGAAAGGATCGGGGTTGAGGTTGTGCCCAGCCATACACGGCTGGATTACACCTTCCCCAATTACAATCCGAACCCGGAAGCCATGGAAATGCTGCATGACATGGCCGACACAGTCAAATCCAGCGGCGCGGACCTGGCGCTAGGGTTTGATGGGGATGGCGATCGTTGCGGTGTTGTGGATGACGAAGGCGAAGAGATATTTGCCGATAAGGTCGGCGTCATCATGGCCCGTGATCTGGCCAAGCTGCATCCAGGTTCGACCTTTGTAGCCGATGTGAAATCCACTGGGCTGTTCGCCAGCGATCCCGAGTTGCAAGCGCTTGGGGTCAAAGCCGACTACTGGAAAACCGGCCATAGCCATATGAAGCGCCGCGTCAAGGAAATCGGTGCGCTGGCTGGGTTTGAGAAATCGGGACACTATTTCTTGGCCGAACCGGTCGGGCGCGGATACGACTGCGGAATGCGCGTGGCGGTGGAAATCTGCAAACTGATGGACCGCAACCCGGACAAAAGCATGTCAGACCTTCGGAAAGCACTACCAAGGACATGGTCGACACCCACCATGTCTCCGTACGCAGCGGATACGGAGAAATACGATATACTGCAGCGCCTGGTCGGAAAATTGGTTGCCAAGGCCGACGCCGGCGAACACTTCGCAGGGCGGGCTATCAAAGAGGTCGTGACCGTCAATGGAGCCCGGGTCATTCTGGACAATGGCAGTTGGGGCCTCGTTCGCGCGTCATCCAATACACCCAATCTGGTCGTCGTCTGCGAAAGCAGCGAAAGCGAGGATGAAATGCGCGCGATCTTCGCAGATATCGACGCCGTCATTCGAACTGAACCCGGCGTGGGCGAATACGATCAGACAATCTAAATGACACTATGAAGGGCGCCCATTTCGGCGCCCTTTGTTATCGCGTTTAGATCAATCCCCGCCAAACAGCTTGAGCAGGCCTTTCTTGGCCTCATCCTCAAGCTTGTTCTTCAGCGCGTCTTCGATGTGATCGGAATCCGTCACCGTGGTATCCAGTTCTTTACCAACCTTTTCCAAAACCTTCTTCTTTGCGTCGTCTTCCAGTTCTTTAACTTTGCCTTCGGCTGCTGCCTCTATGACTTTGGTAAGGTCCGGCTTGATCGACGGGTCGCTCCACGGGCCTTTGATCCGAACAGGCACCGATATCCCCTGCCCTGAGTTGGCGCGCAGGGCGACTGGTGTGAACAGATAATCGATATCGCGAGCTCCTAAGCCAATGCGGCCCGTACCGTCCGCCCGGAAATTATCCAGCTGCATCAACAGGTCCTTGTTGGTCAAGTCGCCATTCTTCATCGTAAAGCTGGCCGTAAGGCTGTTGAATACGGTCGTACCACCCGATCCCTTTCCCCGCCCCATAAGGCGGTCAAGATCCAGCCCCGAGATAACGCCCCGCCCGACCTCGATATCTCCTTTACCGCTGAGCGATCGCATGATCTGATCTTCGCTCTGTCCGACGCCCAGAAATTCAAGATTGCCTGAACCGGTGCCCGAAAGCCGTTTGATATCCCCAAGCGTTTCGAGCGCTTCGTTGATATCGATATTGGCGGCTTTCAGATTTCCACCAACCGACAGACCGTTGCGATTATTGGCGACCACCTGGCCGTTCAATTGCCCCGAGAACAGCGAGGCCGGGTGCATCTGCAATACAGCCCGCGACCGATCAAGGCTGAGTGTCAGATCACTTTTGCCAAAGGTCATACCCGGAACCGCAATCGAGGTGGCTTGCAAGCGGATCTTGCCATTTGCCAGCGCCAGAAACGACGCATCAATTGGGGCTTTTGACCACCCTTCCGTATCTGAGGTGCCGTCAGAAGCGTTGCCTCCGCTTACCTTCGATAAGTCGAGATCACCTGCGTTCAGACGCGCAGTCATCTGGGGCGGATTTGAAATCTGGATATCAGCTTCGCCCTCAAGCCGGTTTTGATCCAGAACCGCGATCATGTTGCGCAATGAAATCCGCCCGTCCCGGGTATAGGTCATCTGCCCGGATACGCTCGCGACCTGTCCTAGTCCCTCCGGAACGGTGACTCCTCCCTGACCAAACGCGGCCAGCATCCTTTGGGTGTCCTTGGCCGTGACCGTCGTCTTGCCATCCATTTCGCCGGCCAGATTCACCCGGCCCGAGAACTGAATATCTCCGCCAGGCGCGGTTAGGCTCAGCTGCAACGGCGTGACAGCGCCGCTGGAAAATGCGGGCAAGTCGGGGATAGTAAGGTCCACTGCGACGCTGCCTCCGGGGACGGACATACTGGCTTGCATTTCCATTGGGGCCGTTACGTCAGGCCAGCGGGCCGAAAGATCGACATCGGCAAAATCCATACTAACCGCGCCATTCTCAAGATAGATTAGGCGCGCATTGGTCAGTTCCAACCGCTCGAGCGTGATGGGTCGGCTTTCAACGGCTTGCGCCGTAGCGCCCGTTTGCGAGGAGTTACCTGGCTGATGCAGCTCCCAGTTGCCGCGCCCATCGGCGCGTTCAAGGCGTAGAACCGGGCTATCGGCCAACACCCGTTTGATCCGGATATTCCCAGACAACAACGCCGAGGCATCGACCCCAACCGCGAGGCTTTGGGCGCTTAGCATCGGTTCCGGCCCGGCCCAAGGCGCATTGCCAAATGTCACAGGGCCGGTTTCCATCCCCAATACCGGCCAAAATGACAGTTTGACGTCACCGGTCAACGCGAGATCGCGGCCTGTTTGCGCCTTTACTTGTTCAGCAAGTATTGTCGCCAGTTTTTCGCCTGGCATCAGCAGCAAGGCACCAATGACCAGCCCGAAGGCTGCAACTATGAGAAATAGAAAACGAATGAGCCACTTCATGGGTCTGCCTTTCCGGCCTTTCTGCTCTGTTTCAAGTCAGCCCCGAGCGGGCGGGATTTGCAAGGGGAAGCTTTCCCCTCTATATGCCCGGCCATGAGCACGAACCCACCGAACCTCCGCCCCGATCTAGCCCCAGAGGCCCGGATCGCCGAGACACCCCGCCGTGGCCAACCGACCCTTGGAATGGTGTCGCTGGGTTGTCCAAAAGCGCTGGTTGACAGCGAACGCATCCTGACCCGGTTGCGGGCCGAGGGGTACGGTATTTCGCCGGACTACACGGGTGCTGATGCCGTTATTGTGAATACCTGCGGGTTTCTGGACAGCGCCAAGGCCGAGTCGCTGGACGCAATTGGCGAGGCATTGGTTGAAAACGGCAAGGTCATTGTGACCGGCTGTTTGGGGGCTGAGCCTGACTATATCCGGGAACACCATCCGCGCATTCTGGCGGTTACAGGACCGCATCAGTACGAACAGGTGCTGGACGCAGTACATGCAGCCGTACCACCCGACCCAAACCCTTATGTCGATCTGCTACCCGCCTCGGGCGTCAAACTTACCCCGCGCCACTATAGCTATCTCAAGATTTCCGAGGGCTGTAATCATAAGTGCAAGTTTTGCATCATCCCCGACATGCGCGGTAAACTCGCAAGCCGCCCGGCCCATGCAGTGCTGCGCGAGGCCGAGAAACTGGTCGACAGCGGCGTGCGCGAACTGCTGGTGATCTCACAGGATACCTCGGCCTATGGGCTGGATCGTAAGTATGACGTGAACCCATGGAAAGATCGGGAGGTGCGCAGCCATATCACCGATCTGGCACGGGAACTCGGCCAATTCGATGCGTGGGTCAGGCTTCATTACGTCTATCCCTACCCCCATGTGCGCGATTTGATCCCGCTGATGGCAGATGCGGGTAGCAATGTGCTGCCGTATCTCGACATTCCATTCCAACATGCGCATCCCGATGTTCTGAAACGCATGGCCCGCCCTGCCGCAGGGGCAAAAACTCTGGACGAGATTGCCAACTGGCGCGCTATTTGTCCGGATATCACTTTGCGGTCCACGTTCATCGTCGGCTACCCCGGAGAAACCGAGGCAGAGTTCCAGACGCTTCTGGACTGGATGGACGAAGCGCAGTTGGATCGTGTCGGCTGTTTCCAGTACGAAAATGTCGATGGCGCCCGCTCGAACGACCTGCCGGATCATGTCCCGGCCGAGGTCAAGCAAGAGCGATGGGAGCGTTTCATGGAGAAAGCTCAGGCCATTTCTGAGGCCAAGCTGGCAGCAAAGGTTGGCCAAAAACTCGATGTCATCGTAGACGAGGTGGATGAAGAGGCCGCGACCTGCCGCACCAAGGCCGATGCTCCAGAAATCGATGGTAACTTGTTTATCGACGAAGGCTTCGAAGGCCTGAAACCCGGGGATATCGTCACGGTCGAGGTAGATGAAGCCGGAGAATACGACTTGTGGGGGCGTTTGCACCCCTCGGCGTAACGAAAGGCGTCTGTCCCTAGAGCAAGCCGATCAAAATCACGATCCACGCCACTCCGGCAGCGACTGCAGACAACGCCACCGCTGCACTTGCTGCATCCTTGGCTTGCCCCGCCAACGCGTGGTGCTCGGTCGAGGTGTGATCGACGGCACGCTCGATGGCCGTATTAAATAGCTCGGCCACCAAGACCAGAATGCCCAGAGCAAGGATCAGCGCCCGTTCTGCCGTACCTAGGGGGAGTGCAAGCGCCAATAAAGCAGAAATCAGGTTGGCCCAAACCCACCCACGAAACGAATACTCTTGCCGCCAGGTTGCAGCCAGGCCCTGCCAGCTCCAGCGGGTACGATCCTTTAGGTGGTCAAAGAATTTGCGCATGGGGATTCCTATCAGTCGTCCTGCAAGAAGACGTCCGCGACCCACAGCAGAAAGGCAAGAAAAAACCGCCTCGAAGGCGGTGTTCTTTTTAGAGGTGCGCAGGCGGCCCTGCGATCAGAACCGCCTGCTTAATACTTATTGGGTGACCGGGTTACATACGGTCTGGCCTGCTTCGGTTGTGGCCAGTTCATAGCCTGCCGAGCAACTGGGTGTACCAAACTTGTCATAGTCGGGCTGGATGTAAACCGGGGTCGGTTCCTCTTGCTGCGAGCACGCAGTCAATACAACGGCCGTGGCGCAGATAGCAGCAAATTTCAGTTTCATGTCCATCAATCCTCTATTACTTTTCTGATATTGCCCAGTTTTTCGGGGCCGGTATCAGAATAGGACCAAGAATTTCATATGGCAACCGAATCGATAACGCATTCGTGAATAAAGGCGAAACCACGCTGGAAGGCGGGTTTTCATTCGCAGTCTACCTTTTTTGACAAAGAGCCCTAAACTTTGACTTCGACATCAGCCAAAGACGGAGTAGCCACATGTCAGACGCCCCGATCATCGCCCAGAAATCGCCCTATCCGGTCGAAGTGACCGAAGGAAAAACCTATTTCTGGTGCGCCTGTGGCAAGTCCAAGCGGCAACCATTTTGCGACGGTTCGCACAAAGATACGTCGTTCGAACCCGTAAAATATACGGCTGAGGCCAGCAAAAAGGTGTTTTTTTGTGGCTGTAAGCACTGCGCCAATCCTCCGTTGTGCGACGGAACGCACAATAAGCTCTGAAAGTCAGGTCAAGTCGTTCAAAACCTGAGCATTGGCACAAAAATCAGGTGCTTTCTCAGCCATTCCTTGTTGTGCGGCAAGCCATATCTGACAACGTTCGTCGCATATTGCGCCCCGGCATCGGGTCACCATCTGAGCGTAGTCGGCAGGTGTCAGTTTCCCTTCGGCCATTGCTTCGGTCAGAGAAATCCCTAAGGATCGCGCGACCGAGCGTGTCAGCCAAAAGTGTTTTTCGATCTCGCCCAGTGATGTTCGATCCATTTGATCACCTTTGCTTGCTGACCCTCAAGGTGGCGAACCTGTGCCGGTTTGGGCAGGTGCAGGGCGCGCTTTCCGCCGTTTCGTTCTCGTTCAACCAGTCTGGGCATGCCCGCGCCCATTCGCACCCGCGGCAGAGCTGAACCATATCTGCCCATTCCTGTTGGCTCAGGTGCCCGTCGCGATGTGCGGTGGCAAGGTCGGTTCCCGTCGCCTGTGCCATTCGCAATACAAGGCGAAGATGGGTCATGATCCGTCCAAGTCGTGGCACGGTACCCCCCTTTGGCGTTACGGCTTGAGCCTGTTCAGCAGCTCGTGATTGCGGCAGTATTCAGGTGTGTCGGGCGCTGTCAGGTTCTTGGCCAGAAAGGCCTTGCAATGGCCCGGATTCGGGCATTCCGTACACCGCAATACCGCGTCCGAGATTTCGTCGAACTGTAAGGCCCCTTCGATGGCAACTTCTTGCAAATCTACGCCCAGCGTCGTGGCCATCCGATCTACAAGGTCGGCGTGACGTCGCAGCGTTTCACGATCAGACATGCGGTTTCCTTTTCCATTCACTCTATGGAAAGGGTAACGCATGCCCCGCACAGTGCCCTTGACTCAGGTCAATGCCCGGTTGCCAGCTGGTCCAGATAGGCCCGCGTGGCGTCCTGCACGCGGCGAAAGCGGTCCCCGCCCAGCTTCTTGCCACCGTACCAGCGTGTCACGATGATTACGTGATCCGTCAGCTCGGCCCGCTCCATCATCCGCAAAATGACCATTGCCGCGCCAGACTCTCCGTCATCGGCCTTGAGCGCACCGTTTGGCAAGATGGCTGCCCACATGTTGTGAGTTGCCTTCGCATATGCCTTGTCGGATTTCAGTTCCGCCAGCACCGCATCGACATCAGCACGACTGGTGACCCCCGCGCCGGTCACAGCATATTTCGACCCGCGATCACTGAGAACGACACCCAATCGGGTTAAGTTGACCATTACCGTAATCCCAGTTCCCGCGCCGTTTGCAACACAACGTCGACCCGCTGGGCATTGGGAGGGTGCGTGGCAAGGAAACGATCACCCGGATCAGGAATGCGTTGGAAGAAAGCCATCCCGACCAGCGGATTATACCCCGCCGCGTAAGTGATCTGTGTCCCCAGACGATCCGCTTCCAATTCGAACTCACGCGTGTAGTTCTGCACCCCGACCTCAGCACCCAGCGCCTGTGCGCGCTCAATCCCTGCATCGTCCGCGCCCTGATTGCGCGCGAGTTCACCGAATATCCGCGCGCTCTCTTTGGCGTTCTGCGCCTGCCGGGCGATGTGACCCAAAATATGGTGGGCGGCCTCATGGCTCATGACAAAGGCCATCTCGTCCGCGTTCTGCGTTGCATCGATCATCGGCTGTGTAAAAACGACTAGCGGCCGCCCATCCTTGTCCAAGGTCTGAAACGCATTCGCTGGGGCCTTTGACGAGAGATCAACCAAAATCACAAAATCACAATTGGCAGTCCTCGATTGGCGGCGGCATTCCCGGCTTGCGGTCGTTCCGACAGCCCGGCTGACCTGCTCGAATACGCGCGCCCTGTCCTTTTGTTCTGATGACGATGGCTGCCATTGATCGGCCGGGATCGCGATAACAGGCGACATATCGCAAGCCGCCAACAGCATCACCAGCAACAGGGCAAGACGGCGCATTCACATTCCTTTCGGTCACTCTGTCGGCAGACAAGCATAGCGCGGCATTTAAGGCCGGGCCACAGCCGATTACAGCTTGCAACGGGTTGCATTGCGATCTTATGCCCTGCACTCTGCACATATGTTTTCAATTGAACACGAATTCGACTCGACGGTGATTACGCTGGTGGACGAAGGCGCAAAGCCTTTGCAAGAGGATGTCGTCATCAACAACTTCGCTGAATGCGTCACACTTGAGCAGTTGGACCCGCGGACCGATCAGATCCAGAAGATTACCCTGTCACCAGAGCAGGTACGCGATCTGGCCGCTGCGCTGGATTTGCCCGAGGGCGTTTATCAGATACGTGAGTCCGAGAGCACCAAAGACTAATGGTTCCTTTTGGATCTTGCGTCTGATCACAAGCAGCAATTCAGATTGAATTTGTCGCCTTTTGATGAGCAGTTTGCCCTTGAAAGAGAACGGCATGCCTCCGACATACAGACTGCCATGTGAAGGAAGTTAACATATGACCCTGAAGAACCAAGCTGCGCTGGATTTTCTGCACGCGCGCCGGTCTCGTCCGGCCAAAACGCTGGTAGCCCCGGCCCCAACCCGGGAAGAGCTGAGGCCGCTGCTGACTGCTGCAGCGCGCAGCCCGGACCATGGAAAGCTGGAACCCTGGCGTTTTGTTGTTGTCGAGCATGGGGCCATGCAACGCCTTGCAGATCTTACAGAAACTTGTGGTCTCGCCTTGGGAAAATCGCCCGAAGATATCGCCAAGGCGCGCAGCCAATTCGAAATGGGCCATTTGGCGGTTGCTGTTATTGAGGTGCAGAAACCTTCTGACAAGATACCGGCAATTGAACAGACCTATTCAGCGGGTGCGGTATGTCTGGCTCTGCTGAACGCAGCGCTGGCCGCAGGTTGGGGGGCCAATTGGTTGTCCGGCTGGCAATCGCATGATCGCGAGTTTTGCGAACAGGGGCTTGGCTTGGCCGAAAACGAGAAGATTGCAGGCTTTATCCATATCGCAACCGAAGGTACGACCCCTCCCGAACGACCGCGCCCCAATGTGGAGGCACTAACCCAATGGGTTTCCGAATGATCATCATCCAGTCGTTTCTACAGGCGCTGGGACAGATCGGCGACCCAAGATTCCGCAAGGTACTTCTGTTGGGTGTTGGCCTGACATTCGCGTTGTTGGTGGCTGCCTATGCCGGATTTTTGTGGCTGATCAACGCGCTGGTCGGCGATCAGGCCACCTTGCCAATACTGGGTGAGGTGACATGGTTGAACGACCTGCTCAGCGTGTCATCATTCCTGCTGATGATGGTGCTGTCGGTGTTTCTGATGGTCCCCGTTGCGTCAGCCATCACCTCGATGTTTCTGGATGAGGTCGCACAGGCGGTTGAGGATAAGCATTACCCCGGTCTGCCGCCGGCTCAGCGCATCCCCTTTGGCGATGCGCTAAGGGATACGCTCAATTTTCTGGGTGTACTGATTGTTGCCAACCTGTTGGCATTGATCCTCTATGCACTCTTCACGCCATTCGCGTTGTTTATCTTTTGGGGTATGAACGGGTTTCTTCTGGGGAGAGAATATTTCACCCTGGCTGCGATGCGCCGACTGGGGCGCGAGGGGGCGCGAAAGCTGCGCGCGAAGCACGCGACAACCATTTGGGTCGCCGGTATTCTTATGGCGGTCCCGCTCTCTGTGCCATTGGTCAACCTGTTGATCCCGATCCTAGGAGCGGCGACCTTCACACACATTTATCACGGTCTGTCGGGTAGCCGAACCTGAGCTACTCGCGTGGTTCCAGTTGGTTCAGCCAATCGAAATCGCGCACGCTGATTACGCCGGAGATAATGATGCCTGCAATGATCGCCCACAGCACCACCGATATCCCGGTGGTAATCCACAGCTTCTTCTTCATGTGATGGACTTCCGGCGCACCCGCATGAGTGCCCGGAACAATATCCCCCAGATCCCCCTGCGTTTTGATGCGCACAGGCAGAACAATCAGCAAGGTCAGAAACCAAATTACAGCGAAAAGAACCAGAGCGGCGGTAATGGTCATCGACTTCAGACCTGCTCCAGCTCAACGAGGCAGCCGTTGAAATCCTTCGGGTGCAGGAACAACACCGGTTTGCCATGCGCCCCGATCTTGGGTTCACCCGATCCCAGAACGCGCGCGCCGGTCTCTTTCAGATGATCGCGTGCTACGATGATATCCTCGACCTCATAGCAGACATGGTGGATGCCGCCTGATGGGTTCTTTTCCAGAAACCCGTTGATCGGGCTGTTCTCACCCAGCGGATACAGCAATTCGATCTTGGTGTTGGGTAGTTCAATAAAGACCACGGTGACCCCATGATCCGGCTCATCCTGTGGAGCGCCGACTTTGGCGCCAAGCGCATTGCGATACTGGGCCGATGCGGCCTCTAGGTCGGGAACAGCAATGGCTACGTGGTTCAGGCAACCAATCATGGGACTCTCCTTCCTTCTGCGTTGCAGCGGTTATGGGGGCAGTATACCCAAAGGACAAGTGCGCCAAATCGTCGTTAACCCTGTATTAGCCAGAAGTTCCTAGCGTGAGGCATCTGCTAAACAGGAGTTCTGCCATGGACGATTCGGGACCTTTCGCCTCTCCAGCGCTGGCCACCAAGATGCGACCGCTGCTGGGCCAAACAATCCTTGTGGTCGAAGACAGCCGCTATGCGTGCGATGCAATACGATTGATGTGCTTGCATAGCGGTGCGCGTATCCGTCGTGCGGATTGTCTGAAATCAGCGCGGCGCCATCTGCAAATCTATCGTCCCTCGGTCCTGATCGTCGATATGGGTCTTCCTGACGGGTCCGGCGCTGACCTGATAGCCGAAATGACCCACGCTGTACCCCGCATCGGTGTCATTCTCGGGCTGTCTGGCGATGACAGCATGCAGGTTATCGCCAGACGCGCAGGTGCAGATGGGTTTCTGGCCAAACCCCTGACCTCGGTCGCTTATTTCCAGACCTCCATACTTGAACTTCTGCCCAAAGATCGCCGCCCAGGAGGTCTGGATTCCGTCAGGGATAATATCGTTCAGCCCGATCCGCTGGCCTATCGGGACGACATGGCCCATATCGCCGACGTGCTTACCGGCCCCACTGATCAGCGCACGTTGGATTATGCGGTACAATTCCTGCAAAGCGTTGCGCGAGACGCCGAAGATACTGTGCTTGCCGAAGCAGCCCGGGACCTTGCCCAATCTCGTGCGCAGGGGACACCGGTCACCGCCCAGGCTGCACGGATTGCGGGTCTGGTTCAGGATCGGCTCGAGCGGCAAGAGGCGATCTGAGATGCTGACCGCGTACTTTATTACCGCATCGATCCTTTGCATCTGGGTCTACCGCCTGACACGACAGACGGCCAGGAGCATCCGCAATCGTCGGGATGCCGCAAATCCACTGGATTGAGTTGAGCTTGTTTTGAGACCACCACGCAACTCAGATTTGCGTGGCGCGGCGAATACACCGATTGTATTGCACTGCCCCAAACGTAAACCGCCCGCTCAGGGCGGGCGGCTAGATTTAGTCTTGCGGGATGATCCTGAGACCCAGTTCCATCAACTGATCCGAGGTCGGATCGGATGGCGCATCCATCATCAGGTCTTCGGCGCGCTGGTTCATCGGGAACATCATGACCTCGCGGATGTTGGCCTCATCCGCCAGCAGCATCACGACCCGGTCGATACCTGCGGCACAGCCGCCGTGCGGCGGGGCGCCGTAGTGGAAGGCATTGAACAGTGCGCCAAAGCGGGACTTCACTTCGTCTTCACCATAGCCCGCCAGTTCAAAGGCTTTCAGCATGATCTCGGGTTTGTGGTTCCGGATGGCACCCGAAACCAATTCGTAGCCGTTACAGGCCAGATCATATTGGTACCCGCGTACGTCCAGAGGGTTGCCCTGCAAAGCGTCCATCCCGCCCTGCGGCATCGAGAAGGGGTTGTGTTCGAAATCAATCGCACCGGTTTCTTCGTCCTGCTCGTAGATCGGGAAATCGACGATCCAGGCAAAGGCAAAGCGGTCTTTCTCGGTGAGATTCAGTTCATCTCCGATCACGTCACGGGCCTTTCCGGCCACCTTTTCAAAGGCTTTTGGCTTACCACCCAGGAAGAACGCGGCATCACCGACGCCCAGACCCAATTGCTGACGGATCGCCTCGGTGCGTTCGGGGCCGATGTTCTTGGCCAGTGGACCTGCGGCCTCCATACCCTCGCCCTGATCACGCCAGAAGATGTAGCCCATGCCGGGTAGACCTTCTTTCTGGGCAAATGCGTTCATACGGTCACAGAATTTGCGGCTGCCACCGCTCGGCGCTGGGATAGCGCGGATTTCGGTGCCTTCCTGCTCCAACAGCTTCGCGAAAATCGCGAAGCCAGAACCGCGGAAGTGGTCAGAGACCACTTGCATCTTAATGGGGTTCCGCAGGTCAGGCTTGTCGGTGCCGTACCATAGGGCTGAGTCCTTGTAGGAAATCTGCGGCCACTCCTGATCGACCTTGCGCCCGCCCCCGAACTCTTCGAACACACCAGTCAGCACGGGCTGGATGGTGTCGAACACATCCTGCTGCTCGACGAACGACATCTCTAGGTCGAGTTGATAGAAATCGGTGGGCGATCGGTCTGCACGCGGGTCTTCATCGCGGAAGCAGGGTGCAATCTGGAAATATTTGTCGAAGCCCGACACCATGATCAGCTGTTTGAATTGCTGCGGGGCCTGCGGTAGGGCGTAGAACTTGCCCGGATGTAGTCGCGAGGGGACCAGAAAGTCGCGTGCGCCTTCGGGCGACGATGCGGTAATGATCGGTGTCTGATATTCACGGAATCCCTGATCCCACATCCGGCGGCGCATAGATGCGACAACGTCCGAGCGAAGGGTCATGTTTTGCTGCATCGCCTCGCGTCTTAGGTCGAGGTAGCGATAGCGCAGACGTGTTTCCTCGGGGTATTCCTGATCGCCGAACACCATCAACGGCAATTCGTCGGCAGCACCAAGAACCTCCAGCTCACGCACATAAACCTCGATCTCGCCTGTCGGCAATTTCGGGTTAATGAGATCAGCGTCGCGGGCTTTGACAGTGCCGTCGATGCGGATGCACCACTCGGACCGTACCTTTTCCAGTTCAGCAAATGCCGCACTATCGCCGTCGCACAAAACCTGGGTCACACCGAAATGGTCGCGCAGGTCGATGAACAGTACGCCGCCGTGATCTCGGACACGATGCACCCAACCGGACAGGCGGACGGTTTCACCGACATTGGCGGCGGTCAGAACGGCGCAGGTGTGGCTGCGATAGGCGTGCATGGATCATATCCCTTCGGGCGCAGAATTCGTCGCGCCGATACACCCCGTCAGGCTTGGAAAGTCAAGGCGGGTCGCGCCGTCAAAACGGCCTTTGCACGTTGCCCGAGTAGAAATAGACGCCCAGCCCTGCCGCAAAGATAATATTACCGGCAATTGCGTGCAGAAGAACTGCATAAAAGAATGATCCGCGCTTGCGGTAGGCCCAGGTGAACAGGAGGCCTCCGAAGAAAGTCATGATGGCTACGACCCAGCTCCAGTACATGAGGTGCGCAAGCGAAAACAGGCCAGCGTTCAAAAGGTATGCGGCCCGCCCTTCAGGTAGGATCGCGTGATAGCGTCGGAAAAAGAGAGAGCGGAAAAGCAGCTCTTGTGGCAGAGCGGACAGCAACGGGTAGCCGATACAGATGAATATCAACATCTCTGGCCGATGCAGCAGCAAAACAAAGGCTGCATCCGGTCGCGCCCACAGCACCAGGGCGGAACAGAAGGTAGCCATGAACAGGGTAAATGCAAAGACTTCGGTCCACGACCAGTTTCGCCAGCCATACCAAAGCTCCGCCCAGGAAAAACCGGGCGTATCCTGCAGCAGCAGTATGCCCAGTCCGGTAAACGCAAAAAGCGAGGGGAACATCCAGTTTGGCGGGAACAATGTCGCGATGGCTATGGGAACCGCCACAAAGAAGAGCACAAACTCAATCCTGAGGCGTGAGTTGGTAACAGGGGTCTCCACCCATTCGGTATTTTTGCTCAAGGTGCCACAAGCTCCGCACGGATCAGCCCCCGAAGGGAATTTCCACAGTGGATAGATTGCGCGTTTTTTAGATCGGTCAAGGTCAGAACGGATTCGGTAACTTCTTTATTATCCAACAATTCCTCGCGCAAAACCCCGGGAAGCAATCCGCATCGCAGTGAGGGCGTCAGTCGTCTGCCGTCGGGCATGGTCAGGAACAGGTTCGTGATAGTGCCCTCGCAAAGCTCATCCCGTTCGTTCAAAAACAAAAGCTCATCAACTCTTAGCGGCAAGCCCGCCCGCGCCATGTCATAGACGGCCCGTCGGGTCGTTTTGTAACCCAGCCAGATATCCGATGATGATAGTCTCTGTTTGGCCAAATCCACACGCCAGACCGACGGATTGGCAGCCAATTCTCCGGACGTCAGTTCAAATTTGCCATCCGCGTCCAAGGTCAAACGGCAGCGCAATGCAATCTCACCCAAACTCGCATCCAAAATCGTCCAAGCGGCGGTTCGGTCAAAATCAATGCCGAACTTCTGTGCTGTGCGCGCCATGCGGGCCAAATGACGATCAAGCCTGATGAACCCCTGCCCCGGCCTGTAGGCCAAAGTTTCGATCAGACGGAAATCAGGCTCAGTTGGTTGGCGAAGCGGGCTTTCCATAGCGCCTCCTCATATTCCGATGGCGCGGTGCTGTCCCAGACCAGCCCGCCGCCTACGTTAAGGGTCGCCTTGCCGCCTTCAACCATGAGGGTCCGGATGGCCACGTTGAATTCCGACCGACCGTCCGGGGCCGCCCAACCGATGGTTCCGCAATAAACATCGCGAGGCCAAGGTTCCAGTTCGGACAGGATCTCCATCGCTCGAATCTTTGGCGCTCCGGTGATTGATCCGCACGGGAACAGGGCGGTCAGAATATCCGAAAGGCCTACGCCAAGGTGTAACTGCGCCTGCACAAGCGAGACCATCTGATGGACAGTCGCATAGGTCTCAACCTTGAACAGCTCGGGTACTTTCACCGATCCGGCCAGCGCGACCCGGCTAATATCGTTGCGCAGCAGATCAACGATCATCAGATTTTCGGCCCGGTTCTTTTCATCCGAAGACAGAAAAGCGCGTCGACGCTCGTCTTCGACTGGGTCCTCGGTGCGCGGTTGAGTTCCCTTCATCGGGCGCGTTTCGATCCGGCCCTCGGCGTCGGTTCGGAAAAACAGTTCGGGCGAGCGGCTCAGCAGATCAGGCAGCCCCTCCTGCTCAACCAAGGCGCCGTGGCCGACGGGTTGACCAGCCGCAAGCGCCGCATAAAGCGCGACGCTGTCTCCGGTTACATCGAGATCAATTGGGAAGGTCAGATTTGCCTGATAAATGTCACCCGCACCAATCGCCTCATGCACTGTACGAAAGGCCTGCGTATATCGCGCCTCGTCCCAGCGGGGCTGAAACGCAGTGACACTGCCCGACGCCTTTGGCAGTCCAACGCGATCCGGTGCGTCAAACACACCGAAACACAGTAGTGGCAGGCGTCGTCCTTCTGGCAGCCGGTCTGCCAGACGTGGTTCTAGCACGTAGCCCAGCTCATAACTTGCGTACCCTGCCAGCCAGGCCCCATCCGCGCGCGCCTGATCCAGCGCTGCCAGAGCCTGGGGCACCTCCGCCGCGTTATCCGCGCGGATAATCCGGGACGGACGCTCAAACCGGGTTCCGCGCCCAGCTGGTCCTTGATCGAAACGAATACGCAATTGCATCCTCATTTGCCGTGCTGCGCGGTATAGAGAATAGCGCGCCAAGGGAAAGAGGGGAAAGCGGCAATTTCAAACCCGTTTCCGATACCTCTTGCACCTTTTCGCGCGGTCCCTATAACGCAGGACAATTTGGGCGCTGGGGCGGTGCCCTGACTCGCGGACAATTGAAGGGGCCAAGCCATGCCGAGAAGAACCGACATCCAGTCGATCATGATCATCGGGGCAGGCCCCATTGTTATCGGTCAGGCCTGCGAGTTCGACTATTCCGGCGCTCAGGCGTGTAAGGCGCTGCGCGAGGAAGGCTATCGGGTCATTCTGGTGAACTCGAACCCTGCAACGATCATGACCGACCCGGGGCTAGCCGATGCGACCTATATCGAGCCGATCACGCCCGAAGTTGTCGCCAAGATCATCGAAAAAGAACGCCCCGATGCCCTACTGCCCACTATGGGCGGACAGACCGGCTTGAACACCTCGCTGGCGCTGGAAGAGATGGGCGTGCTGGATAAGTTCAACGTCGAGATGATAGGCGCCAAGCGCGACGCGATCGAAATGGCCGAAGACCGCGCCCTGTTCCGCGAGGCGATGGATAGGTTGGGCATCGAAAACCCCAAGGCCGAGATCGTGACGGCCCCCAAGGATGAGAACGGCAAGAAAGATCTCGACGCCGGTGTGGCACTGGCGCTTGAAACCCTCGAAACAGTTGGTTTGCCCGCCATCATCCGCCCCGCCTTTACGCTGGGCGGCACCGGCGGCGGTGTCGCATATAACCGCGAGGATTATATCCATATTTGCCGCTCGGGTATGGATGCGTCCCCCGTCGGTCAGATCCTGATCGATGAAAGTCTTCTGGGGTGGAAAGAATACGAGATGGAGGTGGTGCGCGACACCGCTGACAACGCCATCATCGTGTGTTCCATCGAAAACGTCGACCCGATGGGCGTGCATACCGGTGACTCGATCACCGTGGCCCCTGCCCTGACGCTGACCGACAAAGAATACCAGATCATGCGCAATCACTCGATTGCCGTGTTGCGCGAAATCGGCGTCGAAACCGGCGGCTCGAACGTGCAATGGGCGATCAACCCGGTAGATGGCCGCATGGTCGTGATCGAGATGAATCCGCGTGTATCGCGCTCTTCTGCGCTGGCCTCGAAGGCGACCGGTTTCCCGATTGCCAAGATCGCCGCAAAACTGGCCGTTGGGTACACGCTGGACGAGCTGGACAATGACATCACCAAGGTCACCCCGGCCTCGTTCGAGCCGACCATCGACTATGTTGTCACCAAAATCCCGAAATTTGCCTTTGAGAAATTCCCCGGTTCGGAACCCTATCTGACCACCGCCATGAAGTCGGTGGGTGAGGCGATGTCAATCGGCCGCACCATTCACGAATCGATGCAAAAGGCTCTGGCCTCGATGGAGTCGGGTCTGACAGGCTTTGATGAGATCGAAATCCCCGGTCTGAACGTCGGAGTCTGGGAAGAAGCCGACGACAAGGCCGCCGTGATCAAGGCGATCAGCCAGCAGACCCCCGATCGTCTGCGCACAATCGCGCAGGCCATGCGTCACGGCCTGACCGACGATGAGATTTTCGGCGTCACCAAGTTCGACCCGTGGTTCCTGGCCCGCATTCGTGAGATCATCGAGGCCGAGCGTCAGGTGCGCAAAGATGGTCTGCCGGTTACCGAGGACGGTATCCGCAAACTGAAAATGCTTGGATTCACCGACGCGCGTCTGGGCAATCTGACCGGCCGTGACGAAGACAACGTCCGCCGCGCCCGCCGCAATCTGGGTGTGAACGCCGTCTTCAAACGCATCGACACCTGTGCGGCTGAGTTCGAGGCGCAGACCCCCTATATGTACTCGACCTACGAAGCCCCGATGATGGGTGAGGTCGAATGCGAGGCACGTCCAAGCGACCGCAAAAAGGTCGTCATCCTTGGTGGTGGTCCGAACCGGATCGGCCAGGGCATCGAGTTCGATTACTGCTGCTGCCACGCCTGTTTCGCGCTGACCGAAGCCGGATATGAGACCATCATGGTCAACTGCAACCCCGAAACGGTCTCAACGGACTATGACACCTCGGACCGTTTGTATTTCGAGCCGCTGACCTTCGAACACGTCATGGAAATCCTTACGAAGGAACAGGAAGCCGGCACGCTGCATGGAGTGATCGTTCAGTTTGGCGGGCAGACCCCGCTGAAACTGGCCAATGCGTTGGAGGCTGAAGGTATCCCGATCCTCGGTACCACGCCCGACGCGATCGACCTCGCCGAAGATCGTGAGCGTTTCCAGGCGCTGGTCAATGAACTGGGCCTGAAGCAGCCCAAGAACGGCATCGCCTCGACCGACGAAAAGGCGCTGGAGATTGCCGAAGATATCGGCTTCCCGCTGGTCATCCGCCCCTCCTATGTTCTGGGCGGCCGCGCGATGGAAATCGTGCGCGATATGGATCAGCTACGCCGCTACATCAATGAGGCCGTAGTGGTATCCGGCGACAGCCCGGTTCTTCTGGACAGCTATCTGGCCGGTGCGGTCGAACTGGACGTGGACGCGCTGTGCGACGGTAACGACGTGCATGTTGCAGGCATCATGCAGCACATCGAAGAGGCCGGCGTGCACTCGGGCGACTCGGCCTGTTCGCTGCCGCCTTATTCGCTGTCGAAAGAGATCATCGAACAGATTAAGGATCAGGCGTTCAAGCTGGCCAAGGCGCTGAATGTCGTCGGCCTGATGAACGTGCAGTTCGCCATCAAGGATGACGAGATTTACCTGATTGAGGTCAACCCTCGTGCCAGCCGCACCGTGCCTTTTGTGGCTAAAGCCACTGACAGCGCCATTGCCTCTATCGCTGCGCGTGTAATGGCCGGTGAGAAACTGGCGAACTTCCCGAAACGCCCTCCGTACAAAACGGTCGATGACACCAAAATCGCCGACCAGATGACGCTGGCCGACCCGAACATGCCGTGGTTCTCGGTGAAAGAAGCCGTTTTGCCTTTCGCCCGCTTCCCCGGCGTTGACACCATCCTGGGCCCTGAAATGCGTTCGACCGGAGAGGTCATGGGCTGGGATCGCGACTTCCCGCGCGCTTTCCTGAAAGCACAAATGGGGGCCGGTATGGTGCTGCCCAGCGCAGGTCGTGCGTTTATCTCGATCAAGGATGCGGACAAAGGGCCGGATATGCTCGAAGCAGCGCGTGTTCTGGTTGAGCAAGGCTTTGAGCTTGTTGCGACCCGCGGCACACAAGCCTGGCTGACTGAAGAAAGTGTGCCGTGCGGCGTGGTCAACAAGGTGTACGAAGGCCGCCCGGATGTGACCGACCTGATGAAGGACGGCGGCGTGCAGCTGGTCATGAACTCGACCGAAGGCGCACAGGCGGTGGAAGACAGCCGATCAATCCGGTCGATCGCGCTGTATGACAAGATCCCCTATTACACCACAGCCGCAGCAAGCTATGCCGCCGCGCTGGCGATCAAGGCGCAGGCCGAAGGCGATGTTGAGGTGAAATCGCTGCAGGGCTAAGCCCCGGCAATGGTATGAATGAATGGACCCCGGCCTCGGCCGGGGTCTTTTTTCTTCCCCTCCTTGCCCATCGCCCACATGATGGGCGGGGAAGGAGTGCTCATGGACCTCTACACCACATACGGAAGCAACGACCTGCCGCGGGCTATCCGCTTTTATGATGCGATCTTCGCAGTTCTTGGTCAGCCACGCCTGCCCGGATGGATCGACGGTTGGGCTGGATGGGGCGCCGATCCCGACAGCGGGACCGGCTTTTGGATCTGCAGACCTTTTGATGGAGCCCCCGCCAGTACCGGCAATGGCACGATGATCGCCTTTCCCGCTCAGAGTGCCGTTCAGGTTCGGCATTTCCATGCCACGGGTCTGGAAAACGGCGGCACGGATGAAGGCAAACCGGGCGTCCGACCTCATTACGAGCCCGGTTTCTATGTGGCCTATCTGCGTGATCCTGATGGCAACAAGCTATCCTGTTTTTACTACCATTATGATCCAAAGGAGGATGCGGGCGGTTGATCAACCAGCAGCCAGACGTCGCTTTTCTTCACGGTTGAAAAACAACATGTAGAAGACAGGTGCGGCAACCATGGTCAGGATCGTGGCAAAGGCCAGACCGCCCATGATCGTGACTGCCATGGACACAAAGAACGCATCCGTCAGAAGCGGTGCCATCCCCAGAATCGTCGTGATCGCCGCCAACATTACCGGGCGCAGACGCGAGACAGAGGCCTCAACAATCGCAGGACGCAGGGCTTTGCCAGTAGCGCGGACCAGATCGATTTCTTCCACCAGTACGATGCCGTTCTTGATCAGCATCCCTGACAGACTTAACAGCCCCAATAGCGCTGTGAAGGTGAAGGGCAGGCCTGTTCCAAGCAGACCGATAACCACGCCATTTACGGACATCGGGACCAGTAGCCAGATAATGACCGGTTGCCGGATTGCATTGAACAGCAATACGGAAATCAACACCATAATCAGCAAGCTCAGCGGCAACTGCCGCCCAAGGCTGGCCTGCGCATCGCCTGAATCCTCGAACTCGCCCCCCCATTCCATACGATAGCCGATCGGCAGTTCCATCGCTTCAATGGCACTGCGTACTTCGGAGTGGACCTGCGCGGCGGTCATGTCAGGGGGGATGTCCGCTCCAACCGTGATGGTCAACACTCGGTCACGGCGGTGAACCAACGTATTGAGCGCCTTGTAGTCGAAGCCATCCACCATCTGCTCGATTGGAACGAAACGTTCCGACTGATCGGAGTAAACCACCTGATCGACGATCGAATAGTCCCCATCCGCCGGACGGCGCAAGATGATCGGGATCTGGCGGTCGCGCTCGCGCAAAACGCCGCCCGTGATGCCATCGGTCGAAAACTGCAACGTAGCCGCAATGTCTTCGCGCGATACGCCTGCTGTTTGGGCGCGCTCCGTGGCATAGATCGGCTGCACGGCCAATTCCTGCTCACGCCAGTCGTGATGCACATGTAGCGCATTCGGAGATGCGGCTGACATGCGCTGTACCGCTTCTTCGGCCAGTTGACGCAGAACAACCGGATCACTACCCGAGAACCGAGCCTGGATTGGATCGCCGCCACCGGGACCAAAAATCAGGCGTTTGGTGCGGAACTCGCCTTCGGGGAACTGGGCTGAACCGAACTCCTCAAGATCGGCTTGCAAGGCAGGAATGTCGTCCAAAGCCTCGGTGCGGATGATCATATGTCCATAGCTTGGGTTTGGCTTCTCGGCAGCATAGGTCAACATGAACCGCGTGGCCCCCTGCCCGACGAATGTGGCAACCGAGACGACGTCATCACGTTCGGCCAGCCAGCCCTCGAATACGGCCATATCTTCCGCCGTGCGGGCGATCGGCGTGCCTTGTGGCAGCTTGTAGTGCACGAAGAACAACGGCGTGTTCGAGTTTGGGAAGAATTGCTGTTTCATCAGTCCAAAGCCCGCAAAACAGACGACTGTGACCCCGATCAACCCGGCCACTACCAGCCATCGGAACCGAAGCGCCCAGTTCAGGATTGCACCGTAGACGCGGAACAGGATGCCGCCATAGGCATCCACCTCACCCTCTTTGCCCTGCTTGAAGAAATAGTGTCCGAGCAAAGGTGTCACCGTGATCGCCAGAACCCAGCTCAGCAGTAGTGAAATGCCGATCACGGCAAATAACGAGAACAGGAACTCCCCGGTCGCGTCAGGACTGAGCCCGATCCCGGCGAAAGCCATGATCCCGATCACCGTCGCGCCCAGAAGTGGGATCTGCGTTTTTGACGCAACCTCTTCCGCAGCATCGCGCGAGGATTTTCCCCGCAACATCGAAATCTGCATTCCTTCGGCCACCACGATGGCGTTGTCGACCAGCATCCCCATGGCGATGATCAGAGCGCCCAGCGAGATCCGTTCCATCTCGATCGAGAACATCGACATGAAGAGCAAAGTACCCACAACGGTCAGCAACAGTGTGGAACCCACGACGATGGCCGCGCGCCAGCCCATGAAAATGCCCAGAACCGCGACCACGATGCTGACTGACATGGCGAGGTTCAGCAGGAAGGCGTTCGAGGCCTCATCGACAACAACATGCTGCTGATAGATGGGCAGGATTTCGACACCAAAGGGGATTTCGGAATCCAGTTCGGCCAGTTTGGCATCTGCACGCTGCCCGACTTCGACGATGTTTTCAGTGGCCAGCCCAGCGATACCTAGCGTGAAAGCTTCAGCGCCGTTGAATCGGATCATGATATCGGGATCATTCTGCCGCCCGCGATAGACATCTGACATATCAAACAGATTGATCACCTGCCCCTGCGATCCAACCGACAGGCCGGCGATCGCCGACACGCTGTCCGAGCCCTCGGCCGTCAAGATCGTGGTGCGGTCACTATTGGATCGCAGCGAACCCGAAGCGTTGACCGAGTCCGCGTTTGCGATAGCTTCGTTGATCGCCTGCAGCGGAACGTTCTGATTGACCGAGATCGACAGGTCCGGCTCAATAAAGATCGCCTCATCCGGCAAGCCCTGAACCTCGACATCTGCAACACCGCTTACCGTCAGCAATTCGCGGCGAAGGAAGGTCGCCAGTTCGTGCTTCTCGGCGTCAGAAAACCCTTCTGCCGTAACGGCATAGAACAGGCCGAACACATCCCCGAACCCGTCATTCACATAAGGCGCACCCACGCCCGAAGGCAGACCGCGTGCTGCATCGCGCACCTTGGCGCGCAGACGGGTCCAGATGTCGGGCAACTCACTGCCGTCATAGGTGGATTTAATCTCAACCTCGATCAGCGACTGTCCCGGCTGGTTGACCGAGGTGATGACATCCACCTCGCCCATCTGCTGAATGGCAGATTCCAGCGGTTCTGAAACCTCCAGCGCCACCTGTTCGGCAGTCGCACCGGGGTATTGCGTGGCGATCACCGCCTGTTTGATGGTGAAGGCCGGGTCTTCAAGGCGACCTAGCGACGTGAAACCCCAAATGCCGCCGAACAGGGCAATCAGGATGAACAGCCACGTATAGAGAGGCCGGTCGATCGAAGCGCGTGCGATGCTCATGAAACCGCCCTCAGTTCGAGAAGCCGACAAAGCGGCGGACAGTTTGACCATCGGACAATGCACCCCCACCGGCGACGACGATTTCGTCTCCATCCATCAGGCCGGTGAGCACGCGGACATCACCGCTCTGCGTAGGTTCAACAGTCACGGGAACCCGGCGGACGGTGCCTTCGTCGGCGCCAGCAGGCGAGAAGACCAGAACGCCCAGCGCGCCGCTGGCAACAGCAACTACAGCCGTTGGCGGGATGATGATACCGGTGCGTTCATCCTGCACCTGCACCGTGACGGTAACGGAGGAACCGGGAAGAATCTGCAATCCCTCGGGCGGTGTCAAACCGAACTGGATGCGAAAGGTCTGGCCCACGCTTGAGGATTCAGCATCGAATTCCCTTATTTCCAGCGGAAAGATCTCATCGCTGACAGGGAACTTGGCAGTAATCGTGATGTCGTCCTGCTGTCCGGACCGCTGAAATAGGATTTCGGGCACATCCACCTCAATACGCAGTTCAGACATATCGTGAATCCGCACGATCGGAGTACCCGCAGAAACAGTTGTAAACGCCTCAACTGCACGGCTTGAAACCAGCGCGTCGAACGGAGCGGTCAGCGTCGCATGCTCCAGTTCATACTCTGCATCTCGAACAGCAATCGCAGCCAATTGCGCAGCTGTTTCGGCATCATCGACGGCAACCTGGCTGGCTGCGGTTCCACGCAGACGCGACAGGCGGGCGAGTGTTCGATCCGCCTGATCTTTTTGCAAGCGCGTCCGGTCGCGCTGCAGTTCGAACGGTTCCTGATCAAGGCGGGCAATCAACTCACCCTTTGGGATTACAAAGCCTTCGGTCACAGGCATCTCAACGATCTGCCCTGCGACCTGAAACGCCAGATCAACGGTCTGACGAGCGGCGATCCGACCAAAGAATTGGCGCGAAAAGCCGGGAGAGGTTTCGCTTACCTGCATCAGTTTCACAGGCTTGGCAGGCTCTTGCGCCATGGCAGGCGCAGTCAACAAGGACAGTGCGAGGCAAACAGAGGTCAGGAGTTTCATTTCGTCAATCCCTCGGGAATTCCGGTTTTCAGAATGTTGTCACGGATTTTGTGAGCCAGCCGTGCGAACTCGGCGGTTTCTTCGGTGTTCAGACCCGATGCGTTGTGGAAAAGCTCACCCGCCACGGCCACCAGCATATTGCGGGCCTCTTCGCCCTGTTCGGTCAGCACCAAAAGCCAGGCGCGACGGTCTTCGGGATCACGCTGTCGGGTCAGGTGCCCCGCCAGTTCAAGTGCATCGGCGGTCGCCGTAATCGTTGACGGCACTGTCAACATATCTGCGGCCAGCACTCCCATACGTTTGGGCACATCGAGCTTGATTAGCATGTGGCATTCTTGATGGCTCAGGTCTGTTTCGATGCTGTCAAAGCTCTCTTCCAGTTTCCAATAAAGCGCGTAGACCCCCATCATCGCCTGAATCTCAGGGCTGAGGCGTCCTAACCGCATGCTGATATCGTCTGACATGAATCTTTTCCGAGCGAGTCGCGGCGAAATATACTTCGAATTTTGAACTATTCAAGTTATGAAGCGAGGGGCGATGCATTCCCTTGGGTCAACACATCTTGATCAATACTAATGGGGACTGCATTTTGTGCAGATCATGAACTCAGGGCCAGCCATGTACACTCCTGCCATCACCGGGACCGGTGTCTATACACCAGAAAACATCATCACCAACGCTGAACTGGTGGAAGCGTTCAATGCCTATGCCGACCGGATGAACGTCGAAAACGCGGATGCGATTGCAGCGGGCGACATAGAACCGATGCAGTATTCCTCGGAAGAGTTCATCCTGAAGGCATCAGGCATCGAAAACCGGTATGTGATGGACAAGACCGGTGTTTTGAACCCCGAGATCATGCATCCCGCGCTGCGCCAGCGTAGCGACGACGAGCCTGGGATCATGACCGAGATGGCGGTGGATGCGTGCCTTAAGGCGCTAGCACAAGCGGGGCGCAGCGCCGAGGATGTCGATTTGGTGATCTGCGCCGCTTCGAACCATGAACGTGCTTATCCTGCAATTGCGATCGAGATTCAGCAGGCACTGGGGATCAGCGGATTCGGGTTTGACATGAACGTGGCCTGTTCCTCGGCCACATTCGGCATTCAGGCGGCGGCGGATATGGTGCGCTCGGGCTCGGTCCGGGCGGCGCTGGTCGTCAACCCCGAGATCTGCTCGGGTCATCTCGAGTGGCGCGACCGGGATTGCCATTTCATATTTGGCGATGTCGCGACCGCTACTCTGATCGAGCGGATCGAAGACGCCCGAGGCCCACATTTCGAGATAGTATCGACTCGGTGCGCAACTGCGTTTTCCAACAATATCCGCAACAATAACGGCTTCCTCCGCCGATCGCGCCCCGATGGTCTGGTGGATCGCCGCGACATGCAGTTCACGCAGAATGGTCGCAAGGTGTTCAAAGAGGTCCTGCCCATGGTCAGCAAACATATCAGTGACCATATGGAGGCAGAGGGCATCAGTAGTGATGATCTAAAACGCCTCTGGCTGCATCAGGCCAACAAGACGATGAACGACTTCATCGGTAAGAAGGTTCTGGGGCGTGAGCCAGAACCGGGTGAGCAACCCAACATTCTGCAAGACTACGCCAATACCTCATCCGCCGGGTCGATTATCGCCTTCTCAAAGCATTCCGATGATCTGGATGCGGGCGATGTGGGCCTGATTTGCTCGTTCGGGGCCGGGTATTCGGTGGGATCTGTGATCGTCAAACGGCATCAATAAGCGCGCGCCTTAACTGCGCTGCTGGAATCGCTGCAAGACCAAACCGCTTTCTCAAGAATTATTCAGACGGGCTCAACCGCTCCTTCATCTCTGACCGACACATCGAAACCCGGATGCCCTGTGCATCCGAGTGATGTAGTTATGGGAGCCCGCTGTTATGGGAAATAATATTCGCTTTGGACTGGCCGCGCTGGTTGCTGCACCTTTCATTGGGGTCATGGCGACCGGCGCGGCAATCGCAGAACCGCAAACCTGTACAGTCAACACCGCGCGTGTTGCCGCCAATGAAGGCGATTTTGACACGCTCTGCGGCTGTTCGCAGGTAACGCGAGGATTTGTATCACATCTGCAAACACGATCTGATTTTGCTTCGATTCTGCAGAACACTTCGGCGCAATGTCCCGGGCTGACCCAGCTATTGAGCGATCTGCCCACAGCATCGATCTCTAACACGAATGCCGGGGAAGATCGCAGCAGCGATCCATCCTCCAACTCGGGTGACGCAAACGGAAGCGGAAGTTCGGACAACAGTGGAGGTAGCCCAGGCAACAGCGGAGGAAACTCTGGCGGCAGTAGTGATCCGGGTGATGGCGGAAACAGTCCAGGCGACGGTGGAGGCAAAGGTGGCCACGGCGGAGGTGACAAACCCGGTAAAGGCGGTGGCAAAGGTGGTCACCACGGGGGTGACAAGCCCGGAAAAGGCGGGGGAAAGGGTAAAAAGTAGCCCGAAACCAAGACAGAAATGAAAGGATCTGTGCCTCGCGAGTGGCTCAGGTCCCATTATTGGTCACGAATGGGGACGACTTACCGAGATAGCGCTCTCCCATTTGCCCTGTGCGGGACATTCAGCTAACGCTTTCCTCTTCCAGATGCAGCTTCATCTCAATCAGCACCTGCTGCAGCATACTGGTTTCTTTCAACAGTCGCTTCGCCTCGTTCACCGTGATGATGCCATCTTCTATCGCCGACTGATATTCCGTCATCAGCATGGCAAACCGCTGGCTCAGCGCAATGACATCGGAATTTACCCCGCCCGTACGTGGGCTGTCCGAGTTTCGTCCATCGTAAGAAAGCGTGATATTCTTCAAATCCGCCAATGCCGCAGTCACGTGCGGATAGGCAGCCGCGTTTTCCAACCGGGCAACAGCATCCACCGGCATGAACCGGTCAGAATGTTCTGCGTTGTCTGAATAGTACCTGCCAAGCGTGGCTTTGGATTTCCCGGTGATCTCGCACGCTGCTTCGATTCCGACATCCTTAACCAATGCTTCGGTATGCTTTTTCAGATAGGCCCCGATATCTGCCATTTTGCTACCCTTGTTACCTGCGCCCTGCCCCCTCTGCCTGTCCATGCTGGGGGAAAGGGTAGGGAAATTTCCCATATTCGATTCATAATTGAAATGGCAATAATTGACTATCCCTCAGATATGCAGGGATTTTGTGAGTGAGTGGCGGCCGTTCGAGCCGGTAAAGAGTGTATGCGGGGCAGGATTTTAGCCTTGCATTGTATAGGCCACTTGTAGGCCGACGACGCCGCTGTCGCGAAGGCGAGGTAATCCATCCCCAAGAGCATTTGCTCAACCTCAGCTGTAGCGATGGTGGCGTCGATTTACCCCCATGAGACGTCTTGCCCAGGCAGCACATGCGAATTAGACCCACGGCATGGCAAAGCTCTATTTCAACTATTCGACTATGAACGCGGGCAAATCGACCGTGTTGCTACAGGCCTCGCATAACTATCGCGAACGCGGCATGGATACCTACCTGATAACAGCCGCCATTGACGGACGCGCCGGTGAGGGGCGGATCGCATCAAGAATCGGAATCTCGGAACGAGCGGACAGGTTTCGTCCCGACGACAATGTGTTTGCCATGATCGAAAACCGCCTTACGCAAGGGGGCATCGCCTGCGTATTCATTGATGAAGCCCAGTTTCTTTCGGAAGAGCAGGTCTGGCAACTTGCGCGCGCCGTAGATGATCTGAAGGTCCCAGTGTTGACCTACGGGTTGCGGGTGGATTTTCAGGGTAAACTATTCCCCGGGTCGGCAGCATTGTTGGCTCTGGCCGATGAGATGCGCGAAGTACGCACCATCTGCGAATGCGGGCGCAAGGCGACGATGGTGATTCGTCAGGATGAAAACGGAAACACCATCACCGAAGGGGCGCAGGTCCAGATTGGCGGGAACGAGACTTATGTCTCGCTCTGCCGCAAACACTGGCGCGAGGCGGTGGGTTCCTAAACCGGGTTGGGTAACGTTCGCCCGGCCACGAACGCCGCGACATTGTCCAACGCCATGTGACCCATATCGGTGCGTACCTCTTCGGTCGCGGTGCCGAGGTGGGGCAGCAGAGTCACATTTTCCATGTCACACAAGGCCTGCGGCACCTTGGGCTCGAACTCGTAGACATCCAGCCCAGCGCCAGCAATCTGACCCGCATGAAGCGCTTGGATTAAGGCGGCTTCATCCACAACTTCACCGCGCGCAATGTTTATCACAATGCCCGAGGGCTTCATCGAGGCCAAAATCTGCGCGTTGACCAAGTGTCGTGTTTCAGCTCCTCCGGGGACGGCTATGACAAGAAAATCCACTGCCGCAGCCAATGCATTGAGTTCAGGGATGTACTCTGCTTGGAAGTCCAGCTGTTTTGGACTGCGTGATTGATAGGCAACGGTCATGTCGAATCCGAAATGACACCTCCGGGCAATGGCCTGACCTATGCGGCCCATTCCGATGATGCCCACCTTTTTGCTGGTCACATGTTGGCCCAGCATCTGTGTGGGATGCCACCCCTGCCACTGGCCTGACCTGACCAACCTTTCCCCCTCACCTGAACGGCGGGCCGTCGTGAGCAAAAGTGTCATGGCAATATCGGCGGTGGCATCGGTGACGGCACCCGGCGTGTTGGTAACCGCGACTCCGGCAGCATGTGCGGCGTCCACGTCGATATGATTGTAACCAACGCCGAAATTTGCCAGCAGTTTACAGCGAGGCTCTGGCACCTGAGCAAAGATCTCTGCCACGAACTGATCGCCCAACGTCGGGACCACGACGTCAAATTCAGTCAGCGCCCGCAACATTTCTTCATGCGTCATAGGCGTGGTTTCACTGCGGAATTCCACATCGAATTCGGCACGGGCGCGCACTTGGACAGCCGAAGTCATCGGTCGGGCAATCAGCAGTTTCATCAATGCATCCTTCCACCGATGGGCACAGCGCCATCGGGGCCTATCAACACGATCTCACCGTTTTCGTCAGGAAGACCCAACACCAAAACCTCGGACATGAATTTACCGATTTGGCGCGGGGGAAAGTTGACCACGGCCATCACCTGCTTGCCCACCAGCGTCGCCGGATCGTAGTGCGCGGTGATCTGGGCTGAAGTTTTGCGCTCACCGATCTCACCGCCAAAATCGACCCACAGCTTGATCGCGGGCTTGCGGGCCTCCGGGTACGGCTCGGCGCGTATCACCTCACCTACACGAATGTCGACTTTGAGAAATTCGTCGAATGAAATCTCACTCACGAGACAGCTCCTTGGATCGGTCGGTTGCAGCTTTGACGGCACGATGTAGCAGGTCTGGGAAACCCTCTTCTTCATGCATCAACACCTCCAGTGCGGCCTGAGTGGTGCCGTTGGGAGACGTGACGTTAACTCGCAATTGCGAGGGGTGTTCGTCAGCGGCCATCGCCAACGCCCCTGCCCCGGCGACGGTTGATTTGGCCAACTTCATCGCCAGTTCAGGTGGCAGACCATGCGCTTCGCCAGCTTGCGCCAGTGTTTCGATCAGGTGGAATACATAGGCCGGGCCCGAACCGCTGACCCCGGTGACGGCATCCATCTGCGTCTCATCATCCAATCGAACCGTCTCACCAATGGCCGAAAGCAGGTCTTCAGCCAGTAGGATATCCGCGTTCGAGGTGTTGGCATTCCCAATCAGCGCCGTGATCCCCTGCCGAACCGCCGCAGGCGTATTTGGCATCGCACGGATGATCGGTGTGTTCGCGCCGAGGACGTTTTCGAAGGTGGCCAGTGAGGTACCTGCCGCGACCGAAATGAACAGACTATCACCACCGCCCAGCGCCTGAATGGCGGGCAATGCATCACCCATCATCTGAGGTTTGACAGCGACCAGAACTACCGCAGGAGACTCGGGCAAAGGCGTATTGATGTTGACACCCTGCGCCTTCAGCCAATCCGAGGGGTAAGGATCAATCACCCAAACAGATGCTGCGGGCAGGCCATGTTCCAACCAACCCGCAAGCATTGCTGAACCCATCTTGCCGCATCCCAGAAGCACCAACCCCTGTTCGGCGACGCGCGAGATATCCATGATTGCCCCTCCCCTATGGTTCGGGGCAAAGCTTTACGCGCGGCCGTAGGCCTCTGCAATGGCGACCTGCATCGCTTCTTCGGGGTCTCGGTTTCCCCAGGTCACCAGTTGGATCGCGGGGTAATAGCGCTCGGCGCTCAGTACCGCCGCGGTGATCATGGTATCGATCTGTTCCGGGCTGGCCGTCTGACCACCGGCCAGCACCAAGCCATAGCGATAGACCATCAATTTCTGATTGGCCCAGTAGGTAAACGCCCCGGCCCAACACTGATCATTCATCTTGTTCAGTAGCTCATAAAGCTCGGTTTCGCGCTCGGCCGGAGGCTCCATCTCAAAGGAACACACCATGCGGAGCGTTTCATCGTAATTCGACCAGGCCAAAGTTATCGAATATGTGCGCCACTGTCCTTCGACAGCCATGGCAATCTGATCATCCCCGATCCGGTCAAAATCCCAGTCGTGATGTTCTGCAAGATGTTCAACAATGTCGATCGGATGAAGGTCTTCTTCGAGATACTGCTCGGAAAGGGCCATAATGCCACCTCACTAATCTCTAGCATTTTGGGGCTGGCAGCGCCCCAGCGCTAGTTGCCTGCTCTACAAGCCGGGCTTCCCCAGTCTGCCTGTACTAAATATGGTGCGATGTGAGCACAGGTCTGGCAACCCTATTTATTGGGGATAACAGCAATAAGTTGTGGACAGTTGGCAACGCCGATCAAAATATTGGCATTGGATGCAGCTTTGTCTTGATAAATTTCTGCAGAGCGGCAAAATGCACAACACCGCACAATCCAAGTTCGGATTGCGCGGCGGATGCTTTTACCCAAAATCTTAAATTCCTGCGTACGTTATTTGTCCAGCTTCGCCTCGAGCGCGGCAATTCGCTGTTCAAGTGCACCGTTCTCTTCGCGCGCTTTCTGCGCCATGGCACGCACAGCATCAAATTCTTCACGGGTTACGAAATCCCGGTCGGCCAGCCAGCGATCCATCATTGATTTCATCGCATTTTCGGCCTCTTCTCGTGCCCCCTGCGCCACACCCATGGCATTGGTCATCAGTTGAGACATATCGTCCAGAATCTTGTTACGGGTTTGCATGGGCTTTCTCCGATTTCGCGATTGCTCTCTATATGGGTAAAGATTTGCCCGGGCTCAAGGTTGACTTGCCACGCAAACCCCGGGCAATGAGACGCACATGCAGGCTGTTTTGAATTTCCCCGATCTGTCACCCGAAATTTTCTCGATCTCTCTGTTCGGGATGGAGTTTGCTCTCAGGTGGTACGCGCTGGCCTATATCGTCGGCATCCTGATTGCTTGGCGCATGGCGCTGATGGCGCTCAGGCGGCCTATGCTTTGGGCTGATGACACACCACCGATGCAACCCGATCAGCTTGAGGATTTGGTCACCTGGATCATACTGGGTGTAATTCTTGGTGGTCGATTGGGGTTCGTCCTTTTCTATCAACCCGCATATTATTTTGCGTATCCACTGGAAATTCTGATGGTTTGGCAGGGTGGCATGGCCTTCCATGGCGGCCTGTTGGGCGTGGTGATCGCCACTTATCTGTTCGGCAGGCGCCACGCTATACCGATTCTTTCGCTGGGAGATCTGGTTGCCTACACAGTGCCGCCCGGGTTGTTGCTGGGACGATTGGCGAATTTCACTAATGCCGAGCTTTGGGGTCGACCCAGTGAATTGCCATGGGCGGTGATCTTTCCCGGAACTGCGGCCCAGGATTGTCCCGGCGTTGTTGCGGGGATGTGCGCCCGCCACCCGTCGCAACTGTATGAGGCAGCACTCGAGGGTCTGATCCTCGGGGCGATTCTGATATGGCTGGCCTACCGGCGCGGCGCGTTTCAAAAACCAGGTCTGGTTATGGGCGTATTTCTGGCTGGCTACGGCGCATCGCGGTTTTTTGTCGAATTCTTCCGTCAACCCGATGCGCAATTTGTATCGCCCGGTAATCCGCTAGGGCTGGCGTGGCATGTTGGCGGATATGGATTGACGATGGGGCAACTCTTGTCGCTACCAATGATTGCACTTGGCCTTTGGTTCGCATTTCGGGCACAACGCAGATCATGAACCTGAAGGATCGTCTGCTCCTGCGCATCCAGAATGATGGCCCTATGACCATCGCTGACTACATGACCGAGTGTCTGATGCATCCGGAACATGGATACTACATAACCCGCGATCCGCTGGGCGCTCAGGGCGATTTCATTACAGCGCCTGAAATCAGTCAGATGTTCGGAGAGCTAATAGGACTGTGTCTGGCGCAATGCTGGCTGGTACAAGGCAAACCCGAAAAGTTTGTTCTGGCCGAGCTTGGCCCTGGTCGTGGCACCCTGATGGCAGACATCCTGCGCGCCACTCAAAGTGTTCCTGGCTTTCACAAAGCGGCCGAGATCGCGTTACTCGAAGCTTCACCTGTTTTGCGCGACGTACAAGCCAAGGCACTGCAAGGGTATGAACTTCAGTGGATCGAGGCAATTTCTGATCTTGAAGACCTTCCTCTGTTTCTGGTGGCAAACGAGTTCTTTGATGCCCTGCCCATCCGCCAGTTCCTGCGCGAAGGCGAAGGTTGGCGCGAGAGGTTAGTTGGCAAAAATGGTGCATCGCTTGCGTTCGGTCTTGGTGCGCAATCGGCACAAGCTGCGCTCAGCGGACGTGTCGAGGATACGCAGGACGGAGATCTGGTAGAACTGTGCGCTGCTGCCAGTTCCATTATGTACTCTGTTGCCGGGCAGATCGCTCGTAACGGCGGAGCCGCGCTGATCATCGATTATGGTGACTGGCGCTCGCTTGGCGACACTTTGCAGGCGTTGCAAGCGCATGAACGTGTCGATCCCCTGGATCAGCCCGGTCAGGCGGATCTGACCACACATGTCGACTTTGAGGTCTTGGCGAAGGCGTCTCATGCTTCGGGCTGCGCATATACAAAACTGACCCCGCAGGGGGTGTTTCTTGAACGGCTCGGGATCACTGCGCGCGCGCAATCGCTTGCCGCCCCTCTCAGCGGGTCACAGCTTGAGGCGCTCGTCTCTGCACATCGACGGTTGACGCACCCCGACGAAATGGGAAACCTGTTCAAAGTACTGGGCCTTTATCCGCCAAACGCCACGCCGCCACCGGGACTGGAACCATGACACTGGAAATCATTACCTCAGACATGCTGTCCCCCGTACGACACGGGTTCTTCAGCCGCCGCGGTGGCGCATCTTCTGGTATCTTCGAAGGACTCAACTGCGGAACCGGGTCGACAGATTTGACTGAGGCCGTAGCTTTGAACCGTCGGCGCGTCGCCGACGCGATGGAAGTGGCACCTGAGGCGATGATCGGTGTGCATCAAGTGCATTCGCCGACCGTGATTGCAGTCGATGGTCCGATGACGGGTGACAAACCCAAAGCTGACGCGGTTGTCACATCAACGCCGGGTTTGGCGCTTACAATCTTAACCGCTGATTGTCAGCCAGTGCTGTTCGCCGATCCTGGCGCAAATGTGATCGGGGCCGCACATGCCGGTTGGCGCGGCGCGTTGGACGGTGTGCTGGAATCAACACTCGACGCGATGGAAGCGCTGGGAGCCAGCCGGGATAACACAGTTGCCGTAATCGGCCCCACGATTTCACAACGCGCTTACGAGGTCGGCTCAGAGTTTCTGGACGACTTCCTTGCTGACACGCCTGAGAACGCGCGTTTTTTTGCAAATGGCAAAGGTGACCGGATGCATTTCGACCTGCCCGCCTTTGGCCTGCATCGTCTGCGCGAAGCTGGTATCGGCCAGGCCGAGTGGGTCCGTCACTGCACCTATTCCGACCCCGACAGGTTTTATTCCTACCGGCGCTCGACCCATGCCAAAGAGGCCGACTACGGCAGATTGATTTCCGCTATCAGGTTGTAAATCTGGCCCAGATTAAGGCAGCTTTGCCCAGCTTCTGCCACATTTCTTGTGTTTATCAGAGTCAGAATCGTCTCAAATTTTCGCCAATGCACAGACGGTTACCCCAAGTGGGGTCGTCATGGCATGGGCGGAAGCAACTAAGAGGTACCTGAAACCTTCAATTTGTCCTCAATTCAACCCGGATCAGCCTTATAGGCGCCGCAAATCAGCGTCACATTGGCTTCATAAACGGGAACAGGGCGACCGCCCTATCGAAGCAGGACAATGGATATGAAATCGAAATCACGCTTTCTCAGCGCCGTTTTTGCGGCTGTCAGGGATCAAGAACCAGAAATGCCCTGGAAGCGGGTTTCAAGTCACTCAGTCAGAGTTGCACGCCGTCTGGCGGCGCGACGCTGACACAGCAACCCCAAGAGACCAGCTGCCGGTCTCGGAGGGCAAACGCATACCGGATGAAGCTCCGGTTCGGTGTGTGGGGTCGCAATCAGGACTGCGACCAGGGTTCGGAGCGTGTGTGTGCAGGCAATTGCAGCCTGCGGTTTACGAGTTTGTCTGGGGGGTCAAGAACTTGACCAAAACACTGGTGTTTTCTGATGCGGCGCTGTGCATTCGCGGCGACCGGCCTGTGTTTACCCATCTGATTACAGACAAAGAACAAGGTCGTCCGGCGATATTGCACGGGGGTTCAAGCCGTCGGACGGAATTTAGAGGGGACGGAATACCATGACTATTCCAAATTCTCTGGCCCGCGCTGCCAGAAACGCGGTCGAGACGTCAGCGCTATTGCGCGATGCACCTCGTCCCGCGACAAAGCAAAAAGCACAGCTTCGACGTTATGAAGTGTGCAGTCTGTTGAAAAACGGGGATATTTCACAGACGCGCCATATCGCACCAGCCTTGCCGATGTTTGAAGATGCGTTCTGCGCGTTCACACGCGGATCGTTGGTCGAGACGCCGCAAGGCCAGATGGCGATCGAAGATCTGCTGCCGGGTGATGACGTCCTCACTCAGGATGGATCATCGGAAACCGTGCTTTGGAAAGGGTCTGTCACACTGATTCCCGGACGCGAGGATACGCGCGGGCGAACCCGGCCACTGACGCGGATCATGGCCGACACGTTCGGGATGCAAAAACCGATGTCGGGCGTCATCACGGGCCCCGCCGCACGTCTGCTGGGTACGCCTACGCACATGCGTCATTTGAACGGCGGGCAGCCCATGCTGACACCCGTCAGTGAGTTTCAGGATGGAATGGGTATCATTGAAACGCTGCCACCGACTCCGGTCGAGCTGTTTCATATCTGTGTCGCCCGGCATTCCGTGATTCGGGTCGATGGCCTGCAATTCGAGACCTATCATCCGGGCATCAACGCAGTCCGAATGATCAGTCACTCTTTGCGTTCGATCTATTTGAATCTATTCTCACATATCGAATCGTTGAATGATTTTGGGCCGTTGCTCTTGCCAAGAGCCGGAGATGGTGAAATTGACGCTATGACAGCGTGAACTGGTTAACTATTACTGCAAGCGTGGGGCATTATGCAGATTTTACTGAGTTGGGTTTTAACCCTTGCACTGGCAGCGATGCTGCCACCCTGTCCTGTGGATCAAACAAGAGGTAGGTTCAGGCCGTCCGGTTCATCCGGTCTTCCAGTACGTCAAATGGTACGCCTGGCTCGTCTTTTGCGCCTCGGATAACAAGCGAAGTCTTGACGCTGGCCACGTTTGGCGTGGTCAGCAACTCGCCTGTCAGAAATTGCTGAAAACTGCTGAGATCCGGTGCGACGCATTTCAGGATGAAATCAACCTCGCCATTCAGCATGTGGCATTCGCGAACCAATGGCCATTCCCGACACCGGTCTTCAAAAGCGCTGAGTTCGGATTCAGCCTGACTTTCAAGTCCGACCATGGCAAAGACCTGCACTTCGAACCCAAGCTCGCGGGCGTTCACCTCGGCATGATAGCCGCGAATGTACCCCGAATCTTCCAGCGTCCGCACCCGTCGCAGGCAAGGAGGAGCGGATATTCCTACGCGCTTGGCAAGCTCAACATTGGTCATACGGCCATCGGCCTGCAGTTCCGCAAGAATTTTGCGGTCGATTTCATCCAACCGGGTCGTGACCATCGAATGCTCCTGAGTTTTTCAGTTGTTATATCAGCAGCCCCGGGAGGCGCAATAATATTTCACAGCCACGCAATTTTCGTTATTTCAGATACATAATTGGCCGCAAAGCCAATCATTAGGCACATCACGGACCTGCAATATGAAGGGGCTTTAAGCCCTGCCCTGCGGTCGCTATATCGATCCGCACCGGACAACACGTCCGCCGAGGCAGTTTGAGTGAGGATACCATGGCCGAAACACGACACACCAAGGTTCTGATCATCGGGTCGGGACCTGCAGGATACACCGCGGGCGTTTATGCAAGCCGGGCCATGTTGGAACCGATCCTGGTGCAGGGTATCGAACCCGGTGGGCAGCTGACCACCACAACCGAGGTGGAAAACTGGCCGGGTGACACCGAGGTTCAAGGTCCAGACCTGATGGTTCGGATGCAGGACCACGCCAAGGCAATGGGATGCGAAGTGATCGGCGATATCATCAGCGATCTCGATCTAAGCAAGCGTCCCTTCACAGCCAAAGGCGACAGTGGCACCGTCTACACCGCTGACGCGGTGATTCTGGCAACGGGCGCACGAGCCAAGTGGTTAGGCATTCCCTCGGAAGAGAAATTTAAAGGGTTTGGCGTATCAGCCTGTGCCACCTGTGACGGCTTCTTCTATCGCGGTCAGGAAATCGTTGTGATCGGCGGCGGAAATACTGCCGTGGAAGAAGCGCTGTTCCTGACCAACTTCGCAAGCAAGGTCACTCTGATCCACCGCCGCGATGAGTTGCGAGCTGAAAAGATCCTTCAGGATCGGCTGTTCAAGAACGAAAAGATCGAGCCGCTTTGGTTTCACGAACTGGATGAGGTGATCGGAACCGATGCCCCGCTGGGTGTGGAAGGCGTCAAGGTCAAGAATGTAAAGACCGGCGAAATCACGGAGATTCCGTGCAAAGGCGTATTTGTCGCTATCGGCCACGCTCCGGCAAATGAGCTGGTCAAAGATACGCTGGAAACCCACATGGGTGGCTACGTCGTGACCAAGCCGGGCACGACGCAAACTTCGGTTCCGGGAGTTTTCGCTGCCGGAGACCTGACCGACCACGTATACCGTCAGGCTGTGACAAGCGCCGGTATGGGCTGCATGGCCGCCCTGGATGCAGAACGATTCTTGGCGGAGAACGACTAAGATGATCACAGAATTCTCCGGCCTCGTCTGGAGAATTCTGTTCCGCACCCAATCGGGTGACCCGCTCTCATCGGCCCGTGCCCCCGAAGGACGGTTTCATCATTCTGGCCAATTCGCGCTTTACGCGTCGCTTAGCGCTGAAGGGGCCGGGATCGCCATTCGGCGCTATGTCTCGCAGTGCGACCCTCCACGGACGATCCATCGCTTGAAGATATCCAAGGCGCAAGTATTGGATTTGCGGGGGCAACCTTCTGCCTCGATCGTCTGGCAAGACATGCGGGCAACCGGCATACCCTCTCCAACATGGCGATTTTCGGACAAGGCCCGCACATACGGCGCGGATGGACTGCTATACAGTTCGCGCTCGCGTCCTAAACTGAGCCATTTGGTGTTGTTCAACGCAGAACACCAGATGATACAAACCGCAGGTGCCCCCTGCGACTGGTTCCCCGAAAGGTGACCGCGCCTATCTTGACCGGCACCCGGCACCGTATCAGGATCAACCATAGTAACGCGAAGAACAGGTGAGCTTTTGGAAAACGTTCTTTGGCGCGGCGGATGGATGAGCCGGCTCAGAATCGCAAGCGGCCTCGTGCTGTTTGTCTTTGCGTTCTTTCATTTCATCAATATCGGCCTTGGTCTGTTTCACACTGATTTGCTGCACGGGATGCAGGGCGGACGTAAAGCTGTCAGCCGTAATGAGATCGGCAGCGTCGTGATATATGGCGCATTGCTGATGCACATGGGACTGGCGCTTATCTCACTCGCGCAGCGCCGGACGCTCAGAATGCCTTTCAGCGTCGCGCTTCAGGTTATTCTTGGCCTGTTGATCCCGCTGCAGCTTATCTCACATTTGGTTCAGACCCGATACGCGCATGAGATTTTTGGGGTGAATGATGAAATGGGTTACATCATCATTCTGATGTGGCCCAGCACCGCGATCTGGTTCCAAAGCCTATTACTTCTGCTGGTGTGGGTCCACGGATGTATTGGGCTACACATGTGGTTACGGTTGACCACATGGTGGCGCGCGATGGTTCCATATCTGATCGGTCTCGCCGTCTTTGTACCGGGCTTCGCCTTCGCAGGCCTTCTGACCGAGGGGCGGCGTATCTGGGCCGATTTTGCCGACCCCGATCTACGAGAACAGTATGTCGAATACTATAACTGGCCTTCGCAAGAAGAGTTTCAGTCTTTGTTTTCCGTCACAGACTATGCGCAGTGGGTATTCTGGGCCGCGCTTGCACTAACAGGCTTGGTCTATCTCGGGCGCAAGCTTTGGCGGCGGCGGCATTCGGTGCGGGTGCGCTATGTCAACGGTCCAGAAGTTGTTTCGGAGAAAGGCATGACCCTTTTGGAGATGTCGCGCGCAAACGGCATCCCACATACCGCGCTGTGTGGCGGCAAGGGGCGCTGCACGACCTGTCGCGTTGTGGTTGAAGATGGCGCCGATCAGTTGCACCCACCAACCGAAGTTGAAGCCCGCAGCCTGAAAGCGATCAGCGCGCCAGAGGGGACCCGCCTGGCCTGCCAGATGCGGCCGTCCGACCCGCTCACTGTATTTCGTGTTTTCCGCCCCGACGGCGCGCGTGATCGTGCGCATGCGAGCCAGGGGCAAGAACGGCAGCTGGCGGTTCTGTTTCTGGACATGCGCGGGTTCACCGCCCGCACAACGGGGCAATTGCCGTATGATATCGTTTTTCTGTTGAATCGTTTCTTTGACGCAATTGTCCCAGCAATCACGGCACAAGGCGGGGTTGTCGACAAATACATGGGCGATGGGTTGCTGGCGATGTTCGAAACAGCCAACGCCGCAAGTTCGGCAAGTGCCGGTCTGAGGGCGGCGGCTGGGATCGGACACGCATTGGAGCGTTTCAACCAGCAGCTCCAAGCAGAAGGCAGCCAACCTGTGCGCATTGGTATGGGTCTACATCTTGGTGATCTTGTGCTGGGCGAAATCGGAGCGGCTAAACACGCGCCACGCACGATCATCGGAGACGCTGTAAATGTTGCCAGCCGTTTGGAGGCTGAAACCAAAGCACTGGGGGTTGAGCTCCTTGTATCGGACAAGGTTTTGGACGCGGCTGGGTTACAATGTGATCCCCGCGATCTGCGGGAATTCAGCCTGCGCGGTGTCTCTGAACCCGTCCCTGCCCTGCCCGTCAGGCACGCAGCCGACCTTGGGTCGCAAACCTCACCGCTGGAACAGATTGCCTGAGAATGCGCCTAATGAGCCTGAGCGGCGGGATTTTTTCAATAACTTGAAACAAAAAACAGAAAACCGTTCCATTTCGAGAAAAAACCACGCATTTCATCCTTAGTTTTTGCAAGTCTATGGACTTCACCCTCAGGCCGAGGCACATGCCCTGCAAACACCCTTGAAACAAATGCAAACAGAACTGCGATAAGAGTTTTCCGATGACGATGTTAAGCAATCTGGCCCCTATCTCTGAACTGTATGTTTCCTACGAGTCTGCGCAGAAACTGAAGATAGAAGCCGCTGATCTGACCAGCTGGGATCTTAAGCCCCGGCAGATTTGCGATCTGGAACTGCTTATGAACGGCGGGTTCAATCCGCTCAAAGGTTTCCTGAGCGAAGCGGACTATGACAACGTGGTCGAAAACATGCGCCTCGCCGATGGAACACTTTGGCCAATGCCGATCACCTTGGATGTTGACGAGGATTTTGCCGCATCGATCGAGCTGGGGCAGGACATTGCCCTGCGCGATCAGGAAGGCGTGATCCTCGGCACCATGACCGTGACCGACCGCTGGACACCAGACAAGGCGCGTGAGGCGGAAAAGGTCTTTGGCGCTGATGATGATGCGCACCCGGCTGTGAATTACCTGCACAATGTAGCGGGCAAAGTTTATCTGGGTGGCCCGGTCACTGGCATCCAGCAGCCCGTGCATTACGATTTCAAAGCCCGCCGCGACACGCCGAACGAGCTGCGCGCCTATTTCCGCAA
The DNA here is from genome assembly GCF_056534105.1 of Ruegeria sp. E5. Classification (NCBI taxonomy): domain Bacteria; kingdom Pseudomonadati; phylum Pseudomonadota; class Alphaproteobacteria; order Rhodobacterales; family Roseobacteraceae; genus Ruegeria; species Ruegeria sp. E5. The sequence goes on along the minus strand of NZ_JBQFPA010000003.1, from coordinate 163,618 downwards.
AGTGGGCTGGCGCCGTATCGTGGCATTCCAGACCCGCAATCCCTTGCATCGCGCGCATCAGGAATTGACCTTCCGTGCCGCAAAAGAAGCTCAGGCCAACTTGCTGATCCATCCCGTGGTTGGCATGACCAAACCGGGCGATGTGGATCATTTCACCCGCGTGCGTTGCTACGAAGCCGTGTTGGATAAATATCCGGCCTCGACTACGTCGATGTCGCTGCTGAACCTTGCGATGCGCATGGCTGGCCCGCGCGAGGCAGTCTGGCACGGGTTGATCCGCGCAAACCACGGCTGCACCCATTTCATCGTCGGTCGTGACCACGCAGGTCCGGGCAAAAACTCTGCCGGTGAGGATTTCTACGGCCCCTATGATGCGCAAGACTTGTTCCGAAAATATCAGGACGAGATCGGCGTCGAGATGGTCGATTTCAAACATATGGTCTACGTGCAGGAACGCGCGCAATACGAGCCGAATGACGAGATTCTGGACAAGGACAACGTCACGATTCTCAACATCTCGGGCACTGAACTGCGCCGCCGTCTGCGCGAAGGGCTGGAGATTCCGGAATGGTTTTCGTTCCCCGAAGTTGTTCAGGAACTGCGCAACCGCTTCCCGCCGCGCTCGCAACAGGGATTCACCGTGTTTTTCACCGGTTTTTCAGGCTCGGGCAAATCCACCATTGCCAACGCCTTGATGGTCAAGCTGATGGAGACCGGGGATCGTCCGGTTACCCTGCTGGACGGGGATATCGTGCGTAAGAACCTGTCTTCGGAACTGGGCTTTTCGAAGGAACATCGCGATCTGAACATCCGCCGCATCGGTTATGTCGCGTCTGAGATAACCAAGAACGGCGGTATTGCTATTTGTGCTCCTATCGCACCTTACGCAACTACCCGTCGTGCTGTACGTGAAGAGATCGAACAATTCGGTGCATTTTGCGAGGTGCATGTCGCGACCAGCATTGAAGAATGCGAGCGCCGAGACCGCAAGGGTCTGTACAAACTGGCACGTGAAGGCAAGATCAAAGAGTTCACGGGGATTTCCGACCCTTACGACGCCCCTGAAGACCCAGAGCTGCGCGTCGAGACCGAGAATGTCGAGGTTGACAACTGCGCACATCAGGTTCTGCTTAAGCTGGAAAGCATGGGGCTGATTGCAGCATCCTGATCACTTAAGACGAAAAAATACATCAAAGGCCCTCAGATTTCTGAGGGCCTTTTTCGCAGGTGCGGGTCTGGTTCAGTCGGGCAAATTCACCTGCCCGCGCATCAGGACATGGCCGCGCCCGGCAACTTTGATCCCCGTCATCGCATCCGAAGGTCCAACGCGTGTCACGGTCGCCTGACCGGGGCGGCCCATGTCATGGCCCTGTTCGGCGATGAATGTCTCTTTGTCCATCAGTCCTTGTTTCCAGAGATAGGCCGCCATCGCACCGGTGGCCGATCCGGTGAACGGGTCCTCGGGCGGGCTGGGGGGCGCCATCATCAGGCGCGAGAATGTGTCGCCCGTAGTCGTTGCGCCTTTCAGTGTTACAAGAAACGGTTCAGCCATGTCCGACCCCGAGAAACCGGCCTTTTCGGTAATATGACTGAGCAAAGCAACATCCAGCTTGGCAGCGCGCAGCGCCTCGTGATCGCGCAGGACCGTAATGCAAAAGGGCAGACCGGTTGAAACGAACTGCGGTGGAGAAATTACCAACTCTTCCGGCAGGCTGATGGCGGTGGCAACCAGATCTGCGGGCACATGATCGCCGAATCGCGGGGCGACCTGCGTCATTTCGATGTCATCACCATTTAGTTTGATCGATACAATCCCTGCTCCGGTCTCAAGCGTCAGAGCATCACCCTGAAACAACCCCCGTGATCGCATCGCTGCAACGGTTGCTATGGTCGGGTGCCCGGCAAATGGGATTTCCCGGCTGGCCAGGAAGTACCGGACCCGGATATCAGCGATATCGGATGGCCCGGTAAAAGTGCATTCAACCAGAGAAGTCTCGCGCACATATGCCATGCAAACCGCGTTCGACAGCCCTGCACCCCCATGCACAACTGCGCAGCCGTTGCCACCAAAGGCCTGATCGCTGAACGCATCCACCCAATCGAAATCATACCAGCTCATCGCGCACTCCTGCGTTTCAATCAGCGGCACGATCACCGCTTAGGCAGAAAATGTCACGTCAATTCGGCGGAATGTTTGGTGGCCTAGTGAACGGCCACCGGGGACAGGTCATGTTCGCGTGCCAGTACAAAGGCCAGCTTGCGGTCGGCAACCAGTGCCAATTGCTGCCCATCGGAATCGTGGACAGCATACAGCTGATCCAGATCGCCTGCCTGCTCTCGCAGATCCTGCGGAAGGTCTGCCACATCAACGGCCTTTACATAGACAATCCGATTGCCTTCGGCGTTGATCTCAATCGGTGTATTCATTGCTCTTACCCCTTCTTGATGTTGATTGTCTGAACCACGGTTTCAGGCACGGCGCGGGTCAGGTCCACATGCAGCAGACCGTTTTCCATGATCGCCTCGCCCACCTCGACCCCGTCAGCCAGCACAAACATGCGCTGGAATTGACGCGCCGCGATGCCACGGTGCAGGAATATGCGCCCCTCGCTGTCGTCGCGCTGACGGCCCCGGATCACCAACTGGCGATCCTCGATGGTAATCGACAGGTCCTCTTCCGCGAACCCGGCAACCGCCAAGGTGATGCGATAGGAAAAATCCGAGGTCTGCTCGATATTATAGGGCGGGTATCCTTCATTTCCGGCCTTTGCAGACCGTTCCAGAAGGCGTTCCAACTGCTCGAACCCCAAAAGATGCGGGTATGAGCCTAAGGTAAGTTTCGACACGTATTTTCGTCCTTCATTGTCAAAGCGACGTATTCTGCGGTCCCGATGTCGGCAACCGCGTGATATAGAATATGGGAAGATACAGGGATGTCCACAAGGTCTGGCCGGATAAACCCTGACACACTATCTTGTGTTAGAAGCACCACTTGAAACACTGAGTCGTCCATGAACGCACCCACCGATCTTTCGATGAAAACCGATGAAGTCCTGCGGGTGGAATTAGAGGTCTTTCGACGCCAGCACCGTGATTTGGACGAAGCGATCGAGGCCTTGCAGGCCAAGGGGACCTCGGACCAATTGACGATCAAGCGGCTAAAAAAGCAGAAACTGCGCCTGAAAGACATCATCCGTCTGATCGAAGACAGATTGACCCCCGATATCATCGCCTGAGACGCGCGTACCGCATTGCCACATATGCGGATTTGGCTATAGTGCGCGCTCTTTCCGATGGCAGGGGCGTAAGCGGATGAGCGATGTGAAAGTAGGGATCATCATGGGCAGCCAATCGGACTGGCCTACGATGAAAGAGGCCGCCGATATTCTGGATGAGCTGGGCATCGCATATGAGGCGCGTATCGTCTCAGCCCACCGCACGCCGGACCGTCTTTGGGACTATGGCAAAACCGCCGTGTCGCGCGGCTTGCAGGTCATTATCGCGGGTGCGGGAGGTGCGGCGCATTTGCCGGGCATGATGGCGTCGAAAACCCGCGTGCCGGTAGTTGGCGTTCCGGTGCAGACCCGCGCGTTGTCGGGTGTGGATTCGCTCTATTCCATCGTGCAGATGCCCAAAGGTTTTCCGGTTGCGACCATGGCTATCGGTTCGGCCGGCGGGGCCAATGCGGGCCTGATGGCCGCGGGCATTCTGGCGCTGCAGGATTCTGCGCTTGCGGATCGGCTCGACGCCTGGCGTGAGGCCCTCTCTGCTTCGATCCCGGAAGAACCTCAGCAATGAGCCGTATCGGTTTCATCGGCACAGGCCACATCGCTGCGCCAATCGCGCGGCTGATGGCTGCTAAAGGTCATGATCTTTACGTCACCGAGCGCAATGCCCAAGTCTCCTCGGCTCTGCAGGCCGAGCTTGGGGTCCGAGTTGGCACTCCGCAAGGCGTGATTGATGCGTCCGAGATCGTGTTTCTCTGCCTGCGCCCCCATGTGGCCGAGGACGTTCTGGCCCCGCTAAGCTTTCGCGCAGATCAGCAAATCGTTTCAGTGATGGCCGCCGTCTCTGAGGAGCAGCTATCCTGCCTGTGCGCGCCGGCATCGGATTTTGTGCAAACGATTCCGCTGGGTTTCCTTCAGACAGGAGGTTGCCCATTGGCCGCTTACGGCAACGATCGCCTCTTGGCAGATTTGTTCGAGCCCGAAAATCCTGTGGTCAAGGTTGCCAATGAGGCCGCGTTGAACGCCCACTTCGCCATCTGCGCCATGGTGCCAGGTATCCTGGACCTTATGGCAACAGGCACCGAATGGTTGGCTGATCAGACCGGCGACAAAGACCGGGCCGAATTCTACACTACGCAGCTTGTGTCAGGGTTTCTGACATCAATACAAAAAGAGCATGCGGGCCAACTGGCAGCCGAGCGTGACGCGCTTGCGACCGAGGGCACACTGAGCCTTCAGATGACGGATATTTTGCAATCCGAGGGCGCGCATGATGCCTTGCGTGCTGCACTGAGTGCGATTGGCAAGAGATTGGAGACATGACGATGTCAGATATGCTTACGCCCGGTGCGACAATTGGGATATTGGGGGGCGGTCAGCTGGGCAGGATGCTCTCGATCGCGGCTGCACGGTTGGGGTTCAAGTCCCACATATTCGAGCCGGGCGCAAATCCTCCGGCCGGTCAAGTTGCAAATCAGGTCACGACCGCCGCCTATGATGACGCCGACGCATTGAAGGCCTTTGCGGAGTCGGTGGACGTGATCACCTACGAGTTTGAAAACATCCCCACCCAGGCGCTGGATCTGCTTGAGGCACACCGCCCCATTCACCCGGGTCGAGAGGCGTTGCGGGTCAGTCAGGACCGCTTGACCGAAAAGACATTTCTACAAGGCTTAGGCCTGCTAACCGCGCCCTTTGCAGACATCTCCGATTTGGACAGCTTGCGCGCCGCAATTGATGACATTGGCACCCCCGCCATCCTGAAAACCCGCCGCTTCGGCTATGACGGTAAAGGTCAGGCCCGGCTGCGCGCACCCGAAGATGCCGGGGCGGCACTGGCCGATATGGCGGGCGCGCCGTCCATACTGGAAGGGTTTGTGGACTTCAGCCACGAGGTTTCGGTCATCGCAGCACGCGGTCTGGACGGGCAAGTTGCCTGTTTCGATCCTGGAGAGAATGTCCATCGCGATGGCATCCTGCACACGACCACAATACCGGCACGCCTGTCTCCGGCGCAGCGGACAGATGCGGTATTGCTGGCCGCCAACATTCTCAACGCGCTGGATTATGTCGGCGTCATGGGTGTCGAATTGTTTGTGACGCCACAAGGATTGATCGTGAATGAAATCGCGCCGCGCGTTCATAACTCGGGTCACTGGACCCAGAACGGCTGCGCCGTGGATCAGTTTGAACAACATGTTCGCGCCGTGGCCGGTTGGCCTTTGGGCGACGGTCAGCGCCATTCGGACGTCGTGATGGAGAATTTGATCGGGCATGACATGGACCGCGTACCCGAGCTTTCACGCGAACGGGACGTAGCACTGCATCTCTATGGCAAGGCCGAGGTCAAGGCCGGCCGCAAGATGGGGCATTTCAACCGGATTTCGCGATGAGGTAATCGCGCTTAAGCGCGATGCCTCCGGCGGAGGTATTTTTAGCCAGATGAAGCCGGGATCAGCTCAAGAAACGTGTTGCGATACTACCGGACATATAGCTGACACACCCGCCTGATAGTGTGGCGGCGACTTTGTGGGTTGTCGCATCGAGTATCACCAGATCAGCACGATATCCGGGCTGTAACGTTCCGCGATCCTTCAGGCCTAAAACCCGCGCGGGACCGGACGAGACAAGCGCCCAGGCGCTCGCAATATCCAGCAGGCCAGATTTTATCAACATCAGCGCAGCGCGGCGCGGGCTGGGGTAGTGGTAATCCGATGCCAATGCATCACACAAACCCATCGAGATCAGATCCACCGCGCTGGCATTTCCCTTATGTGAGCCGCCCCGCACAACATTGGGTGAGCCGAGGATGATGTGATCTCCGCCCGCTCGGGCACATTCGGCGGCTTCCAGCGTTTCCGGAAATTCCGAGATCATCACCCCGCGCTCGCGCCACTCAGCACGATCCTGCGGCGTTGTATCATCATGGCTGCCGAGCCGAATTCCTCGGTTCGCAAGGACAGTGCAAAGGCTGTCCAGTGCTGCTGGCACCTCGGCGCTGCGGTTGTGCATTGCCTTCAGCATCTCAAAATGCACTTCGGGATTCCGTCCCGCCTTCAGCGCCTGCCCCGTCAAGCGGGGTGGTTTTCGCCCCTCAGCCAGCCGGTCATGAGGTAGATGATCATTCAGAACCACATAAGGCACCTGCCAATCCGCGATACGTTCGGGCAGCCCGTCATAGTCGTCCAGCATATGGGTTTCGAAGCGCAGTTGAGGGATCAGTTGGGTTACAACATCATCCCGAACCGCAGCGATGGCGTCAAAAACCTGACCAGCAAACTCGGGCCCGCGCACGCCGCCTTCCCAACTGTGGAACTGCGCCAGAACGGCTGTGGTTATTCCATTCGCGGCCAGTTCCGCCTCGACCGATAAAATGCCCTCTGCCATCTGCTTCATGGCACCGCGTCGGGGGGCAATGTGACGTTCAAAACCGTCGCCATGTAAATCAATGATGCCAGGCAGGATGAGGTATCCTGACAGATCAATCTGTCGTCCTGCCCTGTCGGATTGAACGGTACCTTCGGCGATCGTCAGTTCAGCACGCGACACCCCTTCGCCGGGCAACAGAACATTCGCGCCGGTCAATGTCAGTTCCAATGAGTTCATTGAGTGGGCTCCGAGTCCGGTTCCGAGCAATCTTCCCCAAGGCAGATCTGGTCGATGATATCCATCACCCCGTCAAGCCAGGTGATTTGTGGATCGAACTGTCCGAATTCGATGAAATGCAGGGTCTGCGCCATGACCCGCGGGTTGTTCATCATGAACGTATGCGTCACCGGCAAGACGATGTGATCAGCCATACCTTCAACCTTTGTGGTCTCTATCGATACCTTGCCGTCATCTGGACCATCGATCAGAGACGAGAACAATGGGTTCAATGAGTTCTCGCCTGCGATCACCCCCAGATCAAAATCAACAGGCGGCAGACGGCGTGGAATACCCTCGGGTCCGGTTCCCAATGCCAGCCCGGCAGGGCCGTTCAGAAAGCCGAAAACCTCCCAAGCACCAAGCTCATCCACCAGTTGGCTGCCCTGATTAGGAGGCCCGAGCATGACAACCCGTCCCAGATTCTCGGGGTCGTTGTCCTGCAACCAATAGCGCAGCAGAATGCCCCCCATCGAATGCGCTACAACGTTAACCGTATCCTCCCCGCAGGCGGCGAACGCAGCTGGTAAAGTCTGGTTGGCGAGGTCTGGTATTGGTAGGTCTGTCGAAGGGTAACCTGGACGAACCACAGTGTAACCATGCGCATGAAAAAGCTGTTCCATGACGGTAAACGAGGCCTCTGTGCGCGCGAGGCCATGCAGAAGAACCACGCATTTCGCATTGGCCACCGCAGGCATAAGGCACAAGAGGAGAACAGCAAGAAATTTCATACACGCCAGATAAGGCCTAACCCAGGCCGAGGGAACCCCTAGCCACGGTTCCGGCGCAGCACCGCCAGTGCGATGCCGCCGAGTACAAATCCGGCGCCGAGCAGAAGCCTTAGACTTGCCATCTCGGCTAACAGGATGACCCCGGCAGCAATTGCGATAGCTGGAACGCTGAGTTGCACGATCGCGGCCACCGCCGGTGAAAGCTGTGGCACGACACGGTACCATAGCGCATAGCCGAGACCGGACGTGACGCCTCCGGAAAGCGCAGCCAGCCCATAGCCAAGCGGAGACATTTGCCAATTGCTTCCCAGCAGGAACAGGGCAAATCCCGTGACGGGCAACGCCATGATGAAATTTGCTGCAGTTCCCGACAATGCATCTGGTTCGGACCGGCCCGCGATGGAATATATGGCCCACCCGACCCCGGCAGCCGTCATTAAGCCGGCCCCTGTCGGGTCGACCTGAACCGTCCCAGCAGGCCAAAGAACAAAAACCAGTCCACCAAGCGCAATACCGGCACCCAATATCTGTCTCAAAGTGGGTGCAGAACCAGTCATTGCACCAATCGCAAACATGGTAATTTGCACAACCCCGAACAGGATCAGCGCACCAAGCCCGGCATCAAGCGTCAGATACGCTACTGAAAACCCGATCATATAAAGCGACAGTGACCCGGCCCCAACAACACGTCGACGATTAAAAACAGGGATCGAGCCGCCCCGAAGCGCCACCAATACCGTTAAAACCAAGGCACCAGCCAAAACCCGGATAATGGCAAATCCCGCCGGATCACTTGCGCCACTATCGATAGCAAGGCGGTTCAGGATCGAATTCGCAGCGAAGGCGCACATTGTCAAAGCGGTCAGAAGAAACAGTCGCATATCAACCGCATAGCCGTTTCAAAGGGATTTGCACACTCACATTCCCGATTGCCGAGCCAATCCCGACCCTCCTCGGACCAGAGCCTACCAGCGCCAATGATACGAATGCACAACAGACATTCCAAACAAAACCGGGGCCGCCCAAAGGCGACCCCGCTATTAAGCACTAAGGCTTAAGCAGCTTACATCATGCCGCCCATGCCGCCCATGTCGGGCATGCCGCCGGCAGGTGCCGCGCCTTCTTTGGCGGGCTTATCGGCAACCATTGCTTCGGTGGTGACCAGCAGGCCCGCAACCGATGCCGCATCTTCCAGAGCGGTACGGACAACTTTGGCCGGGTCGATCACACCGAACGAGAACATGTCGCCATATTCTTCGGTCTGAGCGTTGAAGCCGAATGCTGCGTCGTCGCTTTCGCGAACTTTGCCAGCAACAACCGCACCGTCGACACCAGCGTTCTCGGCGATCTGGCGCAGAGGCGCTTCGATTGCCTTACGAACGATGTTGATACCTGCGTTCTGGTCGGCGTTTGCACCTTCCAGAGTTTCCAGTGCTTTACCGGCCTGAACCAGAGCAACACCACCGCCCACAACAACGCCTTCTTGTACAGCAGCGCGGGTTGCGTTCAGAGCATCGTCCACACGGTCCTTACGCTCTTTCACTTCAACTTCGGTCATGCCGCCAACGCGGATAACGGCAACACCGCCTGCCAGTTTGGCAACGCGCTCTTGCAGCTTCTCACGGTCGTAATCCGACGAGGTTTCTTCGATCTGAGTGCGGATCTGAGCAACACGTGCTTCGATCTCGGCTTTCTCGCCAGCACCGTCGACGATGGTGGTTTCGTCTTTGGTGATCTCGATCTTCTTGGCGGTGCCCAGCATGTCCATGGTGACGGACTCGAGCTTCATGCCCAGATCTTCGGAGATCACCTGACCACCGGTCAGGATCGCGATGTCCTGCAGCATGGCTTTGCGGCGGTCGCCGAAGCCCGGTGCCTTGACAGCAGCAATTTTCAGGCCGCCGCGCAGTTTGTTGACCACGAGGGTCGCCAGCGCTTCGCCTTCAACGTCTTCCGCGATGATCAGCAGCGGCTTCTGCGACTGGATCACCTGCTCGAGCAGCGGAACCATCGGCTGCAGCGAGGACAGTTTCTTTTCGTGCAGCAGGATCATGCAGTCGTCGAGTTCTGCGATCATCTTGTCTGCGTTGGTGACGAAGTAAGGCGACAGGTAGCCACGGTCGAACTGCATACCTTCGACAACATCGGTCTCGGTTTCCAGACCTTTGTTTTCTTCGACGGTAATAACGCCTTCGTTGCCAACCTTCTGCATCGCGTCTGCGATCTGCTGGCCGATTTCGGCTTCGCCGTTGGCCGAGATGGTGCCAACCTGAGCAACTTCTGCCGAGTCTTTGACTTCACGCGAAGCGTCTTTGATGCCTTCGACAACCTTGGCAGTTGCCAGGTCGATGCCGCGCTTCAGGTCCATCGGGTTCAGGCCAGCAGCAACCTGCTTCAGACCTTCGCGAACGATGGCTTGGGCTAGAACGGTTGCGGTGGTGGTGCCGTCGCCGGCTTCGTCATTGGTGCGGCTGGCGACTTCTTTCACCATCTGCGCGCCCATGTTTTCGAACTTGTCTTCCAGTTCGATTTCCTTGGCAACCGAAACACCGTCTTTGGTGATGCGCGGCGCGCCAAAGGATTTGTCCAGAACCACGTTGCGGCCTTTCGGGCCCAGGGTCACTTTGACAGCATCGGCCAGAACATTTACACCGGCCAGCATGCGGTTACGGGCATCGGTGTCAAACTTGACGTCCTTTGCAGACATGTTGTCTCTCCTTGAGAATATCTGTTGAAATGAAGATCAGAGAAAGCGGGTGCGCTTACTCGATGATCCCCATGATGTCGCTTTCTTTCATCATCAGCAGCTCTTCGCCGTTGACCTGAACCTCGGTGCCCGACCATTTGCCGAACAGGATCTTGTCGCCAGCTTTTACAGCCATCGCGATCAGTTCGCCGCTGTCCTTGCGCGCGCCTTCGCCGGTTGCAACGACTTCGCCTTCGCTGGGCTTTTCTTTTGCGCTGTCGGGAATGATCAGTCCGCCTGCGGTTTTCTCTTCGCTTTCTACGCGACGAACCAGCACACGGTCATGAAGCGGTTTCAATGCCATCTTTGCAGCTCCTTGGGCTCAAAGTTTGTTATCCTCCCCTCGCCGACTGACGAGGCGTTAGCACTCGGGTCTCATGAGTGATAACGACGCATAGCTAGGGAGTTGCAGGAAGCGAGTCAACAATATGTGAAAGATTTTTTTGCCTGGCGCGATAAGCAGGCAAGAACAAGGCACCTAGTCTGGCTGATCCCAGCTGTACGCCCAGTGTTTCAGACCTTCTTGCCCTGCCTCAGACAGCGCGTAGACGCCCTTTTCCACTTTTTCGAACCAGCCGTAATGATTGTCGTACATCAAACGTGTCGCCGCACTTACGCCAGTGGCCTTTGCGACATCGGCCCCCTTGCCCGCTCCGTTCTCTGCCAGATGGGCCGCGCATTTTAGCGCATCTTGCCGATAGGCCGTTACGATCCCATGACGCGTGGCACCGCCCGCATTGGGATCGCCCTGCAACCTTTCAAACTCGCGCAGCAATCGCTTAGCCCTGACCTTATCCTTGCGCGGCGCATAGGGGCCGGGATCGCATTGAACCTCGACCGCTCCATCAGAGCGCACGGTGATCAGGCCCAATCCCAGGCGGCGGCACAGCGCCAGATTATCCTTCAACGCCCGTCTCGCTGCCCGGCCTTTTGGTTTACAGACCCCAATATAGACCTGATCGGTTATTTTCAGTCGTGTGATGGCCTGATGAAACAGCGCGAGACTGAAGCGCAGCTTGAGTTCCACGATCACCGGCTCCTGCCCATCCCGCAGAGCAACAATATCGGCGGCGCCAACCTCACCTTTCACGGTATATCCCTGACGTTCCAACAAGGCTTTGATGGGTGGATAGAGATCCTGCTCGAGCTTCATAACGCTATGCTATGTAGTTTCGCGCGGATTGCCAGCCACGGTTTGAAGACAAACTACATTGCAACTTACAAGAAGGCAGGAGTACGTCTTGGTCATATTCGCCATTTCCGGAAGGTTCCATATGCGCTTGCTCAGCTTTTGTCTCGGCCTTTTGCTTCCGATTACCGCCCATGCGGCCTGCGAAGGGAGAGATCTTAGGCTTGACCTGTCGGCCGAAAGTCAAGCTGATCTCGAGAAGACAATCAGTGACATTCCGTTTCCGGAGGGCAACCACTGGATCGCGACAAAAGACGGGACCGTCTTGCACCTGATCGGCACCCTCCACACCAGCGACCCCCGCATGGCACCCGTGGTCGAGCGCTTGGAGCCAGTTCTGAGTCAGGCCGACGCGTTTTTCTTCGAGGTCACACAGGACGAAATGGACGCGTTCGAAAAAGATCTGGCCGATGATTTCAGCCCGGTCCTGATTACGTCCGGCCCCACTTTGATTGACCTGATGTCGGAAGAAGATTGGACAGCGCTGTCCGCGACTCTGGCCGAGCGTGGCATTCCCGCCTGGATGGCCGCCAAGATGCGCCCTTGGTTTCTAAGCATGATGTTGGGCATTCCGCCTTGCCTGATGAATACCCCAGACTTTGATCGCGGCATGGACACGCGCCTGACGGAACTGGCCGAACAACACGGGATACCCCAGTATTCGCTGGAGCGGATCGAGGATCTGATCGCCATGTTCGACAGCCATCCTCTGGAGGAACAAGTGGCGTCACTGACCAGGCTGGCCGGGGCGCTGCAGGCCGGGGACGACCAAATGATCACGATGGCGAACGCCTATATCGAAGAGCAGCACGCCGCGATCATTGAGCTTGCGAAAATTCAGGGACTTGAAGCTTCAGGGATGACACCAGAAGAGTTTAACGCCGAATGGAAAGGGTTCGAGGATCAGCTTCTGGTGCAACGCAACGCCAACTGGATGGAAAAGATTCTGAACCTGAAGGATCAGACCGCGGTGATCGCTGTCGGGGCCGGACATCTTAGCAACGACTACGGCTTACTGAACCAGCTACAGCAAGCCGGATATACACTGGAACGCGCTGAATTCTAGGTTTTCAGACCAAGGGTCGCAGCAAGTTTGCTTCCGGGTGACAACCGTGTTTGACCACCCTATAAGGCGCGCAAATCCATATTCTTCAGGACACGAGACATGACAACGCTAGTTTTTGGCCACAAATCTCCCGACACCGATTCCACCGGCTCTCCGATCCTGTGGTCATGGTATCTGAACGAAGTAAAAGGTGAACAGGCACAGCCCGTTTTGCTAGGCGAACCCAACACCGAAGCCGCCTTTATGCTTGAGCGTTGGGACCTGCCCAAGCCGCAAATCATCGAGGACGTGGCCGAGGATGCACCGGTTGTCATCGTCGACACCAACAATCCGGCCGAGCTGCCCGCCAGCATCAATAGCGCAGATATCCGCGCCATAATCGACCACCACAAACTGGTTGGCGGGCTTGAAACCAAAGGCCCTATCGACATCACCGTGCGCCCGCTGGCCTGCACGGCAACCATCATGGTCGATCTAATGGGTGACGACGCCGCCAAGATGCCCGACGCGATCAAAGGTGCCGCGCTGACCTGCATCCTGTCGGACACACTGGAATTCCGCTCACCCACAACCACCGCGCACGACCGCGCCGTGGCTGAGAAACTGGCGGCTGAACTTGGTCTGGATGTCTCGGCCTACGCCGCCGACATGTTTGCAGCAAAATCGGATGTATCGTCATTCTCGGACGCCGAACTGATCCGCATGGACAGCAAAGAATACGAAGTCGACGGCACCAAGTTCCGGGTCTCGGTTCTGGAAACCACTGCCCCCGGTGTCGTGCTGGATCGCAAGGACAGCATCGTAAGCTCGATGGCTGATGTGGCCAAGGAAGACGGCGTTGATCAGGTGTTGCTGTTCGTGGTCGATATTTTGAACGAAGAAGCGACGCTATTGGTTCCAAATGATCTGGTGAAAAGCGTCGCTGAGAAGAGCTTTGGCGCAACCGTGGACGGTGACGCGGTTGTGTTGCCCGGCGTGATGAGCCGGAAAAAGCAGATCATTCCGAACCTCAAGGTTTGAATTTAGATCATCAAAGGCGCCCGAAACCGGGCGCTTTTTTTTGCGAGGCTCTGCCTCGTGCTCCGAGATATTTTTGGCCAGATGAACAAGGGGGGTTGATTTCGGCCGCTCCGCCTGGGCTGCACCTCTGGCCAATTGCGCCACGCTCTGCCATAGGCTTTGACATCTCGCATTCCCTGCTGCACGAGGCGCGCCATGACCCAGATCGTTTCTTCACTCGCTGAAATCTCTGACCGCTACAAAGCGCTGTTTGTTGATTTGTGGGGTTGCGTTCATAATGGGATAACTGCCTACCCAGAGGCCGTCGCGGCACTGCAAGCTTATCGTCAACGTGGTGGCACGGTGGTTCTTGTAACCAATTCCCCCAAGCCTCGGGCCGGGGTTGCCGAGCAGCTTTTACATTTCAATGTGCCGGCAGATTCCTATGACACGATTGCAACCAGCGGTGATTCGGCGCGTTCAGCGATGTTTCGCGGGGCGATTGGCGAAAAAGTCTACTTCATGGGGGAATGGCAGCGGGATGCCGGTTTTTTTGAACCCCTGAAACTGCTGGATCATCCGATCCACATTGAACGCGTTCCGCTGGACGCGGCCGAAGGCATCGTGTGTTGCGGCCCGTTCGACCCGATGGCGGACCCAGATGTGAACCGGCCCGACTTTCTTTATGCCAAGCAGAAAGGGATGAAACTGCTCTGCGCAAATCCGGACATCGTGGTGGACCGAGGCGAAACGCGCGAATGGTGCGCAGGTGCTTTGGCCCGACTTTATACCGAGATGGGTGGTGAAAGCCTATATTTCGGTAAGCCACACCCGCCGATCTACGATCTGGCCCGGCGCAGGTTGCAGGCGATTGGGGTTGATGTGTCGGATTCTGAAATACTTGCCATAGGGGACGGGCCGCAAACAGATATCGCTGGAGGCATGGGGGAAGGCATTGATACCCTCTTCATCACCGGCGGTTTGGCAGCCGCAGAAACCAAAACATCACATCATCCAGACGAAGACGCGTTGAAAGCCCATAACGAGAAGGAACAGATCAATCCAACCTATTCGATTGGTCGCCTGAGATAGCAAAAAAGACTTGATTTTCTGCAACTGCGAAGTAATAAAGTTGCCGACGAGCGGCAGATGATGGTCTTTTGTTGCTCTTTCGATCTCGAATGAGGGCAGCATGTTGGACAACCTTCCGCGCGGAACGATTTGCATCGAAGACATCGAAATGGGCATGTCACGGCACTTGCGCAAAGTCGTGACCGATGAAGATATCGAGATGTTCGCTCAAGTATCGACCGACCGGAATCCGGTTCATCTGGATGATGACTATGCCCGCGATACGATTTTCGAAGGGCGCATTGCGCATGGCATGCTGACCGCCGGCCTGATCTCTGCCGTGATCGGAGAGCAGCTGCCCGGACATGGAACCGTGTACATGGGACAATCGCTTAAATTTCTGGCGCCGGTGCGTCCGGGCGACATGGTTTATGCCGAGGTCAAGGTGATCGATATCGATTTTGCCAAACGTCGGGTGAAACTGGATTGCCACTGCGCAGTTGACGGAAAGAAAGTGTTGGTGGGTGAGGCCATGGTGCTTGCTCCGAGCCGCAAGTTCGACTGATAATCCACCTTAACCGAACTGCGGCTTGAACCTGACGGGCAGTCCCGCTAGGCAAGCCGCATGCATATCATCCGGGACTTCCAGTTTGTTGAACCAGAAGACCGAGGCGCAAGTGTCGCCATCGGGAACTTTGACGGTGTTCATCTTGGCCATCAATCCGTCATCGAGTTGGCGCGCAATGCTGAATTGAACGCGCCGCTGGGGGTCATGACATTTGAGCCGCATCCACGAGAGTATTTTTCCCCAGAGGCACCGCCCTTTCGTCTGATGCGCGGCAATGCGCGCGCGCACCGGCTGGAAAAACTCGGCGTGCAGAAGCTTTATGAACTGCCTTTTAATTCAACGCTCGCGGGAATGACGCCCGAAGCTTTTGCGAGGAATGTCATATGCGATGGTCTGGGGCTTTCTCATGTTGTCGTGGGTGCCGATTTTTGTTTTGGCAAAGGGCGCAGCGGTAACCCTCAGGACCTGGTTCGCTTTGGCGAAGAGATGGGGTTCGGTGTGACCATCGCGCCCCTGTTGGAGCGCACCGAGAATGTGGTTTCGTCGACTGCGATCCGGACAGCTCTGTCAGAGGGGCGCCCGCGCGATGCGGCAACAATGCTGGGGCACTGGCACCGGATTGAGGGTGAGGTCGTCGGAGGCGAGCAACGCGGACGAGAGTTGGGGTACCCGACAGCCAATATGTCGATCGAAGGACTGCACCCTCCAAGATTCGGCGTTTATGCAGTTTTGGTCGACGTCCTGGATGGCCCGCATCAGGGCAGCTATCACGGGGCGGCATCGGTCGGGACCCGGCCCATGTTCCAAGGCGAGGTTCCTAACATCGAGACATTTCTGTTCAATTTCTCAGGTGATCTTTACGGTGCCACGCTGTCCGTTGGTCTGGTCGACTATCTGCGACCCGAAATGACATTCGACGGCCTCGACGGGTTGATCTCGCAGATGGATGCCGATTGCGCGCGCGCGAGAGAGATACTGGCCAGTACATGACTACGGATCCAATCGATCGAGCTGGCCTCGCGCCCCGATTCTGGGAATGCAAGCCGCTGCGCAAGATGAACCAGCGTGAGTGGGAGGCCCTGTGCGATGGTTGCGGCAAATGCTGTCTTAACAAGCTGGAAGACGAAGATACGGGCGAGGTCGCATTGACCTGTGTTGCCTGTCGCCTGCTGGATGACGAAACTTGCCGGTGCACCCAATATGATATCCGCCACCAATTCGTGCCCGAATGCATCGTCATGACACCCGATAACATCGACAACCATGCCTATTGGCTGCCCCAGACTTGCGCCTATCGACTGCTCTGGGAAGGCAAACCGCTTTACGACTGGCACCCTTTGCTATCAGGTACGCCTGAAAGCGTTCACACCGCCGGAGTCTCCGTGCAGCGGCGAACCGTATCTGAATTCGAAACGCCCATGGAAGAGTGGGAAGACTACATCATCGAGGAGCCGAATTAATGCATTTTGCCTCTGATAATTCCGGGCCTGTTCATCCCGAAGTTCTGGCCGCATTGGCCGAAGCCAATCAGGGCTATCAGATGGCTTATGGCGCCGACACCTTGATGAACGAAGTGCGCGACCAAATCCGCGGCATTTTCGAAGCACCGGGTGCGGCAGTTTATCTGGTCGCTACGGGAACGGCAGCGAATTCACTGGCGTTGGCAACGCTGAGCAAGCCGTGGGAAACCGTGTTCTGTTCACCCGTTGCTCATATCCATGAGGATGAGTGCAATGCCCCCGAATTCTACACCGGCGCGAAACTGACTCTGGTGCCGGGTGGCGACAAGATGACCCCCGAAGCATTGACCAAGTCCATTGAGGGGGAAGAAACCCGCGGCGTGCATGGTCCGCAGCGCGGGCCTGTCTCGATCACTCAGGTGACCGAGCGTGGCTCGGTTTACTCGCTTGCCGAACTTCAAGCCTTGTGTGGCGTTGCCAAGAAGTATGGGTTGCCGGTGCATATGGATGGTGCACGCTTCACTAACGCTCTGGTCGCTTTGAATTGCTCACCGGCAGAGATGACGTGGAAATCTGGTGTTGACGCAGTCAGCTTTGGCGGCACCAAAAACGGGCTGATGGGTGTCGAGGCCGTAATCTTCTTCGACGAAAGCAAAGCTTGGGAGTTCGAGCTGCGGCGCAAGCGCGGGGCGCACCTGTTTTCCAAGCACCGTTATCTGTCGGCCCAGATGGCTGCTTATCTGCAGGATGACCTGTGGCTGAAATCAGCTCGCAAAGCGAATGCCAATTGCGCGCGATTGGCGGGTGGTCTGCGGGCAGTCGGGGCAGAATTCCTGCATGAACCCCAGGCAAACATGATTTTCGCAAGCTTTCCTCGCAGCCAACACAAGCGCCTGCACGAGGCCGGCGCCGTTTATCACCTGTGGGGCGATACGTTGGACGGTGTCGACGAAGACGAGATGCTGGCCTGCCGCCTTGTCTGTGACTGGTCCATCGAAACCGACCAGATCGATCGGTTTCTGAACCTCTTGTAGCCGTGCCTCCCTGCCCCGGCTATTTCATCTCAGCCAGATGCTTGTCCAGATCATCAAGACGGTCCTGTCCCCAGAACCTCTGATCGTCCGGTGTGATGTAGAAAGGTGCCCCGAAAACACCCCGGTCCACGGCTTCTTCCAGATTTGCGGCGTAGGTTTCCGCACCTACCAACAGGCCACTATCAGCTAGATTTGGACTAAATCCTGCCTGTTCCAAGCAATCCCGGATCACGCCATCATCAGAGATGTCCTTTTCTTCTGCCCAGCAGGCACGCAAGAAGGAATGGCAAAGTTTACCCACATCACCTGATCCATCCTGTACTGCTGCGATCACAGCGTAAGAGGACGGTGCCATGTTCGTCGGCCAGTGCGCAGGCTGCAGGTTCAACGGCATATCCAGATTGCGCGCTTGGCGCACCAATTCCTGCGCGCGGTATTCGATGCGAGATATATGTCGGTCTTTTGGTGGCGTTCCACCTGTCCGGCCGAACAGGGCAACAATATCCAATGGTTTATAGTTGATCGTCGCACCGTGTTTTGCCGCGATCTCTTCAAGGCGCATTCCCGCCAGATAGGAATAGGGCGAGAGTGTCGCAAAAAAGTAGTCAATCTGGGCCATGTTCACTTTCTCCGCTGCGTTATCTTTGCGGGACGGTAGACCCATGCTAAGCGGTGTCAACATCACGAATCTGTCACATTGCCACTGCTGCCCGGGGAAAATCAGCCGATGCCGACACTTCACGAACCCAAGCTTATCGCTGGGAACGCCAATCTTCCGCTTGCCGAAACCATTGCACGTCGCATGAGCCTTCATCGCGGCGTTGACCAGGGGCTGGTCGATGCAAGGGTCGAACGGTTCAACGACGGAGAGATTTTCGTCGAGGTTTTCGAGAATGTGCGCGGTGAAGATATGTTTATCGTTCAACCAACCTCGAACCCCGCCAATGACAATCTGATGGAGCTGCTGATCATCGCAGATGCCCTGCGCCGTTCATCCGCAGCCCGGATCACCGCTGTCATTCCGTATTTCGGGTACGCCCGTCAGGACCGCCGCACCAAAGCGCGCACGCCAATCAGCGCCAAGCTGGTGGCAAACATGCTGACTGGTGCGGGTATCGAACGGATTCTAACCATGGATCTGCACGCAGCCCAGATTCAGGGCTTTTTCGACATGCCGGTGGACAACCTATATGCCTCTCCGATCTTTGCCCTGGATGTGAAGAAACAATTCAAGGATCAGATGGACGACCTGATGGTGGTCTCGCCGGATGTCGGCGGTGTTGCACGTGCCCGTGAATTGGCCAAACGCATCAATGCGCCCCTTTCGATCGTTGACAAACGCCGCGAAAAGGCAGGCGAAGTGGCCGAGATGACGGTCATTGGTGACGTGAAAGACAAAATCTGCCTGATTGTCGATGACATTTGCGATACCGCTGGCACTCTGTGCAAAGCTGCCCAGGTGCTGATGGATAACGGCGCCAAGGAAGTACACTCCTACATCACCCACGGTGTCATGAGTGGACCGGCGGTTGAACGTGTGACCAATTCGGTGATGAAATCTCTGGTCCTATCGGACACGATCCAGCCTACGGTCGAGATCAACAAGGCCGCCAACATCCGCATCGTACCCACCGCGCCGATCTTTACGCAGGCGATCCTGAACATTTGGAACGGCACAAGTGTATCATCGCTGTTCGAAGACAAGACACTGACGCCGATCTACGAGTCACTTTATCATATGGATTGATCGAAAAACTGCTGACTACCATAGATAATGTCTGAATTCATGACGGCCTGCCTATTCGGCGACCGTCATGATTTCTTCCAACGGTTTTTTCATCTTTGCAACTTTTGGCACCTTCGCGTCGTCTTGCGGGTGGCCTACAGCTACGATCATAATAGGCTTTTCATGATCAGGGCGGTTTAGCAGTTTATTCAGGAATTTCATCGGGTTGGGTGTGTGGGTCAGCGATACCAGCCCTGCATGGTGCAGCGCCGTCAACAAAAAGCCCGTGGCAATGCCCGTGCTTTCAGGCACGTAGTAGTTTTTGAACCGATCTCCATCAGCGAAATGACCCCAACGTTGGGCGAAAATCACTATCAGCCACGGTGCGTCTTCCAGATGCGGCTTCTGATCGTTAGTCCCGATTGGTTCAAGCGCCTTCAGCCATTCATCCCCGGCACCGCCTTCATAAAACCTGCGCTCTTCAGCTTCCGCTTCTTCCCGAATACGGTGCTTCATCTCAGGGTTCGAGATTGCCACAAAGTGCCAGGGCTGATGATTGGCCCCTGAGGGCGCTGTTCCGGCTGCGCGAATGCACTCTTCGATGACCGTGCGCTCGACGGGCCGGTCCGAATAATCACGCACGGTATGGCGGCGTTTCATCTTGTCGTAGAACGCTCGCGCTTCGGTCAGCATTTCTTCATCAGACAAGTCCATACGATCCGGAAGATCCAAGGCTTCGTATTCGATATGATCTCGTGCAAACACCTGTAAGATCCTCCGGTTGCGTTAGCCGCTATTTGGGGTGGACAGTCTTCTTTATGGGACGACGCGCGAAGGTGCGCAATCTTATCTCACGAACAGGCCTGCTTCACGAGATATCCCAATCGTCTTCATGCGAAACATCTCCAATTGCGGTCCAATTCACCCGAATTCTGGCGATACGCGTATCGGACCAGGTGCGAAACACCGCATTGAATCCTTCCGACGTTATATCTTCGGCCTGAACTTCAGCGCGTAAAGCGGAAGACGTATCCACATCCCAAAGCACCACGCCTATCTGGACGATTGGCACAGAGCGGAACACTTCTGAAAAACGGACGCTTACGCGACGCTCACGCGGGCCCTCACCAGTCCACATCACGCCACCATCGGCGAAATCGGAAAACAAGACCTCCTCGCCCTGATCAATGCCGATGGGATGGGTTTGAAACTTTTTCATCTATCGTCTTTTATTGTTCAATTCCTGCAGCTTAACTTCAGCGAATGGCAAAATCACGACAAAAAAACGGCCCCGCGTATACGGGGCCGTTCCAAGTGATCAGAATGTCATGAACCCTTACAGGCTCATATGCGTTCCTAGAGCTTCCATGTCAGCCAGCAACTTTGCAGCATCGTCGACGATGGTCTGATCGTCACCGGCCTTGGCTGCCTCGTGCGAGGCGCGGGCGTCAGCGATCAGATCGTCCAGATGCGAACGTGTTACTTCAGCAACCGGAATGGCCTTTTCGGCCAGAACCGACAGGCCATCGCCATTGATCTGAGCAAACCCGCCGGTGACCAGGTATTCACTGGCCCCTTCGGGTGCTTCGACCTTCAGGATGCCCGGGCGCAGAGTTGTAATTGTGGGGGCATGATCGGGCATTGCCGTCATGTCCCCGTCCGCGCCGGGAATCTGGACCGCCGTCGCGCTAAGCGAAGCAAGGCTCCGCTCAGGGCTGACGAGGTCGAATTGCATCGTGTTTGCCATCAGGGATACTCCTTAGGCGGCTTCTGCGGCCATCTTCTCCGCTTTGGCGATCACTTCTTCGATGCCGCCAACCATCAGGAAGGCCGCTTCGGGCAGGTGATCGTATTCACCAGCGACAACCGCTTTGAACGACGCGATGGTCACATCCAGAGGAACCTGAACGCCCGGCGAACCGGTAAAGACTTCGGCCACGTCGAACGGCTGCGACAGGAAGCGCTCGATCTTACGGGCACGGGCAACGGTCAGTTTGTCTTCTTCCGACAGTTCGTCCATGCCGAGGATGGCGATGATGTCCTGCAGCGACTTGTAGCGCTGAAGGATTTGCTGAACGTCGGTTGCGACCTTGTAGTGCTCTTCACCAACGATGGCCGGGTCGAGCAGACGCGAGGTCGAGTCGAGCGGGTCAACCGCCGGGTAGATACCCTTTTCCGAGATCGCACGGTTAAGAACGGTGGTCGCGTCCAAGTGTGCAAACGAGGTTGCCGGCGCAGGGTCGGTAAGGTCGTCCGCAGGCACGTAGATCGCCTGCACGGACGTGATCGAACCCGACTTGGTCGAGGTGATGCGTTCCTGCAGGGCACCCATGTCGGTGGCCAGGGTCGGCTGGTAGCCCACCGCCGAAGGAATACGACCCAGCAGAGCCGAAACCTCAGAACCCGCCTGCGTGAAACGGAAGATGTTGTCGACGAAGAACAGAACGTCGGTACCGGACTGGTCACGGAACTGCTCAGCCAGGGTCAGCCCTGTCAGAGCAACACGTGCACGCGCTCCGGGAGGTTCGTTCATCTGACCGTAAACCAGGGCCACCTGCGATTCCGACAGGTTGTCCGGTTTAATAACGTTCGATTCGATCATCTCGTGGTATAGGTCGTTGCCTTCACGGGTCCGTTCACCAACACCCGCGAACACCGAGAAGCCCGAGTGCACTTTTGCGATGTTGTTGATCAGTTCCATGATCAGAACGGTTTTACCAACGCCGGCACCGCCGAACAGGCCGATCTTACCGCCTTTGGCGTAAGGGGCCAGCAGGTCAACAACCTTGATGCCAGTGACCAGAACTTCCGACTCGGTCGACTGTTCATCAAAAGTCGGCGCGGGCTGGTGGATCGCACGGGCTTCGGTTGCTTCAACCGGGCCTTTTTCGTCGATCGGCTCACCAACCACGTTCAGGATGCGGCCCAGGGTGGCGTTGCCAACCGGAACCGAGATCGGTGCGCCGGTGTCGGTGACTGCCTCGCCACGAACCAGACCTTCGGTCGCGTCCATCGCGATGGTACGGACGGTGTTTTCACCCAGGTGCTGAGCAACTTCCAACACCAGGCGCTTGCCGTTGTTGGTGGTTTCCAGCGCGTTCAGAATTTCAGGCAGCTGATCTTCGAAGTGCACGTCGACGACGGCCCCGATGATCTGTGTGACTTTGCCTTTTGCATTCGCCATGTTTCGTCTCCGGTATGTCTCTACAGCGCTTCGGCGCCGGAAATAATTTCAATCAGCTCGTTGGTGATCACGGCCTGACGCGAGCGGTTGAACTGGATCGTCAGCTTGTCGATCATCTCACCCGCGTTGCGTGTCGCGTTGTCCATTGCGGACATCCGTGCACCCTGTTCAGACGCTCCGTTTTCGAGCAGAGCCGAGAAGATCGCGGTGGCAACCCCCTTAGGCAGCAGGTCGGCCAGGATGGCCTCTTCGCTGGGCTCGTAGTCGAATACCGCACCGCTGTCGTCACCCGTCGCATCGTCTTCGAACGAGGCGGGGATGACCTGCTGTGCCGTCGGGATCTGGGTCACAACGTTGACGAACTTCGAGTAGAAGATCGTGGCAACGTCGAACTCACCCCCGTCGAAACGAGACAGGACGTCCTTGGCGATGTCTTGCGCGTTGGAATACCCCAGACGCTTGACCTCGCTCAGGTCGATATGTCCAACGAACAGATCGCTAAAATCACGCTTGAGCGCGTCGCGGCCTTTTTTGCCGACGGTCAAAACCTTGACCGTCTTGCCTTTGGCGCGCAACTCGTCCGCCTTTTGGCGAGCGAGCTTGGCGATGTTCGAGTTGAAGCCGCCACACAGGCCGCGTTCAGCTGTCATGACAACCAGCAGATGGACATCATCACTGCCCGTGCCACGGAGCAGCTTGGGGGCGCTGTCGCTGCCCCCGACCGAAGCCGCCAGCCCCGCCATCACGGCATTGAACCGCTCGGCATAGGGACGCGAGGCTTCGGCAGATTCCTGGGCGCGACGCAGTTTTGCAGCCGCGACCATCTGCATGGCCTTGGTGATCTTGCGGGTCGATTTGACCGACTCGATCCTGTTTTTAAGGTCCTTAAGATTTGGCATATGCCCGCCTCTCCCTTAAGCGAAGGTTGCGGCGTATTCGTCCAGCGCAGCCTTGATCTTGTCGGAAGCGTCACCCTTGATCTTGGGATCTTCGTCCGTGATCCACTGAAGCAGATCCGCGTGCTTGCCGCGCAGGTGCGCCAGCAGGCCAGCTTCGTAACGGCCAACATCGGACACGTCGATCTTATCGAGGTAACCATTGGTACCGGCGAAGATTACGCAGACGATTTCAGCGTTGGTCAGCGGCGAGTACTGCGGCTGTTTCATCAGCTCGGTCAGACGCGCACCACGGTTCAGCAGCTGCTGGGTCGCGGCGTCGAGGTCAGAACCAAACTGCGCAAAGGCAGCCATTTCGCGGTACTGAGCCAGTTCCAGCTTAACCGGACCAGCAACCGACTTCATTGAGTTGGTCTGAGCCGAGGAGCCCACACGCGAAACCGACAGACCGGTGTTCACAGCAGGGCGGATGCCTTGGTAGAACAGTTCGGTTTCCAGGAAGATCTGGCCGTCGGTGATCGAGATCACGTTGGTCGGAATAAACGCCGAAACGTCACCACCTTGCGTTTCAATAACCGGCAGAGCGGTCAGCGAGCCCGCACCGAAGTCTTCGTTCAGCTTCGCCGAACGCTCCAGCAGGCGCGAGTGCAGGTAGAAAACGTCGCCAGGATAGGCTTCACGTCCGGGCGGACGGCGCAGCAGCAGCGACATCTGACGATAGGACACAGCCTGCTTCGACAGGTCATCATAGATGATCAGCGCGTGGCGGCCGTTGTCGCGGAAGTATTCAGCCATCGCGGTCGCGGCGTAAGGTGCCAGGAACTGCATCGGTGCCGGGTCGGACGCGGTTGCCGCCACAACGATCGAGTAGTCGATCGCGCCGGACTCTTCCAGTTTCTTCACCAGCTGAGCAACGGTCGAACGCTTCTGACCGATCGCAACGTACACGCAGTACAGCTTCTTCGACTCGTCGTCGCCTGCTGCGTCGTTGTAAACTTTCTGGTTCAGGATCGCGTCCAAAGCAACGGCGGTTTTACCGGTCTGACGGTCACCAATGATCAGCTCACGCTGGCCACGGCCGATTGGGATCATTGCGTCAACCGATTTCAGGCCGGTTGCCATCGGCTCGTGAACCGATTTACGCGGAATGATGCCCGGCGCTTTAACGTCTGCAACGCCACGCTTGGTCGCGTTGATCGGGCCTTTGCCGTCCAGCGGGTTGCCCAGACCGTCAACAACGCGGCCCAGCAGCTCGTCACCGATCGGAACGTCCACGATCGAGTTGGTGCGCTTAACAGTGTCACCTTCTTTGATGTCACGGTCGGAACCGAAGATAACAACACCGACGTTGTCGCTTTCCAGGTTCAGCGCCATACCCATGATGCCGCCGGGGAATTCGACCATCTCACCGGCTTGCACATTGTCCAGGCCGTATACACGGGCAATCCCGTCACCGACGCTCAGCACGCGGCCGATCTCGGCCACTTCGGCTTCCTGACCAAAATTCTTGATCTGGTCCTTCAGGATTGCAGAAATCTCTGCAGCTTGGATTCCCATTTATCCGACCTCTTTCATTGCATTCTGTAGGGAGTTCAGCTTCGAACGGATCGAGCTATCGATCATTTTCGAGCCCACTTTAACGACAAGACCGCCGATGAGGCTTTCATCAACGGTCGCATTGATTGTCACGGTCTTGCCCACACGCTCGGACAGCGTCTTGGACAGTTTATCCATTTGGGTCTTGGTGAGTGCCTTGGCCGAGGCGACATCGGCGGTCACCTCGCCACGCTCGTCAGCCAGCATGTCGCGCAGAACCTGCACCAGTTGCGGTACAACGAACAGACGACGTTTCTGCGCCATCAGACCCAACGTATTGCGCAGGATGGCATGTAGGCCCATCTTGTCAGCAACAGCAGTGATTGCGCTTTCCTGTTCGGCGCGCGAAACCAAAGGCGATGCGATCAGGTCGCGCAATTCTGCGCTATCACCCAATGCGGCTGCCAGATCGTTGATTCCGCTTTCCAGACCTGCAAGGTCATTATTCTCTTTGGCGATCTCGAAGATCGCGGTGGCATAGCGCTCGGCGATGCCAGTGGAAATCGAAGCTGGTTCGGACACGTCCACCCTTCCGATATTTGAGGCCCCGATTTTGAGTAGCGGCCGCTACCTTGGGGCGTGAGGAAACCCCGTCCATTTAGGGCGGGGATCAAAATCACCGGGGATGTAGCAGAGGTGTTCCAACCAAGCAATACGCTATAGCGGTAACAGCTTTATCCACAAATTATTATTTTTCATACACTTAACCCAACTGCGACCCTTTGGACCGATTGGGGCAGTTGAAAAATGTTACGAATATGCAGGTTTTTGCGATTCCTGTGACCTTTTTCCCGCATTTTTTCCGTTCAAAATGCGCCGGACTGTCACGCAGGCTTTAACAAACCATCCAACGCTTTGATCGGGCGCTTCGCTGTGTCTTTGGTAACGCTCCCGCTAGGCGGGCGAATGAGTTTACTGGCCTCAACCATAAGCACGCCTCCGGCCATAACGGTTGGGATGCGTTGTCCAGTCTTCTCGATCAGGCTACCTGATTTTAGCCAGAACCGACGGAACGAAGGCGGCAGGTAAAGCGCCGAGCAATGGTTTTCAGGGACGAAGTGGTGCGCTCGCAATTGGTTTTCCAATTGGGTCGTTGAATAGGGCTGCCCAAAGCCAAACGGCGTCCGGTCTGAGCGCGACCAAAGCCCGGCCCGGTTCGGTACGACAAATAGCACACGCCCTCCGGGCCCCAGAACGCGCCAGCATTCTTCCAGCAATTGGCTGGGTCGGTTTGAAGTTTCCAAACCATGCATCACCACGAGTTTATCCACATGGCCAGTTTCGATTGGCCACATCGTCTCTTCGGTCAGAACGGAAACATTGGGCATCCCCGCAGGCCATGGCATTACACCCTGCGGACCAGGCATAAGACCAATCACACGACGCGCATCTTTGAGGTAAGGCCGCAATAAAGGTACGGCAAAACCAAATCCGACCACAGTTTGCCCTTTGGCTTCGGGCCAAAGATCCACCAACCGACCACGGATCGCTGCCTGGGCCGCGCGACCCAGGGTGCTGCGATAGTAGAAATTCCTCAGATCCTGCACATCAAGATGCATTGCGGACACCCGGTCAATCGGCTTAGCTGGGCGCAGTCTAGCAATGAAAGGGCAAAAGGCCATGCCTCTTGAGATCGTTACCATTCCTTGCCTCAGCGATAATTACGCCTTTCTCGCCCATGATCCCGCCAGCGGTGAGACTGCCTTGATCGATGCGCCAGAGGCAGCTCCGATTCTGGCTGAACTGGATTCGCGCGGCTGGCAGCTAAGCCATGTGTTGCTGACCCATCATCATTGGGATCATGTGGACGGGCTGGGCGACATTCTGGCGAAACAGCCCGCGCGTGTGATCGGCGCAAAAGCAGATGAGCATCGGTTGCCAAAACTCGATCAGGCGGTGGTTGAAGGTGACACATTTTATATCGGCGGTGAGCCGGTCGAGGTTCTTGATGTGTCCGGTCATACAATTGGGCACATTGCATTCTACATGCCCCAAACTGGCGTTGTATTCACCGCTGACAGCCTGATGGCGCTGGGATGTGGACGATTGTTCGAGGGCACGCCTGCGCAAATGTGGGCCTCTCTCAGCAAGTTGGCGGCCCTGCCCGATGAAACAATCGTGTGCTCAGGCCACGAATACACACAGGCAAACGCCAAGTTCGCCCTGACCATCGATCCCGACAACCCAGCCTTGCTTGACCGCGTGGCCGATATTAATCGCGCCCGCGCTGCTGGAGAACCTACTGTGCCTTCGCTTTTAGGCCTGGAAAAGGCGACAAATCCGTTTCTAAGGGCCACTGATCCGGCGATTCAGGCCCATCTGGGCATGGAAAACTCTGATCCTGTGTCCGTATTCGCCGAAATTCGAGCCCAAAAAGACAGCTTTTAACCCGTTTCAAGCCCCAATCACGGCCACGGTCACAACAAATGTGACTGTCAAGTGAAAGAAAACCCTTGAAGCCGGGGCGGGATCAACCA
Source organism: Ruegeria sp. E5 (assembly GCF_056534105.1). NCBI lineage: Bacteria > Pseudomonadati > Pseudomonadota > Alphaproteobacteria > Rhodobacterales > Roseobacteraceae > Ruegeria > Ruegeria sp. E5. Next base: position 136,003 of record NZ_JBQFPA010000003.1, on the reverse strand, counting down.
AACTCTAATAGTATGAGGACATGGTTGGGATGGGGATCCGGCCTGCAGCCCGCCCCCTTCCGGCCCAATACAGAGGAGCACCCGCGTGCCTTCATTCTCGAGCACACTTGAACAAGCCATCCACGCGGCCCTTGCGGCGGCGAATGAACGGCGACATGAATTCGCAACGCTAGAGCATCTGCTGCTGGCGCTGTTGGAAGAACCCGATGCGGTGCGCGTCATGAAAGCGTGCAGCGTCGATCTGGACGAGTTACGCAGCACCTTGGTCGAATTCATCGACGAAGATCTGTCAAACCTCGTCACTGATATCGACGGGTCAGAAGCAGTACCGACTGCAGCCTTCCAGCGTGTCATTCAGCGCGCCGCGATCCACGTTCAAAGCTCTGGCCGCACAGAGGTGACCGGGGCCAATGTATTGGTGGCCATCTTCGCCGAACGTGAAAGCAACGCAGCCTATTTCCTGCAAGAGCAGGACATGACCCGTTATGACGCGGTAAACTTCATCGCACATGGTGTGGCCAAAGACCCGGCCTATGGAGAGAATCGTCCTGTAACGGGTGCTGATGAAGCCGAAGAAGAGGCTCAGACGACATCTGGTGACGCCGAGCAAAAAGAAAGTGCGCTTGGCAAATATTGCGTTGATCTGAACGCCAAATCACGCGCCGGTGATGTAGATCCGCTGATCGGACGCTCGGACGAGGTTGAACGCTGTATTCAGGTGCTGTGTCGCCGGCGCAAGAACAACCCGTTGCTGGTAGGTGACCCCGGTGTCGGCAAAACCGCCATCGCCGAAGGTCTGGCGCATAAGATCGTTGCGGGCGAGGCCCCGGACGTGTTGTCGGAAACCACCATCTACTCGCTCGATATGGGTGCCCTGCTTGCGGGAACTCGCTATCGCGGCGATTTCGAAGAGCGTCTGAAAGCGGTTGTGACCGAATTGGAAGAGCACCCTGATGCAGTTCTCTTCATCGACGAGATTCACACTGTGATCGGAGCGGGTGCAACCTCGGGCGGAGCGATGGATGCGTCGAACCTGCTGAAGCCAGCGCTTCAGGGTGGCAAACTGCGCACCATGGGCTCGACCACGTATAAAGAGTTCCGTCAGCATTTCGAAAAAGACCGCGCGCTGAGCCGCCGATTCCAGAAAATCGACGTGAACGAGCCGTCGGTCGAGGACAGTGTCAAAATTCTGCGCGGTCTGAAACCATATTTCGAAGAGCATCACTCGATCAAATATACTGCCGACGCGATCAAGACAGCTGTCGAATTGTCGGCGCGCTATATCAACGACCGCAAACTGCCCGACAAGGCCATCGACGTGATCGATGAGGCCGGGGCAGCGCAGCACCTGCTGGCCGAAAGCAAACGTCGCAAGACCATCGGCGTCAAAGAGATCGAGGCGGTGGTTGCCAAGATTGCGCGTATCCCACCCAAGAACGTCACCAAGGATGATGCCGAGGTTCTGAAAGATCTCGAAACCTCGCTGAAACGCGTGGTGTTTGGTCAGGATGAAGCGATCGAAGCGCTGTCCAGTGCGATCAAACTGGCGCGCGCCGGTCTGCGTGAGCCAGAAAAACCCATCGGCAACTATCTGTTCGCTGGCCCCACCGGTGTTGGCAAAACAGAGGTGGCGAAACAGTTGGCCGACACGCTTGGTGTTGAACTGCTGCGTTTCGACATGTCGGAATACATGGAGAAACACGCAGTCAGTCGCCTGATCGGTGCGCCTCCGGGATATGTGGGATTTGATCAGGGTGGTTTGCTGACCGATGGTGTCGACCAGCATCCGCATTGCGTATTGCTGTTGGATGAAATTGAAAAAGCACACCCGGACGTGTTCAACATTCTGTTGCAGGTGATGGACCACGGCGAGCTGACCGACCACAATGGCCGGACGGTGAATTTCCGCAACGTGGTCCTGATCATGACATCGAACGCAGGTGCGCAGGAACAGGCGAAAGCCGCCATCGGCTTTGGCCGCGACCGGCGCGAAGGTGAGGATACCGCAGCGATCGAACGTATGTTCACGCCGGAGTTCCGCAACCGCCTGGACGCCGTGATCTCATTCGCGCCGCTGCCGAAAGAGGTCATTTTGCAGGTCGTTGAGAAGTTTGTCCTGCAGCTGGAAGCACAGTTGCTGGATCGTGGCGTAACCATCGATCTGACACCGCGTGCCGCCGAATGGCTGGCCGACAAGGGCTATGATGACAAGATGGGTGCGCGTCCTCTAGGCCGTGTCATTCAGGAGCACATCAAGAAACCTCTCGCCGAGGAACTGCTATTCGGCAAACTGGCCAAAGGCGGCGTGGTCCGTGTCTCGATGAAGAAGGGCGAGCTGAACCTGGAAATCCTGGGCCCCGATCAGCCCCGCATTCCGGGCGACAAGCCCCCGCTTTTGACAGCGGACTAACCCACGGCTTCTATAACGAAAAACGCCCACCTTTTCGGTGGGCGTTTTTCATTTTTGGCAGGTAATCCAAGTTGGTTCGTACCAGCCTTATCGCTCTGTCAGCTTCAACTCGATCCGACGATTCTGGGCGCGCGCTTCGGGTGTGTCGGCGGGATTAACAGGCTGGAATTCTCCGAACCCGTTTGCCGCCAAACGATCAGGTGGAATGCCCAGCGCGTCAACCATGTAGCGCACCACAGAAAGGGCACGGCCCTGGCTGAGCTCCCAGTTGTCGCGATATCGTCCGCTTCCTGCAAGCGGCACATTGTCGGTGTGACCATCTACACGGATGACCCAGTTCAACCCTTCGGGTATTTCTGCGGCAACGCTTCGCAGGATATTGGCAACTTTGGCAACCTCCTGACGACCTTCCGCAGACAGATTTGCGGACCCGGTGGCAAACAACACCTCAGACGAGAACACGAAGCGGTCACCTTCAATGCGCACGCCATCCTGATCACCCAGCACATCGCGCAACCGCCCGAAGAATTCCGAGCGATAGCGCTGCAAATCCTCGGCCTGTGCGGCTAGTTCCTGATTTTGGCCTGCAAGTTTCTCGGCCTCGGCTTCCAGCCGAATACGTTCAGCCTCTTCCAGCAGTCGGCGACGGCGTTCTTCCGAGGCTGCGCGCGCTAGAGCGGCATTCAGATCCTGGCCCAGCGTCTGTATCTGGATCTCGGCGGCGGTATTACGTTCTTCGTAATCGTCTAACAAAGCCTGCAGCGATCCCAACTGGCTGCGCAGGGCTGCCATCTGCTGATTAAGCAGCGCGGTCTGACGTTGCGCTTCGGTCGAGATTTCCTGTTCCGATGCAAGCGCCTCTCGGGCGAGCGCCAGCAGCGCCGCGCGCTCTTCGGCCAGCGACCTCTGTTCGGCTGCATTTGCTTGCGCCTGGGTTTGGGCATCCAATGCGGCTTGCAATTGTGCCCTCAGTTCTTCGGCATTGATCTCACCAAACTGGCGCTCAAGCTCTGCCTTGGCAGCCTGTGCCGCAGCCAGCAAAGTCAGAGTGTCCTCGGCTTCCTTTCGCTGTGCTTCCAGCGCCAAGGTCATTGCCGTCAGTTCGGCATCTGCATTCTGCAGACGATCACGCAACGCCTCAGCAGCGGCGGCTTCGGCCAGGCGCGCGGCCTCTTCCTCGGTCAGTTGCTGTTCTAGCTCGGATATCTGAGCTGCCTGTGCATCTTCGCTGGTTTCAAGTTCGGCGACGAGAGCTTCAAGTGCTTCGCGTCGAGCCGCGGCAAGGCGGGCGGCTTCGGCCTGTGCGTCGATTTCTTGTCTGCTTTGAGCAAGTGCCAAATTCAAGGCATCTTGTTCATTTAGCAACTCATCGCGTTGCGTTTCTAGCGCGGCGATATCCCCCTGCGCACGCGCCTGATCAGCCAGCAAAGCCACGACCTGTGCTTCAAAGTCGGTTATGCGGGTTTGTGCCTGCGCCAGATCGTCTTCGACCTGATTAAGCGTTGCATTCAAGTTCCCAAGACGCGCTTGAAGACGGCTGTTTTCCCGCTCTTCCAGCCCCAGCGCCCCGGCCAGAGCGGCGATTTCGTCGGACAGCGCAGTCAGTTCATCCTCTTGACCTGAAATGGTTTCGCGCAGCACAAATTGCACGACCATGAAGATGGTCAGCACAAAGGTCAGCACCATCAACAATCCCGTCATCGCATCCACGAAGCCGGGCCAGACCGAGCCCGAAAACCGTTGACCTGTGCGGCGGGACAGCGCCATGGGTTACTCTCCTTCCGGGGGGGTACGTACGGCGCCCCGTGGCAAAGTCAACGCTTTGACCAGCAGCTCAAAATCCTTGCGCAGTTCGTTCATGCTGTCCTGACGACCAGCGGAGATTTCTTCGAGTATACGCAGCAACTGAACATCCATCGACCGCAGGCGCATGCGGCTTTCCGCATCGATCCCCTCGCCCGCGCCATGTTCGCGCATGTGATCCAACAAAGCGTCCTGCCCCAGCGCCACACGTTCAAGCGCAGCCGTTACGCCTTCGGTCTGGGCCTGCCGCTGGTTCATTTCCCCGATGACATCGACCAAATGTCCCAGTTTGGTCGAGACGTTCGTGCGATCAACTTCTTGCGCCGAGAACATGTCCTGCAGTGCATCCATTTGTTCAGACATGGCGTCCAGTACTGGGGTCAGCACGGCCAGTTCCGCGCCGCCCTCATCGCCCGCAGCAAAGCCAACGCGGGTGATTGAGGACAACCATTCTTCCAATTCGCGATAGAACCGGTTCTGGCCATGGCCCGCGAATAGTTCCAGCAAACCGACGATCAAGGATCCGGCCAGACCCAGCAATGACGACCCAAAAGCAACGCCCATGCCCTGCAGCTGCGCTTCCAATCCGGTCATCAGACGGTTGAAGACGGCCAGACCTTCTTCACCTTCCTGCGGGTTCAGGCTGCGGATCGTATCAACGATGGCGGGGACAGTGGTGGCCAAACCAAAAAATGTCCCCAGTAGGCCAAGGTAGATCAGCACGTTGGTGATGTAGCGGGTGATCTCGCGCTCTTCTTCGACCCGTTCGGCGACGGAATCGAGGATCGATCGGGTAGAGCTAGAGCTGATCTGAGACCGCGCCCCGCGTTCCCTCAACAACGACGCCAGTGGGGCAAGCAGTTGCGGCGGGCGCACATCGTCACGTTCGACCCCTCCGGCAAAGGCTTCGATCCAACGAACCGATCCGATCAGCTGTGTGACCTGCAGAAAACAGGCAGCGACACCGATGACAAAGACCAGCAAAATGAACCCGTTAAGATACAGATTGGCCTGAATAACCGGCAGTACATATGGCAACGCCATGAACACGCCAAGTCCTGACAGCCCTATTGCGATCAGCATCATCAAAATCTGACGGATCGGTTGTGAGAAATGTGGTCTCACGCCCTGTTGTGCCTGCGCCATGCGCGTGGCTCCTGGTATTGTCTGCTCTGGGCTGAACCTATCGAAGTTCGCCCCGTGACGCCAAGAGTTTATGCGCTGATTGTCCGCACCCGTTGCGACAACCACTCAAGATCAGGGTCGTGCAGTCCGATCTCGGTCAAGTGCGAGGCAGTATTGTAGAGATATTCGGTATTTGGCCCACGTCCGCCAACCGCGTGGGCGATGATCTGAGCCTGCTCTTCCAATGGAAGACCGCCGCAATACTGAACGTGGTGAGCATCGATGACGTAAGTCACTGCATTTACGATCTGCCCGCAGTCCAGATGCACGTCCAGCATCCGCTCCAGATAGGCTGACGAGATCAGCTCACGCTCACGCAATTCAGCCAAAGTGCGCTCTTCGTGACCTGCCTCGACAGCAAGCGCCAATCCAGTGCAATGCGCGTCTGGCTGTTCGTCCAGCGCCAATACCAAACCGGGGTCTTCTTCCGTGCCGCGATGGTGGATAGAGCGCATGCAAAACGACCGCGCATATCCGTGCAACTTAGCGCGTTCGCTGCGTGCCACCGGAAAGCCCGGGTTCCACAGCAGCGATCCATATCCGAATACCCACATCGTCATTGTACTGGTCCTTGCCCGTTTGGCCCTATAAACATCAAATCCGAGGCAGGAAAAAGGGCCATTCATCATGCGCCGTCTGATACGCGTTTTCGTATTTATCGCCCTCGCGTGGAGCGCCTACTGGTTTGTCGCCGGTTATGGTCTGCGAAACGCCCTGACCGGTTGGTTTGACCGGCAGCAAGAACTGGGCTGGCAGGCCGAATTCTCGGACGTGTCGACGGCAGGATATCCATTTCAGCACATCACACGCCTGAATAATCCCGCTTTGGCCGATCCGGTCAACGGAACGGCGTGGAGTGCGGACTGGATCGAGTTCCAAAGTCCAGCAATCTGGCCCGGCCGCCAGATGCTGCGCTTTGCCAGTACGCCGCAGCGCCTTTCCTATTTCGACCAGACCACGACCGTTCAGGCCGAAGCGCTACAAGCCGAATTGCAGCTCCAACCCGGTGTCGCGCTGGTGCTCGAGAAAATGGCGCTGACCTCAAAGCGCTGGCTGCTGACAACCGAAGGTGATCCGCAAGCCGGAGGCCAGTCGCTGAGCCTTGTGATGGAGCAATCTGGAGCGCCCGAAAGCTATGGGATTACCGCGAAGATCGACGGATTTACCCCCGGCGATGATCTGAGACGCCTGATGCGTTCAGCATCGACCCTGCCGCAATCGTTCGAAACGCTGGAAATGGATATGTTTGTCACTTTCGACAAACCCTGGGACCGCACCGCACTTGAGCAGCGTCGCCCCCAACCCGTTGCGATTGATCTGCGTTTGGCAGAAATGAAATGGGGTGAGCTGCGTCTGTTCGCCACCGGCGAACTGGAAGTTGACGAACAGGGCATTCCAACGGGTGAAATTGCGATGAAAGCCGAAAACTGGCGCGACATGATCGCGATGGCAAACGCCGCAGGTGCGCTGCCGGATCAGGCAGTCGATCCTGTGACCCGCGCATTGGGCTTCATGGCTGGACTGGGTGGCAACCCAAATGCGCTGGATTTACAGCTGAATTTCAGAGATGGGTTCGTCGCCTTGGGTCCGTTGCCCCTTGGTCCTGCCCCGAGACTGGTACTGCGTTAACGGCAATAGGTGCCGCTGCGGTAGCGCGCGGTGTCTAGGTGGAAATGATCCCGATGGTAGCGATCAGAGTTTGGTCCGAGAACCGTGCCAAATGGCCCACACGCGCCGCGCCATACCTTGGTCAGTTGCTTCTTGGACGGATTTTTGCGCCAGCCATTCAGAACCGTCACCACCTCACCATCGGCCATCTTGAAGCCCGAAATGTCGATGGCGCGCCCTTTACCATGCTCAGAAATCCGCGCCCCTTTACGGTTGTTACGTGTTCTGCAGGCGTAATGCGCGGCGACCTGTAGCTCGACCACCGGACCTCGGCGTTTGAACGTGGGCTTTACAGTTTTGTCGACCCAATTGTTCAGCGCCTGTGCAGTGCCGCAATCCATCGTCGCCGGGCGGCTCAGCCTGACCCCCGATACTGAGGTGATTTGCACTGCATCCTTAATCCCGCAGGCTTTGATCTTGCCCTTCACACGTCCAACCGGCTTACCCTGAATATCGATATCGCCACAGACTGAACCCTTACGCAGCTTGCGTTTCTTAAGAAAGACGCGTTGTTCCAATTCTTCCGGGCGCACAAACGGGCGGATCGAATTCTCGGGCCCGAGCAATGGTAATTCAGCGGGACGGGCTGCAGCGGCCGTTACCTGCGGCGAAGCGGGCCGTAGCACAGGCCGGATGTTGGGGGTGACGATTGCCACCATCGCTTGGGTGGTTTCCGGGCGCGTCAACGGCACAATAGAAGTTTCAGGCGCCGCCGCATTTGCAGTCGTTGCCGCCAAAGCAACGCAGAAAATCAAATGGCTGCAACCGATCTTTCTCATGTCGATGTTTTTCCCCGCCCGAAATCTGGCGCATCCGTATCCTGGCCCGCATCAATGATGCCGCGGCGGATCGCCCGTGTGCGCGTAAAGTAGTCGAACAATTGCTCTCCGTCACCTGTTCGGATGGCCCGCTGTAGCGCAAAGAGCTCTTCCGTGAACCGGCCCAGAATCTCCAGCGTTGCGTCTTTGTTGGTCAGAAACACATCACGCCACATCGTCGGGTCCGAAGCCGCGATGCGGGTGAAATCGCGGAAACCAGCTGCCGAATACTTGATGACTTCGGTGTCTGTAACCCGCCGGAGATCATCCGCAACACCCACCATCGTATAGGCAATCAGGTGAGGTGCGTGCGAGGTGACCGCCAGCACCAAATCATGATGCGCGGCGTCCATTTCATCGACATTCGATCCCAGACCCTCCCACAAAGCCCGCAGGCGAGCGATCGCATCCGGATCGGAATCTTCGACCGGCACCAACAGGCACCAACGGTTGTCGAACAGTTCGGCGAAACCCGATTCAGGCCCGGAATGCTCGGTCCCAGCCAGTGGGTGCGCCGGAATGAAATGAACGCCATCAGGTATGTGTGGTGAGACGGCGTCAATCACGTGACGCTTTACCGACCCTACGTCGGACACGGTGGTACCGGGTTTTAGAACCGGCGCAATCTGCTGCGCTACCGGTCCCATTGCGCCAACCGGAACACACAGAACCACCAGATCAGCACCCTCGACCGCCTCTTGCGCGGTCTCGCAAACCCGGTCACAAAGGCCGATCTGGCGCGCCGTCTCGCGGGTTGCCTCGGATCGCGCATAGCCCGTCACTTCGCCCGCAAGCCCAGCCCGTTTGATTGCCCAAAACATGGACGAGGCGATCAGGCCCAACCCGATCAGCGCAACACGGTCGTAAATCTGGCTCATACAGCGCCCCCTTTGAACGCAGTAATCGCTGCAACCACGCGACCGCAGGCGATTTCGTCACCTACGGTGATCCGCAGCGCGTTTGGCAGGTTGTAGCCCGCGACCCGCCGCACGATCAAACCCTGCGTTTTCAAATAGTCATCGCAGGTTTCCGCCTCGGCCCTGTCAGCAAAGCGGGCGAGGATGAAATTCGTGCATGACACATCGGATGCGACACCAACCTTCGCCAGTTCATCAGACAACCAAATCCGGAGGCGTGAATTTTCAGATAGGCAGAACCGCAGATATTCCTCATCCCGCACGGCGGCCTCGGCCGCTGCAAGAGCCGTCAGCGACAAGTTGAATGGCTGACGAACGCGGTTCAGCACATCAATAATCTCTTTCGCCGCATAGCCCCAGCCAACGCGCATCCCACCTAGACCGTACACTTTCGAAAACGTCCGGGTCATGATGACATTGCTAAACCGGTCCACCAGCCCTGCGCCTCCATCGAAACCATCGACAAATTCGGCATAGGCACCATCCAGCACCATCAGGCAATCGGCTGGCAATGCATCCGCCAACCTCTGCAATTCGGCGTCAGAGATCATGGTTGAAGTAGGATTTCCCGGATTGGTCACAAAGACAATCCGTGTCTGCCCAGTGACCGCGGCAAGGATGCTATCTACGTCTACACGGCGATCTCTCTCGGGCACTATGACCGGGGTCGCGCCAGCCATTCGCGCGATGATCGGATACATGGAGAATCCATGCTCGGTATATATCACCTCATCACCCGGACCAGCATAGGCCTGCGCCACGAACTGCAACACTTCATCACTGCCGACACCGCAGATGACCCGATTGGCATCCAGTCCGTGCCGTTCAGAAATTGCGGCGCGCAGGCTGGCATGATCGGTGCTGGGATAACGATGCAGCGAAACGGCACTTTCGCGCACCGCTTCGATCGCCTTGGGACTTGGCCCAAATGGGTTTTCGTTGGAACTCAGCTTGATGACATCCGCAACACCGTCAACATGCGACTGTCCGCCCTGATACAGCGCGATGTCCATTATGCCGGGTTGAGGTGTGATCTGGTTCATGAGGGGCTCCACTAGCTTGGCCCCTCATACCTTTCTCAACGGGTTGAGAAAAGCGGCAATTATCTTACGCCGCTTTGAAGCGCGCCGTCGCCGGATCGGCATTGTAGAATGGGACGAACTCCTCGGTCCGGCGCGACAGCTCGTTAACGCTGTCGATAATGAACTGAACGGTCTCTTCGCTCATGAGGTAAGAGAAATTCAACCGCACCCAACCCGGTTTCTTCATTTCCTCACCCTCCGACAGGGCCGCATGCAATTCTTCCGACGTTGCCCGATCAATGCCCAGCAAACGATGCGCATAGGGTCCGGCACAGGCACAGCCGCCACGTGCCTGGATGCCGTAGATATCGCTGAGCATCCGGGTAAACAGCTGCTGATGCACCGGCTGCCCATTCCGATCACACACGAGGAACGAGAATATCGGCAGGCGGTGTGCATTCTCGGCACCTAGCAATGTCAGATGTGGGTTGTCGGACCACCCATCCAACGCCATGCGGTTACACTGCGCCTCACGCTGTGCGATTTCATCCGTTCCGACCGCATCCTTGACAATGAAGGCCAGGGCCGCACGAATGTCTCCGATCACATTTGGTGTACCCGCCTCTTCCCGTGTCGCGAGATCGGCGCTGTAGTCGTGCCGCCAAGGCGAGACAAAGCTGACAGTCCCACCTCCGGGCCAACTCGGACACGTCCGCTTCACAACGCATTGGTTAACGACCAGAACACCCGACGCCCCCGGCCCACCCGGAAACTTATGCGGAGAGACAACGATCGCGTCCTTCCGCGCATCTTCCGGCCCCATGTCCATTGGCAAATAAGGTCCACCACCCGCATAGTCCCATACCGCAAGCGCACCATGCTCTTTCAGCATCCGCGTCACTGGATCAGGGTCGGTGATGATGCCGGTGACGTTTGACGCCGCTGAGAATGACCCAATCACAAGATCGGAATCTGCGTGTTCGATCAGCACTGCCTTTAGCGCCTGCATATCGGGACCGCCGTCAACGGCTTCTGGAATCTCGATCACCCGCGCCTTGCTTTCACGCCACGGCAGAATGTTCGAATGATGCTCATACGGACCGATCAAAACGACCGGCTGATTAGCCTCTTGCACTCCCAGCAGACTAACCAGCCGGTTAAGACCCGCTGTAGCGCCAGACCCGGTAAAGATCACCGCGTCCTCTTCCTTGGCGCCAACTATGCGGGCGATCTCGGCCCGCGCCTCGCGGCGCAAACGGGTTATATAGGAACCGCAATAGGAGGCTTCGGTGTGGCTGTTGGCATAGAACGGCAACACATGCTCGGCCACGAAATTTTCGACCTGTCGCAACGCGCGACCCGAGGCAACGTAGTCCGCATACACAAGCGGCACGTCCCCATGCAGACCCGGGATGAGTACCCCCTCACCGATCAGCCCATCACGCAGAGTATTTCCGTGAGCAGCAGATTGAATTTCTGCGCGAAAGTTGGACAAGGTCATAACACAGGCTCCATATTGCTAACTCCAATATGATTGATCCATCCTGTGGAAACCTCACAATTTTATGCTTTATGTGTCCGAGTTTTGTGTCATATGAGTTTATATGGAGAAAAAATTAGATCAAATTGACACGCGTCTTCTGAAGGAACTGCAAAAAGACGCAACACTTTCCCAGCGAGAATTGGCAGATAGGGTCGGCCTGTCCCAAAATGCCTGCTGGCGAAGAATAAGGGCCTTGAACGACGCGGGTGTCCTGCAAGGTTCTACGGCGCGCATCGCGCGTGAAAAGCTTGGGCTGAATCTGGTGGTTTTCGTCATGCTACGCACGCGCCACCACTCTGCCCAATGGTTGCAGGCCTTTCGCAGTCATGTCCTGACCATTCCTGAAGTGGTCGATTTCCATCGCATTGGCGGCGACTATGACTATCAACTCAAGGTCGTTACAGAAGATATGGCCTCTTACGACAAAGTCTATCAACGCCTCATCGATAAGATCGAACTGGACAGCGTCACCTCCTATTTCGCAATGGAGGCCATTGCCGAAAGTCGCCCGCTTCCTATCTGATCCGCCTCTTCATCTGGCCAAATATATCTCGGGGGAGTCGCGCAGCGACTGGGGCAGAGCCCCATCAAAACAAAAAAGACCGCGCTGAAAGCGCGGCCCTTAAACTCAACAGGTCGGCGAAGATTAGTTCTTCGCGTAGAATTCGACGACCAGGTTCGGTTCCATCATAACCGGGTAAGGCACATCGCTCAGGCCCGGTGCACGCACGAAAGTCGCGGTCATTTTCGAGTGGTCGGCGTCGATGTAGTCAGGCACATCACGCTCGGCCAAGCCGACAGCTTCCAGGACAACGGCCAACTGCTTGGACTTATCACGCACTTCGATAACGTCGCCTTCTTTGACGCGATAGGACGGGATGTTGACCCGCTTGCCGTTCACTTTAACGTGGCCGTGGTTCACGAACTGACGTGCGGCGAACACGGTCGGAACAAACTTGGCGCGGTAAACAACGGCGTCCAGACGGCGCTCCAGCAGACCGATCAGGTTTTCACCGGTGTCGCCTTTGACACGCTCAGCTTCTGCATAGATGCGGCGGAACTGCTTCTCGGTCAGGTCGCCGTAGTAGCCTTTCAGCTTCTGCTTGGCACGCAGCTGCAGACCGAAGTCAGACAGTTTGCCCTTGCGGCGCTGGCCATGCTGGCCAGGGCCGTATTCACGACGATTAACCGGGGATTTCGGACGACCCCAGATGTTTTCGCCCATCCGGCGGTCGATTTTGTACTTGGCAGACGTGCGTTTGGTCACGGCTGAACTCCTTCTTTAGATTGAGGCCCCGATGGGCCACTATGAAGGGCGTTGTCCTCTTGAGGTTTCCCCCATGACAGGCATCCCCTCGCGGGGGCCACCAACACCAATGAAGCCGCGCTTATATCCCTGCTTCGGCCAGAGTCAACACGCCACAGCAAGCAAAGGGTAGGATTTCTGCTTAGAGTTGGAATCTTTCTGAGAAGTATCCGTTATTCAGCGGCCCAACCGGCAGTATTTGATAGACTTACCGGCACTGAACTTGCATTTGCGCGAGCCGCCGGGAACACGACAACCTTGTCGTCATAACCGCTGTCAATCTCAACAGGTTCAATATGCGAAGCTGCCAAACTGACCCAGAAATCTTGATCAGGCTCAGGGCATCCATCCTCAAACACAAGCACCAGAGACGCTTCGTTCACCTCACGCACCAGCTCGGCAACGAAAGTCTGAGCCCCGTTTGACAACTCGATCTTGGCACTTTCGTTGATCTCGCCGGGGTTGGCGAAACTGGCTCTGGCCGCCAATATAGATCCAAGACCGGTGGAGCCTGCGTGCAGCGCAACTTGGTCAGCACTTGCGGCGAGTTGGACCCCTCGCCCCCTCCAGGACCAAGAGCTACCAACGCGCAAGTGGGCCAAAGGCGCCGCCTCAAGCCCGTCAACTTCCGTCTGTGTCCAAAATATTGCTATCCGACCGTTACAACCGGTTCTCATCTGTCCGCCCGCACTTTTACTCATCCCACAAGTAACTGTGCTTGTGTATCAACGAAAAAATGGGCGGAAAAGAGACCGAAATGCAGCAATCACGAAAATGTTGCTAAAGAACAGCCTCATATTGATACTTTTCGTCGAATGTTGGTGAACGTCTGGCGCACTGCGCTAGACCCTAGGCTCATTGAATTTCGGAGCCTGAAAATCTCTGCGAGTGCGATGGCTGATGGGAACACTTTCAGCCATCTTTCGTAGCGGGTTTCTACTCGGCCCTATTCATTCAAGCGACCGAATATGATCTTGATGCGGTTTCGGTGCTTGAACCTGTGTTTATCTTTTCGGACAGGCTTCTCGCGTGACTTTCTGCCGGGGAAGCATGGGCGTATCCCTTTGTCTTTCATAGCCTTTCGGAACCAGTCAGAATCGTAACCCCGATCAGCAATCATCCAATCGGCGGCTGGTAGGCTGCTTAGAAGTGTACTGGCACCCGTGTAGTCACTGATCTGATCGACAGTTATGAAAGACCGGATTGGGTGGCCAGAAGCATCGCTGACGGCATGCAACTTGGCGCTCATTCCGCCGTTGGCACGCCCAATCAGGCACCAGCGCCCCTTTTTTCAACCGTAGGCTTGAAGCCATGCGATGTGCCTTCAGATACTTGCGCAGGCTCAATTGAACGCATGGCGTTCGCCTGCTCACTTTTATCATGATCGCCCTGTGATCGGAATGGTCCGAAGCCAGCCTTTCCATGATCCGTGCAAACACGCCGTTGTCGCTCTAACGTTTTTAGCAGTTGTAGAGCGTCTTGGGTGGGCCATACTCCTTCGGAGCATCGGACCAGCCCCGTATCGGACTAGCCGACCTTGAACTCGCTTTTCAATCGCTGCTACCGAAATTCACACTAAACGCTTGGCAATTCCGTTTGCGGTTGTTGCAAAAAATTGGCAATCACGCTGCCTTGTAATGGTTGAAAACTTCTGTGGTGCCATCCTTACCGATCAGGAAAACCGAATAGGCTTCCCGCTCACTCTCCGGCCCCATACCAGGTGAGCCATAGGGCATACCTGGCACTGTCAGCCCGACCGCATCAGGGCGTTCGGCCAACAAGCGCCGGATGTCCGCCGGGGGCACATGACCTTCTATGACATAGCCCTCGAGCAAGCCTGTGTGACAGGACGCCATCTCTTCTGGAATACCCTTGTTAGCTTTGTATTCAGACAAAGTCTCCCAGGAGGCATTCTGCACTTCCATCTCGAATCCTTCGCGTTGCATAATATCAATCCACGCGCCACAACACCCGCATGCGGGGTCCTTGAGAACCTGCACCAGCGGTTTGGTCGTTGCAAATGTAGGTGAAGCCAGGGCGATGCCGGAGGCGCTGAGGCCAGCCAGGAAAAGGCGTCGGTCAAGTTTCGTGGTGGTCATGTCATTTCCTTTCCGTGTTTACGCCTGCGCTGTGATATTCGGTCTTGTGACCGAAATCGCAGGCAAGTGCTATGATTTGTGTCAAGCGGGCGATCATGACCAGCCCTGTTTCTGTTCGCTTTCGGTGCATAGCGCACGCATGTCGCAACCGCTTGGATAAGATGAGCGCCAAGGCAAATACTGATAGTTTAGCCTCTCTTCCACGCATAATAATCTCCTGACGACCGCAGTGCATGCTCGAACAGAAACAATTTGAAAACCCGCACTTTCGGGACTTTGGATGTTAGGATATTTGTGGAGGAAGATTGGGCGTCAGAGGCGCTTGAGAATCATGGTTATCCGTGTCCATGTTACGGTTTCTCTGGCCATAAGCTTCCACCAAAACCGCAAGTCCTAATTGGGTCGGGTTTTCACCAACGCAACAGGTTCCAGTGTGGCATGCCCCGCCACAACTCACGCAGTCGTCCGCGCAATCTTGATCGGTGGTGGAATGAAAACGGCAATTGTTGTGTTTGAATTCTGATGCTTTTGACGCGATCGAAACGCCATTTTGTTTGTGGCTGTCTGCGATCTCAAAGTCGTTATTTGCAAAAGCAACAGAGCCGATGATTGTCACCGTAAAACAGACGCACACTAAAAGCGTTTCTCTTAAAACAGGGATCAACTCATTCACCGTACTGCGGACGTAGTGTGATCGTGGCAACGTGCTGACCCGAAGCCAACAAAACTACAATTGATAGTGCGGCGCGCACTAGAGAAGAGCGGATTGCCACGTCTGAAGAAAAAGATTGCCAAACTTGGAGGCAGATCAAACAACAAGGTTAACTACGCTTGGCCCAAGTTTTTTAGAATTGGACAGTCTGGGCGGTGGTCGCCAGCGCATTCTTCGATCAGATGAGACAGTGTTTCATGCATCGCCTTCAGATCGGAAATCTTATCGTCGATCTCTTTCAGATTCTGTTTTGCAATTTCTTTCACGTCCGCGCTGGCACGTTCTTTGTCCTCGTACAACGCCAGTAGTGAACGACAATCCTCAATGGTAAAGCCCAATGAGCGGGCCCGCCCGATGAAAGCCAGCTTGTGCAGTTCCTTTTCGTCGAAATGGCGATACCCATTGAGGCTCCGCTTGGGTTTGATGAACCCGATATCCTCGTAATAGCGGATGGTTTTGGCAGGCAGACCCGAACGTTTTGCTACATCTCCGATATTCACAGCGGTTCTCCTATACTATCCAGCATGCACTGAACGCAGCGTTTGCTCGGTGTTCTGCGAGATCTGTTCTCGCCCAACTTTGATCGGCTTTACCCAGCGCAACCGCAGCGCATTGGTCAGGACAAATACGCTGGACAGCGCCATGGCACTTGCGGCCAAAACCGGCGACAGCAGCGGGCCGCCAAACGGATAAAGCACCCCTGCCGCAACCGGTATGAGCAGTGTGTTGTAGCCGAACGCCCAGAACAGGTTTTGGCGGATGTTACGCATGGTGCGCTGACTAATATCGAAGGCATTGACCACGCCCGTCAGGTCGCCTGACATCAGAACGACGTCAGCCGCTTCGATGGCAATGTCAGTGCCTGTCCCGATCGCAATTCCTACGTCAGCTGCCGCCAAAGCAGGCGCATCATTGATGCCATCACCCACAAAGGCCAGTTTTCCGCCATTTGAACGCAAATCCTGTAACGCGGATACTTTACCCTCGGGCAGAACTTCAGCCACGACATGATCGATGCCAAGCTGCGCTGCAATGGATTTGGCAGCAGCGGCATTGTCACCGGTGATCATCGCTACTTTCAGGCCCAGCCCGTGCAGAGCTTCGATTGCGTCCGGCGTGGTGGTTTTGATTGGGTCCGCCACAGCGATTACGGCCGCGATAGCCCCGTCTACGGCAGCATAAAGTGGAGTCTTTCCGTTGATTGCGAGTTCAGCGCCCCGATCAGAAAGCGCGCCCATTTCTACCCCTTCGCGACTCATCAGGCGGTCGGCCCCGATCAGGATTTTATGGCCTTCGACTGAGGCGCTTACCCCGTAACCGGTGATCGACGTGAAGTCTTCTGGCTTGGAAAGCTCCAGACCACGGGTTTCTGCTGCGCGCACGATGGCTGTGGCGATTGGATGTTCGGAAGTGACCTCAACAGCAGCAACAAGGTGCAGAACCTCGTCTTCGGTCATTCCTTCGGCCACAATCAGGTCGGTCAGCTCCGGACGCCCTTCGGTCAGGGTGCCCGTCTTGTCCACCGCAACAACGGTGGTTTCCTGCAGCATTTGCAAGGCATCGCCCTTTCGGAACAGGACGCCCATCTCGGCAGCGCGGCCAGTGCCGACCATGATGGAAGTAGGTGTGGCCAACCCCATGGCGCAGGGGCAAGCAATGATCAGTACCGCAACCCCGGCCACCAACGCCAGGCTAAGCGCGGGATCGGGTCCGAACAACATCCATACCAGCACTGTCACAACGGCCACTGCGATCACTACCGGCACAAACCACAGCGTGATGCGGTCGACCAGGCCTTGAATCGGAAGCTTGGCACCCTGTGCTTGTTCGACCATCTGAATGATCTGGGCCAACATAGTGTCTGCGCCGATCTTTTCAGCACGGTACGTCAATGCACCCGCGCCATTTACGGTCCCCCCAACCACAGTTGCGCCCTCGGTTTTTTCGACGGGAACCGGCTCTCCGGTGATCATGCTTTCATCGACATATGACGCGCCGGTCATTACGGCACCATCCACCGCGATTTTCTCGCCCGGTCGAACGTGCACAATATCACCTACAACAATCTGCTCAATCGGTAGCTCGACAACCGATCCGTCGCGCTCAACTCGCGCTGTTTTTGCCTGCAGACCGACCAGTTTTCGGATCGCTTCACCAGTTCGACCCTTGGCGCGCGCCTCGAGGAATCGCCCAAGCAATATAAGAACCACGATCACCGCTGCGGCCTCGTAGTAGACATTTGCGGTTCCGACCGGAAGAACACCCGGCGCAAAGGTCGAGATAAGCGAGAACCCATAGGCCGCTGAAGTGCCCAGAGCCACCAGAGAATTCATGTCCGGCGCGCCTCTGAACAAGGAAGGGAATCCCTTGGTGTAGAACTGCAAGCCTGGCCCAAAAAGAACGATCGTGGTCAGAAGGAATTGCAGGTAATAGCTGTTCTGGATGCCTATGGTGCTCACTATCAGGTGGTGCATGCCCGGAATAACATGCGAGCCCATTTCGAGAATGAATACCGGCAATGCGAGCAAGGCGGCGAAGCTTGTTCGCCGCGCCAAATGGCTGATCTCTGCCGCTTTGCGGTCGTGTGGTTCGGTCTGCGTTGCAGATCGCAGGCTCGCCGGATAGCCAGCAGATGCCGCATGCGCCGCTATGGCTTCGGGTGTTGTGACTCCCTCAGCATAACGCACAGTTGCACTTTCAGTGGCCAGATTGACCGACGCGGACAAGACGCCGCCATCGGCTTCCAGGGCTCGTTCAACGCGCCCTACACAGGATGCGCAGGACATGTTCTGAATATCCAGAGTGACCTCTGCCGTCCGCGCCGGATATCCGGCGCGGTTTAACGCATCAGCAATGGCCGCTTTATCGGCTGGATCGCGGAAATCGACCTGAACGCTTTCGCGGGCGAGATTAACCGAAGCGGAATCTACCCCTGGCACAGCTTTCAGCGCGCGCTCGACGCGCCCAACGCAGGAAGCACAGCTCATACCCTGAACCTGGAACCGCGCATGTAAATTTTCAGTCATATTGTCACCACGTATGTTCTGCTGACGGGCAACATAAGGGTTCCAGCAAGTGGAAGGTCAAGGGATGAGGCTGACTTTCTTTCTCATCATCCATGACGACGCTAAGTATCCCGGATATGAGCTGCGGGCACCGCAAGTCAGTTATAGACAAAGCCATTGACACAGTAAGTTCCTCCGCAAAGTTGGACTTTGACATGAAAAACCGCAGGGTACGTGTCTTAAGCGCTAATCAACTTGATCATATCCTTGCAGCTCAGAGTCCGAGGGATGCGAAGCCACGGTCGCAACAGAAGCTTAGGGGCGCACATGCTGTCGCCCCTTGGTTCTATCTTGCGTCTCTGACTGCCTCGATTAGCCGGGTCATTTCATCTTCGGCGATCAGCCCCGGGGCAAGCGCATCTCCAATCACAAACGAAGGGGTGCCACTGAAGCCAAGCTGTCGTGCCAATTCCATGGACACCTGGATATGCGCGTCGACTTCCGGCGCCTCCATGTCTGCGCGCAATTGATCCTCGTCCAGGCCAAGTTCCCGAACAACTTTCAGGACACTGGCCTCAGTGGCACGACCGTTCAGAGCCATAAGCGCCCAATGAAATTCTTCATATTTTCCCTGATTACGTGAGGCAAGCGCGGCGCGTGCCGCGAAGTCGGAACCTTCGCCGAGTATGGGCCATTCTCGGTAAACAACTCGGACATCGGAATCGCCTGCGATTACGTTTTTCACGACCGGGGCCGCGCGTTTGCAATATGGGCAGTTATAGTCAAAAAACTCGACTACGGTTACATCACCTTCCGGGTTTCCGATGACAGGCGCATTCGGATCCTGTTCCAGCAATTCACGCTGATTTTCCAAGACGTTTCCAATGGCTTCGGCTTTTGCCTGATCTTCGCGCTGTTGAAGCAATTGAATCGCCTGCATGATGATTTCGGGGTTTTCCATAATGGCTTCCAGAGCCAGCCGTTTTACATCGGAGTCAGACAATTCGTTAGCACTCGCCATAGCAGCACCAATCGACATAGTGATGGCAATTAAGCCTGCGAAAAATCGTTTCACGTCAGTTTCCTTCCGTTTGTTCTGCCTCGGTGCGCTGCTCTTGCAGCTTGCGTTCCCGATCCGGCCAACTCTCCTTGATGAAGGCAAGGATGTCCCAGATTTCCTGATCCGACAGAGTGTCCTCGAAACCTGGCATACCGCTTTTGACATCAGCGACGCGCATCTGTTTTAGTGTTTGGTACCCGCCAAGCTTTGTATAATCGAACAACAGCTTGTCGCCGTGATGCCAAGTGTGCCCTGTTCGGTCATGCGGGGGAGCTCGCAAGACGCCATCTGGATCAGGTGTCTGCCAATCTGGTTGACCCTCCAGACTTGCCCCGTGGCATGACGCGCAGTTTTCGGCGTACAAAACTGCACCACGTGCCGAATCCGCTGATGCACCGTTTTGTGCGCGCCCGCTCAGGCCCCAGCCAGCGACCGCGACAATGATCACCACAGCAGCTAGTGACACCCATTTCGCCGCGCTCTTGTTCATCACGCCACGCTCAGCCAGGTCTTCATTCCAGCGGCCTGATGCGACAGCATGTGGCAATGAAACAACCAGTCCCCCGGGTTATCCGCAACGAACGCAATCTCCCGCGTTTCCACCCGGTCAACCAGTATTGTGTCTCGCAGCGGTCCCAGGCTCCCCTTCGGCAGAACTTCCTGAAAGTGCGTCCCGTGCAAGTGCATGGCGTGCGCAAAGACAGTGTCGTTCTGCATCTGAATACGGACTATGTCGCCACGCGAAACGGAAGCGAGCGGGTTTTCGGGTAAACCTGCGACTCCGTTGAATGTCCAGATCTGTCCTTCCTGAACCAACTCATTAGCGCTCATGACTTGGCCGTTGTAAGTACCTTGACGCAGTCCGCCCATCGCCCCGCCTTCCATCACCAATGGAACCCTTAAGGCGTCAGAAACATCTTCAAGAAAAGAAACAGGGTTGGGTGGCAGAGCTTCAATCTCACCGCGGCTGGCAGATGTACCGCTTCCCGAAACCGGGATCTCAGCGATAACAAATGATTCATCGCGTTCGTGAAGAGTTATTTGAACGGCTTCGTTCGATTCCGCTGTGACGTCGACGATCAAGTCTGCTCGCTGTGCAGGTCCGAAAACAAGTGTTTCGAAATCTTCTGGCTGCCTTGCAGGCATGCCATCATAAGCGACCAGTTTCCCGTTTGCGCCACCTACTGACACATACATGATCAGATCAGTTGCCACGTTGACCATTCGAATTCGCAATCGCTGGTTCGTCAAAACTTCGGTCATTGGCGATATGCGCGCGTGAACGTAGTTTCCCATCCGACCTGCATGAGTCCAATCATGCATTGCACCAAAATCATCTACTATTTGAGCGTCCTTACCCAACCGCCAATCATCCAGAAGGATCGTGATGTCATGGTCCGTGTCCGGCGGGTCCGTTTCGTCGACGATGAACGCGCCGTAAAGGCCCCTGGCCACTTGTTCCGTTGACTGGTTGTGAGAGTGATACCAGAAGGTCCCCGCGTCCTTCAGAGGCAAGTCATACTGAAATTTGCCGCCGGTTGGTACAGCCTCCTGCGTAAGGCCCGGCACCCCGTCCATATTGTTCGGAACCCGCAATCCGTGCCAATGGATTGCTGTAGGCTGAGGTAGCGAGTTCAGGAGTGTCCGGCGAACCGTTTCGCCTTGCCGGGCACGAATTTCAGGGCCTGGAACACCGCCATCATATCCCCATATCTCGGTTTCCGGATAGTTATTGGGGGCAACACGCGCCAATCCTGAACGCGCCTCGATTATTCGGGGGGCGGTAGCCGACCTCCCAATAGTCGGCACTGCGATTAGTGCCGACGTGCCTGCAACGAATTGCCTGCGATTGAGCTTCATTAGGACTTCCTTCCAAAGAATACTTGATCTCTCACTGAATTATCCCCCCTCGTGTACATCCAGCAGATAGGTCGCCATTGCCTTCCGGTCATCATCTGTCAGAAAGCTGGTGCCATAGATTACAACCTCTCCCATGGCCCCGCCGAAGACATCGCCATCAGGCATGACGCCGGTGCGCAACGCGTAAGCCAAATCATCTACCGTCCAACCACGCTTTTGCAGGGTCTCAAAGTCGATAGCCGGTGCCTGGTCACCGCCCGGCAGTGAGTCACTTCCCTTGAAGTGTTCCGTGTCCGAATTTCTTGCGCCAGCCAGGTTCCTCCCGGTGTGACACGCGGCACAATGCGTGGCACCTTCAACGAGTAACCGGCCTCGGTTCCATACATCATCATTGCCCTGCACGGGATCGGTCCGCGGCGGTTCCAAAAATGCCGCCCGCCACAGCTTCAGGCCCCATCTCTGATTGAAGGGGAACACCATTTCCTGCTCTTTTGACGGTTCCGCTACTGGCGGAACCGTTTGCAAGGCGGCCCAAAGATCGGCGATGTCCTGATCCGTGAAGTTGGCATAGAACGGATAAGGAAAGGCCGGGTAGTAGGGTTGTCCGTCGGGCGACACACCCTGACGCACAGCGCGGGCAAATTCCTCGATGGTCCAATCACCGATCCCGTGATCGGGATCTGTGGTCAGGTTCGGCGAAAAGAGCGTGCCGAACGGGGTATCCAACTCCACCCCACCGGCCAAGGGCGCACCTCCTTTGGCAAAGTCTGTGTGGCAGGCGATACAGCCGCTTGCCCTTGCCAGATACGCCCCGCGGTTAACGTCACCTTGAATGTCGAGAGCTTGTAAGGGCTGGCCAATCGGCCAAGCCATCACAGCAACAAACCCTGCTGACGCCGTAACGGCGGTAGCAAGACCCAACCGTATTATCGGCTTCATGATGCATTCCTATTCCGACCGAAATCGCGTGTGACACGCCGAGCATGTCTGGCTCAGCATCATGAACACACCATCTGCCGGCATTTCAGATAGCTGTGCTAAGTTTGGACTGCCAGCCATCATCCCGCTGCCCATAATGGAACCACCTCCCATCATGGAACGACCTCCCATCATGGATTTGCCGCCCATCATGCCGGAACCATGACCCGATCCGGACGCCATCAGCCCGTTGTCTGCCGAAAGCGCAAGGCCTTCTGAGTAGATTTCCAACTGTCTGGCTATTTCTGTAAAGGAACCCCAATCCTGCCAGATTTGCGATTTGGCCTCCGAGGGTTTGCCATCAGATCCCTCTGGAAACAGCTTTGTCATGCTTTCACCGGCGTGGCTTCCGATTTTCTTGGCTTCGCTTCGTACCGTTTGCGCATTGTAGGGCGTTTTCCCCTGCATCATCGGTGTAAGGACCTTCATGCTGTCCTTCATCGCGGACATACCGTCCATGCGTTCTTTGACGACGCCGGTTGCGCCACCATGCGCCAAGGCGGCCGCCGCAAATAGAGAAACCAGGGCCACGCCTGTAGTCATTTTTAGAAAGTTCATTTCTTTGTCCTTTTCGTCTGCTTCGACGCGCCCATCTTGAGCGCAATTCGACTCGTCAGATCAGGACACGCGGCGGTGGTGGGTCAAACGCGATAATACTAAGAACCCGGTATTGAGCTCGAGGGATCGAGTATCTTCGTTCCGTGCATTGGGGACCAGGCGGTGTTGGACCCATCAAAAATAGTCCAACAGCGTTGCAGATCGCTCCGCCATGACAATGCCCGGGATGACCCTGCTTGACATGTTCGACGTCCGCAGAGTCGGTTTGGTCAATCACATGCTGTGAATCACCGCCATGTGCATGAGCAGAATCGGCCGTCACAAGTAGCCCGCCAATAGCCAGCGCAATTGACAGGATGGAGTAACGAATTGCTGTGCCCACTCGACTCGTCACCTTCAGAAAATCCCGTTTTCTTGCTGCAACTCTCTTATGTACGCCACGATGCCCTTCACATCCGCGCGGGTCAAACCATCGACCGGCGGCATGTTACCGAACTTCCAATGGTGTGCCCGAACACCATTCTGGACGGCAACGTAAAATGCCTCGTCCGAATGGTGGCTTGGTTCATAGATTTTATGCACCAATGGTGGTGCAAGGCCCTCCAGACCAGTTGCATTCCCGCCATGGCACGCCGAGCATTTTGCGTCGAATGCCACTTTGCCGACGGCCGCAAATTCGCTTAGCTGGTCCGGTAGATTGACGTTTTGGATTGGATCTCCCGACGCCAGCGTCGACGTATCAGGTGTCGTCATCGAATGGCCAGCTGGTTGCTGATTTAGATTGTAGACGATTGCGACGGCACCTGCGATCGCCACACCGCCTATCATGAGTGTAAGTTTATCCATTTTACTATTTCACGTCGTTGTAAGTTACCGAGCTTAAGCACCTGTCCAGAAAAGCCGACTTGACCATGGTCAGATCAGTTTTACCTGCGTGCCTACAGCCGCCAGCTCGAACAATTCCGCAATCTGATCGTTATATAAGCCGATGCAGCCATTGGAGGATCTTCTTCCGATCTTGCGTGTGTCGTTGGTGCCGTGGATCCGGTAGTATTGCCAGCTCAAATAAAGTGCATGTGTCCCCAGAGGATTCTCCGGACCCGGGCCCACATAGTCGGGCCAAGCGGGGTTGCGCTTATTCATTGCTGGTGTCGGTCGCCAAGATGGCCCCTCAACCTTGCGAGTTACTGTGGTGTAGCCCAGCCTTGTAAGGTCTTCCGTCAGCGGCACGCTGGTTGGATACATCCGATAGACGCTCTCGTCTTCTGACCAATATTGCAGGACCTTGGACTGTGTATCGGACAGGATCACACCATTCTTAAGCGTATCAAAGTGATCCTGCCATTTAGCAACGCGGAATGAGGAAACATTCCGGCGCGTCCCCTCGGTTGTCATCGATTGGGCCCAAACGGCCGGTGCTGGAAAAAGAGTTGTCGCAGCAAACGCGGCAATCACTCCGCGTCGCGTAACAGCCTTTCTATCCCTGTTCGGTTTCATGCCTGCCATCCCAAGCGTGTATTCTTGCTTTACGACTCATTTGGGCTGTATGCCCGGTTCCCGCGCTGGAAGGTCAACAAACAACAGGTTTTGCGTAAGGGATATTTCATCTGGAATGCCGCCGCCGTGGGCACATGGGGCGGTTTCAAAGGTGGCTTCAGATCGTCAAGCCATTGTGAAAATCCAACTTTTCTTTGACATAATGCCAGTTCGCTTTCAGAAAGAGCTTTGTTTTCTGCACCGATCAAACACAATAAAAGCAACGTTAACAATCGCTTAGATTCTGGTGAATTGATTTGGTCAACTGCCGGTGCGAAGGTATCAGAAACTAAGAATGACAATCATGCTGGTCGAAGCACGATTCTTGTAGGAACTTGGGGACAGCAACCGCTGGGTAAATTCGTATCGAAATTCGCGCCGCATGAACTACGCACAATCAGAGTCTCCACTTCGTTGGCAAGTGGTTGATCGAAGTGCGCTAATAACGCTTCCATTGCTTCGTCAGTGGTCCTACCGGGCGCTACGCAAAGGATTTAGTAGATAGGCTCCAAGTGCTCATATTCGTCTGAAGTTAGTGTGAGTGGCTCTCGGGCAAACGCAAAACAGGGGAAAAAAGCTGCGTTGATTATATGTTTAGCAATTTTCATCATCCGCTCTTAGATATTCAATCTGACTTTCTAAACACTCTGAAAATGAGATTAGGAAATGTCCGAAGCATTAAACGGACACCAAAGCGGCCAAATCTCTCCGCTCGTCAGGGCATCTCGCGCTGATCTCCGCGCCTATCGCCGCCGACAAAGCCCAACGATACTCGCGGGCGAAGCTCGCCAAGAAGTTAAAGTGTCATCCGTTATTTATTGCCAGGATTGAGATCGGCCAAAGGCGCATAGATGTGCCAGAACTTGTTATACTATCGCGCGCACTTAGCATTCCCCCGGAGCAGTTCTTAAAATTTGTCGCAGACGCAATGCCACTCGACGAACGAGTTTAGGGTGCTGCTCTATTAAAGGTTCAAGGTTTGAACCTGCACCTGACGCTTGAAGAACTAAAAAGTACTCCAAAGCAAATGTTTGGAACAAATGCCATGCATCAAGTCGCACAGAGAAGCCGAAGCAACTCGCCAAAGGTGCTTCGGTCGACAAGGCCAGTAAATTTCCTTCAGACAAGAAACGTAAAAAAACTAGCGCTTCTTAGGTTCCGTCAGCAGGTCGGCAGATCGCAGTTAGAGGTCATTTGGTGACAATAATGGCGGTGTCGCCTGAAGCACCACAACATCAAGTCCTCTTCCGCCAAATCAGCCACACTTAGAATGACCGCAGCTGCGGCAGGTCATGCAGCCTTCGATCATCACCATGTCGAACTGACCACAGGATGGGCAAGTCTTGCCACGCGGGGCGTCCATGTTGACTACCTGCGCCTGAGGATCAGACTTCAGGCCCATGCCTTCGCCCTCAAGGAAGCCGATATTGACCATGTGTTGCTCGATCACGCCGCCAATTGCGGCCAGGATGGACGGAATGTACTTGCCTTTAACCCAGGCCCCGCCTCGCGGGTCGAACACAGCTTTCAGTTCCTCGACCACAAAGGACACATCGCCACCGCGTCGGAACACGGCCGATATCATCCGGGTCAAAGCCAGCGTCCAAGCATAATGCTCCATATTCTTCGAGTTAATGAACACCTCGAAGGGGCGACGGCGTCCGCCAATGACGATATCGTTGATTGTCAGATAAATTGCGTGCTCGCTGTCCGGCCATTTCAGCTTGTAAGTCGACCCTTCAAGCGATTGTGGGCGATCCAGCGGTTCGGACATATAAACGACCTCGCCTCCGTCAACCTCATGCGGGGCATCCGCGCTTTCACCTGGCGCTTTGTCGTCGCTTTCCGATACGCTCAGAACCGAGCCGGTCACATCGTTTGGCCTATAGGTCGTGCAGCCTTTGCATCCCTGATCCCAGGCCTGCATATAGACGTCTTTGAAGGCGTCAAAGCTGATATCTTCGGGACAGTTGATCGTCTTCGATATCGAACTATCGATCCACTTTTGCGCCGCCGCCTGCATTTTTACGTGATGGGACGGGCTTAGTGTTTGCGCATTCACGAAATACTCGGGCAATTCGGCGTCGCCAAACTTGTCGCGCCACATCTGCACCGCATAGTCCACAACCTCTTCTTCGGTGCGCGAACCGTCCTTTTGCAGCACCTTGCGCGTGTAGGCATAGGCAAAAACCGGCTCGATCCCCGAAGATACGTTGCCCGCATAAAGCGAAATCGTACCCGTCGGCGCGATCGAGGTCAGCAGCGCGTTGCGGATGCCGTGTTCGCGGATTGCGTCGCGCACATCGTCATCCATCTGTTGCATGGTGCCGCTGGCCAGATATTTCTCGGCGTCAAACAGTGGGAAAGCGCCCTTTCCCCTCGCCAAATCGACCGACGCCAGATACGCGGCGCGCGCGATTGCGTGCAACCAGCGCTCGGTCTGACGCGCCGCCTCGTCCGAGCCGTAGCGCAGACCCAACATCAACAGCGCATCGGCCAGACCAGTCACGCCCAGCCCGATGCGGCGCTTGTCTTGCGCCTCGGCTTCTTGTTCGGCCAGCGGGAATTTCGACGCGTCCACCACGTTGTCCATCATGCGAACGGCGGTGGCCACCAGCTCTTGCAAGGCCTCCTCGTCCAGATGCGCGGCATCCTCGAACGGCTCGGCAACCAACCGTGCCAGATTGATCGAGCCCAGCAAACAGGCACCATAAGGCGGTAGAGGTTGTTCTCCGCACGGGTTGGTCGCCGAGATCGTCTCGACGTAATTCAGATTGTTCGCCTGATTGATCCGGTCGATAAAGATCACGCCCGGCTCGGCATAATCATAGGTGGCCTGCATGATCTTATTCCAAAGATCGCGCGCCTGAACGGTGTGATAGACCTTTCCGTCAAATACCAGATCCCACGGTCCATCGGCCTTGACGGCCTCCATGAATGGATCGGTGACCAGAACCGACATGTTGAACATGCGCAAACGCGCCGGGTCGGATTTCGCGGTGATGAACTGTTCGATATCCGGATGGTCGCAGCGCATGGTCGCCATCATCGCACCACGACGCGAGCCTGCAGACATGATCGTGCGGCACATGGCGTCCCAGACATCCATAAAGCTCAGCGGGCCAGAAGCATCAGCGGCAACCCCTTTCACATCCGCGCCACGTGGACGGATGGTTGAGAAATCATAACCGATCCCGCCACCCTGCTGCATGGTCAGCGCGGCCTCTTTCAGCATGTCGAAGATACCGCCCATGCTGTCGGGGATCGTCCCCATCACAAAGCAGTTGAACAGGGTTACCTGTCGCGCGGTGCCCGCCCCGGCGGTGATGCGGCCAGCAGGAAGGTATTTGAAATCCTCTAGCGCCTCATAGAATTTTTCTTCCCAATGCGCCGGGTCTTCTTCCACACGCGCCAGATCACGAGCTATGCGCCGCCAGCTGTCCTCGACTGTCTGATCGATGGGCGTACCATCCGCCTGTTTAAAGCGGTATTTCATATCCCAGATCTGCTCGGCGATGGGGGCGGCAAAGCGGCTCATTGGTGATTCCCTGTGCTGAAAGAGGCATTCAGATTAGCCCAGATCACATCTAAACCACAACACCTTGATGACAAGCGCATGAGGGCTACAATATAGGGATCGCCCTTGGGACGACTCTGTGGGAAAGCTGTGGATAAGTACGTAAACCTCATCAAACTTTCGGTTGGGTCAGAAAGTGTCGACACGCTGATGGCGTGGCAAGACAGCCGCAAACCACTCTATGAGGACGGATACCCGCGCCACGTGACCCGCATGTGGCCCAAGCGCGACGCTGAAATTCTGAATGGCGGGTCGATCTATTGGGTGATCAAAGGAGTGGTCCAGTGCCGCCAGCGCATCCTGCGGCTGGATGAAGTCCGTGGCGAGGATGGCATCCGCCGCTGCGCCATCGTCCTGGACCCCGAAGTACACAGAACGCAGAACGCTCTGAAGCGTCCATTTCAGGGCTGGCGGTATCTCAAGCCTGAGGACACCCCTGCCGACTTGCCTAAAAATCGCGAGCAGGACGATGCCCTGCCCGACGATCTGAACCGCGCATTAGCGGAAATTGGGGTGCTTTAGGCCAACCTGTCCAGCAGCTCATTCAAAGCCGTCTTTTCAGCCGCATCGTATTTGGCCACGCGGCTGCGCCACAGCGTGGCCTGCGATTGCAGGATCAACCCATCCGACAAGATTTTCAGGTGGTTCGCCCGCAGTGTTTCCCCGGTCGAGGTGATATCGGCAATCGCCTCGGCTGTCTCATTCACCACCGTCCCCTCGGTTGCGCCCTGGCTGTCGACCAGCGTGTAGTCGGCCACCCCCGCTTCGGTCAGGAATTCGCGGACCAGACGGTGGTACTTGGTAGCGATCCGCAGCCGATGGCCATGCGCCCTGCGAAAACCTGCCGCCGCCGCATCCAGATCATCCAGAGTGTCCACGTCGACCCAGCAGGCTGGGGTTGCAATGATAAGGTCCGCCTTGCCGAACCCCAAAGGTGCAACCTCTTCCACCTGCTGTTCCCAGCGCGGCAGCTTTTCATGCACAAGATCGATGCCGGTCACGCCCAAATGAATGCGTCCCGCCGCCAGCTCGCGCGGAATCTCTCCTGCAGACAATAGGATCAGCGAGACGCCACCAATCCCATCAACCTTGCCCGCGTATTCCCGGTCTGATCCGCTGCGCGACAGTGTAATGCCGCGCTTTTCAAACCATGCAAAGGTCTTGTCCATCAACCGGCCCTTCGAGGGCACACCGAGTTTCAGGCTCATTGCGCAGCCTCCTCGATTTCGAGCATCAGGTCCGGGCGGATCACGCCGCCAATTGCCGGAATCTCGGCCCCACCACCCAATTGCCTGGTCAGCGCATCATAGCGCCCGCCGGTCGCAACCGGTGGCAGATCAGGGCGGCCTTCGGCGTAAAAGCCGAATACAAACCCGTCGTAATACTCCATCGAGGTCCTGCCATAAGACGCCTCAAAATCCAGTGTATCCACATCCACGCCACGCGCCTGCAGGGCTGCGATACGAGCTTCCAAACGATCCAAAGCAGATGTGATCTGTGGCAGATCAACCGCAATGTCACGCAGTTGTTCCAGCGCGAAAGGCATGGTTTCGCGCACATTAAGCAGCGTCTCCAAACCGGCCAGTTCATTGTCCGAGATCGGCGGCGCAGCGCGGTCTTCGCGCAGGGCATCAATCCGTTCGAGAATTTCGGGCGTGCGGCGCTTGCCTATCATGGGCACGTCAATCGCCAATGGGTCGACCGCGTCAAGCAGAGCATCGCGCCCCTCGAGACTTGCTTTGCGTCCGGCATATCGGTCCAGCAAAACGCGGAACCGGCGAGGCCGCCAGAGATGCCGCATCAGTGCAGCCTTACGACGGCTAGTGGTCTTGAGACCCCCGACAGCGGCGATCAGAATACCGATATCACCTGTCGCTGCCCGCAAGGGCAGCCCGCGCAATTGCAGGGCAAATAACGAAAACACCTCGGCATCGGCTCCGGCGGGGTCTTCGCGATCAAATACTTCGTAGCCGACTTGGATATACTCATTAGCACGATCCGGATCGTGTTCCTGACGGCGGAACACTTCGCCGGAATAGGTGTATCTTGCTGGTTCAGCCCCATCGGACATGTGCATCTGTACCACCGGCAGGGTGAAATCCGGGCGCAGCATCTGCTCACCCCGCAGCGCGTCCGAGGTTACATAAGCACGGGCGCGGATATCTTCTCCATAGAGGTCCAACAGCGTCCCGGCTGACTGCAGCAGAGGCGTATCAACCACCTGCGCGCCCGCCGCCTCGAACCGGACACGCATCATGGCGGCGCGGGCCTGTATTTGGGAACGGTTCGGCATGGGTCAGTCCTGATTGTCCAGAATCTCGCGCACCTTAGCGACCAGATCGCCGCGGGGCACTTCGAACTGGCTGGGCCGTTCTTTCCATTCCTCAAGCGTGGCGCTCTCGGCAATCTTGGCGCCAAGAATCAGGTCCTTGATCTGCACGATCCCATTTGCCTTTTCGTCACCGCCTTCGATCACCGCAATTGGAGAGTTCCGCTTGTCCGCATATTTCAGTTGGTTGCCAAAGTTCTTGGGGTTGCCCAAGTAGACCTCGGCTCGGATACCGGCATTGCGCAGTTCTGCCACCATCGCCTGATAGTCCGCCATGCGATCGCGGTCCATCACGGTCACAACCACTGGGCCGGTGGCCTGCGCCGCGATCCGCCCCTTCTCACGCAAAGCGGCCAATAATCGGTCAACACCGATGGAGATGCCGGTCGCGGGTACTTCCTGTCCGGTAAACCGCTTGACCAGATCATCATAGCGACCACCACCCGAGACCGACCCGAATTGCCGCTTGCGGCCCTTCTCGTCGTATATTTCGAAGGTCAGTTCGGCCTCATAGACCGGCCCGGTGTAATAGCCGAGGCCACGCACGACCGAAGGATCAATCTCGATCCGGTCCGAACCATACCCGCCTGCATCCAGCAGCGCACCAATCTGCTCCAACTCAGCGATCCCGTCCGCACCGATCTTGCTGTCACCCACAGCGGCGCGCAGGTTGGCCAGCGTTCCGGCGGTATCTGCAGCTTTAGAAGTCAGGAAGGCAATCACCGGCTCGGCCTGATCACCGCTAAGACCAACACCATCGATAAAAGCGCCAGAGGCATCCAATCGGCCGTTGGTCAAAAGCTCACGCACACCAGCCTCGCCCACCTTGTCGAACTTGTCGATCGTGCGCAGAACGTTATCTCGGGCGGCGGCGTCTTCACCCAAACCCATCGCTTCGAGCACGCCATTCAGAACCTTACGGTTGTTGACCCGCACCAGATAGTCACCGCGCGGGATTCCAACGGTTTCCAGCGTGTCCGACAGCATGGCGCAAATCTCGGCATCCGCAGCCATTGAGGCCGTGCCCACCGTATCCGCATCGCACTGATAAAACTGGCGATACCGCCCCGGCCCCGGCTTCTCGTTCCGCCAGACCGGACCCATCGCATAGCGGCGATAAGGCGTCGGCAGATCGTTGCGGTGCTGCGCATAGACACGGGCCAGAGGCGCAGTCAGGTCATAGCGCAGCGCCATCCAGTCGCCATTGCCGCCTTCGTCAAATTCCTGCCATGCAAATACGCCCTCGTTCGGGCGGTCCACGTCGGGCAGGAACTTGCCCAACGCCTCAACCGTTTCAACCGCGCTGCTCTCCAAGGCATCGAACCCGTAACGATGATAGACGCCTGCAATCGTCCGCAGCATCTCGGTGCGCTGCGTGACTTCCTCGCCGAAATAGTCACGGAACCCTTTCGGCGTTACGGCCTTGGGGCGGGGCTGTTTCTTGGGCTTGGCCATGTGGGGCGTCCTTGGGATTTAGTGTTCCGCGC
The DNA here is from genome assembly GCF_056534105.1 of Ruegeria sp. E5. Lineage (NCBI taxonomy): Bacteria > Pseudomonadati > Pseudomonadota > Alphaproteobacteria > Rhodobacterales > Roseobacteraceae > Ruegeria > Ruegeria sp. E5. The sequence continues at coordinate 104,130 of NZ_JBQFPA010000003.1, read as the reverse complement.
GCGGTCTATCCCATGGTCTGTTTCGGGGCAAGGCGGGGTTTCTCTGGCCAGGGCGTCACAGGGTCGCTATGAGACGCCTATAAGGAGAGCCCCATGCAGCATCTGGAAGAGCAGATCGCCCATCTGACCCGCACGGTCGAAGAGCTGAACTCGGTCGTCACAAACCAACAGAACGAGATCGACCGCCTGACCCGCCGCGTCGAGATGCTGTTGCAACGCGAGGCGGAACGCGCGCAGGAAGGCTCAGGCGGCGTTGTGTTCGGCGACGAACGCCCGCCGCATTACTGAGGGGTTACAACCCCAGCGTCGACTTCACCGCGTTATCGACCACACCGCCCAGAAGGGCATTCTTGTCGGCGGCACAACCCTCTGACAGAGCAGCAATGAAGGCTTCGCGCAGTTGGGTCTTTTCCTCGTCAGTGGCCGCATGATCTTCGATATTGATCTGGCGGTTATAGAGTGACAGGGCCGTCATTTTTCCAACAACGGCCACGACAAATTCTTCGTCGCCATCAGCCTCCTCTGCGATCGACGCACATGTGTAGTGCATCACAGGCAAGGCATCCTGTACCATCTGCTCTGCTGAATCGTCAGCCAGCGCGAATGTGGGTACGACAAAGAGCGTGGCACAGAAAGTAGATTTTACGAGAATTGACTGCATCAGCTTCACTTCCAGTTATGTCCGATAATCGCACCGGCCACCCCACCGACCGCAGCCCCTTTACCATCGCCGACCAGCGCGCCAACGCCCGCGCCGACCAAGGCCCCGGTAAGAGTGTTTTTCTTCTTTTTGTCGTCTGCATGTACCGCAGTGGCCAATGCAAGTGAACATGCCGCGGCGAGTGTAAATATCCTGAAAACATTGCCTGAACTTGCCATTTCGGAACCCTCCTGTGAAATGACCTTTGAGGATGTTCACCCAGCCTAGCGGGGTCCATCGCGTGTGGCAACATTACGGTTCGGGATCAGATTTCTTCGATCTCCGATATCCCCTCGAGCGACTTCAGCGCGCCTTTGATTTCTGGGTTGATCGGAAATTCCCGGCCCAGATCCATCTCGACCTCGCCTGGCAGTCCGGGATCGAATAGGCAAACATAAACAGGTCCCTTGGCCACCCTTTTGGCTGAAGCCTCTGCGCCTTCCAGTACCGTGGCCATGTTCGGCAAAACCTTCGAATCCTCGACAAACACACGCAAACCCGTCGCACCCGCATCGGCCACAACTGTATCAACCGGACCAACGGAACGGCCCAGCAGTTTCAGCTGATCGGCCTCCATGGTCGCTTCGGCCGTCAGTACCACCTGTGCGCCGGTTTCCAGAAACTCTCGGGATTTCTCCAGTGTTTCCGAGAATAACGTGACCTCGAATGCCCCAGTCGGATCAGAGAGCTGCGCAAAAGCAAACCGATTGCCACGCGCTGATTTCCTTTCCTGCCGACCTGCAACGACTCCGGCCATCTTAGCGATAAATGGTCCAGAGCGCGCCTTTTCAGTCACCTGGTCCAGTGTCAGCACCTGTTTGCGCTTCAGGGCCGGCATATAGTCATCCAGCGGATGGCCAGACAGGTAGAATCCGATGGCCTTGAATTCCTCGCTTAGGCGTTCGGCAGGTAGCCAATCAGGCGAAGGGGACAGACGCGGTTCGGGCAGGTCATCGCCTGCCTCGCCAAACAGGGAAACTTGGTTGGAATTCTTCTGCTCGTGAATCGCCGCCGAATACTGAACCAACGGATCAAGGCTTTCAAACACACGGCGACGATTTTTATCGAGCTCGTCAAAGGCACCGGCGCGAGCCAGCATCTCAAGCGGGCGTTTGCCGACCTTCTTCAGGTCAACACGGCGGGCGAAGTCGAACAGGTTTACGAAAGGCTTTTCGCCACGCCCCTCAACCACAAGATTCATTGCCTCGACGCCTACGTTCTTGAGCGCGCCCAGCGCATAGACCAAATGCCCATCGGCCACATCAAAGGTCGCTTGGGATCGATTTACGCACGGCGGAACATAGGGCAGCTGCAGCCCCTTGCGGACTTCCTCAAAATAGATCGCGAGCTTGTCGGTCAGATGGATATCGCAGTTCATGACACCTGCCATGAACTCGACCGGGTGGTTCGCCTTTAGCCAGCCGGTTTGATAGCTGACCACCGCATAGGCGGCGGCGTGGGATTTGTTGAAGCCATAGTTGGCGAACTTGTCCAGCAGGTTCCAGACTTCGGTCGCCTTGGCCTCATCCACATTGTTTTCGGCAGCACCTTTGAGGAACTTGGGCCGCTCTGCATCCATCGCCTCCTGAATTTTCTTACCCATCGCGCGGCGCAGCAAGTCCGCGCCCCCAAGGCTGTAACCCGCCATTTCCTGCGCGATCTGCATCACCTGTTCCTGATAGACGATGATGCCCTGCGTCTCATCCAAGATATGGTCGATGGACGGGTGCAGCGTGTCGCGTTCGCTAAGCTTGTTCTTGACTTCGCAGAACTTGGGGATGTTCTCCATCGGGCCGGGTCGATAAAGCGCGACGAGGGCGATGATATCCTCGATACAATCCGGCTTCATCCGCTTGAGCGCATCCATCATGCCCGAGGATTCAACCTGGAACACCGCCACCGTCTTGGCCGCCGAATAGAGTTTGTACGTCGCCTCGTCATCCAGCGGGATGGCGTTGATCTGATTTATTGCCCCTTCGGCGGGTTCATAGAGTTCCGTGCCATCGGGAGCTATGTGAAGGTCACGGCCTGACTTAAAGATCAAATCCATCGCGTTCTGGATCACGGTCAGTGTTTTCAGACCCAGGAAATCGAACTTTACAAGCCCGGCCTGTTCAACCCATTTCATGTTGAATTGGGTCGCAGGCATGTCCGAGCGCGGGTCCTGGTATATTGGAACCAGTGCATCCAGCGGCCGGTCTCCGATCACCACGCCGGCAGCGTGTGTCGAGGCGTTGCGCAGCAGCCCCTCGACTTGCTGGCCATATGTGAGCAGACGGTCCACGACCTCTTCATTGCGTGCCTCTTCCCGCAGGCGCGGCTCATCCTTCAGCGCCTTTTCGATGGAAACGGGTTTGACGCCTTCGACTGGGATCATCTTGGACAGGCGATCAACCTGCCCGTATGGCATCTGCAATACACGCCCAATATCGCGCACAGCCGCCTTCGACAGCAAGGCACCGAAGGTGATGATCTGCCCCACTTTGTCGCGCCCGTATTTCTGCTGCACGTAGCGGATAACCTCTTCACGGCGATCCATGCAGAAGTCGATATCGAAGTCGGGCATAGAAACCCGCTCGGGGTTCAGAAACCGTTCAAACAGAAGCGAATACCGCAGCGGATCAAGGTCGGTAATCGTCAACGCATAAGCCACCAGTGATCCCGCACCCGAGCCTCGCCCCGGACCCACCGGAATGTCATGATCCTTAGCCCACTGGATAAAGTCGGCAACGATCAGGAAATAGCCGGGGAAGCCCATCCCTTCGATGATGCCAAGTTCGAAATCCAGTCGTTCCTGATATTCTTCAGGTGTCACGGCGTGCGGGATCACGGCCAGACGTTTTTGCAGACCCTCGTTGGCGATGCGACGCAGTTCGGCGACCTCATCATCTGCAAACTTCGGCAGGATCGGGTCGCGGCGATAGGCCATGAAGGCGCAGCGTTGCGCGATTTCAACCGTATTCTCGACGGCTTCGGGCAGATCGGCGAACAGCGTCACCATCTCCTGCTGCGACTTGAAATAGTGCTGCGCGGTCAGACGTCGGCGACCGTCCTGCTGGTCGACATAAGCCCCCTCGGCGATACAGATCAGCGCGTCGTGGGCCTCGTACATGTCCGAAGTCGGAAAATAGACGTCATTGGTGGCCACCAGCGGCAGGTTCTTGTCATACGCCATCTCGACATGACCGCGCTCGGTCAAGCGCTCGGCCTCAGGTTGACCTCCTTCGCCAGGGTGACGCTGCAACTCAACATAAAGGCGATCCGGGAAAATCGCGGACAAACGATCCACCAAAGCCTCGGCAGCAGGGCGCTGACCTTGCTGTAACAGCAACCCTACGGGCCCGTCTGGACCGCCGGTTAAGCAGATCAAATCATCTGATCGTTCCGCCAATTCGTCCAAAGTGACCTGCGGCAACTGCCCGCTTTTGTCTACATACAGGCAGGAACTGAGCTTCATCAGATTCTCATATCCCACCTCGGATTGTGCCAGCAGCACCAGCGGCGCGGGTGCTTTGGGCTTTTCTCCCGGCTGCGCCTGAACGTAACTGAGATCGACCTGACAGCCCATGATCGGTTGCACACCTGCCCCGCTGGCGGTGACCGAAAACTCTAAGGCCGAGAACATTGAATTGGTATCCGTCACCGCGACGGCGGGCATCTCCATCTTCTGGCACAGGTCCGGCAGCTTCTTCAGCCGCACGGCGCCTTCCAGCAACGAATATTCAGTGTGAACGCGGAGGTGAATGAATCGGGGGGAACTGCTCATACAGGCTAAGCTATCTCAGCCAGCGATGTTGCAAAAGCGGGAACCGGCACCATCGAATGCCGAAAAAATCATCGGTGATTATTCGGCTTTTTCAGAAGGTGCTTCGGGCGTAGGAACGCACACCTTCCCAAAAAGTGTTTATTTTCAATTTATTAAGTTTCACACATACACGACAATCATGGGCCGCTCGGGTGCAATGGTGTATCATATAGGCAGTTTTTCTTGCCAGATAAGGTGCGCTGTTTCTAACATCTGACGGCAAGCTACCGCCCGCCACTCTTTCTACGTCGCATCGAAGGAGGGCCGAACGGGCGCAACCGGGTAACGCGACGGGTTTCTCGAATGAACATCACGTTTCTTCTGAACGGAGAGACAGTGGAGCTGCCGGATGTCGATCCGACGGCCACCCTACTGGACTGGCTGCGTGAAGATCGCGGTCTGACAGGCACCAAAGAAGGCTGCAACGAAGGCGATTGCGGCGCGTGCACGGTCATGGTGACGGACGAAGACGGTGCAAAAGCTCTGAACTCCTGCATCCTGTTCTTGCCCCAGCTGCATGGCAAAGCGGTTCGAACAGTCGAAGGGGCAAGCGGCCCGGATGGCGAAGCACATCCCGTTCAACAGGCAATGGTTGACTTGCACGGTTCGCAATGCGGTTTTTGCACTCCGGGTTTTGTCATGTCGATGGTCGCCAGCCATGCGACGGGCGCCACGGATCATGACACCCAGCTTGCCGGAAACCTGTGCCGCTGCACTGGCTATGCACCGATTATTCGCGCCGCGAAAGCGGTCGAGGACCGTCCCGTGCCAGTCTGGGTCAAAGACAAGCCACTCGCATCTTCTGCTGCGTCGCGCATGCTGCCTGAATCTTCCGATGAACTGGCAGCTGTATATGTTAAAAACCCGGATGCCACGCTGGTTGCCGGAGCAACAGATGTCGGCCTGTGGGTGACAAAGCAACTGCGCGACCTGGATCCAGTAATCTTCCTCAACCGTTGCGATGATCTCAAACAAATCACCATCACCGACGATGAAATTCGCTTTGGCGCAATGGTCGACATGAATCGGATGGGTGAGGCTCTGGCCGATCTTCACCCCTCTTACGCCGAAATGATCCGCCGCTACGCCAGTGTACAGTTGCGCCATGCTGCAACGGTGGGCGGCAACATAGCCAATGGCTCGCCCATTGGGGACAACCCGCCTGCGCTGATTGCTCTGGACGCAACCCTTCATCTGCGCAAAGGCGACACCCGTCGGTCCCTTCCGCTGGAAGAGTTCTTTATCGACTATGGCAAACAGGACCGCGTTCCCGGTGAATTCGTCGAAGCTGTCAGCTTCCCCCGTCAGCTGGATCGCCTGAAGGCCTATAAACTCAGCAAGCGGTTCGATCAGGACATCTCGGCCGTCTGCGGGTGTTTCAACATCACCGTCTCGGGCGGCATCGTCACGCAGGCGCGCATCGCGTTCGGCGGCATGGCCGGCATCCCGAAACGGGCAACCCATGTCGAGGCCGCATTGGTCGGTAAACCTTGGGCGCGCGAGACGATTGACGCCGCGCTGCCTGCCTTTGCTGACGATTATTCACCACTCACGGACATGCGCGCCTCGGCCACCTATCGACTGGAAACCGCCAAAGCGATGCTCGAAAGATACTTCTTGGAAGATCAGGGCGAAGTGACCAATGTGCTGGAGGTATCGGCATGAGCGTGACCAAACCCCTCCCCCACGACGCAGCACCGCTGCACGTTTCAGGAACCGCGCGGTATGTGGACGATATCCCGACACCCAGGGACAGTTTGCATCTGGCTTTTGGCCTCAGCCCGATTGCCAAAGGCAAGATCACCGCAATCGACCTGTCTGCGGTGAGGGCCGCCGAGGGCGTCGTGATGGTTATGGCTGCGGATGATCTGCCCTTCGCCAACGACGTATCGCCTTCGATCCATGATGAACCGCTGCTGTCGGACGGAACGGTCCACTATATCGGCCAGCCGGTGTTTCTGGTCATCGCCAGCAGCCATCTGGCCGCCCGCAAGGCGGCCCGTTTGGGCAAGATCGACTACGCCGAGGAAACCCCGATCCTAACCGTCGAAGAGGCTCTGGCCGCCGACAGTCGGTTCGAAGACGGCCCGCGCATCTATGCCAAAGGCAATGCTGATGCGGCTATTGCAGGATCCGCCCATGTGATCGAAGGGTCATTCGAGCTTGGCGGGCAGGAGCATTTCTATCTGGAAGGTCAGGCCGCTTTAGCCGTGCCGAATGAAGGCGCGGATATGCTGGTTCACAGCTCGACCCAGCACCCGACCGAGATCCAACACAAGGTGGCCGATGCGTTGGGCATTCCGATGCACGCCGTCAGGGTCGAGACGCGCCGTATGGGCGGCGGTTTTGGTGGCAAGGAAAGCCAGGGCAATGCGCTGGCCGTTGCTTGCGCGGTGGCCGCTCGCGCAACTGGCAAGGCGTGCAAGATGCGTTATGACCGCGACGATGATATGACCATCACCGGCAAACGCCACGCGTTCCGCATCGCCTATAAGGCCGGATTTGACGAGAACGGCCATATTCAGGGCGTCTCGTTCCACCACTACGCCATCTGCGGCTGGGCGCAGGACTTGTCCCTGCCCGTCGCCGACCGCGCGATGCTGCATTCGGACAATGCCTATCTGTTGCCAAATGCACGGATCGAAAGCCACCGGCTGAAGACCAACACCCAATCCGCCACCGCTTATCGCGGCTTCGGCGGCCCGCAGGGCATGGTTGGCATCGAACGCGTGATGGACCACGCCGCGTATGAGCTGGGCCTGGACCCGGTAGAACTGCGCCGCCGAAACTATTACGAACCGGCCCATGCGGTTGCCGAGATCACGCCGTCCGAGAAGCCTTTGGGTCATCCTGACCCGCATGAGGACCTGACCAGCCGCGGCGCGGTCGAAACCGGGGACGCCCCCGTGCGCCCTCTGCCCGCTGGCGGCAATACCACGCCCTACGGAATGGAGGTCAGCGATTTCGAATTACACGGGATGACTCAGGCCCTTTTGAAATCCAGCGATTACGAAACGCGCAAGGCCGCCATTGCGAAATGGAACGCCGAGAACAGCGTGATCAAGAAGGGCATTGCCTTTTCTCCGGTCAAGTTCGGGATTTCCTTCACGCTGACCCACCTGAATCAGGCAGGCGCTTTGGTGCATGTGTATCAGGATGGCTCGGTCCATCTGAACCACGGCGGCACCGAGATGGGCCAGGGTCTGTTCCAGAAGGTGGCACAGGTGGCGGCTTCGCGCTTTGGCATCCCCCTGGAGATGGTCAAAATCACCGCCACGGATACGGCCAAGGTACCGAACACTTCGGCCACGGCGGCATCCTCGGGCAGTGACCTGAATGGTATGGCCGTGAAGGCGGCCTGCGATACGATCCGCGATCGAATGGCGGACTATCTGGCCGAGCGGCATCAGGCCGATCCGTCGACTGTCACCTTCTCTGATGGCCATGTTTCGGTTGGCGCAGAACGCTACACCTTCGCTGAAGCTGCGGCGCTGGTCTATCAGGGTCGGATCAGCCTGTCGGCGACCGGTTTCTACAAGACACCCAAGATCGAATGGGACCGGATCGCCGGACGAGGCCGTCCGTTCTTCTACTTCGCCTACGGAGCGTCGGTCACTGAAGTGGCCGTCGACACTCTGACTGGTGAGAACCGCATTCTGCGCACCGATATCCTGCATGATGCCGGTGCTTCGTTGAACCCGGCGTTGGATATCGGGCAGGTCGAAGGCGGTTATGTGCAAGGCGCGGGCTGGCTAACGACCGAGGAACTGGTCTGGGACGGCACGGGCAACCTGCGCACACACGCACCCTCGACCTACAAGATCCCCGCCTGCTCAGATCGACCCGACGTATTCAACGTCGCACTCTGGAATGCCGAAAACCGTGAGGACACGATCTATCGTTCGAAAGCGGTGGGCGAACCTCCGTTCATGCTCGGGATTTCAGCATGGCTGGCCCTGTCGAATGCGGTCGCGGCCTGTGGAGAGGTCTACCCCGCTCTTGATGCACCAGCCACGGCTGAAGAGGTTTGGCGCGGCGTCCAAAAGATGAAGGGAGGCATCTGATGGGATTTGACTTGGAGGCTTTGAGGGAGGCGGTCAAAACCCACGGAACAGTGGTCCGGGTGGTCATCGCCGGCATCAAAGGGTCGTCTCCACGTGAAGTGGGGGCCGCGATGCTAGTCTGGAAGGACGGGCAAAGTGGCACCATCGGTGGAGGCACGTTGGAGTATCAGGCAACTGAAGCTGCGCGATCCCAAACCACCGCCACCCGACTAACGCATCACGCTCTTGGCCCCGACATGGGGCAATGCTGCGGCGGTGCAGTTTCATTGCTGAGTGAAGTATTTGATCATGAAACGCTGAATGCACTGGACGATACCGTCATCGCGCGTTCGGCCTCGGGCGGAGAGATGCCGCTATCGGTCAAACGTCTGCTGGCGGCAGCGCGAGGACAAGGTGCCGCGCCCGAGCCACAACTGATCGAAGGTTGGATGGTCGAACCCGTTCACAAACCGACGCGTATTCTGTGGATCTGGGGCGCAGGCCATGTAGGCCGGGCGCTGGTGGACGTTTTGTCCCCCTTACCCGATCTAGCAATCACCTGGGTCGATACCGGACCCGAGCGGTTTCCCGATGTGGTTCCAACCGGTGTAACCCCGGTTCCGACCGCAAAACCCGCCGAGCTGGTTCGCCACGCGCCAACCGACGCCGAGCATCTGGTGCTGACCTATTCGCACAATCTGGATCTGGAACTGTGCAACCGGCTGCTTTCGCACAATTTCCTCTTTGCGGGGCTTATCGGCTCGGCTACGAAATGGGCGCGATTCCGGTCGCGGCTTGCGGCCCTTGGACATCCGCCCAAGCGGATCAGCCGGATCACCTGTCCGATCGGCGATCCGGGCTTGGGCAAACACCCGCAGATGATCGCCGTTGGGGTGGCAGCGCAACTGTTACGCCCCGCCCGACAGAACGAATTGAAGAAGGACCTGAGCGCGTGACCACTCCACTTCTGAGCTTGCAAGGGCTGACCAAAGCCTATCCCGGCGTCGTGGCCAATGATCAGGTGTCCTTTGACATCGGTGAAGGCGAAGTTCACGCGCTGCTGGGCGAAAACGGCGCGGGCAAATCCACGCTTGTCAAAATGATCTACGGGCTGGTGAAGCCCGACAGCGGCACGATGCTGCTGCGAGGGCAGCCCTATGCACCGCCTGAACCGCGCGCCGCCCGTGCGGACGGGATCGCGATGGTGTTCCAGCATTTTTCGCTGTTCGATGCGTTGAACGTCGCCGAGAATATCGCTCTGGGGATGGAGAACCCACCCCCGATGGGAGATCTGGCGTCGCGTATTCGCGAAGTATCCGAAACCTACGGCTTGCCCTTGGATCCTTTCCGTACGGTGGGTGATCTGTCTGCGGGTGAGCGTCAGCGGGTCGAAATCATCCGCTGCTTACTGCAGGACCCAAAGTTGCTGATCATGGACGAGCCGACCTCGGTTCTGACGCCACAAGAGGTTGAAATCCTTTTCGAAACGCTGAACAAATTGCGCTCGGAAGGGACATCGATCCTGTATATCTCGCACAAGCTGGAAGAGATTCGAACGCTATGCGACCACGCCACGATTCTGCGGCTGGGTAAGAATGTGGGCGAATGTGTACCAGCTGAAACCTCAGCGCGCGATATGGCTGAGATGATGGTGGGCTCGACCCTGCAGACACCTGAACGTTCCGGCCGGGAGTTCGGTGACGTTGCGCTGGATGTCAGCGGATTGTCAGTGCCGTCGCCGTCGGAATTCGGAACCGCGCTTCGCAACGTCCACATGACCGTCCGCAAGGGCGAGGTTCTGGGGATCGGGGGTGTCGCGGGGAACGGTCAGGATGAATTGCTGGGTGTGCTTTCTGGCGAAATTCCGACCACCGCAGATGCGATCAAATTCAGCGGTCAACCCATCGGCAAACTCGGCCCGACCGCGCGGCGTAAGCTGGGCGTGTTGACCGCGCCCGAAGAACGGCTGGGCCACGCGGCTGCCCCTGATATGAGCCTGACCGAAAACGCTCTGCTGACTGGGTCGGTCCGCGAGGGGCTAGAGAATAACGGCTTTCTGAAGTGGTCCGAGACCAAGAGCTTTGCCGAAAAGATCATTAGCGCCTTTGACGTGCGTACGCCGGGTCCTGAAAATGCCGCCCGGTCGCTGTCGGGCGGGAACCTGCAGAAGTTCGTGATTGGTCGCGAAGTGCTGCAAAACCCGGATGTTCTGGTCGTGAACCAGCCGACTTGGGGCGTGGATGCAGCGGCGGCGGCCTCGATCCGGCAGGCCATTCTGGATCTGGCGGCCAAGGGAACTGCGGTCATCTGTATCTCGCAAGACCTCGATGAACTGATGGAAATCTCAGACAGTTTCGCCGCCTTGAACGAAGGACGACTAAGCGCCCCGCGTGAAACCACGGGTCTGACGGTCGATGAGATCGGCCTGATGATGGGCGGCGCGCATGGCATGGAGGTGGCCCATGTCTAAACAATTACAAGAAAAGAGAAACGCGGGGGTATGAGCAAATGATTGTGTTGGAGAAACGGCCTCAGCCGTCCAAGGCGTGGTCTTATGCCACCCCTCTGGTCGCAGTCCTGGCGACGATGGTTTTTGGTGGCATACTGTTCGCCATTCTGGGCAAAAACCCGGTCGAGGCTATTGGAACCATTTTCTGGGAACCCCTGTTTGGCGAGTTCGCCTTCTATTATCGGCCGCAATTGCTGGTTAAGGGCGCGCCCCTGGTTTTGATCGCCATCGGCCTGTCTTTAGGCTTCCGCGCCGGTATCTGGAATATCGGGGCCGAGGGTCAGTACATTATGGGGGCCATTTTCGGTGCGGGCGCTGGTCTGGCATTCTATCCGCTGGATGCATTCTACATCTTTCCGATCATGGTGATTGCAGGCGCGTTTGGCGGCTGGCTATGGGCAATGATCCCAGCCTTCCTGAAAGTGCGCTTCGGTACCAATGAAATCCTTGTGTCGCTGATGTTGGTCTATGTGGCCGAACAGATGCTGGCCTCGGTCTCGCTAGGCCTGCTGAAGAATCCCGAAGGGTTCGGCTTTCCCGGTTCGCGCAATCTGCAATCCTACGACAGCGCGTATAATGCCGAGCTGATTGCGGGTTCAGGCATGCACTGGGGCGTAGTCACTGCCCTGATCGCTGTTATCTTTGCATATGTCTTGCTGAACCGGCACATGCTGGGCTTCCACATCCGCCTGACAGGTGAGGCCCCGCGTGCGGCGAAGTTCGCCGGTGTAAACCCTGCCCGCCTGATCCTGTTCTGTTTGGGTCTGGCCGGCGCGCTGGCAGGTCTTGCGGGGATGTTCGAAGTCTCGGGCCCTGCTGGCGTGGTCAGCATCGATTTCAACGTCGGTTACGGCTTTACCGCGATCATCGTGGCTTTCCTTGGCCGTTTGCATCCGGTGGGCATCCTGCTGGCCGGAGGTCTGATGGCGTTGACTTATATTGGTGGTGAAATCGCCCAATCTCAGCTGGGTCTGCCCGCCGCAGCCATTCAGGTATTCCAGGGGATGCTTCTGTTCTTCCTGCTGGCATTCGATCTTCTGACAAACTACCGCATCCGTGCGGCCCGTAGCGAGGTAGCGTGATATGGACCTTGGTGAAATTAACCCCGTCCTTCTGGTCGCCTCGCTAATGGTGGCCGCAACCCCACTTTTGTTGGCCGCAATCGGAGAATTGGTGGTCGAAAAAGCAGGCGTCCTGAACCTCGGTGTCGAGGGCATGATGATCGTGGGCGCAATCAGCGGCTTCGCAATCTCGGTCGAGACCGGTTCGCCCTGGCTGGGCTTTATTGCGGCAGCAATCGGTGGCGCGGTGCTATCGCTGTTGTTTGTGCTGCTGACGCAGGTGGCGCTGGCCAATCAAGTTGCCAGTGGCCTGGCCCTAACATTGTTCGGCCTCGGGTTCAGCGCGCTGATGGGGCAGAGCTACGTAGGAATCAAGCCGCCCAGCATGGGTGAAATCCATATCCCGGTGATCAGCGATATCCCTGTTATTGGACCAATCCTGTTTCAGCACGACCCGATCCTCTATGTCGGAATTGCCCTGACGGCCGCCGTCTGGGCCACGCTGAAATACACACGCATCGGCCTGATATTGCGCGCCGTTGGCGAGAACCACGATGCGGCGCATGCGCTGGGCTACAAGGTCATCAAGATTCGCATCATGGCGATCCTGTTTGGTGGTGCTTGCGCTGGCTTGGGCGGCGCCTACATCAGCCTGATCCGCGTGCCGCAGTGGACCGAGGGCATGACTGCCGGTGTCGGCTGGATTGCCTTGGCGCTGGTGGTTTTTGCCAGCTGGAAACCATGGCGTGTCTTGCTGGGCGCCTATTTGTTCGGCGGCATCACTGTGTTGCAGCTTAATTTGCAGGCAGCGGGCGTTGCCATTCCTGTCGAGTATCTGGCAATGTCGCCCTACATCATCACGATCCTTGTGCTTGTGATCCTTTCGGCCGACAAGAGCAGCGCACCTGCCGCATTGGGCCGGACCTTCCATGCCTCGCACTAAGCGAGGCCAACTGAACCAACTTGGGGAGTAACACATGAAATTCACTACACTTTTGGCAAGCGCCGCAATGGCGCTGGGTCTGGCCTCGGGAGCCATGGCCCAAGATAAGACCAAAGTCGGCTTCGTCTATGTCGGCCCAGTGGGCGACGGCGGCTGGACCTATGAGCACAACAAGGGCCGTCTGGCCGTGGAAGAGCACTTTGGCGACAAGGTTGAAACCGTGTTCGTCGAGTCGGTGCCTGAGGGCCCAGATGCAGAACGCGTGATGACCCAGATGGCACTGGAAGGCGCGGACCTGATCTTCACCACCTCGTTCGGCTACATGGATCCGACCATCAACGTCGCGAAGAAATTCCCGGATGTGAAATTCGAGCACGCAACCGGCTACAAGACCGCCGACAACGTCTCGGTCTACTCGGCCCGCTTCTACGAAGGTCGCGCCGTTCAGGGTCACATCGCCGGGAAAATGACCGAGTCGAACATCATCGGCTATATCGGTTCCTACCCGATCCCTGAAGTGATCCGCGGCATCAACTCGGCATACATCCACGCCAAGAAGGTAAACCCCGACGTCGAGTTCAAGATCGTCTGGGCTTACACTTGGTTCGATCCTGCGAAAGAAGCTGACGCCGCCACAGTTTTGATCGAACAGGGCGCGGACGTGATCCTGCAGCACACTGACTCGACTGCACCGCAGGCAGCCGCGCAAGAGGCAGGAAACGTTGTCACCTTTGGCCAGGCCTCCGACATGAGCGAATACGCACCCTTCCCGCGTGTGTCTTCAATCATCGACGATTGGGCTCCCTACTACATCGCGCGGACCCAGGCCGTGATGGACGGAACATGGGAAAGTGCCAACACATGGGATGGCATCCGGGAAGGCATGGTAGCAATTGGTGAGATTTCGGACGCCGTTCCCGCCGACGTTAAAGAAGAAGCACTGGCGCTGAAAGCCGCGATGGCAGCCGGTGAATACCATCCCTTTACTGGCCCGCTGAAAAAGCAGGACGGCAGTGACTGGCTGGCCGAAGGCGAGACCGCCGATGACGGTACGCTGGCGGGCATGAATTTCTACGTTGAGGGGCTGGAAGGCGAAATTCCGCAGTAAAAACTGACCTGGAAACTAACAACAAGGCCCGCATGTTTTTGCGGGCCTTTTTAGTCGCCCTGAGCCCAATCTGGACATTGACGAATGGCTATGCGCATCGTGAAACATGTCGCTCACGGAAGACCTGAACCAAATTTTAGAAACTGCCCTGCCGACCGATCCCAGTTTTCGACAGATCGAAAAGGCCGTGATTGACGACTGTATTGGTGAAACCCGGCAATATGCCTCAGAGGGCTCTGTCGAAGCCTTCCTTTTGTCAGCGATGCGTTTATTGGCACTTCCCGGCAATGGGCACACACGGCTGATCCCGAATGATGCGATCGAGGTGCTACCGCTGAGATTCGTGAGCGTTGGACGTTCCGTTCAATTCATCGACGCGGCGCCAGAGATAGCCGCACCGCGAGGAGAGTTGATAGCGGTCAACGGCTCAGCTTTGAGCCAGATTGAAGCCACTGCAGAGAAATTTCTGGCGGGAACGTGCCAAAGGAAACGGGTCATCGGCCCGATTCTACTGGCTTGGCCGTACGCTTTGGCACGTTTGGGTTTTTCGTCAAACGGCGGCACGACCGAGTTCCGTGTGCAGGACGAAAATGGGCGGATAGCCAATCTGAAAGTGGCCAATGAACATACAGTTCCTGGATCGATGCTCTACGCGAGAAACGAGCACGGCAAGGCTGATCCAGCCTGGGAACCCGAGATATTTGTAGAGATAGAGGACTGGCAAGAGCTAGGGCTATCAATAGCGTTACCAAGCTTCTTTGATCCGAAGGAAAATGCGCTGCCTAAAGCCATCTCAGCCGCGGTGGAATGCGTGCGCGCATCCTCGAACAAAACACTACTAATTGATGTTCGCGGAAACACTGGTGGCGACTTTCTTCTAACGATGCCCTTGATCGACGCGATCTCAGAAAGCGCAAACAAGCAGGTTGTTATGCTTGTCGATAAATTCACGTTTTCCGCAGCGATAGTGTTTGTAGCCATCCTCAAACATCGATTGGGAAACAGGCTCAAACTTATTGGTGAGGAAATGGGAGATAGGCTGACGTTCTTTGCCGAGGGCGGATTGCTCGAATTGTCGACCAGCGGAGCGGTCGTTCGTTACTCATCAGCCTTTCACGACTGGAAGAATGGAACGACTGACGATACCACGCCGCCCGAAATCGCAAGAAAAATCGTACCTGCGGGATCACTGAACTTGGATTTGGAATGGGTCGAAAGACCTGCAGTTGAGGATGCACCAACCGAACTCCATCAACGAGTTCTCAAAAGCATGAGCAAATCGCTAAACAGCCGCTAAGTCCGCATAGCTGCATTCAAAGAAAGCAAATGCTGCACGCACGGCGAAGGTCTACTTGGTGGCCAGTCTTATTGGAGACCCAACACCATCGGCCCGTGGGCAGTATTAGCCACGAGCCTTTTGATACCCAGCTGTCGTCGAGTCAGGACTTCAAGCGATTGAATCGCCGCAATGGTCAGCTTCTAGGGCGTGAAATTAGTGTCCGCCCAGCACCAGAGTGTTCACCGGCATCAGTATCAGTCGCAGGCGCAGGCCTGCCGCATGAACGACGCCAATCGTGTCTACCACATGCAGGAACGATTTTTCCCAGAAGCCGAGGCTCTCATCCTCCAGCTTTGCATGATTATCCGTATAGATATTCGCCAGACAGTTGCTGCCTGGAGGCACATCATCGGCTATGCTTTTGTAGAGCGGTTCAAGGTAGACAAGGATCGAACCAGGATTGGTGTTGCTCTGCACGTCCCGCAACTCATCAGATGGCCTGATCTGCCCCGATGGGATCACATCCTGCACCTCGACGACAACCACCGGGATAACGGTAAAGGGCTTGGTCATGCAGCCCAATTCGCCAATCATACCCGGTTTGACCACCTGGGCCGAAAGCTGACTGAACGCCGCCTGGAATCGGTCATGTCCGGAGGAGGATGGCACCAGAATACCCGCCGGGCGCAGCAAAGGGCTGACATAGTCGCCGACCTGAAGCCCGAATTGTTCAACCCTGCCCGTCACTCCAGCATTTACCACAGTCTTGTCCAACTCGGTCAATGCCGCATCCAGCTGCGCATTGGCACTGGCAAGTTGGGCCGGGATCAGCTCTTCGATCTGTTGTACAACCGCTGCGCGTTTTGAGACGGCTGCTTTCACCTGCGCTTCACGCTCGGCAACCAGATTTTCCAACCGATCAATCTCGGCCAAACGCACCGCGCTGGATCCCTCGTCACGCAGGGTGGTATTGCGTTCCAGATCTTCGAGCGACTGATCCAGAGCTGCGCGCGCGCCTGCAATCCCGGCCTCAGCCTCGGCCAGATCGGTTTCCGCCACCTTCAACGAGGCTTGAACCTGAGCAATCTGGGCATGCGCCGCTTCGACCTGCGCGGTTTGCGTGAAGTCTTCGATCCGGAAAATCGGCTGTCCAGCTGTCACCTGTTCATTGTTGCGCACGTAGACTTCGGAAACGCGCCCCCCTAGCTGCGGCAGGATCGTTACCGTCCGGAAGTAGGAAGCCGCTGTTTTGCTGGACGGGTGAAAATAGAACAGCGTTGTGATAACGGTTAGCGCCAAAATAGCGCAAGTCGTCAGCCCCCAGCGCAACTCGTACCACATGGTGAACAGCGTGATCTCGTGCCCGATCCGTTTGCCCTGCACAAAGCGGCGAAACAGATAGTCAGGAAGCACGGTAATCAGGGCGCACAGCATCGTCTCGATCATTGTTCAGTGCCCCTGTGCTGCCGGTTCGGAGGGTTTGGATTGTTCGGGCTCAGTTTCCGGCTCAGGAGGGGGTGAAGCGTGTTCTTTGTCCTGCCCAGGCGCCAAAGATCGGATGGCATCGGCAATCGAGCGCAGCGGTGCCGCGAAATCAGGGAACTGGAACCCAGCCACAAGGATGGCGGCAACCCAGAAAAGGCCGTTATGCGTAAACAAAGCCAAAAGCGCCAGAATCCCAACCAATTGGAATTGCGGGTGATTGGTTTCATGCGCCATTTTTTCCGGGATCGAATGCAACGTAAAGTAGGCAACCCCGATCAGCACGACCATCCCGACGGTAAAAAACAGCATGAAGGTGAAGAGGAAGTCGCTACCATCTGCTTGTGTCACATATGACGGAATGTGCCCCGTTGCCATCGGGTGAATATCTGCCGCGTTCACGTCCGCCTCCGAATCTTATGTTGTTTGCACTAAAAGCAGGCTGGCCGCCTACGATCAAGTTTCCATTGCGGTGGGCTTGTGTCTTTTCGTTTGGCAGTACGCGTGCCATGGTCCGCCAATGTCGCCAGTCAACTTACCACCGCCTCGATCACTTGGCGGCCGGAAACGGAACAAAACGCATGATTGATTTTCTGATAATCGGTGGCGGTGTCGCGGGGCTAAGCGCAGGTGCGCGCCTGTCAGAGCACGGCACAGTCACGGTGTTAGAGGCCGAGGACGGATTGGGGTATCATACTTCGGGTCGTTCAGCTGCCCTGTTCGAAAAGGGTTACGGTCCAAACTCGGTCAAGGCATTGAACGAGGCAAGTGCTGCGTTCTTTGAAACAAATGGGTACCTCACACCACGCGGCCTGATGCTGATTGGCGGAAGGGATCAACAGGCGCTGTTTCAAAAAGACGCCCAAGATCTTGGTGTGCAAGAGATTTCGCCGGAAGATGCCATCGGACACATTCCTGTCCTGAATGCTGAAACTGTCGGTTATGCAGCCATAAGTAATAGCGCATATGATATCGATACAGATCGCGTCCTGCAGGACTTTGCGCGAACCGTCCGCAAGAATGGCGGTTCAGTCCTGACCCGTCAGAGGGTCAGCAGCATCCGCAAATCGGTTCATTGGACCGTCGAATCCTCAGAATCCTTTGAGGCACGCAATCTGGTAAATGCCGCCGGAGCCTGGGTCGATGAGGTGGCGCAGATGGCAGGAATCTCCCCCATCGGGATCACACCTTACCGTCGATCGATTGCGCGCATCCCCGCACCGGGCGGACATGACCTGCGAAACTGGCCAATGATGCTGGGCGCAGGCGAGAGCTGGTACGCCAAACCTGATGCGGGCAAGCTACTGGTCTCGCCTTGCGAGGCGGACCCAACCACACCCCATGACGCTTACGCCGATGACATGGTTCTCGCAGAAGGACTGGCACGATACGAAGCGATGGTTACTGAAACTGTAACTCGTGTAGAAACCAATTGGGCGGGGTTACGTAGTTTTGTTGCCGATGGCACGCTGGTGCTCGGACCTGATCCAACCGATCCATCGTTTATCTGGTCGGCAGCACAGGGAGGGTATGGGTTTCAGACTGCTCCTGCTGCCTCTCAACTTGTGGCGGATCTTGTGACTGGCGCGTCGCCGCGCCTTGATGCGGCGATTGTGAAAGCGCTGACACCCGGTAGGCTGTAACGATGACAAAACGCAAACTGCCCTCAAATGCCAGCGTCGCCACCGAGGGCGACGGCAGCAAACTCGTCGCCCCAGCCGCCAGCCGAAACACGGTTGTGCTGTGCGATCTTCTGGCACGGGTCGCCCCGTCATCAGGACAGGCCCTGGAACTGGCCAGTGGAACCGGACAACACATTTCGGCCTTTGCCCAGCGGATGCCCGGGTTGCATTGGCAACCCAGCGAAGTCACCTCCGAACGGCGCGCCAGCATCGATGCGTACACCAAGGGTTTACCAAACACCGCCGCAGCCGCTCATCTGGATGCAACTGCGGAGGGTTGGCACAAAACAATGGCGCAGCAAGATTTGGTTTTATTGATCAACCTCTTGCACCTGATCAGTTTGCCCGAGGCTGAAACCCTCGTTGCCGAAGCAGCGTGCGCTCTGAAAACGGATGGGCGTTTGGTGCTTTATGGCCCTTTCAAACGTGACGGACACCTGACAAGCGATGGCGACCAGCGATTTCACGACGCACTGGTCCAACAAGACCCTGAGATCGGGTACAAAGACGACACACATATATTGTCTATGTTAAAGGACAACGCCCTCGAACTGGTCGAAATCGTAAAGATGCCTGCGAACAACTTGGCATTTGTCGCCCAAAAAACTGGAATCTGATCAGGATCAAAGTCTGCTTTGCTCTTCATCATTCATATGCAGATTATCATATGTATCAAGAAGGACGTGATAATGAGCTGGCAGGATTCACTGAACGAAACGCGCAAAAGCTTGCGTAACCTTAACGGAGCCATTCCTGATACGGCGCGTGCCTTCGGGGCGCTGGGAAAATCTGTCAAGGAAGGCGGGACGCTGGACTACAAAACCAAAGAGTTCATCGCGTTAGGCATGTCAATCGCAGTACGGTGTGAGCCTTGCATTACCCTGCATTCCGAGGCGTTGGCCAAGGCAGGAGCCACCCGCGACGAGATTTCGGACGTTCTGGCAATGGCCATCCAGATGGGCGGTGGGCCGTCCATGATGTATGCCGCCAAGGCACTAGACTGCTTTGATGAATTAAGCGCATGAAAAAAGCCCACCGAGAGCGGGCTTTTAGTAGGCGGTGCTACGTGAGTACCGCCTTATTTCTTGGAAGCGTCAGCCGTCTTTGCGGATTGTTTCGTTCTTCGGATCGTAGGGGCTGTCGCAAGTCACGACCGCATCCCACAGCTTGTCCTGAATTTTGACCTGCAGCTTGGTGCCTTCGACCGCCAACTCGGGCTTGACGTAGCCCATACCGATGGATTTCTCGAACGCCACCGAGTACCCGCCCGAGGTCAAACGACCCACGCGCTCACCTTCCGGCGTGTACAGCGCCTCGCGGCCCCAGGGGTCGGCATCGTCCGGTCCGTCGATCAGCAGAGTGCAGCACTTCACGCGCACGCCGGTCTCTTCCAGCTTGGCTTTGCCGTAGAAGTCTTTCGACAGATCAACAAAGCGCGGCAGGTCAGCTTCCAGCGGGGTCGCGTCGCGGCCCAGTTCGGTGCCGAAGGCGCGATAGGATTTCTCCTGGCGCAGCCAGTTTTGGGCGCGGGCACCAACCAGTTTCATGCCGTGCTTTTCACCGGCCTTCTCCAGCAGGTCGAACAGATAGTTCTGCATCTCGATCGGGTGGTGCAGTTCCCAGCCCAGCTCACCCGTATAGGCCACGCGGATCGCGTTGACCGGGCACATGCCCAGTTCGATCTGACGGGCCGACAACCAAGGGAAGCGCTCGTTGGACAGCGCGGTTTCCGGATCGGCGTCCTTGATGACCTCTTTCAGAACGTCACGCGACTTGGGTCCGGCGATCGCGAAGACGCTCCACTGGGTGGTCACGTCCTGGATTTCGATGTAGCCGAACTCCTCCATCTTGTCCTCGGCCGCCTTGCAAAGGTAGTCGGCGTCGTACTCGGTCCAGGCACCGGCAGAGACGATGTAGTAATTGTTCTCGCCATTGCGGACGATGGTGTATTCGGTGCGGGTGGTGCCGTGCGCGGTCAGCGCGTAGGTCAGGTTGATGCGACCGACCTTGGGCAGCTTGTTGCAGGTGAACCAATCCAGGAACTGGGTCGCACCGGGGCCTTTGACGACATGCTTGGTGAAGGCCGACGCATCGATCAGGCCAACGCCTTCTCGGATCGCTTTGGCTTCTTCGACGGCATACTGCCACCAACCACCGCGGCGGAAGCTGCGGCTTTCTTTGTCGAAGTTATCAGGCGCATCCAGCGGGCCGAAATAGTTCGGACGCTCCCAGCCGTTGACCCAGCCAAACTGTGCGCCACGAGCTTTCTGACGGTCGTAGGCCGGAACGGTGCGCAGCGGACGGCAGGCTTCGCGCTCTTCGTCAGGGTGGTGCAGGATGTAGACGTGCTCATAGCACTCTTCGTTCTTGCGCGCCGCGAACTCGGTGGTCATCCAGTTCGACGAATACCGCTTGGGGTCCAGCGAAGCCATGTCGATCTCGGCTTCGCCATCGACCATCATCTGAGCCAGATAATAACCGGTGCCGCCCGCAGCGGTGATGCCAAAACTGAAGCCTTCAGCAAGCCACATGTTGCGCAGCCCCGGAGCGGGACCGACCAGCGGGTTGCCATCAGGTGTGTAGCAGATCGGGCCGTTGAAATCGTCTTTCAGACCGGACTCAGCACAGGACGGCACGCGTTCGGCCATCGCCATGTACTGATCGGCGATCCGATCCAGATCCAGCGGGAATAGGTCAGCGCGGAAGCTGTCCGGCACGCCGTGTTCGAACTGCGCAGGAGCGCCATGTTCGTAGATACCCAGAATCCAGCCGCCACGTTCTTCGCGCGCATACGACTCGTTGTCGGCATCACGCACAACTGGATGCTCGGGGTTGCCCGCTTCACGCCATTTGACCAGCTCGGGGTCTTTGTCCATGACGATGAAGGTATGCTCGACCGGGATCGCGGGCAACTTGATACCCAGCATTTTCGCGGTCCGCTGTGCGTGGTTGCCTGACGCGGTCACAACATGTTCGGCGGTGATCACAACCTGCTCATCTGACGGAATGAGGTTGCCGCCCTTTTCGACCATCTTAGTGCAGGTGACTTCCCAGTGAGTACCGTTCCAGCGGAACGCATCGGCCTGCATCTTGCGAACGATGTCGACACCGCGCTGACGCGCACCTTTGGCCATCGCCTGGGTCACGTCCGCAGGGTTAATGTAGCCGTCTTCAGTGTGATAGATCGCGCCTTTCAAGTCGGAAGTTTCGATCAGAGGCCAACGTTCCTTGATTTGCTCGGGCGTCAGCCACTCATATGCAACATCACAAGTTTCCGCTGTGGATGCATAGAGCATGTATTCATCCATACGCTCTTGCGTCTGTGCCATACGCAGGTTTCCGACTACGGCGAAGCCTGCATTCAAGCCGGTTTCTTCCTCTAGTGTCTTGTAGAAATCGACTGAGTACTTGTGGATGTGGGTCGTGGCATACGACATGTTAAACAACGGCAACAGGCCCGCTGCGTGCCAGGTGGAACCGGATGTCAGTTCGTCCCGCTCGATCAGCATCACATCATCCCAGCCCGCTTTGGCAAGGTGATAGGCAATCGAGGTCCCGACGGCGCCGCCGCCAACGACCAGTGCTTTGACTTGGGTTTTCATAGCCGGGTGTCTCCCCTTGAATTCAGTTGACACCATATGGCGCATTTGAGGGGCTCGACGCGACATTCATCCGACCAGTGATATAAGAAAAGCGACCTGAGCGTTGCACCAGGTCGCTTTCCAACAGTCGATCTGACGTGTTATCCGCCCCCCAATTTGCACCTTTTGAACGTTCCGGTGGTTGCGCAATCAATGCCCGTTCCGGAACCGCCTCGGTTTACCCGCACGGCAGTTTCTGCTTCGGAATCAGAGCTACCAAAGGCTGACAACAGTCCGGACAGGAAGCCTTCATTTTCGTTTACAGATGCGACTTCTTCAGAGGTTTCCTGATCTTTGAATTTGGCGAACAAATTTCCAAAGAAACCCTCGTCATCTCTGTCTGCCTGCTGCATCTCGTCTTCAAGCAAATCTGTCAGTCCTTTGCGGTATCCGACCTGGACCAAATCATCCGCAGATTCGATTCTGTTCGCGGTCAAGTCGAAGGTGTCTGCCGGCAAACCGTATTGCGCGGCCAAAGTATTTGCGACAAGAGACAACCCATCAATGTTTTCTAGCTTCAAACGCGCCAGCTCGCTGCGAAGCTTGACAAACTCGCCGCGCAAGGCGGCCATGTTTGTCGCCAGTTCACTTTCTCGTTCAGCATCAAAAACGGTATCGTTGCCGACGCCAGGCACTTGCTTTTGAAGCAGTGCGTTCAATCCGTCATAATCCAGTCGATCCAGAAACGCTCGCAGCATAGGCGCTGGTGCATCGGAATAGACTTGCAAACGAATTTCTTCGCCCAGTCCGATTGTAGCCTTGTAGATTTCAAACCGAGGTTCGACCTCAAGGTCCGTCAGGCTCGCCGTGATCATTGACCAAAACTTTCGATTTTTTACTGTGACGGGTTTGTATCGGCTGTTTTCAAACCTGAAATACGCAGCACCACCAATTATGCCGAATGGAGTGTAGCCACTCGATCCTGCGCCCAACCCTTCGACAGACCTGACGATGTTGCCAGTCAGTGTATTGGATTTAGCGTCTTTCCTGAGTTTCGCCTGTAGCCAGACCGTATGCTCGCCGCTTTCGTAGACCCAACTAGAATTATCGAGTTTTCTGACCAGTTGTTCGGTCTCTTGCACAGCAACTCTTTTTGCAATTGGACGAGCAGCTTCACTTATTCCGTCCTGCAAAACACCTTCTCGGGCATCGCGTGTAAAATCTGCATCCACGATCGAACGACGCACCCAGCCTTCGCCCGAATCCGGCAGGTACGGCTTGGCCCCCTCTCGCCAACGCTTCTGCCTTTCGCGTTCAACTTCTTCCGCGGCTAGCTCCGCCTGATATAAGTTGAACCGCTGATTAATCGTGTCGACATATCCGTTGAAGGACAACCTGCCTTCGACTTTCTTATCCTGCTGATAATAATCCAGACCTACGACAACCACGACCGCAATCAGCAAAAACCCAATGAAACGCAACGCGCCCATGAATAACCTCGGAATCAAATACTGCTCTTTCCCAGATCATTCACCTAAAATTGAGGCGCTGTTATGGCCGAGCCCAACAATCGCGGTCAGAGTACCTTGCCCGGATTCATGATGTTATCGGGATCCAGCGCTGCTTTGATCGCCGCCATATAATTTGTCGCCGCACCAAGTTCTTTCACCAGATAGGGGCGTTTACCCTGCCCGATTCCGTGTTCTCCGGTACAGGTGCCCTCCATCGCAATTGCAAGATCATTTAGCCAACCGACGAATTCCTCTGCACTTGCGACCTCTTTTGCGTCATCCATGTCGATTAACAGAAGTGTATGGAAGTTACCGTCACCAACATGACCCACGATCGGGGCCAGCAAACCCAATTCAGCGGCCTTATCCTGTGCGGCGGTCACACATTCGGCCAAACGCGAGATCGGAACACATACATCCGTAGAAATGCCCCGCGCGCCTGGGCGCAGTTGTAAGCTGGCCCAATACATATCGTGCCGGGCCTGCCACAGCTTGTTGCGCTCTTCGGTTGTCGTGGTGGTGGTGATATCGCTGCCACCAAATTCTTCCGCGATTTGGCCAAAGGTCTCTGCCTGTTCCGCTGCACCGCTGTCCGAACCGTGAAATTCCAGCAGCAGCAGTGGCGTTTCTGGCAAATCCAGTCCCGAATAAGCGTTTGCAGCTTTGACCGACATCTGGTCCAGCAATTCGATCCGCGCAACCGGGATACCATACTGAATAGTCATCATCACAGCCTGACAGGCTGCATCCACCGATGGAAACGAACAGCGAGCTGAACTGATGGCCTCGGGGATACCCTGCAATCGCAATGTGATTTCGGTGATTATTCCCAGCGTGCCCTCGGCACCGATTAGCAAGCGGGTCAGATCAAAACCCGCCGAAGATTTGCGCGCACGATGCCCGGTGCGGATCACTTGCCCGTCCGGCATCACGGCCTCAAGACTAAGCACATTGTCTTTCATTGTCCCATAACGCACAGCATTGGTGCCAGACGCGCGTGTCGCGGCCATGCCACCTAGCGACGCATTCGCGCCCGGATCAATCGGGAAGAACAACCCCTGATCCCGCAGATGGGTGTTCAATTCAGCTCGGGTGACACCCGGTTGGACAACGCAATCTAGATCACCGACATTGACCGCCAATATCTTGTTCATCTGACTCAGATCGACGGATATGCCACCAGCAGGAGCGTTTACATGACCTTCGAGTGAGGTGCCTGTTCCGAACGGGATGACTGGCACCTTGTGCTCGGCACAGGTCCTGACGATATCGGCCACTTCTTCGGTTGAATGCGGGAAAACCACCGCATCCGGACTCTGGTTCTCAATCCACGTTGTCGTGTGCCCGTGCTGCTCGCAAATCGCAGCACCAGATTGCAGCCGGTCTGCGAACCTCTGTTTCAGAATTCCCAGCGCCGTGTCGATCCCGGCCTCGTTTCGCGGCAAAGCGGTTGCCTGAACCATTGCGTTCCCCTTTTCTCAGGCCACAGCCTAAAGCATTGCAGGCACAACCTGATCTGGCGGGCGATGACCGTCTTCGAAGGTCTTGATGTTGATAATGACTTTCTCACCCATCTCGATCCGACCCTCAAGCGTAGCCGAGCCCATATGCGGCAGCAGCACCACATTCGGCAATTGCCGGAGGCGTGGGTTCACATCCGTGCCCTGTTCATAAACATCCAGACCAGCGCCCGCGATCTCACCGGCGCGGATCATGCGTGTCAGGGCGTTCTCATCGACGACTTCACCGCGTGATGTATTCACGATCACGGCCGTGGGTTTCATCAATTTCAAACGCCGCGCATTCATCAAATGAAAGGTCGAAGGGGTCGACGGGCAGTTGATCGAGATGACGTCCATCCGCGCCACCATCTGATCAAGACTATCCCAATAGGTCGCCTCAAGTTCCTGTTCAATCTCGGGGCGCAACCGGCGGCGGTTGTGATAGTGGACCTGCATTCCAAACGCGCTGGCACGTCGCGCAACGGCCTGCCCTATCCGGCCCATCCCAAGAACACCCAAGCGGCGACCACCGACCCGGCCACCCAGCAAGGCCGTCGGGGCCCAACCGGCCCAATCGCCCTTTTGCATCACACCTAACCCCTCGGGGATACGTCGTGTAACCGCCAGGATCAGAGCCATAGTCATATCTGCAGTATCGTCAGTCAGTACTCCTGGTGTGTTCGAGACAAGGATCCCGCGCTGCCTCGCCGTCGCCACATCAATATTGTCGACACCGGCACCATAATTGGCGATCAGTCGCAATTTCTCACCAGCCTGCCCCAGGATACCGCCATCAATTGTATCGGTTATCGTCGGAACCAGCACATCTGCTGTGTTCACTGCCGCCACCAGCTCTTCGCGAGTCATGGGATCGTCGGTGTCACGCAGTTTTACATCGAAAAGCTCGCTTAGCCGTGTTTCCACCGCTTCGGGCAACCGTCGCGTAACGACAACACTCAGACGTTCTCTTGGCACCTTGACCCTCCTACCGCTTTGCAAACTGCCGCGCGCCATGGCATCGTGGCGCAGGATTACACGGGGCACAAGAACCCCTTGGGCATCGTCTCAACCTTTTTTGCATACGATCCACAGGCATAAGAGCAGACAGGCAGTGAGTGCTAGTTTTTCAGTGAACCGCCATTTTGTGGTGTTGATATCGGTTTTCCTGCTCGTGCTCGGCGCAGTGGCCGTGTCCGCGCAGGAAAAACGCGGTCCAGTGACGAATCTACCGCTTCCGCGATATGTCTCGATGAAAGCCGCCGAGGGTAATGTCCGTCGCGGCCCTTCGCTGACTCACCGAATCGATTGGGTGTTCAAACGCCGTGGCATGCCGCTGCAGATCACGGCCGAATATGGAAACTGGCGCAAGGTTCAGGATCGAGACGGTGCCGGGGGTTGGGTGCATTACGCGCTGCTTTCAGGTGTGCGGACAGTCCTTATCGAAGCCGACTTGCTGCCGGTTTACGCGATGCCTGATCCCAAATCGCAGGTGAATGCGCATTTTGAAACCGGCGTCGTCGCCCGGCTTGAAAAGTGCTCACCCGATTGGTGCCGCATTTCTGCAGGCGGCTATCGCGGCTGGACCCTGAAAAGCAATCTTTGGGGGGTCGACCCCACCGAGATTCGGGAATGACGTGCGTGCGCGACAGCGCCGACTGAGCTACTCCGCGCCTGCAGCGCTGCCGCGTTTGGCCAGTTCCTGATCCAACAACAGCAGGTTCCATCGGTCCCCGCTGGCCGCCTTGGCCTTATCCAGGATCGATGTGAACAGGTCTTCTTCCTCTATCTGTTCGGCCAGGAACCAGTTCAGCATATTCTGTGTGCTGTATTCTTTGACCTCATGCGCCAGCTCAAACAACGCGTTGATCTGGCCCGTCACGGTTTGCTCCTGCGCCAGCGCCTGCTCCAGTACATCAACGGGTGATCCATAGTCCGTTTGCGGTTTTGCGATGCCGTCGAGATTTACCCTCCCACCCCGCTTGGCGATAAAGTCGAATATACGCATTGCATGGGTTTCCTCTTCGGCAGAATGCCCCCGAAACCAACTGGCGAATCCAGGCAGATCCTGCGCCTCAAAATAAGCCGACATCGCCAAGTAGGTGTACGAAGCGTGGAGCTCATTGTTGATCTGCTTATTCAATGCTTCTGCAACTTGCGGGTTCAGTTTCATTGCTCGCTCCTTTTTCGTGCTGGTTAGCGGACTTTATCTAGCTAGGTCCGAAGCCAAAGACATTCAACTGATAAAGGTAATTTTTATCGCTATTAATCAATAATTTAATCCAATTCTTGTGCTATTGAAACGCAGTCGCAGGAACGAGCGTTGTGGCGCATTGCGGATTGTATCTCGCGACCGCAAAACCAAGGATTGCCAGTTGGATTTTCGTTTTAGAGATCTAGCTTCGCCTCAAACAATCGCCTGACCCCTACTCGACCATCCCGACGATCCAACCGCCATCAAACTAAATTGCATATCCACATCAAAATTGTCCAAAAAAGCCCTTGAACCCTGAAAGCAACAGTCGTAGATAGCCGCTCACCGTTGGGGTGTAGCCAAGTGGTAAGGCAGCGGTTTTTGGTACCGTGTATCGTAGGTTCGAATCCTACCACCCCAGCCATGATTTCCCGGAAATCACATACCGAGAAGTTGCACGCCGATTATAGCGTGTTTTCAGCGCCTTAAGATCCAGCAATTTCAACTGAGACCCGAGAGTGTGCGCAACAGTGGTCGATTTCCGACCACAGTCCCAGGTCGCGATTCCGACGGTACGAGTTTGGTGTGTTTCGGAGAGGCGGCAGATCAGAGGGCAGAGAAGCGCTTGTGGTGATATGACCAGATCACCGGGAATCCCGACTTGATCAGGTAGTCCATTGTCAGGCCATCAGTTTGTTCGCCTGAATCGATGGCATCCAGAGCATCAGGCACCAGCATGGCCAGATCGACCACATCCTGCACCCGGCGTTTGGAGCTACCTTCTTCTTGAACGATTTCTGAGAAAGCTCTGCGATCATTGATCATCGCCAACCACCGGCGCGCCTTCACAATCCGGTAGACTGTGCTTTTGTCAGATCCTGATCGCTCAACAATATGTCCTGACTTGCGCATCATCGAAATCGCTGCGCGTGCTGAATGCGGTTGTTAGCCAAAGGCGTTCCGCATCTGCGCAATCGTGGCACCTGCCTCGCGGCACAGCTGTTTCTGTAATTGTTGCTGACGCGTCAGTTTGTTTCGCGCGGATTTGGCAGGCGATTTATTGATTTCTGTATCGGATGAAGTTGTCATTTATGTCTCCACTCTAAGGACACAGGCTGATCCTGCGCCCTGTACTGAGCGGAGCCCGGCTGTTCCGGGCAAATATTGGCGATTTCAGTACCGCTTTCTTACGGACCAAAGTCCAGACAATTTCGGCAGATAGAGCCACTACCGCCATTAGTCACTTTATGAGTTCTAGCTGATGCAGCAAATTGGCCACCAAACTGCCGTTCGCTGCATCAGCAACACTGCGCCTCATGAGCGGCGGCTATGCGCGGCAGGCAGACTCTGCAAGTCTGCAATGTCCACCCTCAATCCACAAACGGCGTAGTCCGGTTCAATCGCCGATTTTGTCGGCATCTTACCCTTTCGAAGCGGAACTATTTGAATAGATTTTGACGCTCTTTTCGAGGCAATAGTCGCGATACGTTTCGTCAGTATCTGCTCAGTGCCTCTAGTATTATGTTCCGCGTATTGATGTCGTTGTGGAAAATCCTGTCGGCGAGAAACTCGGACGGAAACTCAGGCCATGTCCTGCGCATTTCAGCAACGAGCCGTCGTGCTTCTTCTGAATTTCCTAACTGATCGTGCGCAACGGCTTGGAACAAGAGCGAAGGAGCACTGACTGGCGCTCCAGCAGCTGGCGCTCCCTGAAAGGCTTCAACAACATTTTCGTAGTTCCCGAGCATAAGTTGCGAGACGCCCCAGATGTTTCTCGCACCAAACCTACCGGATCCTGATTTGGGTCTATCCGGGTTGCTAACCTCGGCACAGAATTCCGGGGCGTTAGCCAAGATGGCGGTGATACCTGCAAGGTCGAGAATATGGCCATCATTCGGCGCCAGTTCGACCGACATCCTTGCGTATTTCAATGCCTCGTTTGGCTGGTCTTTGACAGCCAGCACCCAACCGTTTGCGCTGTTTGCCCAGGCGTCGGCCGGGGACAATTGAAGCGCTTTTTCAGACATTTCTGAAGCTTGATTGGAGAAATCATCCCTTTGTGATTCATCCGGCGACAACACCGCCAGGATCGCCAGGACCTGCGCTGAGCCGGCATAGCCGTCGGACAGAGCCGGATCGAGTTCCATCGCGTGCTGGAACATTCCCAGTGCTATCTGCTGACGTTTGACATCAAAAACGGGAAAAAACATGCCTCGGGCTTGGTCTGCAATGTTGGCCGCCTGGAGTCTCGTCAATGATTGTTCACCAAGCGCCACACGTTCTGCTTTCTCGATGGATCGAATTGTCGGCACAACCTCCCTGTTATCCTGGCTCATCCAGATGCCAAGCACAGCGACTAATGCAACAACACCTAGTCCAGCAGGCAGCAGTTGCCGCGAACGCCAACGGCCAACTGGATTGTCGCTCTTCAGTTCACTTGATGTACGGTCTTCAATTGTAGATTCGTATGAAAACCGCGGCTTGTATCCGCCGGGATCAACAAAAATGCGAACTCCGTTGCCGTCCCAGTGATCTTCGTAGAACTGATGTAAAAGACGACGCAGTCGCCTAGCCTCAACTCGAACCAGGTTTTGACCACCAGTACCATCTATGCGCCGCCCATAGACCTCAACAGCGATAGCTTTGCCTCTAATCTGAGCGCTTCGACCAGATAGAGTTTCCTCGACTATATAGGTGAGAAACTGCGTGAGTCGGGGTGAAGCTTGAAACCCGTCGCTTGATACAATTCGACTCAGAGCTTCCCGGATGAGTTCCGGAGAAGGTTGGCCAACTTGTTGATTTATTGGCAAATCGTTTGACTTGTTCAATGTCAACTTACCCCCAACTCACGGTGACTCACTTGGCCTTTGCGGTCAACCGCACTCATCTTGATTTGAGAATAGATAGTGGGTGTCGGGATTTTTCCAGTGACGGTGGACCTGATTGAAGAAATTCCGGAACTTTCTGATGTGCTCTCGAGGCGCATCGAAACGGATGCACTACTCGGCGAGGTCATCGAGGACCTGAATAAAGCATCTGCGTTTTCGAAAGACGCATCGATCACGGCCTCAGAGCGCGCCGAATGGGCCCACATCAAATCTGAACTCATCAACGAGCTTCGCCGGATGTTGAAGCGCAACCTGTGAGATACTCTAACTGAGGACCAATCCATGACCAAGGAAGACAATAGAAAAGACCAGGACGACAAACAGGTTCAGGCGTCAGATCAAATTGAAGACCCGTCGCGGCGGAGTGTTCTAAAGGGCTTGGCCACTGGAGCGGCTGCCACAGGGGCAGCTGGGTTTGCGGCAGGAACTGCCGAGGCCCACGAAGGAGGCGGCCCACTAGGAGAAACACTCAAGAACCCATATGGTGGTCGACCCGCAGGTGGCATATCATTGCCGGATTACTTCCGTCCTACGAAGTACATGACCGGTTCAAATGCGAACTATTTTCCGCTTAGTGAGGAGTTGGGGCCAGATGAGATGCGCATCTCATTCTGCGGCTCAACACCATATCCGCCGCGCGAAGATCAGGCGGGTACTTGTATCATGGTGGAGTTGGGGAATGGAAAACGGTTCTTCTTCGACTTTGGGTCCGGTTGTGTCCGCAACATCATTGCGATGCAAGTGCCTGGGCAGTTGATCAACGACATCTTCATCTCTCACCTGCATGTCGACCATTATGCTGACATTCCGTATATTTACCCCTTCCGTGCCTGGTCGGGTGGCTACACGCCACTACGCATCCATGGGCCGTCAGGTCGAACGCCCGAGCTTGGCACAGCCGGAATGGTCAAAGGCATGCAACAGATGCTCAAATGGCATCTGGAGGCCTTTGATGTTTTCCCGATTGGGGACGGCTACGAGATCGAAGTCAATGAATTTGATTTCCGCCAGGAAGGTGGCATCGTTTATGACGAAGACGGTGTGACTGTTCGGTCTTGGCCACGTAGCCATGCCAAGGACGGTGCGGTTGGTTATCGGCTCGATTGGAATGGTCTGAGCTTTGTATGGACTGGCGATGGACGCCCGGATGAGCTTTCACGAAAATACGGCGAAGGCGTTGATGTCTTTGTAACCGAAATGTCGGGGCAGGATATTGGTCAGTTGATGACCTACAAATACGGTATCCCACAAGATCTCTTTAACTACACTATCGATACGCATCACACCTCCCACTATGCCGTGGGTAAGCTCTTTGCTGACACAAGGCCGCGTTTGGGAATGGTGACACACTATACCCAGGATGAAGACATCGACGCTGAAATGCTGGCTGGTATTCGCGCCCACTACGACGGTCTGTTCCAATGGGGTCTCGATGTAGCCGTTGTGAACGTGACCAAGGATGCAATCTGGTACAGGAAAGCTGCACTACCCGGAAAATCCGGTACTGTGCCACCATTTCGTGAACTGGCTGCGGCGGCCGAGGCCGGGCGTATTGAGCTTCCGGATGAAATCACATTACCGAACCCAAGACTCACTCGCGCAGACCAGCAAGATCAGAAGTATCGAGATATGGAGATCGATCCACGCGAATACTACCCAACTGACGTTTTCCGAGCACCCGGCGGAGACTGGCCGCAGGACTTTACCATCAAAGTTTCGGATGTAATCGGCTCGCGTGATGAAGACTGAGAGGAGATCGAACAATGATTGAATTTGGTTCGACTTCTGCGATCCCTGTTACGATCCTTACCGGCTTTCTTGGAGCCGGTAAGACGACACTTTTGAACCGGATCCTTACCGGCAATCACGGATTGCGAGTGGCAGTTCTGGTGAATGACTTTGGATCAATAAACGTAGACGCCGACTTGGTGGTTGGCCTCGAAGATGATGTGATGAGCTTGGCTAATGGGTGCGTTTGCTGCTCGATACGAGATGATCTGATCGAAACCGTGGAAGCCGTTCTCGCCCGACCTGAGAAACCGGAATACATCGTCCTTGAAGCAAGTGGAGTGTCGGATCCATCGTCAATCGCGATGACATTTACAGATCAAAAGTTTCGGGACATGATCCGCTTGGACAGCCTCATGTGTCTTGTCGACGCGGAACAACTATTTGCTGCACCAGAACAAATGGAACTAAAGCTCCGTCAAATTGCGTTTTCGGACATGGTTATTTTGAACAAGGTCGACCTCGTCGACAGGGCGGCTGTTCAAAGGGTGCACGATTGGCTCGGATCTCGCTTCCGTCGATATCGCCTGGTCGAAGCTGTAAACGCAGACGTCCCACTCGACATACTTCTTTCTGTTGGTCGCTTTGCCGCCGAACAACTCGAAACGGAAATACCTGATCACCATGAACATGGACCAGATTGTGGTTGTCATCACTCTGATCACTCAGACAGCTTCTCAACAACTATGATGAAAGCTGAACGCCCGATAAGCCTATCCTCTCTCAGGAGTGCAATTCGGAAGCTTCCGGGTGACGTTTATCGTCTCAAGGGTTTTGTTTTTAGCGAGGAGGATCCAGATCATCGCATTCTTGTTCAGGTGGTTGGAAAACGTATGGACATCGCACGGGATGGTGCTTGGGGTGACCGCAAACCCGAAACAAGGCTTGTCGCAATAGGCGCACCGGGGGCGCTCTCCGAGGATGTGCTTTCGGACACGCTTATGGAGACAGTCTGAAAGCCAGTTTCGACCAAGTATTTTGGCTAAAAGTCAACCAGGTTGGATAAATTCATCCAGTTCGGCGGCGGCGGACTGTGAGTGCGCCATTGACGTCATTGCCAATCTGGCGATTTCAAGTGCAAGCCACCCATGAGAAAACGGCCAACTGAAAGGAGACCGCCTATGAAACTAAGGTTGCTACGCTGCTCCATACTTGCCGGGGTTGGTGTCCTTTCTGGTACTGCGTGGGCAGAGTCCCAGGAAGAAGAACTAGCAAAGCAACTTGCTAACCCAGTGGCTGCTCTCATTAGTGTGCCATTCCAGCTGAATTATGATCAGAATTTGGGTGCCGACCGAAATGGTTCGCGTTGGATATTGAACGTACAACCGGTTATTCCCTTTGATCTTACGGACGATTGGAACCTCATATCCCGAACAATTCTCCCAATTGCCTCTATAGATGGTAGCTTTCCGGGTTCTGGATCCGAGAATGGGCTAGGAGATACTGTTCAAAGCCTATTTCTTTCGCCCAAAAAACCAAGTGCGGGCGGTTGGATCTGGGGGGCTGGACCTGTTTTTCTGCTGCCAACGTCGACAGATAAAAGCTTAGGTCTCGGAGCGTGGGGTGCAGGAGTTACCGGCGTGGCACTCAAACAGCAGGGTCCCTGGACATATGGTGGCCTGACAAATCACATCTGGGACATTGATGGTGATACCGACATCAGCCAGACGTTCTTACAGCCATTTATTTCCTACACAAATTCGAACGCGTGGACGTTCACGATTAACACTGAGTCCACCTACGATTGGGAAAACAAACAATGGTCTGTGCCAATCAACGGTGTTGTCACCAAAGTTACCCAACTCGGGGATCAACTTATCAGCGTAGGCGGGGGGATACGCTATTCGGCCGACGGCCCCGATAGTGGGCCCGAAGGTTGGGGCGTGAGACTTGTAGCTACCTTACTGTTTCCCAAATAGTTGAACCTTTCCTCAAAGAATATCGCTTACCGGATGCAGGCATTGGGCAGATGAAAGCGAACGGCAGATTGTCCGCGTCTTGGAAGTCACCATGCCTGGATTTGAATGTCCGCTTTGGGCTGCAGGCCTGTCTAATGCGTCCGCAGCGCTGAACATTTGTAGCAATGGCCGGTAAGGGCTCTCTCTCGCCGTTCTCTGCGGTGGGCATCGATTTGAAGTAACAGCCCTCACCTGCCTTTGATTCCACCTCTGCCATTCGTTCATGCAGCATGCCACAACCGCGCATTCCTGACGTTCACAATCCAGTGTTAGGTGGCAGGTGAGCGGACCAAAGCTGCCGTTCAGCTCGAATCAGCGGGCCCACGAATTTGGCTCCGAGCCGACATCCATAAATGACCTCAAATGCTGCGAACGTAGCCCACTTTGCTGTTATGCATTGCGATGGTGGGAATGCTTCTTCTACGAGCGACTGCAACGCGAACGAACTGCCGTGAATGTCGCGCAGGAACTCATTTCACCCGTTGGATTTGGTGAAACGGCTCTATCTGCTTTTGATTGGTTTAAGCCGTTGAATTCGAAGACCCATACGGTTGCGCATGGTCTTGATTGTGTGACGTTTATCTACATCGCATCAAATGAAGTCTGGACGCTGACTCTTTTCCCGACGATGAAGTACGAGTTGTCTACGCACGGTTCCGAAAACCTAGAAGATCACGGAAGTTGTATTCGGGATGGAGAGTAACTTACGTCACGTTTCAAAACAGATCGATGGTGCGCCCAATCCGATAGCATAGATTTAGCCGTAGCCTCCATTTCGGCTGCGGCCAATATAGTTCTTAAGCCATGCACCAAGTGATAATGCGCCTGCCGTACAGCTTTAGGCGGCCGACTTAACTCTTGTGGTTGGTTAGTAAGTCGGCCGCCACAAACCAACCGCGGAAAACCGACGCCACTCCAACGTCCGTTTCTGTACCTCGCTTGAGGATCGTGAAATCCATGGCTGTTTGTTTCTAGGGGGTAAGAAACAAAGCGAGAAGAACGCTACCGCTACCTTTTTTCATACCATTTTCAAAAAGAACAAAATTTTTGACATTTTCCCAACGCAATCGGGAGGTCAATTACCAGGATGGTGTGGATGCCAGAATGTGGTTCTGCAATTACCTTTTCATCACCAATGCAAGCTTCAACAAAAACTGCCGATTCTGGTAGATTTTCACAGACACCCGTCATCAAGTTGTCAAGGATCACGACAGAATCGCCTTGGTCCAGAAACTCCCAGGCGATATGGCTGTCGACGTAGCCAGCGTCTCCGGTGATGAGAACAGTCACGAAGCAACCACGGATTGTCCAATGCGGTCAGGCCGACATACTGCTCGGACAAACCGTGGCAACTCAATTTCCGGCCTATCCATTGTCACATAATCGACGGCGTAATCTGCAGCGGCTTTAGAGCGTATTTCGTATTGATCGGATGCTTGAAGAATATATGCAGCTGCTTCGGCCGCAGTATTTACTCGTTCAAGATCCGGGAAGACTGACTCGGGAGCCCCAAAAGGTGCCATCATGGGCCAATTCCGTAGAACCGGTATAGCACCAGTAAGCATGCCTTCGACGAGACTCTCATGACTACCTTCTCTTTGGCTCGTAGATAAAACAAAGCCGATCGACCGGTACCAACTAGCAATGTCGTTTGTATACCCTTCAACTGAAACGCTATCTCCAAACTCAGAAAGTCTTTTCTTGAAATTGAGTTGATATTGCGCTTCAGAGTCCGATACATCGCTACCCCAAGGCTTTCCAACGAAACGAAGCCTCCAGGATGGATCATGCACCTGAAGTTCTTTGAGTATGTCGAGAGCGAATATTGGGTCCTTGTTGGCGGAAGCGTATTGCGTCATACCCAGGGTCTTTTTTGATAATGTCTCGCGCGTTATAAAGTTGAAATTCGACACATCTCTAATATTGGGAATGACATTTGTAACGGTGTCCAAAAGAGCCTTCTCACCCACCAGCGCAGTCAACACCTTACGAATTTGTGGCGCAATGAATACTAACCCATTGATCCTGCGAAAGTTCGCGATCACAGGGTATGCCGTAAATGCTTCGTAGCTGTGTAAACGAACTATCAGCGGCTTTTCTTCCTGCAAATAGTGACTCATCCAGACAGCGCCCTCCGTCAGCCACTCACAAAAAACGACATCAGCCCAACCAACAAGGTCACTCGCTAACGGATTGCGGTCTGCCAGCGCTTCGCGGATAGCGGTCGCAGAGGGTCGCCCGGCGATGCTCCTTGTTTGGTACGAAATACCCAGTTTGCGATCCGTATTGGGAAACGCCTGCCTGATAATTCCAAAATCGAGGTAACGCACTTCAAATCCATCGTCCTCGAGTGCCTTCGCAGCCAGCGGAAAAAAGTTCCAGTTGTCAGAGACGACCAACACCTTTTTGCACTCGACGGGGGAACCACCATGCGCGCCGCCAACCTGCCCTGCCCTTATAAGGTCCTGCAATTCGATAGGGAAAGAAGCAACGGCGGGATCACCTTCCTGCACGGTTTGTATAAACCTCTGAAAAACTTCGGGAACCAGAAGAGGATGTCCACCCTTGTAAGGCACCCCGAACTTCAGTTCGTGCACCAACCACATATTGAATACACTTCGGCGAGAATTTGCCTCTTTGGCCACACCAAATTGGTCCAACAACTGAATGAACTTTTGGAAATGGCTACGATCCTCGAACGCATTACTCAACACGCCGATCACTGCAAAAGACAGTACCTTGCGGCGGCGGCGCGATTTCAAACGCGAAAGAGCGTCCAGCGACTGTTCGGCATCAAGTTGCAATGCCTTGACCACGGCCAGTGCTTCGAACGTTGCATCAGAACACAATCTGCGGGTCTCAAGTTTCCGTTCGACTTCGTGAACAAGGTCTATTTCCGCTTCTGCAACTAAGTCTGCCTTTCCTGCTCTCACGTCCGCGGCCTTTGCTTTAGCAAGAAGCTGCGCGCCATTCCTCAGCGCTGGATTACAATTCAACGCCTTCAAAATCGTCCCCGACGCTGAACGAAAGTTCTTCTTCTCGAGAGCGTGTTTTGCCGCAGAACGAAGTTTACGTGCTTCGACGTACTTTCTTGGGTGTGTCAGTCGAAAGATTATAGCATGCAATGATGAACTAAGGTGAAGACTGAAGGGCAATTCGAACCACCGATCTGGATTGTATCAATAGATACGCAGAACTATTCTAGGAAAGCGCATCAGTGCAACCGGCGATCCCCTTTATTCAACTGCTATGCCGCATAGTTGCCATACCATTCTAACGCAGCGTTGTTGAACTCAGAACTTCAATCGTATCAGAGGCACACGTTCAAGACGCAATCGTTTCCAACCAGTACAATCCCCGGCACATGACGTTGCTATACAACGACTTGGACACACAATTTAAACCACCGGCTTTTAACTTGAGACAAATCTGGCAGCCCTAAAGTGGTTCCAGCATTCTTCTGGTGAGAAGAGAGCGTAGATCTCTGAGAAGGCGTCGAACATTTCAGTGAATGTCCTTGCTCCAACGCGATCTGGCTTGGCCGAGACAGCTGGCGGGTGGCGGGTAGACCAGTCGTAGCGTTGTCCCCTTGTCCGTGTGTAGCGTCGCTCGGTGGCCACCAGCGTCTTCTATTGTACTTGAAGCCAAACTTGCTCGGAAACCTGTCATCGCATTAGGGTGTGATTGCACACCGGTCGTATATGCCAGTACATTGGCTAGTTCAGGCATGGTTGTGTCTTCGTCTTGCTCAATCCGTTCGATAAGAAATGAGCGCTGGGGATCAAGCATGCTTTCACTGCAAGGTCGACCCTGCGGCGCGGCCTTCAATCGTCCATTTCGTCGGACCGTAAACCTTGTGCGTGCGCCGGTTGCAGGCGAAAGTTACAACCACAACGCCGTCGCGCTCCCGCATAACCATTCTTCAATCAACTTTCGAAGCCGCGACCGAAACGCATCTGGCAATGGTGCTGTTATGATCCATCCTCTCATAAACGATGAATTACAATTCAGTTCTCATGGGAATCCCGGCGCTTCAGTTTTTCGATAGGACGCTCTAGCGATGTTATTCCACACGACAAAGCCATAAGTGCGCCGATCTTATTCACGGTGTCGCAACAACGGGAACAAATTGAACGGCGTCTATCCAACAAAAAGAAAGCTAAGTGCATGACCCCGCTGATCGCGACTACATAAAAGTCTTCATCGTCAAATCTAATCCCTACGCAAAAATCCATCAGGTGCAACGGTCACCTGCAGTTTAGTCGCCATATCGCGATCTATGGTGAAATCGGGATTGTCCTTTAACCAGCTGTGCAGAGCCGTTTTGGGGTTGTTCCCAACATCCCAAGGGCGGTCTTCAAAGAACCCCGGCGGCATGTCTTCCACAAAGCTATCAAGAACCAGACAATAGCAACCTGAGGTAACCAAAGGCCCATATGCCTCTAGCTCGGCGACAACATGGTCGTGGGTATGCATCGAATCGAGACAAACCATGACTCTTTTTGCGTCGCCCACAGCATCCTTGGCACGCGCGATAGTGTCTGGCGCAGTCGAGGATCCCTTGATCATAGTGATCCGGGAGGCCATCGGATGGCGTTCCATCGCGACTTTGTTGTGTGCACGAATATCGATGTCAATGCCGACGACGCGTCGCCTCGGATTAGCCGGATCAAGCAAATCTCCGCTTTCCACAGCGTCAGCATAGTCGAGCATGGCCAGCAATGATGCGGACAAAATCAAAGAGCCACCATGGGCGATGCCCGTCTCAAGAATGACATCGGATTTTATCTCCCATACTATCTCTTGCAAGGCGACTATATCCTGCGGATATTGGATAATTGGCCGCCCCATCCAATCGAAATTGTAAACCTAACGCCGCTGCATGCTTTCGCGCCGCCAATCCTGGGACAAATGCTGAAAACTTGCATCATTTCGAAAGTCCAGAAGAGATGTGAGCCTCCCCAACTGAACTGGTCCACCGATATGTTTAGGAAACGGATGAATGAGAATGGCAAACTAGCGACCGAAGCTAGAAGAGATTGTCTCGTGGTTGCGGCAGGTTGAAGTTCTTATGGGGCAAGGCATGTCCCGTCTTGATGCGATCAGACTGATCGGGGTTGTTGAACAAACCTATTACTGCTGGAGAAAGAAGTACGGTGGAATGGGCGTAGATCAGTTGAAGGAACTGAAACGGCGTTAGAAAGAGACCGAGCGGCTGAAACACGCGGTTTCAGATTTGACTTTGGACAAATTGTTCCTGACGGAAGCCTCAAAGGGAAACTCTTGAGCCCCGCTCGTCGTCGCCCCCATCCGCGATCACGCTTTCTTTGAGCAGGCGCAATTCCAAGGCCTATTCAGCAAAAAACTTTCTTTAGATCACGGGCTTCCCGTCTCAGATCCTTTACTTGGGTGGAAGTCGCCGCGCGGGCCGTATCACCTGCCACGCGTTTCTTGCCGGATTCCAGGAATTCCTTGGACCAGCTGTAGTAGAGGCTCTGTGCAATGCTTTCACAGCGGCAAAACTCGGCATGCTATCCTCACCCTTCCGGTCATCCGGAACGGCCTGATATTTTCCTCTGCGGAATACTGTTTGCGGGTCGCACGGGGAATGTCCTTTACGACCTTCTCACCGTGGCTCTGCTTGGTTCCGGGTTGCTTTCTCATCTCCACTCCTTGGCGGTTACGATGAGCCAGAAACCCTCTCTTATCAAATCGACTTAAACTGTCCCATTGGCGATGACGTAAGGCAGTTGCGCAGGCGGTACAAGTTGCCTTTCTGGTCGTTAGCGGGTGGAGCAAGCTCAAAGAACCGCTTCATCTCCACCCATTGAGTTCAGATCATCGCGTCTTCATTCACTACATCAGCGAAGGACTTGAAGAATTTTCCAGCGAGCTTCTTGGCTGTGCTCTGGATCAAACGACTGCCGAGCTGAGCCAGTTTTCCGCCAATCTCGGCCTTGGCTTCATAGCGCAGGATCGTTTTGTCGCCGTCTGCACTCAGCGTCACATCTGCGCCACCCTTTGCATGACCAGCGGTACCACCATTGCCCTGACCAGACAGAGAGAATGCATCAGGGGCGCCGGTCTGGTCCAGGGTGACATTGCCTCCGAACCGCGCCTTTACGGGCCCTACTTTAAGCAAGACCTTGGCCTCCAGTTCAGTATCAGAATGCTTGATTAGTTCTTCACAACCCGGGATGCATTGTTTCAACACCTCGGGATCATTCAGTGCCGCATAGACGCGATCTTTCGGGGCGTTGATGATGATTTCGTCGTTCAGTTCCATAGTCTAGTCCTTCTTAGCAACAGGGAAATCTTATGTTGTCTGCTTGTTCAGTGGTCATTTCGAGCGATTTAAGACGCCCGCGCATCCAGATCAGAAGTCGGCTCATGAGATCGGCTCGTTCGCGGTTTCCAAATGGGTCGCATAGTCATCCGGGGTATCGACATCGGTGTAGAACCCTGGCGATGGCAGCTTAGCGGCTTGTACATGTTCGGGATGATCGCGCGTGAAGCCCAAGCAGCCGGGGCGTGCGGGGTTTTCCAGCAATCGCCGGCGCAATAGCTGCGGGATAGTAATTGGATTGCCTCGTGCGCCGTTATGGACAGGTATCGTCACTTTAGTCGCATCACCTGCAACGTGAGCGGCAATCAGATCTTGCAGATCCTGAGTGGTCAATAGCGGCTGATCACCCAAGCCGATCAGAAGCAGATGGGCGTCAGGTGCACAATGCAATCCCGTGGCAACCGAGCTCTGCTGGCCGCTGGTGAAGTTTGCATTGTGAACCAAAGAAACAGCTAGCCCTGATAATGCCCGGCGCACGGCGCTCGCCTCATGTCCTGTTACCACCGTCAGGTCAGTATCAATGGCGCCTAAGTAAGCCATGGCTACACGGCGGATCATCGGTACGCCGTCTATTGGTAACAGCAGCTTGTTTTGCGCCCCCATGCGCCGGGAAAGACCGGCGGCCAGAAGGATCGCGGCAACATCAGCCATCGGCAAGCCCCACAGTCTGCCGTCTGACACGGACTAACTGCGCAAGGATCGACAGCGCTATTTCCTCGGGCGTGACCGCCCCCAGGTCCAGGCCCGCCGGGGCGTGGACGGTGTTGATGGCCTCGGGCGTTATGCCGGCGGTCATTAGTTTTTCAGCCAGTGTCGCGAATTTCCGAGCGCTTCCGACGAAGGCAACATAGTCGGGCAAATCTGTCAGTACGGATTTGAGCGCGTCCAAATCTCCTTGGCCTTGCGTCGCAATGACAACGAAGCGTCGTCGATTGCACGTCGTATCAGTCGACGTGGTGCCAGAAACCGACCAGTGGAATTGCGGTGCCAGGGAACTAAGCGCTTGGGCCACAGGGGATGCGCCAAGCACGACAAGTTCGGGCATTGGCAAACAGGGCTCGATAAAAATGTCGACGGTGCCTTTTGACGGGCAACCATTGCGCGCAAAGCGCGTCCCGTCGATCTCATCCCCCGCTATCACGCCCATTTCTTCCAGGAGTTCCTCGGGCGCGACAGAAACCAGTTGCGGCTGACCGGCGCGCAAAGCCTCTACCGCAGCGCGTTTGACCGCGCCACGCGTGCATCCGCCACCAAGCCATCCATGCAGGATTGTCCCGTCCGCGCTGAGCAGCGCTTTGGCTCCCGGCTTGGCCGCCGTCGCCCCCGCAGTGCGCACGATTGTCGCGAAGGCGAAAGGTTCTTGCCGGTCACGCAGGTCTTGTGCCGCATCGGCAAGGTCCGTGTCTAAGATCTCTGCCGGGCTCATAGCGTCACCAATTTTGGTTCCAGGGCGGCAAGATCGGCAAGGGTGTTGGCCGGTTGAAAAAGGTCGAGATAAGGCAAGGCCGCAGCCATTCCGCCAGCTACGGGCGCGTAGTCGCTCCAGCCCTTCAATGGATTGAGCCAGATGATCTTACAGCCGCGTTTTCTCAGCTTCTCAAGCGCTGCTGCCAGGATTGCGGGTGGCTCGGTATCATAGCCGTCCGACAGGATCACTACGACAGACCGGCCATCTACAAAGCGCCGCGCATAAGTATCGGCAAAGCGTTGCAACGATGGCCCGATCTTTGATCCACCGCCGAAGCCATCTGCCATCAGCGACATCCGACCAATTGCACGCAGTGCGTCTTTGTCGCGCAATGCTTCAGTGATGCGTACCAGCCGTGTGTGAAAAAGATAAGCGTCGGCATCTTTGTCAGCGCGCATCAGCCCAGCGAGAAAAGCAAGAAAAACTTGCGCATAGACGCTCATCGATCCCGATACATCGCAAAGCGCAACGATTTTGCGGCTGCGATCAGGGCGAGACTTGCGCAAGAGCTGCAGAGGTTCCCCTCCTGTCGCAAGGCTCAGGCGAATGGTCTTGCGAAAATGCAGGCGGTCGCCTTTGCGGGCGGCGATCCGACGGCGCGAACGTCGATCGCGCAAAGCGGCACCGATGCGACGCGCAACTGCTTCAGCCTCTGCGATATCATCCGCGCGGACCAGATCACGCAGATCGCGGCGGCTGAGATTGCGTTGCTGAGTTGCGATAAGTTTACCGGTGCCATCGCTGTCGGCTTCGCCGTCACCGGAATCAGGAGCGATGGCGCTGCCCGATGCGCCCATATCCTGACCCTTGGCTTGACGAGAGGAATGCACGATATCGCTGAGCGCAGACTGCGCCTTGGGCACGGCCCTTTGTTTCACCCGACCGGAATCCATCCAAAAACTATCGAAGAGGCCGTCGAACCGTTCGGCCTCATCCTTGCATCCTGTGCAGATGGCCCGCAACGCGCGACGGCTTTCATTCGGGACAGCGGCATTGACCTCGCCGAGGGCACGCAAGGCAAGCTCTGCCTCTGCCACACCTAGGCGAAGGCCGTTCTGGCGCAAATGCGCAATGAACCCGGCGACACGGGCCGCTGGCCCCGGATCACGCGCCGCAAATTTGGAAACCCGGCTCATGCGGCCTTCCCCGCGATGCGGGCCGCGACTTCAGCGGTGATCTGTGCCTGATCGCTTTGAGTTTTCAGCAGCGTGGTTAAGGTGGAGTGCAACACGGTTGGATCGTCGGTCAGATCCGCAATCCCGAGTCCCATCAAGGCGGCAGCAAAATCGAGCATCTCAGCGATGCCGGGCGTCTTTTCCAGTTCCTCCTCGCGAAGCTTTTGTACAAAGCCTACGACTTGCGCGCCGAGACGTGCCTCAATCGCAGGGCAGCGGGCTTTGAGGATTGCAAGTTCTGTCTGTCGGTCCGGATAATCGACATAGGTGTAAAGGCAGCGACGACGCAGTGCATCGGATAGATCGCGTGTGCCGTTTGAGGTCAGGATCACGATCGGCTTGCTAGAGGCCGTGATGGTGCCGAGTTCTGGCACAGTCACTTGATAGTCGGCCAGAACTTCCAGCAAGTAGGCTTCGAATTCCACATCAGCGCGGTCAATTTCGTCAATCAACAAGACAGGCGGCGTGTCCTGGGTAATGGCGGCCAATAGAGGGCGTTCCAACAGGAAATCACGGGAAAAAATACGCTCCTCAACGCTTTTGCCCGTCTCACCATCTTCGGCGGCGGCGCGGATCGTCAGCAATTGCCGCTGGTAGTTCCATTCGTAGATGGCCTGCGCGGCGTCGAGCCCCTCATAGCATTGCAGTCGGAGCAATTTGGTGTCGCGCGCATCGCTCAGGGTGCGCGCAACCTCTGTCTTACCTACGCCTGCGGCGCCCTCCAGAAGAAGGGGCCGCTCCAACGTCAGCGCCAGATGGAGAGCAACTGCTAGGTCGTCGGATGCGACATAGCCCTGCCCTTCAAGAGCGGATTGTAAATCGGTCCAGGTCATGTGTGTCTCCGGGCAGAGCGGAACGTCTCCGCCCTGCCTTTCGCCTTTAGTCGTGCAGGCCAAGCTCATTGGCGGTCTTCCAGATCCGCCAGTGATCATGTGGCATGTTGGTATGCCGCAGACCAAAGGCCCGGAACGCATCCTGCACCGCGTTGGAGAAGCATGGCACCCCGCCCACATGCGGACTTTCGCCCACGCCCTTCGCACCGATGGGA
Organism: Ruegeria sp. E5; assembly: GCF_056534105.1. NCBI lineage: Bacteria > Pseudomonadati > Pseudomonadota > Alphaproteobacteria > Rhodobacterales > Roseobacteraceae > Ruegeria > Ruegeria sp. E5. Next base: position 60,062 of record NZ_JBQFPA010000003.1, on the reverse strand, counting down.
TGATGTGGCGACGGCGTGACGGTGTAGTCGGTCTCGTAGTTCGGAACCTCCCATGCGGTCGGCAGGAAGAAATCCATCAGCGTGCCCGTCTTCACGTTGCCCTGATCGTCATAGGCGATTTCCTGGCCCAAAGCGACGGCGAGTGCTTCGGTCAGGCCGCCATGAACCTGTCCTTCGATGATCATCGGGTTGATCCGGGTACCGCAATCGTCCAGAGCGTAGAAGCGGCGGATGTCTGGCACGCCTGTATCCACATCAATATCCATCACGCAAACATAGGCACCGAACGGATAAGTCATGTTTGGCGGGTCATAGTAGCTGACCGCTTCAAGCCCTGGCTCAATCCCTGGAATGGCCTGATTGTAGGCGGCGAATGCGATTTCTTTCATGGTCTTGAACCGCTCGGGCGCTCCTTTGACCTCGAAACGGTCGACGTCGAACTCGACGTCATCGTCATGCACTTCCAACAGATAGGCCGCGATCATTTGCGCCTTGGCGCGGATCTTGCGGCCAGCCATGGCCGTAGCCGCCCCGGCAACCGGGGTCGAGCGCGAGCCGTAGGTGCCCAGACCATAGGGCGCGGTATCGGTGTCGCCCTCTTCGATGGTGATGCTATCGGCAGGTAATCCGATCTCGGAGGCCAGTATCTGTGCGAATGTCGTCGCGTGGCCTTGCCCCTGCGAAATCGTTCCAAGCCGTGCAATTGCAGAGCCCGTGGGATGGATGCGAATTTCGCAGCTATCGAACATGCCGAGACCCAGGATATCGCAATTCTTCACTGGGCCGGCACCCACGATCTCAGTGAAGAAACTGAGACCGATTCCCATGAGCTTGCGCGTTTCGCCCCGTTTGAACGCCTCTACACGCTCGGCCTGTTCCTTGCGCAATCCCTCGTAGTCGACGGTGCTGAGCGCTTTGTCCCATGCAGTGTGATAATCGCCAGAGTCATATTCCCAGCCAAGCGCAGCCTGATAGGGGAATTGCTCTTTCTTGATGAAGTTGATCCGGCGCAAATCTGCCGCGTCCATGTTCAACTCGATCGCCAGCACCTCGATCATCCGTTCGATGAAATAAACCGCCTCTGTCACGCGGAAGGAACAACGGTAGCTGACCCCGCCCGGCGCTTTGTTGGTGTAGACGCCATCAACCTCAAGGAATGCAGTCGGGATGTCGTAAGATCCGGTGCAGATATTCATGAAACCCGCCGGGAATTTGGTTGGGTCGGCGCAGGCGTCAAATCCACCATGGTCCGCTGTCACATGGCAATGCAACCCGGTGATCTTGCCGTCCTTGGTGGCAGAAATGCGGCCCTTCATCCAATAGTCGCGGGCAAAGGCGGTGGTCATCAGATTGTCCATCCGGTCTTCGATCCACTTTACCGGCTTGCCGGTGACGATGGAGGCGACGACCGAACACACATAGCCCGGATAGGCCCCAACTTTATTTCCAAACCCGCCGCCAATATCGGGAGAAATCACACGGATATTGTGTTCCTGGATCCCGGAAATCAGGCTGACCACAGTGCGGATAGCATGAGGCGCTTGGAACGTGCCCCAAAGAGTCAGCTTGCCATTGACCTTGTCCATTGAGGCGACGCAGCCGCAGGTTTCCAGTGGGCATGGGTGCGTACGGTGGTAATACATGGTCTCTTCGGCAACGACCTCGGCATTGTCGATTGTCTCGAATGTTGGATCCTTGTCGCCCGCTTCCCACGTGAAGATGTGGTTGTGATGCTTTCGAGGACCATGTGCTCCATCGATTGGTTTGCCATCCTCGCCCACGGTGTCTTCACGCAGAACTATCTGTGATTCCATCGCCTTGAACGGATCAACCAGAACCTCAAGCTCTTCGTATTCGACTTCGACGGCCTCGATTCCATCTGCCGCCGCATAGCGGTCTTCGGCCACCACAAACGCCACTTCCTGGCCTTGAAACAGAACCTTGCCATCGGCCAGAACCATTTGCTTGTCGCCGGCCAGCGTCGGCATCCAATGGAGGCCGAGCGGTTCAAGGTCCTTGGCGGTTAGCACAGCGAGAACGCCGGGCACTTCAAGCGCTGCCGCCGTATCGATGTTGGTGATCCGCGCGTGAGCATAGGGAGAGCGGACGAAATCTCCAAAGAGCATCCCGTCGAGCTTCACGTCATCGACGTAGTTGCCCTTGCCTTGAGTAAAGCGGGCATCTTCGACCCTTTTGCGCGAACAGCCCATGCCCTTGAGGTTCGCGGTGCGTTCCTCACGATCTGGTGTCATGTCATTCATTGGGCCGCCTCCTTGGCTGCATTCATCTCGGCCGCTGCGGCTTTGATGGACTTCACGATGTTCTGATACCCGGTACAGCGGCAGATATTACCTGCCATGCCAAAACGGATCTCTTCCTCGGACGGGTTCGGGTTCTCTTCGAGCAACTTTGCCGCACGTGTGATCATGCCCGGTGTGCAGTAGCCGCATTGCAGCCCGTGATGTTCCTTAAACGCCTCTTGCAGCGGGTGCAGCGCGTCAGGCCCACCGATGCCTTCGATGGTTGTGATATCCTTGCCATCGGCCTGCGCCACGAACATGGTGCAGGACTTGACTGATTTGCCATCAATGGTGACGGTGCAAGCGCCACAATGGGAAGTCTCGCAACCAATATGCGGGCCGGTGATATTGAGCCGCTCGCGCAGCGTGTAGATGAGAAGTTCGCGTGGCTCGGCAAGGAATTCCTCTTCCTTGCCGTTCACCGTGATCTTGTAGTGTTGTTTCTTTGACATCGGACGATCTCCTCACGCACGCGACCAGGCGCGCTCAATGGCGCGGGTCAGAATGATACCTGCCACGTGTTTTTTGAAAGCGACGGGGCCGCGGTTGTCCTCGGTGGGGTCAATATCACCGAGCATGGCGGCCACAGCGGCCTTAATGGCATTTGCATCGACGCCGGTGCCAACCAGAGCGGCCCCAGCCGCCTCGGAAAAGACCGGTGTGTCGCTCAGATTGGTCATTGCAATCGAGGCGGAGGCACAGGTGCCACCTTCTTTCACGATCTGGACTGCAGCGGCAGCGGTCGCATAATCGCCAATCTTGCGCTTTTGTTTTTCATAGGCGTAACCGCCTTGAGGCGTTGGGATGGTGACTGCCGTCAACACTTCTTCGTCTTCCCGAGCAGTCATGTAGGCGGCTTCGTAAAACTCGCGGGCAGCGATGTCGCGTTCCCCGTCAGGACCCTCGACAGTGAAGCGCGCATTCAGGCACTGCATCAGGCCGGGCATGTCATTGCCGGGGTCGCCATTGGCCACGTTGCCACCAACTGTCCCCATGTATCGGACTTGCGGGTCTGCGATCTGAAGGGCAGCTTCGCGCAGAATCGGAGCGGCCTCAGCCAGTGCGTCGTGATCAATAATCGCGTGCTGGGTGACCATCGCACCGATGCGGATACTGTCACCTCCGATCTCGATATCAGACATGCCGCCAACATCCTGAAGATCGATCAGATGCGGCACATCCGCCATCCGCAGCTTCATCATCGGAATCAGGCTGTGCCCACCGGCCATGACGCGGGCATCATCGCCATGCTCTTCCAGGATCGACAGCACACCGGCCATGTCCTTGGGTCTGTAGTATTCGAATGCCGCTGGAATCATCGGCTCTCCTCCCTTCAAGCAAATGTTCTGGCTGAAAGGATCACTGCATGCGCTTGGATGGCGACGCTTCAGGAAATCAACAAAAAACAGGTATTTTGCACGAAATGCGCCCTAGGTCGCACGAATTGCGCCCACCTGCGATGCAAGCGCATCCTGAACCGTCTTGAGTTTGGATCGACTGACCGGCGCGGGTGGCAAACCATCCCCGTCGAACAGGCATCGACCCTTATCTTTGGTACGCTCAAACCGCGCCACGCGCTGAGGATTGACAAGGTAGCTGCGGTGGGTCTGGAGAAATCCGGTGGGCACCAATCGCTTGGCGGCCTCGGTCACTGGCCAGACACAAAACAACCGATCCGTTTCGGTGTAAACTTGGGTGTAGTGCCCATCCGCGCGCAAAAACAGAACATCTTCGGCAGAGATGAAGACCTTTCCACCATCCCGTTCGCAAGGAATTTGCAGCAATGGTTTTACATCCACGGTCGCTTCTGTTGGCTCCGGGTCTTTCCTCGAAGGTCCTGGCAGGTAGGTCACGCTGACCCACAAGCAAGCACCAAATATGATGAAACTGAACAGGATTACGCCAATGGCCAGCGTCTCATTGCTCATCAACGGGCCAAACTCAACCCCACTTGGCACCGCGACGAAACGGGTGCTCGCCAGAGCAAGAAAATGAACGGTGCAAACCGCCGCTGCAAAACACAAAGTGCCCAGCAAAATGTTTCTGTTTGTTCGCTGCCCGTAGGCAATCGCGAAAGCCAGCATACAAAGCGCTATTGCAGCAATCGAGGACAAGATGACGCCACTGGGCGTATACACTGCCCGGCAAAGCTCCAAGCCAGCCATGCCAATATAGTGCATCGCCAAGATGCCCAACCCAACAACGCCTCCTGCCATCGCAATCGTGGCGCGGTTGCGTTCGGTGAAATGCAACAGAATAAGCGCAGCTCCGACGAGCAGGATCGCGACAAGCGCAGACACAAGTGTGATTGCAGCGTCGTAATAGAACAGGATCGGCATCTGAAGCCCGAGCATGGCCACGAAGTGCATGGCCCAGATTCCACCGCCAAGCGAAACAGCTGCAAGAGCCACCGAGGCCTTCTTTTCAAAGACCGGCTTCGTCGAAAGATCTCGCGTCATCGACAATCCTGTAAACCCTGCCACGAAGGCAACAATGCAGGACATGGCGACGAGGAAACTGTTGTGGCTGACGTCGAGAAACTCCATTGTCGCAAATTGGCTAAAAAGTATGCGTTTGGCAAATGGATCAACGATGTCGGACGTTCAAAGAGCGGTTACACATTGGGCGATGCCCAGCTCCGAAGCATTCGTTCCGAGGTGGCTAGCACGCTGCTATTCGGCGGCTTTGAGGCCAAATCCGCCGTTCATATTGATTGGGTGAAAACCACAATTTAAGGCTAATGAAGATCTGCTCGACCCCTCCCGCCGTCATCATTTGATGTTTAATTTGTGACTTCCGAAAGCTGCTGGGTGGAATGGCTAGAGATGCCTTTAGACCGCTTTATAAACTTGCCAGTCTTCGGATAAGCCCTTCAGTTCTTTTGTTACAAGATTTTCGAAGTCCAGACCGGACCCAGCCACCAGATCTTTTACTGTTCTGGAAACGACGATGTCGCCGCCTCCGCCCAATTCAGAGATACGCGCTGCAGTGTTAACGGAAACTCCGCGCACATAATGCAAAGAAACTTCGACCTCGCCTGTGTGAACCCCTATGCGAACTTCCAGATTCAGCTTGGAAATGGCATCGCCAATCGCCTTGCCACGATGGATCGCCTGGCCGGGTCCGTCAAACGTAGCGAGAAAGCCATCGCCATATACTTGGTAGGCAATGTGCACCTCATCACTGTGCCTCCTTAGGACAACCCTATTGGCAAAGAAAGGCTATGAGGCACGCTTGGTTCAATCAATATCTTTTCAATCAGTAGTGAAGGCCAGAAGGCCAGCCCGTTAACCGATGGTTCGATCCTTATAGCAATCGATTATCCACAATAGTGCTTATGGTTTCGTTTTTTATGCTAGCGTTGGGCAGTTGCGAGCACGCACGTTTGAGTATGCTGACGAAAGTGGGAGTATGGAGATGCTGGTTGACCGATATGGACTGACGCTGACGACCAGCCTGCCAGAGGCGCGGGACGCCTATGTCGCGGGGCTTGATCACATCCTTGCAGCAACGTTTGGTGCAAGCGAAGCTTTTTCCGCCGCCATCACGGCCGATCCCGGCTTCGCCCTCGGTCACGTTGGGCTTGCTCGAGCTCGAATGTATGAAAACGATATGTCTGGCGCTCAAGAGGCAATGGCGTCGGCCCGCGCCTGCGCATCTGGGTTGACTGAGCGCGAGGAGGGTCATCTTGCGGTATTCGATCTCTTGCTTCAGGGACGTGTCTTACAGGCACGAAGCGCAGTTCTGAAGCACGCTGCTCATCACCCCCGCGATGTCCTTGTCGCGCAGATCTGTACCAACATTTTCGGTTTGATTGGAACATCGGGTGAGCCTGGTCGGGAAAGCACGCAACTTGCCTACACGACCAAATTATTTGATGCCTTGGGCGAAGACTGGTGGGTTATGAGCGTACACGGTCAGGCGCTGTGCGAAGTTGGGCGGCTTGATGAGGCCATGTCCATGATGGACGGCTCGCTCGCTTTGAACAACACCAATGCAAACGCGTCACACTTCAAAGCGCACACGCTCTACGAGCAAGGTTATGGAGAGGCCGGTCGCGCATACCTTGCCGACTGGATCGCGGATTATGATGTGCGCTCGGTATTGCACGGCCACTTAAGTTGGCATCGCGCTCTGTGGGCCTTGGAGCAAGGGGATGAGGCTGAGCTATGGACGATTTACGAGGGAGCTATCGCACCCGCAGCGTCCTATTCGTTGCCGATAAATGTTCTAACCGATGCTGCTGCACTTTTGCACCGCACTGAAATTGCGGGTCTAACAGTTGCGCCCAAACTTTGGCGCGACCTGAGCGAATACGCATCACGGTTTTTTCCAAAACCAGGCATGAGTTTTGCGGACATACATGGCGCGCTGGCTCATGCAATGGCAGGGGAAGGAGAACGCCTTGCGGTTCTGACCGAAACAAGCTTGGGTTTTGCGGCAGATCTTGTTCGCCCGGTGGCACGTGCTTGGGGTGCGATTGCGCGACAAGATTGGACGGATGCGCTGCAACAGCTGACTCCGGTCATGGCAGATCACGCTCGTCTGGGTGGCAGCCGCGCACAGCGTGACCTTTTGGAGCTGACTTACCTGAATCTGCTTTTGAAATCCGGCCATATTCAAGAAGCTCATCGAACGATTACAGCGCGACGCCCGATCTTCAGTCATACTGCGCCCGTTGCAGGCTTTGTCTGAATTCACAAAGCTCTAGTTTATCAGCTCTTCTTACCCCTCCTTTAGCTAGGCTGCGCACGACCGGAATGGACTGGTTACTTCCTGATTACAAATCCCGTATCACGCCATTTATGGTATGCAAGCCTGATCAATCGCTCTGCAACCTGGTCGTAATTTCTGACAGGCGAGACCAGGATTGTAAGGTGACGGGCAAAGCAAGTGCGGCTTCCGCAAACTCCCACGAATAGCTGATAATCGAAAATAACATGCCCGGTGTCGCATCCAGGTTTTGGGTCGCGAACCACAGGTTGAATAGGAGCAGACCTATTAACAGAATGAAGATTACGCCATAAAGAACGGCTTCGGTATCCGAGAGCTTTACTTCGAACCGGCGCAGTTTACTCAGGTGGACGAAAACCGGACGGTCACGTCGTTGTTCCAGAACACTGACCTGATGCTCCATTTGCTCATTCAGCGCACGGTTCCATTGCCAAAACGTTGAATGAAACAGAGCGTATACAGATATCATTCCGACAAGAACCCCACAGGCAGACAGGGCCAGAACTGGCGAGAAGTAAAACAGCAAAATTGCTGATACGACGAACTGCACCACCCCCGCGATTGCCGAGGGCAGGATCTCTTCAAGAAAGTCGGCCAGTTCGCGCCCCATCCCGATCCGGGCGTTCAGCGACGAAATTGGAAGATTTGAAAACCGCGCGGCAAGCGCCTTGCCCAATTCGACACGGATCATACCGTAGACACGTGTATCGTAAATCCGCCGGATCACGCTGATCATAGTGAGGGCAACCATGAGCGCACCTAACTGCACAAAGGGCTCAAAATCTTCGCTCAGCAATCCATCTATGGCGAAGCCGACGAACAGCGGAATCAGAACCGTCAGGGCAGTTTCAACCAGGATCAGGAACCACGTAAGCCCTACGCGCCAGCGGAACACACTCAGAAGCGTGCCGATTGTCAGTTTTCGATCTGTCAGCATGTCGAATTACTGATCATAGTGAATGCGAACACGCACATCGCCCGGCCAGACCGAGGCAGCCTTGAAATCCGGCTCGTCCTGAGGGTCTGAGGCACCTGTTGAACCCAGCCCCTCCAACAGTTTTGTCTCAGTCATGTTCAGGTCATCGTCCTTGTTTTCGTCATGAAACAACAGCACAGCGTATGGGCCCGCGTTCAGGTCAGAAAACTCATGGCTGACGCTGCCTTTACGTGACGGAATCTGGGCGTAGTCAATGGCGCTCCAGACATCCAAACTGTCAAAGGCGCGCGCGTTATCGAATACAAGGATCACGATGTTGCCCTTGGCGTTGCGGATGCCGTCCACAGTCACATTCAGACCCTCGGCGGAGGCCGGTGTCGCAAGCGTTACTACGGCGAATGCAGGGGCTAGAAGGTTCCGTATCATGGCTTTGTCCTTTCTTCAGAAGGCTGCGGAAGGGGTGACTTGAAAATGGCAATGACATCCTCGGTGATGGCGATCAGCACCGGCACCAGCAGCAGCATGAGGGCTGTGCCGAAGAGTTCTCCAAAAGCTAAAGAGATTGCCGCAGGGATCAGATACTGCGCTTGCTCAGAGGTTTCGGTCAGCAAAGGCAGCAGACCAATCACTGTAGTTGCGGTGGTCAGAAAGATCGCCTTGAAACGTCCAATGCCTGCGCTTCTCAGCGCCAGATTCACGGGCTGACCTTCCTCTCGCGCCTGATTGTAGCGGGTGATCATGACCAGACTGTCGTTCACAATCACACCGGTCAGAGCAAGCATGCCGAAGAACGAAAACAGCGACAGTGAGACATCCATGATCAGGTGCCCGACGGCGGCTGCGATAAAGCCGAATGGCACGATGGCCAGAATGACAAAAGGCTGCCAATAGCTTTTCAACGGCACGGCCATCAGCACATAGATCAGAACGGCTGCCAGCAACAGCGCGCGCTTCAGGCCATCGCTTATATCGGCCATCTCTTCCAGTTCACCGGCCGGCAGGACGGTTACGCTGGGATATTTGGCACGGAGTTTCGGGACCAGTTGCTCGAACACCGCCTGCCCCACCTCTTCGGGAGCAACAAGGTCGCGGTCGATGGACGCGGCTACGATGTTCATGCGCTTGCCGTCACGGCGATCGATAGTGCCAGAGGCATAGGTGCCCTCGATTTCGGCGACGGTCTCAAGCGGCACCCAGGCGCCGGATGCGCTGCGCAACCGGGTCTGCACCAGATCCGCCAACGTATCGCGGTTTTCACGCGCGTTCTGTACGACTACGCGGACTTCGGACCCATCGCGTCTGACCTTGGTCACCTCGGCCCCGCCGAACCCATAGCCAATCTGTCTGGCCAGAGCCTCGGCGTTAAAACCAAGGTGCCGCACGTCCGGGCGCAGGCGGAGTTTCAGTTCAGGTTGGCCGCCCACCAACCCATCCCTTACATTTGCCACGCCCTCGATGTTCGACAGGAAACCTTTCATTTCGGCGCTGGCTTGCTGCAGAAGGTCTTCGTCTTTTGACGCCAACCGGATTCGGAACCCTCCGGCAAGCGTTTCCGATCCGGTGAACTCCAACTCGGTGACGCCCTCGACCGCACCGACCCGGTCGCGCCATTCGCGGACCACGGAAAGGATCGGGACATTCGGACGCTCAGCTACCGGGATCATTTCAGCGAAAATTTGGGCATTTCCAGCGCTGTTGATGATGGTGAATACTGTCTGAACGGGTGGAGCAGACATACTCGCCTCTTCTGCAAGCTCGACGTTCAGCTCGTTCAACACGGCTTCGATCCGATTCACGTTCGTGCGGGTCAGTGCAAAGGGGGAGCGGGCATCCATTTCCAGGTTCATCGTGATGACCTGACCGGGCACCTCGGGAAAGAACACCGTCCTGACCTTGCCCTTGTACATCAGGCCAAGCCCCAGCGTTGCGGCGGCAATGAACAAGATCAGCACAGCGTAGCGCTGACGCACCGCCGCGACGAGCAAAGGCTGGTAGATGCAATCCCGCACCCAGTACAACCCGCCCTGCGCAGAATCCTGTACCCGCCCCCACAAGCGGGTCGGCAAGTATCGACGCTCTTGCCGCATCGAAACCTGCGCCAGATGGGCGGGCAGGATGAATTTGCTTTCGATAAGCGAAAAGATCAGCGTCAGGATCACGATGCCCGCGAACCCGGCAAGTACCTTGCCCAGCGGATTGTCGATCAACAGCATCGGGAAAAAGGCTGCGATTGTGGTCAGCACGCCAAAGACGGTCGCAAGAGCCACGCGATGCACGCCGCGTTCCGTGTCCCTAATCGGGTCCTTCCCCTTGCGGCGTTCTTCAAAAACGCTTTCGCCGACTACAACGGCATCATCGACCAGAACTCCCAAGGCAATGATCAGACCAAAAGTCGTGACATCGTTCAGCGAATAGTCCACCCATTTCGAGCCCGAGACAGCAAGCGCCCCCATGACCGAAACGGGAATGCCCATGGCAACCCAGAAGGCCAAACGCACGTTCAGGAAAATCGACAGCATCAGGGTCACAAGGATCAAACCCTGCACCCCGTTTGAGCGCAACAGCGCCAGACGGTCCGAGATGTAGCCAGCGCTATCACCCCAAACCTCGACCTGAACCTGCGACGGCAGCTGTCGGCTGAACTCGTCAATCGTGCTGCGCACGACATCACTGATCTCCAGCAGGTTTTCCTTCTGCCCGACCAGAACCTCCATCCCTACGGTTGGTTTGCCGTTCAGGCGAAACAAATACTCGCCGTCCTGAAACCCGTCTTCGATTTTGGCAATATCGCCCAAAGGCACATAGGACCCGTCGTCACGTTCGATGATCGGCAGAGCTGCGTATTCCGGCACGTATTTCGCCCTGTCATCGGCCCGCAGATAAATCGTACCGCCATCAGTCCTCAGACGACCTGCCTGAAAGGCCAGCGAATTCCCTTCGATGGCGCGGGTCACATCCGAAACCGTCAACCCATAGTGGCGCAGCAACGCCGGGTCGATTTCGATGCGTAATTCACGCGGTATCAGGCCCCAGATTTGCAACCGCGACAATTCCGGTTGCGCCAGCAACTCTTCTTTCAGGCGTTGCGCCAAGCTCTGCAATGTGGCGGGGTCTGTTTCTCCGAACAAGTTCAGATACAGCGCCGGGAAATCGAAACCCGAGGCTTCGATCACGGGTCGGCGCGCAGTATCAGGCAGATCAGTCAAGCCGTCGATCCGAATACGGACACGATCCAGGACGGCTTGTAGTTTCTGGCCACCTGCGCGGCGGACAGTCACGACACTTAGGTCATTTTGGGATCGTGATGTCACACTACGCACGCCCTCCAAACCTTCGAGGGCCTGCTCAACTTTCTGGGTCACCAATTCATCAACCTGTTCGGCTGTAGCGTCCGGAAACTCGATCGCGATTGTAACACTTTCCGGCGGAATGCGGGGGAAGCCTTCGATCCGAATGTTCAGCAGCGTTTGCACCCCAAGAAATAGGATCAGTGCCATCATCAGATTGGCAGCGACCGGATTTCGGATAAACCAGGATGTCAGAGCATGCATGGCTCAGCCCCCATCTGATTGCGGCGTCACCCGCTGACCCGGTAGAAACGAGGCCAAAGGTGTTTTGGCCACGCGCCACGGGCCGGTCCCTTCGGGAGCCGATACCGTCACTGTACTTTCGCTGCGGAACAGGATGTTCGGGCTAAGCCTCTGCAATTGGTCCTTATCGTCTACAAGCCAAATGTATCCCGCACGGGTCAGGACGCTTTCGGGTAGGGTTAATGTGTCCGAGATCCGGCGTCCGGGAATGTGAACCTGCAGGAAGTCTCCGGCGAGTATGCGTTCATCGGGCTTTGTGACATCCAGAAAGACCCGCACCTGCCGTGTGTCTTGATCCAGAAACCCTCCTCCACGCCGGACTTGAGCCCGCCCCAACGCTCCGCCCGAGCGCTGTGTCAGATCAGCAGTGGCGCCAGAGATCGGATGATCCAACAACGCCCAGTCCGCCTGACTAAACTCGGCGACCAGTTCGAATTGCTGGTCGTCCGAAAGGTGTATCAGGGCATCGCCTGGGTTGACCGTCTGGCCCAGGCTGGCAAAGCGATGGGTTACAAATCCCGAAAAAGGGGCGACAACCTCCGCGTCCTTCAGTTCATTTCGCGCCGCATTCAGCCGTGCCTGCGCAGCTGCAACGGATTTCTCGGCAATGCGCAATTGCGGTAGATTCACAGCCAGTTCGTTTGGCGGTTCTGTTTCATCCCGGTCAAACTGTCGTTGCGCGACTGTCACTTTGTTCTGCGCGCGCAATAACGCCAGTTCCGCTTGCTCAAGCTCCATCTCAGCGGCTGCAACGGCGCTTTGATAAGGTGCATTTTCGATTGAAAACAAAGGGGCACCCCGTTCCACCTTAGTCCCTGCCAAAGCGGCGTTGTGTACTGCAATGATGCGCCCGGACACAGCAGATCGCAGCTTGGCATCCCACCGAGGCCGAACTTCGGCAAACGCCGAAACCCGCGCTTGTACGGTTGCTGAAGCAACCGTGACGACCGAGACGGTCGGTGGCGGAGGTGAGGTCGTTGTTGCCTGAACATCAATTGTATCCTCTGTATCAAACAGGAGGATGACGATCGCTACAAACAGTGCCAACGATAGTCCAATCCAAAGCCATCGCCGGGTCGGTCTTTGCCGAGTTTCCAAAGTTTTTTCTGTCATAGACCAGTCTTTCCTGTGCCGCCGAATCCATTGCACCTTGTGGCATTCGATAGAGTGTCATATATTATGAACGATCGTTCGTTCAATATTAAGTTGAAAAAATGTCCGATGACACCAAGAAGCCGGAATCAATCCGGGAAAAGGCAACAGCCAAGCGTCGCAACCAGATTTTGGAGGCCGCAGTTATGTGTTTCCTTGAGCGGGGCTATCATCAGACAGGCGTCCGCGATATCGCTGCGCGGGCGGGCGTCAGCCTTGGAAATCTCTATAATCATTTTCGCGGCAAACATGATGTGCTTGTAGAAATCGCAATACTTGAACGCCACGAGATGGAGCCGTTTCTGAAAATCCTGAACTCAGATGCGCCCGCGCCCAAAGTCATAAGAAAGTTCATCAAGGCCTACGCAAAATACCTTGCTGCGCCGGAAAACGTTATTTTAACATTGGAAATTTCGAGCGAAGCAGTTCGTCAACCGGACATCGCGCAGCTGTTCGTCGAGAACCGGTCGAGTTTGACTGAGGCCCTGGAAGCCGTAGTGAAGCGAGGAATTACTGGCGGTGAATTGCGCGCCGTTCCGGATCCCCTTCAGGCGTCACAACTGGTGATCGAAGTTCTGGAAGGCAGTGCATATCGTAGTGTGCTGTCAGAATTGCCCATGACCGGGATCATTGTGTGCGCTGAAGACTTTATTATGAGTTCCCTGTTGGCACGTCATTAGCACGTGGGTAGCGTGTCGTTTTGGAATTCGTGAATGTTAGCCAAAGGGAGCTGCCTGAGACATTCATGTAGGCAGCAAAGACCGATTTTGAGCCGGCCAAAACGCGGGGGAGGTCAAAGGAAAGTTGGATTTGCGGTTGGGACTATTGGCTAACGCAATATCATCCGAGGTTCGGTTACCAGACTTCGTTTAGTCACAAGACAAAGCGGTCGCAAAGCGAATGCAGATTCCAACCACCGGCACAGCGCCAGATCGTTTTTGATGCGATTGACGCACTGATCTATTGATACTGTAGGGATCAGGCGATCAGATACGATGGCAGATTTCTCAAGCATCCGCCTTAATCAGGTCGCTTGCCTTTTCGCCAATCATGATCGCTGGTGCGTTGGTGTTGCCGCTAACGATTTCCGGCATGATCGAACAATCAGCCACCCGCAGGTTCGAAATACCGTGTACCTTTAGTCTTGCGTCGACAACAGACGTCTCGGCGTTCCCCATCGCGCAGGTGCCGGTTGGGTGGTAGATCGACACGCTGTTCGATCTGGCCCAATCCAGAGTGCCTTCATAATCTTCGCAGCTCAGCTCTGCCGTTGGTCGAAACTCTTCTGAAATCTTCGAGGCCAGAGGGTTCTGTTTGGCAATCCCGCGCGCGATGTTCACGCCGTCGACAATGGTTCGGCAGTCCGTCTCAGTGGACAGATAGTTCGGGATGATCTTGACATGCTCGGATGGGTCCGGTCCGTTCAGGCGCAGCTCTCCCCGACTTTCCGGACGCAGTTGGCAGACCGACATCGTGAAGGCCGAAAACGGATGCACACCTTCGCCTGGGCTGTCGGCGGACCAGGGTTGCACGTGGAACTGAATGTCGGGCGTCTCAACATCGGGCCGGGTTTTCATGAAACCAGTCGCAAGGCTGGCGGCCATTGTCATCGGACCCGCACGAAATAGTGCATATTTCAGCGCGATTCGCGCCTGATTGAACAGGCTGCGAACTTCGTCATTCAGTGTGGGCTCATTGCATTTGAACACCAGCCGCGCCTGCAAGTGATCCTGAAGACCTTTGCCAACACCCGGCAGGGCGTGCAGCGGTTTGATACCATTTTCCTTTAGATGATTCGGCTCTCCGATCCCTGACAACATCAGGATTTGGGGAGAGTTGATCGCCCCACCGGACAGGATGACCTCGCGCCGAACTGTCAGGGTCTGCTCGGCACCAGAACGATCCCGGTAGACCAGCCCGGTTACTTTTTTCCCATCCAGAACCACACGCGACACAAGCGCTTTGGTGATGATGTTGAGGTTCTGACGACCGCGAATGGGCTTGAGATAGGCGACGGCGGCGCTACACCGGCGGCCATTGCGCGTGGTCAGTTGGAAGTAACCCACGCCTTCTTGCTCGGCCCCGTTATAATCTGGGTTGAACGGATAACCGGCGGCCTGTGCCGCCGCGACCCAGGCATCGCAGATCGGGCGCTGAATGCGCATGTTGGACACTGACAAGGGGCCATCGACACCATGATATTCATCCTCGCCGCGCTCTTGATCCTCACAGCGTTTGAACAGGGGTAGCACATCGTCCCAGCCCCAACCATCGTTGCCCATTTGCCGCCAGCGGTCGTAATCTTCCTTCTGGCCACGCACATAGAGCAACCCGTTCAGCGAGGATGAGCCACCCAGAACCTTGCCCCGTGGCCAGTCGATGGATCGACCGTTAAGGCCGGGGTCGGGCTCAGTGCGATAGCACCAGTCAACCGAGGGGTTATGCATCGTTTTGAAATAGCCGACGGGGATGTGAATCCACGGGTTGGTATCGCGGCCACCTGCTTCGAGCAGCGCAACAGTTGTGTTGGGGTCTGCGCTCAACCGATTGGCAATGACACAGCCCGACGATCCTGCGCCAACAACTGCATAATCCACCTCCATGACCGCCTCCTTCCAACGTCGCTGAAAAAAACTCTATGCAAGATGCAAGAATTATACTAGCCTTTTTTGATACAAAACGTCTCAATAATTGCGATCAGGGAGGTAAGCAATGGAGATCGGACGGAAACTAAGTGGTATTTCACGGCGAGATTTCTTCCGCGTGGCCGGGCGTTACGGCATGAGCTCGACACTGCTGGCGGCGGGCGGGTTCGGCGGCGCGATGAGTCTGGCGAATCTGGCGCAGGCCGCCGAATCCACCTATGAAAAGCGCTTTTCGAAAGAGCCGAAGCACACGCTGAAATTCGGCGCGTCGGGCTTCAACACCCGCAACCTGTTGATTGAACGCGCCGGCGCAATTGAGTTCGCGCGCGACCTGGAAGAACGCACGGACGGCGAGATTCGCATCGAATTCATCGGCGACAACCAGATCTGCGGCCAGCTGAGCTGTGTCGAAAAGACCCAGCAGGGAATCGTCGATATTTATGCTGCCTCAACTCAGAACTCGGCCGGAGGCGCACCTTATCTGAACGTGCTGGACTACGCCTATATGTTCCCCAGCCGCGCGGCGCAGTATCACTTCTTCTATAGCCCGGCGAGCCAACGCATCCTGCGTGATCCGCTGGAAAAACGGCACGGGTTGAAGTTCCTGTTTACCCATTGTGAGCTACGCGGCCTGCAAATGGGATCGACCTTTGCCGACAAGCCGACCGTCACCAAACTGGAAGAGTTGTTTGGTACCAAGAACCGCGTGACGGGTACGCAGTTGGGCCGGATCGCAATGCAATTGCTGAATCTGAACCCAGTCCCGGTGGCTTGGGAAGAGACACTGGATGCGCTTAAGACAGGTCTGATCGATGGGGCGGAAACCTGGGCCTCGGCCGTGGCTTACGCCAACATGGCGCCGGTGGTTTCGCAGTCGGTCAATCTGAAATTTTTCTGCGGCACTGAACATACGTCCATGTCGGCCGAGGTCTTTGACGGTCTGAGTGGAGAATTGCAAGACGCAGTTATGGAATCTTCCTACTTCACTCAAGCGTTGATCCAGGGTGCGAATGAAGCCGCATTGCTGAATACTGTAGGCTTCTCGGAGCCGCAATTGCCGGACACTATCTTCGCCGAAAATGGCGTGCGCCCGGCATTCCTGGCTGACGATCAGATCAAGCTGGCCGAAGAGATGTGCGCTCCGAACTACAACCCAGAGCCTTGGGCCCAGTGGCGCGAACGTCTGAATAAATGGGCAGGCGGCATTGATACCTATCAGGAAATCTACGACATCGCGCGCGAGATTCCGGCTGACACCCTGCCGGAAAATGTCGAACCGCGCCGTTGGTGGAAAGGCGAAGCCTGATAGACTGTTACGAACCGGCCCTGAGCGGGCCGGTTCAACTTCATACCGACTGGGAGGACGGGGTTCATGTCGTTTTGGGCAGACATCGGCGCGATTTTCAGCGCCTTTCTCAGCCAGGATTCGTTCGAGATTCAATCCGCACTGGAATCCGACGCCGCCTGGGTGTTGGGCGCGATTGTCTCGGCGATTGGCGGAATCGTGATCATGTTGATCTATCGGGCGGTGCCCTTTGTTGAACGTCATCTGGAACGGTCGGTGATGGTGTATTCCTACCTTGCGATCGCATTAATCATCTTCTGGGGCGTGATCGACCGGTTTGTGTTCAACGATCAGGAACCCTGGTCGACCACCATTCCCCCGCTGCTGTTCATGGTCATGGCGTGGTTTGGGGCGTCGTACAATGTCCGCCTGCGCACACATCTGAGCTTCAGCGAATTCCGCACTGCAATGCCGAGGGCTGGGCAATTGGCTTGCCTGATACTCGACGCGATATTGTGGTTCATCTTTGCGGTGATCGTCATCGTGACCACAACACGGCTGGTGGCATTGTCGGCATCAAACTTTCAGATCGTTCTGGGTACAGACAATATCATGCAGTGGTGGTTCCTTCTGGCCGCACCGCTGTCGTTCTTTCTGATGGTCGGGCGCGTGTTTCAGAACCTTGCCGATGATCTGAACAACTGGAAAACAGGCGAGCCGCTGATCAAGCAGGCCGTGATCGGAGCAGACTGATGACAGACGGAACTATGGTCACACTGATCTCTCTTGCGGTCACCTTTCTGTTCATGCTGGGCGTGCCGGTTTTGCTGGTAATCGGCTATTGGGTCATCGGCTGTTCGTTTGTTCTTGGCCTGACGCTGGACAATATGGGTGCTGAACTTCTGAACGTGTTCAACAAGGGTTTCGCCTTGCTGGCGATGCCGCTTTTCATCCTGACCGGCGACCTGATTAATAAATCGGGCATCGCGCGGCGGCTCAGCGATTTCGCCTATGCCTGTCTGGGCTGGATACGCGGCGGGTTGGCGATGGCATCCCTTGGGGCTTGCGGATTGTTCGCAGCAATCTCAGGTTCAAACTCGGCCACAACCGCCACGATCGGTTCGATGCTGCACCCTGAGATGGTCAAAGGGGGGTATGACGAACGGTTCAGCGCGGCCACGGCGGCGGCAGGCGGTACGGTGGGGATCATCATTCCTCCCTCGATCATCTTCATCGTCTATGGCTTCCTGATGAACCTGCCGATATCAGAGCTGTTCGTCGCGGGTATCCTTCCTGGCGCGCTGATGGTCTTTGGCATGCAGTTCGCCTGCTGGATCATCTGCCGCATGAACGGGTGGGGTCATCTGATCCCGCTGCAACTGAACCGGGTGTTGAAAACTGCATTCGGTGCCTGGCTTGGATTCTTCGCCATCGGGCTGGTGCTGTGGGGTATATACACAGGCAAATTCTCACCAACTGAGGCAGCCGGAGTGACGGTCGGCTTCTGCGTTATTGCGGGGTTGGTCAGCTATCCGATCAATCGGATCATGGGCGCGCGGAACGACATCTCACCCACCGAAAAAAGCTATGCCGAGATGTTTGTCGTCGAAGGCTTCACGATCCCCGAGATCCCCTCAATCGTGATCCGCTCGGCCCAGATCACAGGTATCCTCGCACCGCTGATCGCGATTTCTGTGGTGATGCAGCAGATCCTGTCATTGCTCGGCGCTCAGCAAACCATTGGGGATTTCGTAACCTCGATGGGTGGCTACTATGCGGTTCTGTTTACTTCGATGGTGATCGTTTTCTTCTCGGGCATGGTACTCGAAAGCCTGCCTGTCACGATTATCCTGGCCCCGATCCTGGCACCGATTGCGGCCTCGGTCGGGATTGATCCGATCCATTTCTCGGTAATCTTCCTTGTGGGGGCTTCGATTGGCTTCATCACACCACCCTACGGTCTCAATCTCTACGTGGCATCAGGGGTGACTGGCGTTCCCTACTTCCGTCTGCTTCGGTACACTGTGCCCTATCTAGCAGCGCTGATATCAGTGTGGATTTTGATCTCGCTTGTACCCGATCTGGCCTTGATCCTGCTGCCAAATAACTAGACTGTTGCGGGATGGCCGAAACGGAAACACAAGACAAAGAAACTCAGATCCCAACTAACTTGCGCCTTCTCCTCATCCTTGAGGAGGTGGCGCGACGCGGGGTTGCCGTCAAACCATCGGACCTGATAGAGACACTCGGTCTGGCGAAACCAACAATCCACCGTTTGTTGCAAACAGCAGAGGCCGAAGGTTTCCTGCAGCGCGATCTGGATGGCCGCTCATACGGTCCTGGGCACCGTCTGCGGTTGCTTTCAGTCAACACCATGTCGTCCGAGCATCTGCGCACAGCGCGTTTGGCGATCTTACGCAGTGTCGCCGAACAGGTTGGAGAGACCTGCAATCTCGCCATCCCTGACCGAGAGGGCATGATCTATCTTGACCGGGTCGAGACGAAGTGGCCTTTGCGCATTCAATTACCGGTCGGGACACAGGTTCCCTTTCATTGCACCGCCAGCGGTAAGATGTACTTGTCCACGCTCCGGCAGAAAACACTGGATGGATTTCTTTCAGCAGGAAATCTGCAGCCACAGACTGAAAGTTCACTGACCGACCCGCAGTCATTGCGCACGGAAATCCAACATATCGCTCAGAACGGTTATTCCACTGATGATGAAGAGTTCATGAGTGGAATGGCGGCCCTAGCAGTACCCGTTCAAGATGGGCAAGGCCGATTGGTGGGCACACTTTCGGTTCATGCACCGACACAACGTCACAACGTCAACAGCCTGATGTCGTTTCTGGGTATCCTGAAAAAGGGGGCAAATGAACTTTCGGCTCTGTTAACCACGTGACCAGAACCTGAAAGACAGCCGCGACATAATAATTTTTGCCCGATTGCCACGGCAGGCATCGTCCGGTTCGGGGCATTCTGCATCGCAACGGATGAGCCGCGCACAAAGGCCTTCCTCACAGCTTTCTTAGTCTGCTAGCCATAAACTCTGAATCTAAGAAATACTCACACCAGTAGTTCAAGTTGGATTGGCCGTGCATGCCGAATCCGGGTCGTACATCGTTGGTAGATTCGAGCGAGTAGATTTCCAGACATAGCCCTCAAGGTCGGGATCACTCAATAGTGCGGGCAGGACCGAGTGATTGACGTAGTCTTATTTCTGTCGGCAACTCAACACTTTGACCGCTGTGCGCATCACGGAGTATCTGGATCAGCATCCCTGCAGCGCGACGCCCCATCTCGCGATGCGGGACATGGACCGTCGTAAGAGCGGGTTCGGCGAGCATTGCAATTTCGATATCGTCAAAACCGGTAATTGAGAGGTCCCTGGGCACCTCAAGCCCCATTTCCCGAGCCGCACGTAAGGCTCCGACCGCCAAAACATCATTGACGCACATCACGGCAGTCGTTTCTGGTGCGGCTGTCATGACCTCGCGCAAAGCAACTTCACCAGTTTCAACGCCGTAAGCGGTCTCGACAAGAAACATTGTATTCGGGTCCTGACCGGCCTCTTGTTTGGCATCCCGAATACCTTGAACGCGTTCCCTTGCCCGATCATTCGAAGCGGTTGGAGCAGAGATACACGCGATATGCTGATGCCCATATCCAATGACCTGCCGGGCAAGGGCAAACATCGCAGCCCGATTGTCAAAGCCGATGGCCGGCGGGGATTGGTCAGGATCAAATGACCAGGCGATCAAAGTTGGTACACGCTGCTTTTCCAGAAACGCATAGATTTCCGGTTCGCGATCGTACCCAATCAGCAGCAACCCATCTGCACCCCGCGCTACCAACGCACGCACCTGTTGTTCTTCCAGCTCTGAATCATAGGCGGACGAAGCAACCAAAAGCGTTTTACCATGCCTCACCAGCTCTTCCTGAAACGCCTGTAATCCGCGTGCAAAAACAGCGTTCTCCATAGTCGGTATCACGGCGGCGATGGTATTTGTCTGCCGTGCCGCAAGGGCTTGGGCTCCGAAGTTCGGCGCGTACCCAAGTTCTCGAACAGCTGCCAGAACTCGTTCCCTTGTGCTTTGCCCTACTCGCTCTGGCGAGTTCAGGCACCGCGAGACGGTTGCGGTGGACACGTTCGCATGTCGGGCAACATCTGCAAGGGTTGGGACTGTGTTTTCGTGACCGCTTTGAGGCATGGTTTTTCTTGTCATTCTGGATGGGCAAATAGCTCAAGACGAATTCTATCAAAAGCACGATTTGTCGGGAACCTACAGCACATATGCAATGTAAGCGCTTGCATAACAAAATGTAAGCGCTTACATTGCGGACGACTCAGTGCGAGACATTGGATGGGTTGGGGAGGACGCATGCCATACTTGATAGCTGGAATATTGCTGCTCGCGTTTGTAGCGAACGTAGTGATCGGAGCAGTCTCGAATGCGCCCTTGGTCAACAATATCTGGGAAATGTTGATCTTGTTTGCTGCGGCCATCGCCTTTTCGATCGGCATTCTGCGGAGCGAAGCAAAAGAAATTTCGGAGAAAAAATCAAAGGAATAAATCCGAAAAAAGTCCAACGGGAGGAGAACACATGGACAAGACTAAACAGGAGCTGGCTTCGGCCGAGCGTCGGAATTTTTTGAAACTCGCGGGCACCGGCTCGTTCACGGCAGCTATGGTCGCCGGCGCGGCTGGGACATTGTGGTCCAGCGAAGCGGCAGCACAGACCGCCGCCGAGGAACGCGATCGCGAAAACGCGGCTGAATTCAAGATGACGTTGGCAACGGCCTATGTTCTGGGCGCGTCTCGCAGCTATCCGATCATGCAGCTGGACCTGAAAGAAAACATCCAGAACATGACGAATGGCAAGGTCTATGTGAAACTGGCGCCCGGTGGTCAGCTTGGTGCAGGTGGTGCGTTGGCGCAGGCGGTTCAGGGGGGGACCATTCAAGCCGCGCAACACTCGTTGTCAAATTTCGCACCCTTCGCAAGCGTCGTCGACCTGATCAACCTTCCATATTTCTGCGGGTCCAACCAGCGGTTCACGAACCTAACTTCCTCTGAAGCTTGGAAGGCGGAAGTAGACCCCAAGATCGCGGCATCCGGCTTTAAAGCGCTGATGTATATCGTGATCGATCCGCGCGTCGTCGCTGTTCGCCAGGGAGGCAACGCAATTATCACCCCCGGCGATATGTCCGGTGTCAAATTCCGCGTACCCGGATCAAAAATGCTGCAGCAGTATTATGGCATGGTGGGTGCGAACCCGACGCCTGTTGCGTGGGGTGAGACTCCGTCAGCGATCCGGCAAGGCGTCGCAGATGCGCTTGATCCCTCGGTGGGCGCGCTGCATGTCTTTGGCTTTGGTGAGATCCTCAGCCATGTGACCTTCACTCAGGCGGTGCCGGACAGTCAGGTCTATTCGATCAACCTTGAATGGTTCGACAGCCTGCCGATGGACGTCAAGGAAGGTATCGAATTTGCGGGCGAAGTCACCCAGCAGCAGAACCTGTCCAAAGTGCCTTCGGCACGGGCCTACGCCATGTCTCAATTGATCGCGAACGGCGTCGAGTTCCACTCGCTCAGCGAAGATCAGTTGGGCGAATGGAAAGAGGCCGGTGGCTATCAGCGCAGCGAATGGGACAGCTTCAAGACTGAGCTGGCCGGCTCGATGGATGCGTTCGCCAAGCTGGAAGAAGCCGCAGACACGCGTGCGAAATACTACGTGCACGACGCCTGATCGCGTCTTCGGGCCGGCGCGTCCAGCGTCGGCTCATCCGATGTTTGCCCATTAAAAACCCGCTAGAACACGTCGCCGCCGCGTGACGGTAGTGAGGATGCTATGTCTCAGCTCTTTCGAGCGATTGATAAAAATGCCGAACGTTGGCTGCTTTTAGTCTTCTACGTCATGCTCGTCGGCACGATGTTTATCGAAGTGGTCCGGCGCGAGGTCTTTGCCTACTCGTCCATCTGGGGCGAAGAAATCGTCCGGTATGCGTTCATCTATCTCGCATGGATCGGTGCCGCCGCTGCGGTCAAGGAACGCGGGCATATCCGCATTGATGTTCTGATGCACTACGTCCCGCGCACGGTCAAAACGCTGCTCTATATCTTCGGCGACATCGTGATGTTCATCGTGGCACTCGTCGCGATCTATTGGTCGTGGGAGACAGTCCACGTGTCCTGGAAATTCGGGTCTGTCACACACGGCCTGCGGATCAGCCAGGTCTTTTTCCTCATGGCGGTGCCGTTTGGCTTCGCGCTAGTCATCTTTCGGCTGGTGCAGTCCTTCCTCCGCGATATTGCCGACCTTCGAACGGGCCGTCCCGTCTACGAAGGCGACAAGCTGTTTGATTAAGGGAGGGCCTGAGCCATGATGTGGCAACAACTCGGCGGTCAAACGCTTGAACTTGGGTGGGATTTCTACGCCTCCGTCATTCTCTTCGTCGCTCTTGTCGCGCTCGCCGTTCCGGTCTGGGCCGCGATCGGCGCAGCATCGATCACAATGCTGATCATGTCCGGCGCATTGCCGCTGAGCCTTGTCGGCGAAAAGCTGTTCTCGGGCATCGATGCCTTCGCGCTGACAGCTGTGCCGTTGTTTATCCTGACCGGAGACGTGCTTGTCCGAACCGGGCTCAGTCGAAAGTTTCTGGACGTCGCCGAAGCCCTGACCTGCTGGGCCAAGGGTGGCTTCGGTTCGGCCACCGTTTTGGTCTGTGGCATGTTCGCAGCGATTTCCGGGTCGGACGCAGCAGGTGCGGCAGCGGTAGGGCGCATGACTATCGACCGGCTGGTCGAGAGCGGTTATCCCCGCCCCTACGCCTGCGCTTTGGTCGCGGCAGGAGCCTGCACCGGCATCCTCATCCCGCCCTCTATCGCCTATATCATCATCGGCCTCGTGCTGGGCATAGCGGTCTCGACCTTGTTCCTTGCTGCGCTGATCCCCGGCCTTTTGATCCTGACGGCCATCCTGATCACCAACGTCGTGATGAACCGGCTGAACCTTTGGGAAGGTGGCGGCATGATGACCGCAGCTGAATGGCGCGCGAACCTGTGGAAGACGGTCAAGTCCGGCTGGTACGCTTTCCTTGTCCCCGGCATCATTTTCTACGGCATCTTCTCGGGAAAACTGACCCCGACGGAGGCAGGCGCTGTGGCGGTTGTCGTGACCATCGTCATCGGGTTTATCCTGGGCACACTGAAATTGTCCGACTTCCCGGCCATGCTGGTCAGTTCGGCCAAGGTCAACGGTGTGATCCTTCCGATCATCGCCTTCTCGATCCCTCTGGCCGAAGCTCTGGCGATCATTGGAGTGCCGCAAGGATTTGTAGGGGCTTTGACCTCAGTCAGCAGTAACGAATTCGTACTGATCGCCATGATGGTCCTTATCCTGATCATTGCGGGCTGCGTTATGGAAACGACGCCCAACATCGTGATCCTGGCACCGATCCTCTACCCGCTGGCGCAAGAGATTGAGATGAACCAGATTCAGTTCTGCATCATGATGATCACCGCGCTGGGGGTCGGGTTTATTACTCCACCCTTGGGGCTGAACTTGTTCGTGGTGTCGGGGATTACGGGCGAGTCGATCCTCAAGATCGCCTACCGCGCCATCCCGTTTGTTTTCTTCATGCTGATCGTGACGTTGATGATCGCCTATATCCCGGCGTTCTCTACCTCGCTGTTGCCTGATGTCTATCGATAAGCCGCCGAAAGACGCGGTAAGAAAAGGACTCGATACATGACCCGTGAATACCTGAAGAAAGCCACGCTGACCGCGCGCAGCGGAGCGTCAGATGTCAGTGAAATTGTGCAGGGAATCCTGACTGATATTGAAGCAGGCGGCGATGCCAAGGCGCTAGAGTACGCTGCCAAATTCGACAAATACGAAGGCAACGTCATTCTAAGCGATGCCGAAATCCAGGCCGCGATGGATGCCGTGCCAGAAAAGCTGAAGCGCGACATCGAGTTCAGCCACAACAACGTCAAACGCTTTGCCGAGGCACAGAAAGCGTCCATGACCGATATCGCAGTCGAGGTCGTCCCTGGTCTGACTGCAGGTCAGAAGATGATCCCCGTGGATGCGGCAGGCTGTTATGTACCGGGCGGGCGATACAGCCATATAGCCAGCGCCATCATGACGGTCACCACGGCAAAAGTAGCGGGATGTAAGCACATTGTCGCGTGCTCACCGCCGCGCCCCGATGTCGGTATCGCGCCTGCGATCGTCTACGCCGCGCATATCTGTGGCGCCGACAAGATCATGTCCATGGGCGGCGTGCAGGGGGTTGCGGCGATGACCTTCGGGTTGTTCGGGCTTCCCAAGGCTAACATCCTTGTGGGCCCCGGCAATCAGTTTGTGGCCGAAGCAAAGCGTATCCTGTTCGGGCGTGTCGGCATCGACATGATCGCGGGCCCGACGGACAGTCTGGTCCTTGCGGATGTCACTGCTGATCCGATGGTTGTTGCAACTGACCTCGTTGGGCAGGCCGAGCACGGATACAACTCACCGGTTTGGCTGGTGACAGACAATCGCGACCTCGCCGAAGAGGTTATGCGCTTGGTGCCAGTGCTGATCGAGGACCTGCCCGAAGTGAACCGCGAAAACGCTACGGCTGCGTGGCGCGATTATGCCGAGGTCATCCTGTGCGCGGATCGCGAAGAAATGGCGGCGACATCGGATCAATACGCTCCAGAACACCTGACAGTCATGGCCGATGATCTTGATTGGTGGCTGGATCGGCTGACGTGCTATGGGTCGCTTTTCTTGGGCGAAGAGACCACGGTTGCCTTTGGCGACAAAGCCTCGGGCACCAATCACGTGCTGCCCACGAGCCGGGCGGCCACTTACACCGGTGGCCTCAGCGTCCATAAATACATGAAGATCGTGACCTGGCAGCGCTCGACCGCTGATGCGATGAAGCCGATTGCGCAGGCGACGGCCCGTATCTCACGCCTTGAAGGTATGGAGGGGCACGCGCGTACCGCGGATATTCGACTGGCCAAGTTCTTCCCCGATGAAAACTTTGACCTGACAGCCGAAGACTGACCCAACCCGTGACCTATCATCCTGATCTCACTGGACATACCGCTCTTGTGACCGGGGCCAGCTCCGGCCTTGGTCGCAGAGCGGCAGAGGTACTGTCGCATGCTGGCGCTAAGGTCGTGGGCGTGGCGCGACGTGCAGAAGCGTTGGCCGAGCTGGATCAGGTTCATGCGCTGCCATGGGATCTTTCGGATCGCGATCGGTTGGCAGAGCTGGCCGTTGCCGCGTCGCAGCCGTTTGGGGCACCGGATATTCTGGTGCATGCCGCCGGGATCAACACGCGCGAGGCTGCGGATGATGTATCGCCTGAGGGGTGGGACATCACACTGGGATTGAACCTTGCCGTTCCCTTCTTTCTGTCGCAGCACCTAGTGCCCGATATGAAGGCCAAAGGCTGGGGACGGATCGTAAATTTCGCATCGCTCCAGTCCAGCCGGGCTTTTCCAGGTGGGCTTAGCTATGGGGCGTCTAAGGGCGGCGTGGCACAGCTGACCCGAGCAATGGCCGAGGCCTGGTCATCGAGCGGAATATGCGTAAACGCGATTGGCCCTGGGTTCTTTCGAACCGAGCTGACGGCTGCGGTGTTCAATGATCCTGAACGCGCGAACCGTAATGCTGCGCAGACCTGTATCGGTCGCAACGGTGAGCCCAAAGACCTCGACGGCCCGTTGCTGTTCTTTTGCTCTGATGCCTGTGCCTTCGTGACCGGGCAAGTTTTGATGGTCGATGGAGGGTTTACAGCGAAATGAAAGCTTTGGTTTACACTGATGTCGAAACACTGGAATACCGCTATTTCGCGGACCCGGAGCCCGGCCCCGATGAGGTTCTCGTCCGCATCGATAGCGTCGGTATTTGCGGGTCCGACATGCACGCCTATCTGGGCCATGATGATCGCCGCCCGGCACCGCTGATCCTGGGCCATGAGGGGGCCGGTGTGACTGCTGATGGTCGCCGCGTAACCATCAATCCGCTGGTAAACGACCCCAACAGCGCGGCCAGCCGGTCCGGACGTGAGAACCTTTGCCCCTCGCGACAGATCATCTCAATGCCGCCGCGCGAAGGCGCTTTTGCGGAATACGTCGCTATCCCAGAGCGCAATTTGATTGAAGTGCCCTCGCATATCACGCTGGAGCAGGCCGCACTCGCCGAACCGATTGCAGTCAGCTGGCATGCGGTGCGGCTGGGGCTTGCGTCCCTGCACCCGGCAGACGAACGGCGTGCCCATGTGATTGGCGGCGGGGCAATCGGGCTAGCGGCAGCTCTCGCGCTCACTGCGATGGGGGTCGAGCAGGTGACCTTATCCGAACCCAACGCAGCCCGTGCGACCTATCTTCGCGACACCTGTGGAATCGCCGTTGTGGACACACCGGAACAGGACATTCCATTGGTGATCGACGCAGTGGGGTTTTCGTCTACCCGTGCGGTTGCCTCGGCGCTCGTCAGCCCGGGCGGGGTGATTTTGCACATCGGCCTAGGCAGTTCCGAAGGTGGATTGGATATCCGACGCATCACGCTGCAGGAAATCAGGCTGATCGGCACCTACACCTATACCGCACAGGACTTCCGCGACACATGCAATGCCATGTTCAACGGCCGCCTCGGGACGCTTGACTGGGTTGAAACCCGCGACCTGTCCGACGGGGCCGCGGCCTTTACAGACATTCGCGCTGGCAAGACGCTTGCGCCGAAAACCATCCTTAAACCATAGCAAAAACCGGAGACCTTCATGTCAAATCCAGCCCCAAATGAAATACCGCACCTTTTGGTGCATGAAGAGGAAGACAATGTCGGTGTCGTGGTCGTTGAAGGCCTGACTGCAGGCACCGACATGCTGTGCTGTATTACACATGACAACTCGACCTTTCGCCTGACCGCAGGCGCGGATGTTCCGATTGGCCACAAGATTGCGCTCACGGACCTCAAGAACGGCGATACGGCGATCAAATATGGCGAAGACATTGGTAAGATCATCGCTGACATCCCACGCGGCGGGCATGTCCACACGCAAAACTGCAAGACCAAGCGCTGGTAAGGGGTTAATACCATGAGCAAATATTCAAACATGACTGTCATGGGCTACCGGCGCGAAAACGGCCGGGTTGGTGTGCGCAACCACGTGCTGATCCTGCCCGTCGATGACATTTCCAACGCCGCCTGCGAGGCAGTCGCCAACAACGTCAAGGGCACGCTGGCAATCCCACACGCTTATGGCCGCCTTCAGTTCGGTGAGGACCTCGAGCTGCATTTCCGCACTATGATCGGCACAGGGGCCAACCCGAATGTCCACTCGGTGGTGGTGATCGGCATCGAGCCGGGTTGGACCAAGCGCATTGCCGACGGCATCCGCGAGACCGGCAAGGACGTGGCAGAGTTCTCAATCGAACAGAACGGTGACTTCGAGACCATCCGGCGCGCTTCATGGGCCGCCAAGGATTTTGTCCACAAGGCCACCGAGGTCCAGCGCGAGGAATGCTCGATCAACGAGCTTTGGATTTCGACCAAATGCGGTGAAAGCGACACGACAACGGGTCTGGGGTCCTGCCCAACCGTTGGCAACATGTATGACAAGTTGCTGCCCGAAGGGATCACCGGGTTCTTTGGTGAAACCTCGGAAATCACCGGGGCGGAACATATCTGCCAGAAACGCGCCATCAACGAAGAGGTCGGCGAGCGCTGGTACAAGATGTGGAAGGCCTATCAGGACGATGTAATCTTTGCCCATCAGACCGATGACCTCAGCGACAGCCAGCCAACCAAGGGCAACATCGAAGGTGGCCTGACCACCATTGAGGAAAAGGCGCTTGGCAACCTCGAAAAGATCGGCCGGACTTCGCAGTATATCGACATTCTGGAACCTGCCGAGCAACCTAACTCGGGCAAAGGCCTGTACTTCATGGACAGTTCATCCGCTGCGGCGGAATGTGTGACGCTGATGGCGGCGGGCGGTGCTGTGATCCATACCTTCCCGACAGGTCAGGGCAACGTGGTGGGCAACCCGATCGTTCCGGTCATCAAGATCACCGCGAACCCGCGTACAGTGCGCACCATGGGCGAGCATGTGGACGTTGATGTTTCAGGCATCTTGCGGCGCGAACAAACCATCGATCAGGCTGGTGATGCTCTGATCGATATGATCCGCAGGACAGCAAACGGCCGTAACACCGCGGCAGAGGCGCTGGGACATCGGGAATTCTCGATGACAAAACTGTATCGCAGCGCATAGTAACCTCAAGGCGGCCATTGCATATGCGGTGGCCGTCTTTCTCTTGAACCGAGGTCCAGAATGGGCGCGGCTCGAGGTGTTTGGCCACTAAGGCAGGGCGGGGTCCTGGGCAACAGATCAGAACCGTTAATTCTGAAAGTACTTATCAAGTTATGATGCACCAAGCCCTGCTCGTTGACATCGCCGAAACTCACTGGGAGTGCTTTACATGTATAAATCCATATTGATCCCCGTTGCCATTGATCATGAAGAGTTGGTTGCCGAGAAAATCACCACTGCCCGCAAGCTTTTGGCAGCTGACGGAAAGATCACACTACTTACAGTTCTGGAACAAATCCCGGGTTTTACGGCGGAGTTCGTGACAGTGAAATCCGAGAACCATCTGACCAACAAAATCATGGGAACCCTAAAGTCGATCGCCGGAGAAGCGACCGATATAAACTGCCAGGTAGAAACGGGAAAGCCAGGGCTGCGTATTACCGAGTTCGCGCGAGAAATCGGCGCTGATTTGATTGTTGTCGGAGCGCATCACCCATCGGCAATGGACTATTTTCTAGGATCAACGGCAGCGCGTGTTTCTCGTCGGGCATCGTGTTCCGTCTTGATTCAGCGACCGCAATCTTGAAAATTCTCTAAGCGTCGACCCGAACGCTACGGCTGCGTTGCGAGAAGCAGGTGGCCACGGAACCACTCCATGGGTTCGCACCCCTGTTGGATGTTTTCAACCGTGTGCGATCGACGCCAGCGAGAATTGCCCAGGTACACTATGGGAGCCGACGATTGCCTTCGAGATATGCGGACATTTACCCCTCGGAACCTTTACTAAACAGCGATGCGATCGAGCGGCCTTCGGCTGCAGGGTTGATGTCCGTTCGGTATTTCCGGGCTGAGCCGGATCAGATGCCCGAGGATGTTTTCAAAGAGCATCACGTGCTTCTCAATCTCCAGACCATTCCGCACAGAGTTCGGAACTGGAGGGATGGTGAGTTGCGGGATTTCATGTTTCACAAGGATGAAATCATCGTCACTCCGGCTGGTATGCGATCGGGTTGGCAGTGGTACGCGACGTCTGATGTCATCGTTATCACGCTGGACCCGGCTAAGGTTGAACGCTTTGCTCAGTCCGAGCTGGGCATGCTGCTTGACCCGCAGCAATTTCGGGATTTGCCGCAGTTCTCGGACCCTGATCTGTGCACGGCTGGCGTTATACTGCGCGACGCATTGGAATCGACCGACATGTCTTCAGTCGTGATGTTCGAAGCCATGAGCCGCGTATTCCTGGTGAAACTGCTCCAGAAATATGGAAAACGCCGGATCGAAGATGTTCAGTTGTCATCCCGCTTCACATCCCGGCATTACCAGCGCGTTTTGACCTTTGTACAGAACCGGCTGGATCAGACCATAACCGTTGAGCAACTCGCGACCGAGGCGGGAATGAGCCCTTCGCACTTCGCACGCATGTTCAAAGAGACGTTGGGCACGACCCCGATGCAATATGTCATGGCCTACCGAATTGAACAGGCGATGAAGATGATGCAGGACCAGCAGCGTCCTCTGGGTGATATCGCTTTGGAATGTGGCTTTTCCGATCAGGCTCATTTCACGCGCAGCTTTAAACAGGTGGTGGGACAAACCCCCAAGGCTTATCGCGCGGCCAACATGGCTTGATGCAGGATCATTCAAAAACACAGCAGTCCAGTGCAATCAAGTGAACCTCCGGCAACGTATCTCTTTCGTCATCGGGCTTGCGCCCATCCAGACAGACTTTGGGAGATATCGCGATGAAAACCCTCGCTCTGAATACCGCTGCGGCTTTAATGGCCTCGACAGCTGCCGTCGCACAGGTCGAAACCCGCATTGTCACCTTTGAGAATGAAGGTGCCACCCTATCCGGCACACTGTACCTACCCGAAGTACGCGGCGATGCACCTTTGCCAACGGTCGTGGTCACAGGGGCCTGGACCTCGGTACAAGAACAGATGCCGGCGAACTATGCCCGGGAAATGGCCGAACGCGGATTTGCCGCCTTCACCTTCGATTTCCGAGGCTGGGGTAAATCCGGCGATCTGCCGAACCAAGCGCGCTTTGTCGAAAGCCCCGAAGCCAAGACCTCGGACATCAAGGCAGCGATCGAATTCATAGCGACCCTGCCAGAAGTGGACGCCGAGCACATCAATGGGCTGGGTATCTGCGCCTCAGCGGGTTATATGGTCGATGCCGTCTCGGGCAACCCGCTGGTTCAGCGACTTGGTTTGGTTGCTCCCTGGCTGCAGAACGCCGAAATTGTTGAGGCCGTCTACGGCGGCGCAGAAGGTGTTGCCGGCTTGCTTGAAGTCTCTCGGGCTGCCGAAGCCGCCGGGGGCCAGATCATTCCTGCCGCGGGTCCAGAAGGTGCCGAAGGCGTGCTGATGCCGATCGGTGGCTACTACTATGAGGCTGACCGTGGGGCGATCCCGGAATATGATGACAAATGGAACAATGCAGGCTGGGAAGGCTGGCTGACCTACCATCCCGCCGACAACCCACAGCGGCTGGATAAACCGCTGACCATTGTTCACTCTGAAAGCGCAGCGATCCCGCAGGGCGTGCAGACCTTCCTTGCCGGATTTGCCGGTGACGCGACTGCGCAGTGGCTCGAGGATGTCACGCAGTTCGATTTTTACGACAACCCCGAGGACGTGACACGGGCGGCCGACGCCGTTGCCGACCACTTCCGCGCCGGATTGGATAATTGATCCTGCTGATCAGGCGTCGGGCCTCGCTATCCGACGCCTCATTCCCTTGGAGACCCCGATGACCCGAAAACTTCAACTAGCACTCGCGGTCGCGACCGTTATGGGAGGCAATGCAATGGCCGATACCCCCGAAGACAATATGAAAGTGGTTCAGAACTTTTTTGCGGCTTACGGCTCGAACGACCTTGATGGAATCGCCGCTGTCATGGACGAGGACGTACAATGGCACATTCCCGGCCGCCATCCGCTGAGCGGCACCAAAAACGGTCGGGATGAAGTTTTGGCCTTCTTCGCCCAGTTGGGCGCAGCTGGGTTTCAGGCTGACCCGATCTACTTTGGCGCGGATGAAACCCATGTTGTAGATATTCACCGAGGCTGGTCCAACGCCGAAGGTAAGCCGAATGTCGATACCATCTGGGCGCTGGTCTACCGGATCGAGAACGGAAAGATCGTCGAGGCCACCAATCTCAGTGCCGATCAGGATGCGGCGAATACGTTTTTTTGGTCGCAATACACCTTAGCGCCCGTGCCTGAACGCTTGGCTAATGAATGAAGCAGGCGCAGCAACGTACGTTGGTTTGTCCAACTCTGACAAAGGACCCGGATATGAAACGATCCCTCATCGCCATGCTCACCGCCATAACAATGATTGGAGGCCCTGCATTGGCCGATCAAACCGACATCACCCGCACCCTAACGGATATCGCTGCAGGCGCAGACCGGCATGATTGGACCCGTGTAAGGGATGCCTTCGCCGATCACGTCACCATTGACTACACGAGCCTTTGGGGTGGAGACCCGGCAACCCAACCCGCCGATGAACTTGTTGCGGGCTGGGCCGCCTTCTTGCCGGGGTTCGACAGCACGCATCACATGGTGACCAACCACGCAATCACCTCAGTTTCAGAAACCGCCGCGACGGCGCAGGCTGATTTCACCGCTACCCACCGGCTTGACGATGGCCTATGGGTATTGGGCGGCCGTTATGACTATGTGCTGGAAAAAACAGGTGACCGCTGGGTTGTAACAGCGATGACAATGACCGCTCTTTGGGAAACCGGCGACCGTGGTCTAGTCGCCCTCGCCGGTGAACGCGGGGCCGGGGCCAACTGACATCAGTTAACGCCGCATCGTTGCGCGCCGGTTGCCTTGCCAGAGCGATGTTGGCAATCTCACTATTAGGCTTTGCTTTCGGTTAACTGACGAAAATTCAAAGGAAACCTCATGACCGAACAACGTATCGCACTTGTGACCGGAGCCAATCGAGGCATCGGTAGAGAAGTCGCCCTACAACTGGCCCGCGATCATGGATTATTTGTTTTGGTAGCATCGCGCGACCCGCAAAAGGGACAAGCCACGGCCGAAGAGATTGGGCATGGAGCTAAGGCCTTGCAACTGGACGTGTCCGATCAGAGCTCGGTCAACGCTGCCTTTGATAAGATCAACTCCGAATACGGATATCTCAACATACTGATAAACAATGCAGGCGTTGACTACGACACGGATCAGCACTCGCTCAGCGCCGACCTGGTGCGCGTACGCCGTGCTTTCGAGACCAACTTCTTCGGAGCCTGGGCAACAACCATTTCGGCCGTTCCTTTACTTCAAAATGGTCATGATGCCCGGATTGTAAACGTGTCTTCCGGCTCAGGAGCGCTGACAGGCATGTCTTCCAGCACTCCTGGATATGGCATCTCGAAAACGGCGCTCAATGCACTGACCATCAAGACTGCGGCTGATTTGAAACCCGAAGGCATCCTTGTTAACGCAGTGTGCCCCGGCTGGGTCGCCACTGACATGGGCGGGGGTGGTCGCCCGGTTCCCGAAGGGGCTAAGGGCGTCGTGTGGGCTGCAACACTGCCCGTGAACGGTCCAACAGGTGGTTTCTTTCGGGATGGGGTGCAAATTGATTGGTAGGATTTATCCCGGTGCCATGAAATCGATCAGTTTCCTGACACGCTCGGGCAACAGACGACGGCTGGGATAAACCGCGTACATGTCTCGTGTCAGCGGGACAGTATTCTCAACTTCCAGTCGTCGCAGATCGCCCTCCACCATATCCTTCGGCAACATCGCTATCCCAAGATTACGACGAGCGGCCTGTGCTATGACATCAAGGTCGCCAATATTATGGGCTATGTGGGCTGGATTCACCGTCTCTCCCGTTTCCAGTACCCAAGGTTGACCCGCCATCAGCGTAGGAAGAGTCTGGAACTTCGGTCGCGTTAAAGGACCCGAAAGCCCGTGCTCTCGAATGAAGCCCTGCCCTGCGCAAAAACAATATGGAACTGACCATAACCGCTTGGCAACAAGACCGGAGTCCGCAAGCGGACCGACCCGAAAGGCGAGGTCGATATTGTCCGCGAAAAAATCCAGCATGATGTTAGTCGTCGTCAGTTCAAGCTGGACCTGAGGATTTTGTTCCGCGAAATCCACCAGCTTTGGCCCTATCGTTGTACGAGCTGCCAAGGGTGGGGCCGTAATGCGGATCGTGTGGTGCCGCGTGTCATCGGTAAAACCCGCAACACGCTGAAGCGCTTCAATCGGATCCTGGCAACGATCCAGAAGACGGCGCCCCTCTTCGGTCAGGCGCACCTGCCTTGTCGTGCGCTCGAATAGCTTAGCGCCCAGATGATCCTCTAACATGGCAATCCTGCGACTAATCCTGCTAAGCGGAATACCCAGCCGATCTGCAGCTTTGGAAAAGCTGAGGTGGTGGGCGACAACAGTAAACAGGCCAAGGTCGTTGTAGATCATAATTCTATTTATGAGATAATACCTTCCAAATTCAACTATTATCACGAAATGGCGTCATCGCTATCTTCTGCGAAACTAAAGGAGATGCATGATGCCGTACGCAATAGAAATCACCCAAACTGGCGGGCCCGAAGTTCTGCGAAGCGTTGACCAAGCTGTCGCACAGCCCGGTGCCAGAGAAATCCTGATCCGTAATCATGCCGGGGCGGTGAATTTTATCGATACGATTATTCGCCGTGGCGAAATGCCAGAGGGCATGATGCCAGACCTGCCCCATGTACCCGGCGTTGAAGGTGCCGGAATCGTCGAAGCGACGGGCAAAGATGCCGTTGGTTTCGCCGTGGGTGATCGCGTCGCATGGATGGGCCCGATTGGTGCGGGCGGCTACGGTACGCATTCCGTAATAAGTGCACCTTATGTAACCAAAATTGCCGATACCATCGCCTTTGAAACCGCAGCAGCAATCCCTGTCAACGCAATGACGGCCTATCACATGCTGGTCAATCTGGGCGGTGCGGCGGCCGGAAGATCCGTACTGGTGCATGCGGCTGCAGGCGGAGTGGGCACGATGGCCCTCCACATCGCCAAGCATCTGGGTATGACTGTGATCGCTTCGGTCAGCACTGAAAAGGTCGGATACGCCCAGGCGCAAGGAGCAGATTTTGTCATCGACTATCGTACTCAGGACGTGGCCACGCTGGTGTCAGAGATCACAAGTGGGCGCGGTGTTGATCTGACGTTGAATCCGGTTTCCGGTGACTCCTTGAAATCAGACCTTGATGCGCTGGCTCCCCTTGGAACGGCTGTGCTCTTCGGATTCCTTGCCGGGCCGCCAGCTGGCGATTTTGCCGAGGATCTGGCGAAACACTTCCAGAAATCTGTCTCAGTGCGGGTCAGCGATATTTACACGTATTTTTCCAACCGACCAACTGCATTCGGCGCGGACATGACCAAGGTATTCAAGCTGTTGGAAACTGGCATTCTGCGTCCTCAGATCACCACATACCCAATCGCCAAGGCCACGGAAGCGCATCGCCGCCTAGAGGCGGGCGAAACCACCGGCAAGTTGGTGCTCAGCATCGATTGACTCATTTAACAAACACGACAAGCAAGGAACCAAAGCAATGAACTCGGTTTTCGAAACGGCCCTCATCGGCAAACACGTTGTTATCATTGGCGGCAGCAGCGGCATGGGTAAGGCCACCGCAAAGCTGGCGGTGGCGCTTGGTGCGAAAGTTACCATCGCCAGCCGGAGTCCCGCCAAGCTGGAAGCAGCAGCGGCAGACATCGGAGGCGAAGTTCAGATCGCACCGGTCGATACCACCAACGAAACTGGCATGAAGTCCTGGGCCAGCGGCCTTGAAAAAGTAGATCATCTGGTCATCTCTGCCTCAAGCGCAGCGCGTGGGGCCTTCGCCGAATTGCCAACCACTGACCTGCGCGCGATGTTCGAGGCTAAATTTATCGGGCCCTATGTGGCGGCGCGTGAAGTCTTGCCTGTCTTGACTGAAGGCGGCTCCATCACCCTCTTTTCTGGCGTCCTCAGCCGCCGACCCTCTGCCGGTGCAACGGGTCTTGGGGCCGTGAACGCGGCGGTCGAAGCCCTGTCCAAGGGGTTGGCACTAGAGCTATCAGGCCGTGCGCGCGTGAACTGCATCAGCCCTGGAATGGTTGCGACCGAGGCTTACGCGGCAATGTCGAATGAGGCTCGCGAGGCCATGTACGCTCAGGTTGGTAGCAGCCTGCCCATCGGACGCATTGGTGAGGCAGAGGACATCGCCCAAGCTGTGATAATGGCAATGACAAATGGCTATCTCACAGGCGCTGTGCTGGATGTGGATGGTGGTCACCTGGTGCGTGGCTGAATGGCCAATGCGGATTGGCCTGATCCAATCAGGGCTCTTCCGCGTGATACAGACCTAGCTGATGGCGACGCTTGTGAAAGGTCGCCACTCTTTCGACGATCTCGTCGCTGGCCACTGCAATGACGAAGGACAAAAGCGTTTCGAGCAATGCGATAGTACTTACTGATGACGGGAAGAATTGCGGCGTATCCGCCGAGATGACGAACCCGTGTTGTGCATTGCGCAGAACAGGGCTGGCTGGGCTGTCAGAAAGACCGACCACCGTCATGCCCTGCTCTCGGGCAACTTGCACCGCCTCGACCACTTCATTCCGATAAGGTTTGCAGGTCATCGCAATTAGCACATCGCGTTTGTCCGCCCATGCCAGATCGTCAATCGGATTTGATCCGGCGCGCGGGATAGCATGAAACTGCACCATGCCCGTCGAGGCCAGATAAACAAAGTTTCGCGCATTCGAATTGTTCACACCAACGCCCAGCACGAACACGTTACGCGAATTCCAGATATCTTCTGCGGCGGCTTTCAGCTGTTCGGACGAGATATTGGCAAACGTCTCCTCGACATTGCGCAGGGCGTCCTGAACCATATCCGCATAAAGCCCACCCATATTGCCGGACTTACGAATATCCTGCAGCCAACGCGCGCGTTCCGGGAAATCGGCCTGCCCGCGCCGGATCGCCTCGCGGAAGGGAACCCGGAAATCTTCGTAGCCTTCGAACCCCACCTGCCGCGCCATTCGGACAATGGTATTGGGTTTCACATTGGCGGCTTCAGCAATTTCGCGCACAGTCGATACGCCCACGTCGCGCGGGTTCTCAAGCACATAGGTCGCAGCCTTGCGTGCCTCGGGTGTCAACTGAGACAGTTCTTCCGCCAGCCGCTCCAAAACTAAATTTGATACATCTGTCCCATTCATGATTGACGATGGTATTTTTGTTTGCATACGGTGTCGAGACCAAATCGACTCAGGGGGCCGGACCGATGTCTTTCAGCTCACTCCCGCGCTTGATTGAGGTCACCGTAAATGCATCGACGGAGTTTGCCGCATGGCCCAATCCGAGACAATGAAGGCGATGGTCACCATGGGGCACGGTGATCTTGATCAGATGGTCTGGCACGAAAACTGGCCCTGTCCCACTCCCAAACCGGGCGAAGTTCTGATCAAGGTCGGTGCCTGTGGCCTGAACAATACCGACGTAAACACTAGGTCCGGCTGGTATTCTAAAACCGTCAGCGATGCGACCACCGGTGGCGCGTTTGAAGAGGTCGGCACTGATGACCCAACCTGGGGCGGAGCGCCACTGGCCTTTCCACGCATTCAAGGGGCGGATGTCTGTGGACAGATCGTTGGAGTTGGAGACGGCGTGGATCCAAACCGCTTGGGCGAGCGTGTGATAACCGATTGCTGGTTGCGCGATCCGACCGATCCGGTGAACAAGGACAAAACCGGCTACTTCGGATCAGAGCGAGATGGCGGCTTTGCCGAATACACAACGATCCCGGCCGTCAATGCGATAGCCATCCAATCAACACTTTCGGATGCTGAGCTGGCAACCTTTTCCTGTTCC
The DNA here is from genome assembly GCF_056534105.1 of Ruegeria sp. E5. Taxonomy (NCBI): domain Bacteria; kingdom Pseudomonadati; phylum Pseudomonadota; class Alphaproteobacteria; order Rhodobacterales; family Roseobacteraceae; genus Ruegeria; species Ruegeria sp. E5. The sequence goes on along the minus strand of NZ_JBQFPA010000003.1, from coordinate 22,214 downwards.
TACTCAACCGCCGAAGGTATGCTGACCCGCGCCAAGGTCACCGCGGCTGACACTGTTCTTGTTCCGGGCGCATCTGGCGGCGTCGGTGGCGCTCTGGTTCAACTGGCCAAGCGCCGAAATGCGCGGGTCATTGCGATGGCGTCGGAGGCTAAGCACGACGACGTGGCCCTGTTGGGTCCAGATGTCATCCTGTCCCGCGCCCCCGATGATTTGCGCAAATCGTTGGGAGACGAAAAGATCACGGTCGTTGCCGACGTGGTGGGCGGGTCATACTGGCCGCAGCTTATCAGCATTCTTGAACGCGGCGGACGCTATACCTGCTCGGGCGCCATCGCGGGCCCTATGGTCGAGTTCGATTTGCGGACGTTCTACTTGCGCGATCTGACCTTTACAGGCTCGACCGTCATCGACCCCGAAGTAATGCAAAATCTTGTACATTATATCGAAGCGGGCGAAGTAAAACCGGCCCTGGCCGCAACCTACCCTCTAAGCCAATTGCATGAGGCACAAACCGCCTTCATCGCGAAGAAACACACCGGAAACATCGTGGTGATCCCATGACGTTGGATGATGTTTTAATGGCCGCCAGGCGATTGCATCAGAACCACCCGGATTTGGCGGGTTTTGGGGGTTGGCCAACAGATTTATCCAGAACGGACTTACAGCCCGCACAGATTCCGGCAACCCGGCTTGTCAGCAAATTTGGTCTGAGCGGTACGCCCGAAACACAGGCATTGGTTACGGCTATTGCAGCAACTGCTGAGCAAGCGCACTGGAAACTGACATATTCCGAATCCGAGGTCGGTGCGGATTTCTTGTCTCGATACGGGTATTACGAACTGTTCGGACCCAGCGGGCATTTCCATTCGACCCAACTACGCGGTTATGTCGCCTATTGGGGCGCAGGTCTGCAGTATGACTGGCACAGCCATCAGGCTGAAGAGCTATACCTGACGCTCGCTGGAGAAGCCTGTTTTAAGGTTGAAGGGAATGCACAGCTTGTCGGGCCGGGCCAGACCCGCCAGCATGAAAGTTGGCAAAGTCACGCCATGACTACAAGCGATCATTCAATCCTAACCTTTGTCTTGTGGCGGGGCGATGGAATGGATGATCTGCCTCGGATGGATGCCGCATGACATACTGCGTCGAGGTGAAACCAAAATGAAAATTACCGGGATTTCTGTCTTTCAAATCGACCTGCCATTGGAGCATCCATACTGGCTGTCAGGCGGGCGATTGAAGTTTGAGAAGCTGGATGCGACGCTGGTCAAGATTGAAACCGACAAAGGGCTTGTTGGTTGGGGCGAAGGCACGCCCTGGGGGCATACCTATGTACCCGCCCACGGCCCCGGCATACGGGCCGGGATCGAGACGATGGCACCGTTTGTTCTAGGCCTCGACCCGCGGCGAGTTCTGGATGTTGAACGCGCGATGGATCAGGCCCTACCCGGACATCTCTACTCCAAAAGCCCGATTGACATGGCGTGCTGGGACATAGCCGGTCAGGTTGCTGGTCTTCCGATTGCTGATCTGATGGGGGGAGGGTCGCGTACGCCCCGCCCAATCGCATCCTCCGTAGGAGCCAAGACAATCGAAGAAACCCGCGCCGTCATCGAACGATACCGGCAGCGCGGCTATATCGCCCATTCCGTCAAAATCGGCGGCGATGTGGCCCGTGATATCGCCCGAATCCGTGACATGGAAAGCCTGCGCAATCCCGAAGACATCATCCTCTATGACGTCAATCGCGGCTGGTCGCGGCAGCAGGCATTACGCGTGATGAGTGCGGTCGAAGACCTCAATGTCATGATCGAACAGCCTTGCGAAACACTGGATGACATTGCCGCGATCTCAGGCAAACATGCTTCGCCTGTTTCCGTTGATGAAAGCCTTGTGACCCTTCAGGACGCGACGCGCATAGCCCGCGATGGCATTGCCGAAATATTTGGCATCAAGCTCAACCGGGTCGGCGGGCTGACCAAAGCGGTCCGAATGCGCGATGTCGCGCTGGCGCATGGGATTGACATGTTTGTAATGGCAACCGGTGGTTCTGTGCTGGCGGATACCGAAGCGCTGCATCTGGCGGCGACAATTCCGGATGCGAATTGCCATGCTGTCTGGGCCTGTCAGGACATGATCACCGTCGATATCGCCGGTGGGCGTGGGCCGAGAAACGTGGACGGCCACCTGCATCTTCCCGAAACACCCGGCCTTGGCGTTCACCCAGATGAAGATGCGGTGGGTGATCCTGTGGCGATCTACCGGTAACGATACACGCCTCTTGTGCAAGTTTGATGACGGTCATCTGCCGAGGTTGACCTTGCCGCTTCGCCATGGGAACGATGCGCGATGGCTTAGTCGAACAGGATAGCGCGATGAAGATCGAACCCTTTGGCGTCGAAATCTGGATGGATGAATGGGAAACCCGCTGCGCCTATAACCTTGCAGAGACTTGCGTCGAGAGCCTGAGTATTGCCGAGCTTTTGAAGCTTTCGGGCAAGAACTCGGATGATCTGTCTGAATTGCTTGGGATGAAGATGACCTATGGCGCGATCCGGGGCTCGGACCGGCTGCGCGATGCGATTTGTAACCTGTATGACCAGCAAAAGCGTGAGAATGTCATCGTCACCCATGGCACGATCGGTGCCAACATGCTGGTCCACAAAACGCTGGTCGAGCGCGGCGACAAGGTGGTGGCCGTCGTGCCCACCTATCAGCAACACTATTCCATCCCGGCCAGCATCGGCGCGGAGGTGACGCAGATCCATCTACGGGCCGAGAACGCTTATTTGCCCGATCTTGAGGAGCTGCGCGCCGCCGTAACTCCGGGCACCAAACTGATTGCCATCAACAACCCCAACAACCCAACCGGTGCGGTGATGGATCGCGCGTTCCTGCTTGAGATCGTCGAAATCGCACGCTCCGCTGGAGCATGGTTGCTGTGTGATGAAGTCTATCGCGGTACCGGGCAAGAAGGTTCGGGCATGACGGATGCGGTTGCAGATCTTTATGAGAAAGGCATTTCAACCGCGGGCATGTCCAAGGCGTTTTCGCTGGCAGGGCTGCGACTGGGTTGGATTGCGGCCAACCCAGAACTGATCGAGGCGGTTTCGATCCATCGGGACTATGACACGATCTCGGTCGGCATGATCGACGACCATTTCGCGGCGCTTGCGCTGGAAAACCACGACAAGGTTCTGGCGCGCAGCCAGGCCATTAGGCGCGGCAACCTCGCCATGCTGGAAGAATGGGTCGAAAGCGAGCCCAAAATCAGTTGGGTCAAACCCAAGGCCGGAACAACCGCGTTGTTGCACTACAACTTCGACATGCCCTCGCGCGAGTTCTGCGTGAAACTGCTGCAGGAAACCGGCGTGATGTTCACACCGGGCTCTGCCTTGGGTCTCGAAGGCTGTGTTCGGATCGGTTACGCCAATACCCCGTCGATCATTCGCGAAGGGCTGGAAAAAGTTTCCACCTTCCTTGCGAAGCTCGACTAGCGCCTCATCGACTGGCCGTTGTGGAACAGATGCACCTTTTCGGGTGCCGCCGTGACCGAGACGGTTTTTCCTCGCAGATTGCGCTGAACACCAGGTAGTTTTGCAATCACGGCCTCCCGTCCATCCGGGACTGCAAAGTAAAGCAGCGTGACCTCACCCAAAGCTTCGGTGAAATCCACCAAGCCGGAATAAATTGGTGTTCCATCAGTGATATTTAAGTCCTCAGGCCGGACACCGATATTGACCTTTTTGCCTTCGTCAGCGGCATCCGTCGGGATTGATGAGATTGCCACGCCGCCATCATCCAGCGTGACGGTTGTTGTCTCTCCTGTCGCGGTAATGGTCCCGGGCAGCAGGTTCATTGCTGGTGAGCCGATGAACTGCGCAACAAACTCGTTATCTGGCGTCTCGTAGAGTTCCAGCGGCGTGCCGACCTGCGCAATTCCCTTATTGGCCAAAACCACAATACGGCTGGCGAGTGTCATCGCCTCGACCTGATCGTGGGTAACGTAAATCATCGTGCTGTCGGGCATCGCCTCTTTCAGGCGTGCGATCTCGATCCGCGTCGCCACGCGCAGGGCAGCGTCGAGGTTCGAAAGCGGCTCGTCGAACAAATATACTTTGGGGTCGCGCACGATGGCGCGACCGATGGCAACGCGCTGGCGTTGTCCACCAGACAATGCCTTGGGCAGGCGATCCAGCAGGGGTTCGAGCTGTAGAATCTGGGCCGCGCGCTCCACGGCGGCATCAACCTCAGCGCTCGGCATCTTGGCGATCTTGAGCGCGAAGGCCATGTTTTCGCGCACCGTCATATGCGGGTAAAGCGCATAGGACTGAAACACCATCGCGATGCCGCGTTGCGCAGGTGGCACATCGTTCACCACCTGCCCTTCGATCTCAAGCGTACCGCCAGTGATCTTTTCAAGGCCCGCGATCATCCTCAGCAAAGTGGATTTTCCGCAACCTGACGGGCCGACAAAGACAATCAGTTCGCCTTGCTCGATCTCGAGATCGATATGTTTCAGAACATCGACAGGACCATAGGATTTGGCCACATCCGTAAGCTTGAGTTCCGACATGGTTTACCTCTTTTCCCGAGCCAATAGACAGAATTGAGCGGCATCCAGCGTCACGTTGCTTTCCCCGCGAACGCCGCCCAACTCCTCCCCGATCACTTGCCAGTCACCTTCTGGCAGGGTCACGTCAACCGGACAGTCACCCAGATTGAAGGCGCAGAAGACCTGCTCGGCTTCATCCTCTCGGGTGAAGGTCAATACCGAACCGATTTGTGACATCCCTGTCTGCGCGCCGGACATCAGCGCTGAGTGCGCATGACGCAATGCAATCGCATGGCGGTAGTGGTGCAGCATCGACGCTGGATCTTTCTCCAACCGATCCACCGCCCGCTCGGCCTGCGCAGCGCTGACTGGCAACCAGGGACGGCTCGTGCTGAACCCGGATTGTTCGTCCTGTGCGGTCCAGACCATCGGAGTACGGCAGCCATCGCGACCTTTGAATTCAGGCCAGAATTCAATGCCATAGGGGTCTTGCAAATCTTCGAACGCAACATCTGCCTCGGGCAGGCCCAGTTCCTCACCCTGATAAAGACAGGCTGAGCCACGCAGGCACATCATGAGAACGGCGTGCTGCCGGACAGCTGCATCGTCCAAACCCCAACGCGAAGCATGGCGTTGCACGTCGTGGTTTGAGAAGGCCCAGCATGGCCATGCATCACCTGCCTTGTCCTCAAGCTGGTCAAAAACCTGCTTTGCGTAAGCTGCCGTCAAAGCCCGCTTTTCGAGGAACTCGAAAGCATAACACATGTGCATCCGTTTATCGCCGCTGGTGTATTCGCCCATAATCTCAAGCCCGCGCTGCGCGTCGCCGACCTCACCCAGACAGGCGCGGCCCTCGTATTCGTCAGTCAGGGAGCGCAGCATTTCCAGGAAGGCGATATTCTCGGGCTGACTTTTGGAATAGAGGTGATCCTGATGGTTATACGGGTTCACCATCGGCGCAATTGATGAGTTCCTCTGATCCATCGGCAGGCCGGGATTGTCACGCAGCTGGGCGTCGTGGAAATAGAAATTGATGGTGTCCAGACGGAACCCGTCGACCCCCATATCCAGCCAGAAGCGCGCCACATCCAGCAGCGCATCCTGAACTTCCTTGCAGTGGAAGTTCAAATCCGGCTGCGAGGTCAGGAAGTTGTGCAGATAATACTGCAACCGCCGCGCATCCCACTGCCACGCCGAGCCGCCAAAGATCGAAAGCCAGTTATTCGGAGGTGTCCCGTCGGGTTTGGGATCAGCCCAGACATACCAATCGGATTTCGGGTTCTCGCGGCTGGCGCGGCTTTCGTTGAACCATGGATGCTGATCTGAGGTGTGGGATAGCACCAGATCGATCATCACCTTCAACCCATGCGCATGGGCTTGATCCAGCAGCTCTTTGAAATCTCCCATGGTGCCGAACATTGGATCGACATCGCGATAGTCGCTGACATCATAACCGAAATCCTTCATCGGAGATTTGAAGAACGGCGAAATCCAGATTGCATCAACCCCCAGCGAGGCGATGTAGCCTAACCGCTGGGTGATACCCTTTAAGTCTCCGATCCCGTCACCGTTGCTGTCCTGAAAGCTGCGCGGATAGATCTGATAGATCACCCCGCCCCGCCACCAATCTGACGCCGACTTGGTTTTTTCGAATGCTGTCGCGTTGGTCTGCACGTTCATCACACGCCCTTATTTTACGGAACCGGCCAGCAAGCCGCGAACCAGATATTTCTGCATTGCAAAGAAGACTGCCAACGGCACCGCGATTGAGACAAACGCCGCCGTGGCCAAGATTTCCCAGTTACCGCCCCGCGTACCCAGCAGCTCGACGATACGGTTGGTCATTACCGTTGTCTGGCCGCTGGCATCGATCAGGAAGACTTTGGCAACCAGCAGATCGTTCCATGTCCAGAGGAACTGGAAGATCGCAAAGGATGCCAGTGCCGGAAAGCTAAGCGGCAGGATCAACTTGGTAAAAATCTGAAACTCGGTTGCGCCATCTACCCGGGCGTTCTCAATCAGGTCACGAGGCAGCCCGGCCATGTAGTTACGCAATAGGTAGATCGCCAATGGCATCCCGAACCCGGTATGGGCCATCCAGACCCCCAGGTATCCTTTGCCGATCCCGATATTGAGATGCAGTTTCAGCAACGGGATCAGCGCCAGCTGCAATGGCACCACCAATAGGCCAACCACCGCAGCGATCAGCAGGGCACGCCCCGGGAAATCCATCCATGCCAGCGCGTAAGCCGCAAATGCTGCGACAAGAATCGGGATAATCGTCGCCGGGATCGTCACCGTCAGGGTATTGAAGAACGCCTTGCCCATACTGTCGGAACTGCTTTCGTTGAACAGAACATGGGCATAGTTTTCCAAGGTGAATTCAGGCGGCAGAGTAGTCGTCACAAACACGCGAGGGCCGCGCTTGCCCGAAAACTCTTCTGCGTTTTCCATCCGATAGTCACCGTTGGCCTGAACCGTGATCGTCCCGCCACGACGAAGCTCAGCCGTTTCGCCCGGAGCAAAGGCATCAATCGCACGGGAATTCACACCCCATCGCGAAATGTCCGAGGCCCGATCACCATCGAAGATATTGCCTTCGATCACATAGAGACCATCCTGCAAAACTTGCGTTTCAGGTGCCGCCGCGCGCAGAGTCAGGTTTTGTTCCGACGGGAAGAGCGCCCGCCACCAGCCGCTGCTGGAAATCTGGTCCGCTGTTCTGAATGACGAGATCAACAAACCGAGTGTTGGGAAAACCCAAAGCACCACAAGCAGCACGACCGAGGCGTGAACGACCCATCTTAGGGCTGGGCGGGTTCCTGCAATATCGCTCATAACCCCGTCCTCCTACTGCATTTCTTTGCGCGCATTGCGCACGTTCCAGATCAGGATCGGCGTCACCAGCAACATGATCACCATGGCCGATGCCGATCCCACGCCCCAGTCATTGGCGCGGAACATCTTGTCGTACATGTAATTGGCCAGAACCTGCGTCTCCCACTGGCCGTTGGTCATCGCAAATACGATGTCAAAGACCTTGAGGACCACGATGGTGATGGTGGTCCAGACCACCATGATCGTGGTTTTGATCTGCGGCACTTTGATCTTGAAGAAAATCTGGAACGGATTGGCCCCGTCCAGAATGGCGGCCTCGATGGTTTCTTCCGGGATGCCGCGCAGCGCGGCGGACAGAATGACCATGGCAAAGCCGGTTTGTATCCAGACCAGCACGATCATCAGGAAGAAATTGTTCCAGAAAGGCAGGGTCAGCCAGGTGTGTGTTTCGGTTCCACCAAAGAAGATGTAGATCGCGTTCAGGACGCCGATCTGATCCTGATCGGCCGGACGCGCATCATAGACCAATTTCCAGATTACCGAGGCGCCAACGAAAGAAATCGCCATCGGCATGAAGATCAGCGACTTGGCGACGTTACCCCAGCGGATGCGATCCGTTAGCTGCGCCACGAGCAGGCCAAATGCGGTGGACATGGCAGGTACAACAATCAGCCAAAGCATGTTGTTGCGCATCGCCTCCCAGAATTTCGGCTCGGCTACCATCTGGGTATAGTTGTCAAAACCCGCCCATTCATATCCACCACCGGCGACCCGATCAGTCAGCGACAGGCGCAGCGTCTCAAACACCGGATAGGCAAGATAGACCCCAAGGGCGAGGATCGCGGGAAGCAGAAACAGCCAGGGCCGGATCATATTCGCGCGGTTGATATTGCGACCCGCGTTCGGTCCACGCGCAGGGAACAGGACTTTATCCAGAAATTGGTTGGACAGGTAGAAATAGCCCACGCATCCCGACACACCGATTACGATTGTTAGCAGGCCCTGAATTGCCGGATTCATGGCGTCCTCTCCCTTGCTAGGGTTTCGGGCAACCTGATTGAAAGGTTGCCCGAAGGTTCAGCGGATTACTTGATTGCGTCCCAAGATGACTGGATTTCGCCGGTGACTTCTTCGGCGGATTTCCCGCCAGTATAGTCAACCATGCCGGTCCAGAACGTACCCGCACCCACGGCGCCCGGCATTAGGTCCGAGCCGTCGAAGCGGAAGGTGGTCGCGCCCAGTAGAATGTCACCCAGACCGCGCAGAGTATCATCCTTATAGGCTTCGGTGTTCACGCCCTTATGCGGGGTCAGGAATCCGGTTTGTGCCATCATGACTTCATGTGCAATCGGCTGCTTGAGGAACTCCATGAACGCGCTGGTCGCATCCGATGGATTGCTTACCGCCATCAGAGTACCGCCACCCAGAACCGGGTTACCCAAGTCCTTGTCTGCGAAAGACGGCATGTAAAAGAAATCTGCATCCAGGCCGAACTCGACATCTTCGGGGAAGAAAGCCGGAACGAAGGATGCCTGACGGTGCATGTAGCACTGCGGCGGCGATGAGAACATGCCTTTGGGGCTGTCGCGGAAGTCAGTCGAGGCGACAGCATCTGACCCACCCGAGACCTTGGCGTCATCACGCGCGAACCAGCCAAACTCTTCGATTGCGGCGATAACGCGCGGATCGTCAAACGGGATCTCGTTTGTCACCCACTGGTCGTAAACCTCGGGCGGCTGAGTCCGCAGCATCATGTCTTCAACCCAGTCGGTCGCCGGCCAACCGGTGGCGGCACCCGATCCCAGGCCAATGCACCACGGGGTTTCGCCATCGGCGACGATCTGCTCGGTCAGGGCCTTCAGTTCTTCCATGCTCGTCGGCACTTCGTATCCGGCATCCTCGAAGTTTTCCGGGTTATACCAGACCAGAGACTTGACGTTCACATTGTAGAAGAAGCCATACATCTGGTCATTGCCGTCAGCGTCTTTGTAAGTGCCAAGATCAACCCAGGAATCGCCAGCCGCATAATTGCCACCAACCCAGGCCGCCATATCTTCACCCAGCGGCGTCAGCTGCCCTTTGGATGCCATGATCGCCGCCAGTCCTGGCTGCGGGAAGACCGCGATATTGGGGGCTGATCCTGCCTCGGCATCGATAACGATCTGCTGCTCGAAACTGTCGGAACCGGTATAGATCACATCTGCGCCAGTCGCCTCTTCGAAATAGGCAATCATGTTGTTGAAGTAACCGTCTTCCGGGGTCAGCCACGGACCAAAAATCGTGACCGTCTGACCGCTCAGATCCGGGGCGCTTTCGGCCCAGGCATTATAGCTGTCCCAGTTGAACGGCCCCTCGCCCGGCGCGAAGACCAAATCTTGTGCTTGTACCGACCCGGCCAGCAGAGCGATCGCCGCCGCACCCGAATAAAGTGCGTGTCTCATGAGTTCTCCTCCCAATATTTTCGGCGCAAACGAGATTCGTTTTCAAAGCGCTTTGGATGCGATACTTTATCCGCTAACATTCAGACCCTGTCAATATCTCGCCTACTGACACCTAAAAAATTGCTATTCTTAGGCATTCTCTCGAAACATGTTGACTGAGCCAGGTTTTCACAACAAAACAAATGGGCATCAATTTGAAGGCGCTTTGAGTAAAATGAACCTAAAGCAACTCTCTGAGATCCTCGGCCTTTCACAAACAACCGTCAGCCGCGCGCTGAACGGTTACCCGGAGGTCAGCGAAGGGACGCGCATCCGGGTTCAGGCTGCTGCGAACAAGCATGGTTACCGCCCCAACAGCCGCGCAAAGGGGCTGGCGACAGGGCGGTCTATGGTCATCGGCCATGTGATTCCCACCTCGTCCCGGCACGAAATGGTCAATCCGATTTTCGGAGATTTTGTGGCAGGCGCAGCCAAAACCTATGCGGCGAACAATTATGACATGATGTTCACGCACGCGCCGGACACATCAATTGAAGAATCCTATCGCAGCCTGTTCAATCGGGGCGTCGTAGACGGCGTGGTCCTGCAAGGCCCCAAGGTACGAGAGCCGCGCATCTCGGTATTATCGCGCCTCGGCGTGCCCTTCATTGTTCATGGCCGGTCGACCTACGCCAAAGAGCCCTATGATTGGATCGATGTGAACAACCAGCGTTCATTCGAACGCGCTACTCGGTTTTTGATCGATCTGGGCCATCGGCGCATCGCCTTGATCAACGGGCTCGAGGAAATGGATTTCGCGCGTCGGCGGAGGAACGGCTATCTGGCGGCGCTCAAAGAAACCGGGATCTCGCCTGATCCAAACCTGCTGCGCAGCGCTGAGATGACCGAGATTTATGGGCATCAGACAGCCTGCGACATGCTGAAGCTCGACGACCCGCCAACAGCAATTTTGGCCTCTTCGATTATCTCTGCGGTTGGAGTCCGGCGCGCACTGGAAGAAAGCGGCCTGAAAATGGGGCGCGATATCTCGGTGATCGCTCATGATGACGAGTTGTCCTACATGCGCAATGGTATGGATGTTCCAATTTTCACCGCAACGCGCTCGTCGGTCAGACACGCGGGCGAGGTGGCTGCCGAAATGCTGATCGAGCGGATCAACGCTCCGGATGACCCACCCAAAACCCGCTTGCTGGAGGCTGAACTTGTCGTCGGCAGCTCGACGGGGCCAGCCCCACAAAGGATGTGAGATGAAGTACAAACGCGCAGATTTCCCGCCAGATTTTCAGTTTGGCGTGGCGACGTCGGCCTATCAGATCGAGGGACACGCCAATGGGGGCGCAGGCAAGACCCATTGGGACAGTTTCGCCGCAACTCCAGGTAACGTCACCAATGCGGAAAACGGAGATTTGGCCTGCGATCACTATAACCGGTTCGAACAGGATCTGGATCTGATCCGGGGCGCAGGCTTCGACTGTTACCGTTTTTCAACCAGTTGGGCGCGCGTGCTGCCCGAAGGACGCGGACCGATCAATCAGCAAGGCTTGGATTTCTATGATCGCCTGACCGATGCGCTGCTTGAACGCAGCATCAAACCTTGCGCAACGCTGTATCACTGGGAACTCCCGTCACCGCTCGCCGATCTGGGCGGTTGGCGAAACCGGGATATCGCGAATTGGTTTGCAGACTTCACCGAGATCATCATGGGCCGCATCGGCGATCGGATGTTCAGCGTCGCACCTGTCAACGAGCCTTGGTGTGTAAGCTGGCTGAGCCATTTCGAAGGCCAACATGCCCCCGGCTTGCGCGACATCCGGGCGACCGCGCGCGCGATGCACCACGTGCTGCTGGCCCATGGTCGCGCAATCGAAGCCATGCGTGGATTGGGCATGTCGAACCTTGGCGCAGTGTTCAACCTTGAATGGGCGGAACCTGCTGACGACAGCGATGAGGCACAGACTGCGGCGGCGCTTTACGACGGGATTTACAACCGCTTTTTCCTGGGCGGCGCATTTAAGAAATCCTACCCTCAGAATGTTCTGGAAGGATTGGAGCCGCATCTGCCGGACAAGTGGCAGGATGATTTCGACACAATCGCGTCGCCGGTCGATTGGTGTGGGCTCAATTACTATACGCGCAAGTTGATAACGCGCGCAGATACGCCTTGGCCTTCCTTGACCGACGTCCCTGGCCCCTTGCTAAAAACGCAAATGGGGTGGGAAATTGATCCGGCAGCCCTGTCCCGTTTCCTGATCCGGACCGCGCAAGAGTATACTGGGGACCTGCCTATCTACGTGACCGAAAATGGCATGGCGAGCGCAGAACGTCAAAACGACGCTGACAGAATTGACTACTTGAACCAGCATCTTGCCGAAGTGTGTAATGCCCTGGACCACGGCGTTCCGATCAAGGGATATTTCATCTGGTCCCTTCTCGACAATTACGAGTGGGCGCTGGGATATGAAAAACGGTTCGGGCTGGTCGATGTAGATTTTGAGACGCTGGAAAGAAGGCCAAAGGATTCCTACCGCGCGTTGCAGGCCGCATTGGTCCGGGATCAGTCTGGTTGACCGTCAAGCTTTGCTACTGCGGGCACACGCCGGTTCAGTTTGGCACCTTCAAATGTGGCGTTTGGCGTTCCACCGTAAGGTTCTGTGTGGCCGAGGATGACGTCAGCTCAACAAACAAGCGCTCGGCGCGCGCAAACCGTTCGAAATAGGTGAACTGAATTGAATTCACTAACGACGGCTCCTGACACTGCACCAGATAATCGGCCTGAAATTCGGTGTGATGCACGGCATTATCGCTGACTTGCCCCTCATCCTGAACGAAGACATCACCAACAAGCGCGACATTGGCCGTTGTAGTCACACACCCCGCTTCAGGCGGCACCTCAAAGATCTCAAGCGGTTTAGAAAGGTCCGAGATTGCGACGGCAACATCCGCCCTCTCATCTTCGTTCTCGGCAGTGTGTTCGAACCCAACAATATCTACGCCTGGCACTTCAAGCGTCAGGCTAAATCCGGTTTCAACGAATGAAATTGCCATATGACCCGCGCCATGAGTATGCGCTTCGATGGCGGTCTCTGCCTGCGCCATCAGCGCGGCTGGTATTAGCGCAAGAACAACGGCCGCGCGTTTCATTCTATTCACCATTAACCAAACAAACCGTAGGGCATTTTAATACAATTGCGCCTCAGCGCAATGTTCGCCGGGTGCATCGGGCTCCCCAGATATGGTTAGTCAGAAATAGGAATAATACCCGACAATAAAACTCAGATTGACATTGCCGACTATTTCACTAAGAAATTGCCCCGTCCAGCCCCGCTGTGCCTGCCGGGGTCCGAATCCCGCTAAGAAAGAAAAGTGTTCCACATGACCAGATTGTTCAACGCGGCCAGTGCCCTGACCTTGTGTATCGCAAGTACAGCTGTCGCCGAGGCCCCGTCCAAAGCCGATGTTCTGACCACATATTCCAACATCGCCGAAGCCAAATATGACGACAGTCTGATTGCAGCAAAGAATCTGCAAGCTGCCGTCAACGCCCTGATTGCTAGCCCATCCGATGCCACTCTGAACACCGCACGTGCCGCATGGGTCGCCGCGCGCGTGCCGTATCAGCAGACCGAGGTTTATCGCTTTGGAAACGCCATCGTCGACGATTGGGAAGGCAAGGTGAACGCATGGCCTCTGGACGAGGGCATGATAGACTATGTGGATTCCTCCTACGGCGGCCCCAGCGATGAGAACGAGTTTGCCGCGCTGAACGTCATCGCCAACCCCAGCTTTGATCTGTCTGGCGAGACCATCGACGCCAGCGAAATTACCCCTGCCCTGCTGTCGGATACGCTGCATGAGGCTGACGGGATCGAGGCGAACGTCGCCACCGGCTATCACGCCATCGAATTCCTGCTGTGGGGTCAGGACCTGAACGGCCACGGCACGGGCGCAGGAAGTCGTCCTTATACCGATTATCTAGTTGGTGACGGCTGTACAGGTGGCAACTGCGATCGCCGCGCCCAGTATCTGAAAGCGGCAACCGATCTGCTGATTAGTGATCTGGAATGGATGACTGCCCAGTGGGCCGAAGATGGTGACGCACGTGCCGCTCTTGCCGCAAATGAAACTGCTGGCGTTAGTGCGATCCTAACCGGCATGGGTTCGCTGTCCTACGGCGAGCAGGCGGGTGAGCGTATGCGCCTCGGCCTGATGTTGAACGACCCCGAGGAAGAGCAGGACTGCTTCTCGGACAACACCCACAACAGCCATTACTATGACGGCCTGGGCATCCAGAATGTGTATTTGGGCAGCTATACCCGCATCGATGGCACGCCTGTTTCGGGTGCATCCCTATCGGATCTGGTGACCGCAGCTGATCCGACGCTTGATACAGAGATGAAAGCCAAGCTGGCCAACACCATGCTGGCGCTAGGCCGTATCAAATCAACCGCCGAAGCGGGTTTTGCGTATGACCAGATGCTGGAACGCGGCAATGAAGGTGGCGAAGCGCTGATTATGGGTGGCGTCAATGGACTGGTCGATCAGACCAAGACCATCGAACGCATCGTGACCGTGCTGGAGCTTGACCAGATCGATTTCGAAGGCTCGGACAGCTTGGATAACCCTGACGCGGTATTCCAATAGGTATCATGGCCGGGCGCATTTTTAGTGCTCTCGGCCTTTCTCAACATCGAGTGTGGCGTCTTGGCACTGGACGCGCCCTCAATAACCTACTATTTCACTAGGAAATAGCATACCCCGACTGAGTCGCCATGATCGTTTGCCAATGCACCAACATCTCTGACCACGACATCCGAGCGGCGATCGATTGGATGCGCACGGCAGACCCACAGACCATCATCACTCCCGGCAAGATCTATCATGCCCTTGGCAAGTCAGCGGATTGCGGCGGATGTATGCCGCTTTTCCTAGACACAATGCGCGCAGACGATAATCTTAAAGTCCCCATGCAGCTTCGGTCGTTACGATCCGAAGTATCACAGGAGAAAGCACATGAAGGGCGATCCCAAGGTCATAGAATACCTCAACAAATCACTGCGGCATGAACTGACGGCGGTCAGCCAGTACTGGCTACATTACCGCCTGCAAGAGGATTGGGGGCTTGGCCATATGGCCAAGAAAAGCCGTGAGGAATCCATCGAGGAAATGGGCCATGCAGACAAGCTGATCGAGCGGATCATCTTTCTGGAGGGCCACCCCAACCTGCAGAAACTTGACCCACTCCGCATCGGGCAGACCCCGAAAGAAACACTGGAATGCGATCTAGCCGCCGAACAAGACGCGCGGGCGCTTTATGTCGAAGCGCGGGAATACTGCCGCGAGGCCGGCGACTATGTGTCCATGGGCCTGTTCGAAGAATTAATCAGCGACGAAGAAGGACATATCGACTTCCTCGAAACGCAGCTCGACCTTTATGAAAGGATTGGCGAAGCCAATTATGCGCAACTTAACGCATCCAAGATGGACGAAGGCGAGTAAGCTTGCCCTTGCATCGGTGGCCGCACTCACGGCCACCTCTTCCCAAGCCACCGAGCTGCGGGACTCTCATCTAAATTTCCTTCCAAGAACTGCCGAAGAACGCGCCCGGATCGACGCTGTCACAGCTACGCCGGATGACTTCAGTGTGCCGCAGCGGTTCGAAGAACTGTCCGCTGGTGCTGCGACCGTGCGGGCGCGCACTGATGCGGACGCGTTTTCTCAGCCCTCCGCCAATTTAAGCTTCGAACAGGAGCTGGACTTCAAAGTCGGCAACGGGTTGTTCAAAAAGATCTGGGTCTCGTCTCCGTCGTCCACTCTGGCTTCGGACGGTTTGGGTCCGCTATACAACGCCCGCTCGTGTCAGCGCTGTCACATCAAGGACGGGCGCGGTCATACGCCTAACGGCCCGGATGACAATGCCGTCTCGATGTTCCTGAGAGTTTCGGTTCCCGGCAAGCCAGAGGGCGCGCCTGCCGAGATCGAAGACTATATCGCCACCCTGCCTGATCCGAGTTATGGCACTCAAATGCAGGATTTCGCTCTGGCAGGCCATCCCGCAGAATATCGGCTGGACATCACGTATGAGGAAGTCCCCGTCGCGCTGTCCGACGGCGAAACGGCCTCGCTCCGCCGCCCCAGCTATAAGGCCGCCGATTTAGGCTATGGCCCGCTGCACCCGGACGCGATGCTTAGCCCTCGAGTTGCGCCGCAGATGATCGGACTGGGGTTGCTGGAATCAATTCCGGTTGAGGACTTGCTGGCCAAAGCCGATCCTGATGACGAAGATGGCGATGGTATCTCGGGCCGTCCGAACATCGTATGGTCGACGGAATTCGGCGAACCAATGATGGGCCGCTTTGGTCACAAGGCCGGGATGCCCACGGTGATGGAGCAATCGGCGGCGGCCTTCGCAGGTGATATCGGCATATCAAGTCCGCTTTACCCCGCGCCGTACGGCGATTGCACCGAATTGCAGGCCAACTGCATTGATGCACCGCACGGAGACAATGATGCGCGGGGATTCGAGATTGACGCAATTGGCATGGACCTCGTCGCCTTATACAGCCGCAATCTCGGTGTTCCGGCGCGCCGAGACACCGATGACCCTGAAGTGCTGCGCGGGAAAGAAGTGTTTCTTGCCTCGGGCTGCGCATCCTGCCACACGCCTGCTTATGTCACCCACAGGATGCCCGATAGGCCCGAACAGAGCTTCCAACTTATCTGGCCCTATACCGACCTGCTGTTGCACGACATGGGCGAGGGTCTGGCCGATCACCGCCCCGAGGCCCGCGCAACGGGCCGCGAATGGCGCACGCCGCCTTTGTGGGGCATCGGCCTGACCCAGCGCGTCTCGGGCCACACCCAACTCCTGCACGATGGTCGCGCGCGATCCCTGCTTGAAGCCATCCTTTGGCATGGTGGCGAGGCGCAGGCCGCCCGTGACACGGTTGTTTCAATGCCAAAAGCCGACCGCGACGCCCTGATCCGCTTTCTTGGGAGCCTCTGACCCATGCGTAGCCTTACTTTCGCCGCCGCCCTGCTGGTGCCCTTGGGCGCCTTTGCACAGGATCGTGCTCCGATTTTGATGGATGTGACCGAAACGCATATTCTGCCACGCTTTGCAGAGCTAGCTGATGCAACCGGAGCTTTGTCGACCACAGCCCAAACAGATTGCGAACCGGAGTCAGACGACCTGCGCGCTGATTACGCCACGGCATTCGATAGCTGGATTTCGGCCAGCCATTTACGTTTTGGGCCGTCCGAGGCTGACGATCGCGCTTTTGCACTGGCTTTCTGGCCAGATACCAAAGGATTCACACCCAAAACCCTGTCCCGACACATCGCCAGTGAAGACACTGCCGTCGACGACCCCGATGCCTTTGCCGAAACCTCAATCGCCGGGCGCGGCTTTTTTGCATTGGAACGAATGCTCTTTGATCCAGCGATGACAGAACAAGGAAGCGCCGACTATCGTTGCGCGCTTATCCGCGCCATCACCACTGATATCAACCGAAATGCCGTCGCGATCAACGCGGACTGGCAAAGCTACGCACCACGACTGACGCAGCCGGGGGACAACAGCCCCTATCGCTCGGGCGATGAGGCGATGCAGGAGCTGTTCAAGGCGCTTACAACGGGGCTAGAGTTCACAGCCGACACACGCATTGGACGCCCTTTAGGAACGTTCGAGCGTCCGCGCCCGAACCGTGCTGAAGCGCGGCGGTCCAAGCGGTCGTTGCATCATGTCACGCTGTCTCTGATCGCCCTGCGTGACTTGGCCGCCCGTCTGTCCTTTGACCACCCCGAGATTGCTGCAGATCTGGATGCCGGTTTCGCGCGGGCCATCGACCGGGCTCAATCACTGGACGACCCCGCCCTCGCCGGTGTTGCGACACCGCAAGGTCGCGTCCGCATCGAAGCGCTGCAGCAATCGATCAACGACATTCGCGAGATCGCCGCGACCGAGCTTGGCCCGACGCTCGGCATCAGCGCCGGATTCAACTCACTGGATGGGGATTGACCATTGACGAACCGCCGCGAATTTCTTGCAGGCCTTGGTGCCGCCAGTCTTGCTTCGGTGCCGGGCTGGGCGTCCGTCGGCGCGCCCCGCTATCTGGCCGCTGCCTTATTCCCAGATGGTAGCTACCGCCTTTCCGGCCTGGATAACTCGGGTGCAATTTTGTTCGCTATACCGCTACCCGCGCGCGGGCACGCCGCCGCGGCCCATCCGTTCAAAGCCCAAGCGGTCGCCTTTGCCCGCCGCCCCGGGACCTTTGCAATTGTAATTGATTGTACAGATGGTTCTGTCCTAAAGCGGCTGGAGGCACCCAATGGCCGCCACTTCTACGGGCATGGTGCATTCTCGGCTGATGGAACACAGTTTTTCACAACCGAAAACGACTATGAGGCCGCAGAAGGTGTGGTTGGCGTCTGGGACGCGATCAGCTTCGCACGGCTGGGAGAGTTCTCGTCAGGTGGGATAGGCCCCCACGACATGCGCTTGCTGCCCGGTGGCGACATACTGGTCGTCGCCAATGGTGGCATCGAGACACACCCCGACAGCGGTCGGACCAAGCTAAATCTGCCAACGATGCAGCCCAACCTGAGCTATCTCGACATTTCGGGTTCGATTTTGGAGCAAGTGGAGCTACCCCGCGCGCTGCACAAAAACTCGATCCGCCATCTTGCGGTGCGTGACGATGGTCTAGTGGGTTTTGCAATGCAATGGCAAGGCAGCCAGACCAAGTGCCCTGCCCTTCTGGGGCTTCACCAAAGGGGCGAAAAGCCTCGCCTTTTGTCAGCGCCCGAAACGCAGCAAAGAGAGTTGCAAGGGTATGCTGGCAGCATTGCCTTTTCCACCGATGGCCAATCGGTTGCGATCACCTGTCCGCGAGGCGATGCATTGCACCGTTTCGACGTAAATAGCGGAGCATTCATCGAAGCTTTAGTGTTCGAAGATGTTTGCGGTTTAGGCGCCGGCAAGGCTGGGTTGGCGTTTACCACCGGAACCGGTGCATTTGGCACTCTGACGACCACCGGCGCCGAAATCACCGCGCGGTCGGATTGCCAGTGGGACAACCACCTGATCCCGATCCGTACATACGGCTAGAATTCGGCGGCGAACCCTCTCACAGTTTACACTTGGACGAATCAAACCGCTGCCGTATTGGCAGGCGCTAAACCAGCACACCCAAGTTAAGGACTGATCTGATTGAAACAGACGCCCGACGCACCGCATTCCATCTACGGGGTTGAGAAATGGGGCCATGGCCTCATTGAGGTGACAGAAAGGGGCGAGATAGCTCTGCGCAATCCGATGGCCCCCGAGGCCGAGGCAATCAGCCTGCCGGGCATCCTCAGCGATCTGGACGACCGGGGGATCAAAGCCCCGATGGTCTTGCGTGTTGCGTCTTATCTAGAGCATGAAATCGCGCACCTGAACGAGAGCTTTGCCGAGGCAATCGCGCGCGTAAACTATAAGGGCCACTATCGCGGTGTTTTTCCGATCAAGGTGAACCAACAGGCGCAGGTGGTCGACCGGATCGTCGAGTTCGGCAAGAAATACAATTATGGCCTTGAAGCAGGATCAAAACCTGAACTGGTGGTGGCCCTGGCCCATCGCCTGGCCCCCCAAGCGCTGATCGTCTGCAATGGCGTCAAGGATGCTGAATTCATCCAATTGGCGATCCTGTCTCGCAAGATCGGGTTCAACACCGTCATCGTTCTGGAAAGCCCAAAAGAGGCCAATACCGTCATCGAGGTCTATAACCAACTGGGGATCGAGCCCCTAATAGGCGTTCGGGTCAAATTGACCAATCAGATCAGCGGCAAATGGGAAGAAAGTTCGGGCGACCGTTCCGCCTTTGGAATGAACACCGACCAGCTTGTTGCCACCGTGGACAAGCTCAAAGCGGCGGGTTTGCTGCACTGCCTCAAGCTGCAACATTCGCATCTGGGTTCACAGGTGCAAGACGTTAACGATGTGCGCCGCGCTGTTGGCGAGGCATGCCGGTATTACACCGAACTCTCGCGTGAAGGTGTACCACTCAGCTATCTGGATCTCGGCGGCGGCATGGGGGTGGATTACACGGGCGAAAAAAAGGCCGCGGAAAACTCGATCAACTACACGGTCGAGGAATATTGCGCCAACGTAGTCGAAACCGTGGCTTACGCCATGGACGAGGCTGAAATCGACCACCCCACACTGATCACCGAAAGCGGCCGTGCGGTGGTTGCGACGTCGTCCATGCTGGTCTTCAACGTGTTGGAAAGCACACTCTACGACGCCCCGGACGGACCAATGGCCGAGCCCGATGACCACCACATGGTTTCGGACCTCGCCGCAGTACACGGCTATCTCAGCAAGGATCGGCTGCAGGAATGCTGGAACGACGCAACTTTCTATCGCAATGAATTGCGCGCGCTTTTCAGGCGCGGGTATGTCGACCTGCGCCAGATGGCCCGAGCCGAGCGCATCTACCTGTCCCTTATGGCCCGTCTCAAGGCCTTGGCGGCAAGTGATGATCTGGACACGGAAGTGGATGACCAGCTTGAGAAGGTCGCAGACATCTACCATTGCAACTTCTCGCTGTTCCAATCCCTCCCCGATGTCTGGGCCATCGACCAATTACACCCGATCGTGCCGCTGCAAAGCTTGAATGAAACACCAGACCGCCGCGCGGTCCTGTCCGACATTACCTGCGACAGCGACGGTAAGATTGACCGGTTCATTTTGGCCCACGGCGTGTCCCCCAGCCTGCCGGTGCATTCGCTGCCCGAAGAAGGCGAGTATTTCATGGGCGTCTTCTTCGTTGGCGCCTATCAGGAAACACTTGGCGACCTACACAATCTGTTCGGCGACACCAATGTTGTCACCATCGACCTGCGCACCGACGGTGGCTTCGACTTGCTGCATGAACAAGAGGGCGACACAATTTCTCAAGTCTTGTCTTATGTGGAATTCGACCCGCAAGACTGTGTCGCCGCGTTCCGCAAAATGGTGGACGAGGCGATTTCGACCGGTACTCTGCAAGCCAAGGACCGAAAAACCCTGATGAGCGCCTATCGCGACTCGATCAACGGCTACACCTATTACGAATAACCCCTTGAGAGGAGACTATCCCATGGGCAAAACACTGGTTGTCGGCGCGGGCGGCGTGTCCCACGCAACCGTGCACAAAATGGCGATGAATTCGGACATCTTTACCGAGATCACGCTGGCCAGCCGCACGAAATCGAAATGCGACGCCATCGCAGCGGCCGTTAAGGACCGCGTCGGTGTGGACATCGCGACTGCCGAGTTGGACGCCTACAAGGTTGAAGATACAGTCAAACTGATCAAAGAAACGGGTGCAGAAATCCTCGTAAACCTGGCCCTGCCGTATCAGGATCTGGTTCTGATGGACGCGTGTCTTGAGGCCGGCATCCACTATCTCGACACCGCGAACTATGAGCCCGAGGACGAGGCCAAGTTCGAATACCACTGGCAATGGGCCTATCAAGAGCGGTTCAAAGAGGCTGGTTTGACTGCCATCCTCGGCTCGGGCTTCGATCCGGGTGTTACATCCGTCTTCGCCAAATGGCTGAAGAAGCACAAGTTGGATACGATCCGTCAGATCGATGTGCTGGACGCGAATGGCGGCAGCAACGATCAAGAATTCGCCACCAACTTCAACCCGGAAATCAACCTGCGCGAAGTGCTGGCCGAGGTGCGCCATTGGGAAAACGGCGCATGGCAGCACAGCCCGGCGATGACCCACAAGGTCGAGTTCGACTTCCCCGCCATCGGCCCCAAGAACATGTACCTGATGTATCACGAGGAACTGGAGTCGCTCAGCACCCATTTCCCCGAGATTGAGCGCGCCCGCTTCTGGATGACCTTCGGTGACGCCTACATCACCCACGCCAAGGTGCTGGAAAACGTCGGTATGACTCGCATTGACCCGGTGATGCATGACGGCAAGGAAATCATCCCGATTCAGTTCCTGAAAACCCTGCTGCCCGATCCCGGCGATCTGGGCGCGGAGACCAAGGGCAAAGCCTGCATCGGTGACATCGCCACAGGTCAGGCCAAGGACGGCTCGGGCGAAAAGACCTATTATATCTACAACATCTGCGATCACGAGGAATGCTACCGTGAGGTCGGCAGCCAAGCCGTCAGCTACACCACCGGCGTCCCCGCCATGATCGGTGCGGCGCAGGTGCTAAAGGGCAACTGGACCCAGCCGGGCGTGTGGAACATGGAACAGCTCGACCCGGACGACTTCATGGACATGCTGAACACCCACGGCCTGCCGTGGCAGGTCCACGAACTCGACGGCCCCGTCGATTTCTGATCCGCATCAGCTTCATCTGGCTATAAATATCTCGGGGGGTCCGGAGGG